>NZ_LZDH01000045.1:0-338723 GCF_001675355.1 Tepidimonas fonticaldi | reverse complement strand
CGCTTACTGTCTGCGCGAGCAAGTTGTCGCAGCACTCGCTACCACCCGCCCAGACAGGGTCTCCCCCGCCCAGGCCAGCAGCGCACCGCGCTTGCCCACGCTTATCGGCTGTTGTTTGTTAAAGATCCCACCGAAACCCGCCGCGATCAGCAGAGCCTCGTATTATGACACACTTTTTGGCGTTTTTGCAAACACGCTGCATTTGTGTGTCACCCGGCGACTTGCGCTGTTGGCTGTTGCGCTTGAGCGCTTGCGTCGTCGAGAGCCCGTTAGTATACACCGTTTTTGGCGGTCAACAATGGCGGTCGGCACCGAGGCCCGATTCTCGAGGTCCGGGGCCAGGCACCCCCGGCTGGCCGCTTGAGGTGCCCATGACTTGGATTTATCTGAAAGACGCTTCGTTGGCCTATGGCCATGTCCCACTGCTCGACCACGCGGAGTTCGTGTTGGATGGCGGCGAGCGCGTGGGCCTGGTGGGGCGCAACGGCACGGGCAAGTCGTCGTTGCTGCGGATACTGGCCGGGCTGGAGCGGCCGGATACGGGGGAGCTGCAACGCCGACAGGGGCTGCGCTGGGCCTATGTGGCCCAGGAGCCGACGTTCCAGGATGGGCAGACGGTGTTCGGCGCGGTGGCCGACGGCTTGCAAGACATCCACACCTGGCTGCGCCGCTATGCGGACCCCGGGCCGGACGACGATCTGGACGCACTGCAAAACGCCATCGAGGCGGTCGATGGGTGGCGCTGGGAGCAGCGGGTGGCGCAGACGCTGGCCCGGCTGCGTCTGCCGGCCGACGCGGATCTGGCGACGCTGTCCGGCGGCGTGCGCAAGCGGGTGGCGCTGGCACGGGCGCTGGTCGGGCAGCCCGAGGTGCTGCTGCTGGACGAGCCGACGAACCACTTGGACATCGATGCGATCGATTGGCTGGCGGACCAGTTGCGGGCCTTTCGCGGCAGTGTGGTGGTGATCAGCCACGATCGGCACTTTCTGGATCGGGTAACGACGCGCATCGTGGAGCTGGATCGCGGCCAGTTGCGCAGCTATCCCGGGGATTACACCCAGTACGAGTCCCTGAAGGCCGAGCAACTGGCGCAAGAGGCGGTGATCCAGGCCAAGGCCGACCGGCTGCTGGCGCAGGAGGAAGTCTGGATCCGCAAAGGCGTGGAGGCGCGCCGCACACGCGCGCAGGCCCGCGTCGAACGGTTGCATCGGCTGCGGCAAGCCCGGGCCGAGCGCCGCGAGGCGGTGGGTCAGGTGCGGCTGGAGGTGGCCCGCGGCCAGGCCAGCGGCCGCCTGGTGGCCGAGCTGGAGGGGGTGAGCCTGGCCTTTGGCGAGGGGGCGCAGCGGGTGGAGATCGTCCGGGATCTGTCGACGACCGTGCTGCGAGGCGACAAGATCGGGCTGATTGGCCCCAATGGCGCGGGCAAGACGACGCTGCTGAAGCTGTTGCTGGGCGAGTTGCAGCCGGACCGCGGGCGGGTGCGGCTGGGCAGCCAATTGACGGTGGCGTATTTCGACCAGATGCGCGCGGCGCTGGATCTGGATGCGACGTTGGAGGACTTCATCAGCCCGGGCAGCGAGTGGATCGAATGCGCGGGACGGCGCACCCATGTGCGCAGCTATTTGGCGGATTTTCTGCTCTCGCCTGCGCGGGCGCAAAGCCCCGTGCGCTCGCTGTCGGGCGGGGAGCGCAACCGGCTGTTGCTGGCGCGGCTGTTGGCGCGACCCGCCAATGTGCTGGTGCTGGATGAGCCGACCAACGATTTGGACATCGAAACGCTGGAGCTGTTGGAGCAGCGGCTGGCCGATTACCCGGGCACGGTGTTCCTGGTCAGCCACGACCGGCGTTTTCTGGACGCGGTGGTGACGAGCACGCTGGTCTACGAAGGCGATGGCTGCTGGCGCGAGTACGAGGGCGGCGTCGAGGACTGGATGGCGCAATCGATGAGGCTGCATGGGCGCGTGCCAGTGTGGCCCTCGGCCTGGCGGGATGAGGGGCCCGAAGACACGGACAAGACCGGCGCCGCCCCCACACAGCCGCGCCCCACCGCCGATGCGAGCATCGCGCCGCCGACCCCGCGGCGACGGCTGGGCTACAAGGAACGGCGCGAGCTGGAGGCGCTGCCCGGGCAGATCGAGGCGCTGGAGGCCGAGCAGCGCGCCATCGAAACCGAGCTGGCCGACGGCACGCTGTATGGGCGCGACCCGCAACGGGCGCAGGGGCTGGCCGAACGCCACGCGGCGATCGAGGCGGCGCTGATGGAGGCCTTGGAGCGCTGGGAGGCGCTGGATCGCTGGGCGCGGGAAGAATCGCCCGGCAGCCGCTGATCGGCGTTCCGTAGGTATAGTGCCCCATTCCGACGACATCTTGCGCGTTCCATGCCCTGGAGCGAGTTCCTCGCCCTGCTGACGCTGGCCACGGCCACCAGTTTCACGCCCGGGCCCAACACCACGCTGTCCACCGCGCTGGCGGCCAACGGTGGTCTGCGGCGTGCGCTGCCCTTTGTGTGCGCGGTCCCAGTGGGCTGGTCACTGCTGCTGGCGCTGTGCGCGGCGGGGGTGGGCGCGGCCGTGCTGGCGATGCCCGTCCTGCGGCAGGGGATTCTGTGGGGGGGTGTCGCTTACCTGCTGGTATTGGCGTGGCGCCTGGTCGGCACCTCGACGCTGGCCCAGGTGGGGGCGCAGCGCTTGCAGATGTCTTTCGCGCGCGGCGTGGCCTTGCAGTTTTTCAACATCAAGGCGTGGATGCTGGCGCTGTCCATCGTCGCCGGCTGGATTGCCGGGCATCCGCAGGGGTGGTCCCGCTTCTGGCTGGTGCTGCCGGTGATGGTGTTCTACGCCTTCTCGAGCAACCTGACCTATGCGCTGGTGGGTTCGGTGTTGCGTGGCTGGCTGGCCGGCCCCCTGGTCGAGGGGCGACCGAGCGGACGGCGGCTGCGGGTATTCAACCGCCTGATGGCGGCGGCCCTGGTGCTGACGGCCGTCTGGATGCTGTCGGCGGGACTGGGCGGCGCGGGACGGCCGTGAGACCAAGCGGCCCTACCTGGGTGGCCGCGGAAATCGGCCCCCGTCACAGCCGCGACTGCCCGCAACGACCGGCAGACCCAGAATGCCGGGCATGGGAACCATCCACCTCGTGCGCCACGGGCAGGCATCCTTCGGCAGCGACGACTACGACCGCCTGAGCCCGCTGGGCTGGCGGCAGGGCCAGCGGCTGGGCGAGCATTTTCGCGCGCACGGGATGCGCGTCGAGGCCGTCTTCACCGGCACCTTGCGCCGCCACGCCGAGACCTGGCAGGCGATCCGGACCGGCTGGGGGGAGGACGGGGACGCCCAGATCTGGCCCGGGCTGGATGAATACGACAGCGCGGCGCTGATCGAGGCGTTGAACGCGCCACCGCCAGCGGATCCGCACACGCCCGAGGGCTACCGCGAGCACTTTCGGCTGCTGCGCGACGCGCTGCGCCAGTGGATGGCGGGCGTGATCACCCCGCGCGGCATGCAGCCATACCGGCAATTCGTGCGGGATGCCGTTGCGGTGCTGGACCATGTGCGCACCCGGCATCGCGGCGATGTGCTGGTGGTGAGCAGTGGCGGACCGATTGCGACACTGGTCGGGCACCTGCTGGGGACCAGCCCAGAGACGACGATCGAGCTGAACCTGCGCATGCGCAACACCTCGGTGACGGAAGTGGCGCACAACCCCAAACGCTGCGCGCTGGTCAGCTTCAATGCCCTGCCGCATCTGACCGACCCCGAGCACCGCGACTGGATCACCCACGCCTGAGCGCGACCGGGCGCGGGATGCGCGCGGTGGACGGCGGCCCCACGGCCCTCAAGCGAGCGACGGGCCAGGCACCACGGTGGACAAGGGGATGGCCACCACATCCTGCAGCAACTGGGCCAGCGACCGGCCGGCCGCCGCCACCGCCCGCCGGCCCCAGTCGGCATCCGCGGCGGCGGCGTGGCCGGCTGCGCCGGCGGGGTGCACATCCTGCATCTGCCAGGCGAACTTGGCGCTGCGCCCATTGCCCAGCAGGGCGTAGCGGCGCGCGCGCTCCTCGGAGGAGGAGGGGAAGTCGCGCAACGCGTCCCGCGCGACGCGCTCGGGGGCGATGGCCAGCATCACCGCGGTTTCGATCTGGCCGGCATGCACGCCGAAGCGGCGCTCGCGCGCATCCAGATCGGCCTCCAGATCGTGGCCGTCGGGCTCGATGAGCGGCAGGTGGAACCAGTTGACCCCCCAGACGAGCACATCGTGCCGAGCGCGCAGCTCGCGGCCGGCCAGGTCCATCAGCCCGATGTGCCCGCCGTGGCCATTGAAGATGACCAGTTTGCGCACCCCGGCGCGCGCGACCGAGGCACCAAGGTCACGCCACAGCGCCAGCGCCGTTTCGGCCGACAGGGTGAGGGTGCCGGGAAAGCGTTCGTGCTCCGGGCTCAGCCCCACCGGCAGGGTGGGCAGGACATACACCGGCGCCTCGGCCGGCAAATGGCCCGCGGCGGCGGCAAGGACCGCCTCCACGATGGCGGTGTCGACATCCAGCGGCAGGTGCGGCCCGTGCTGCTCCGTGGCCCCGACCGGCAGGACCGCCACGGTGTGCGCGGGATCCAACGCGGCGAATTCGGGCCAGCGCAGGTCGGCCCAGCGTTTGAGGCGGGGCGCGGAGTCGGCAGCGGGCGGAGGGCTCATGCCCTGCATCTTATCGGCCCATGGCACGACTTGCTGCTCGGTCCATGGTTCGATCGAGGCGACGCTCAGGCCGGTGCGGGCGTCTCGTCGCCGTAGATCCAGCGGCGCGACCACGGCAGCTCCTGCGCGCTGCGGCCGGCCGGGCGGCACAGCACCTGGAAGAGCGCGATCTGGTCGTGCTCGAACGCCCAGGCGCAGCCGGCCAGATAGACGCGCCAGATGCGCCAGATGCGCTCCGGCACCATGGCGCGCAGGCGCTCGCGCTTGGCCTCGAAGGTCGCGCTCCAGCACTGCAGCGTGCGCGCGTAGTGGCGACGCAGGTTCTCGACGTCGAACGGCTCCAGGCCGCCTTCCTGCATGGTGCGCAGCACGGTGGCGATGTGCGGCAGCTCGCCGTGCGGGAAGACGTACTTGTCGATGAAGCGCCCGCCGCCGTAGGGCGTCTCGCCGTCGCCGGGGTCGGTGGTGGTGATGCCGTGGTTCATCGCCCAGCCGTCCGGCGCCAGCCGCGCGCGGACCAGGCGGAAGTAGTCGGCCAGGTGCTTGAGCCCCACGTGCTCGAACATGCCGACGCTGGTGATGCGGTCGAACGTGCCCTCCACGTCGCGGTAGTCCTGCAGGCGGATCTCGATGCGGTCCGCGAGGCCCGCGGCGGCGACGCGCTCGCGCGCCAGCTCGTACTGCGCCTGCGACAGCGTGATGCCGACGCAGCGCGCACCGAAGCGCTGCGCCGCGCGCAGCACCAGCGCCCCCCAGCCGCAGCCGATGTCCAGCAGCGTCTGGCCGGGCTGCAGGCGGATCTTGGTCAGGATGTGGTCGATCTTCTTGGTCTGCGCGGTGGCCAGGTCCTCGTCGCCGTGCTCGAAGTAGGCGCAGGAGTACACCATCGCCGGATCGAGCCACTCGGCGTAGAAGGCGTTGGAGACGTCGTAGTGGTACTGGATGGCCTCGCGGTCGAGCTTGCGGCTGTGCGTGAAGCCTTGGACCATGCGCTGCAACAGCGTCGGCTGCGCCGTCCCGCCCTCGGCGGCGCGGCGCACCAGCGTGTGTGCCATCGCCAGCACGTCGTCGATGTCGCCGTCGACGTCGATGCGGCCCTCGACGTAGGCCTCGCCGAGGCTGTCGAGCGAGGGGTCGAGCAGCGCCGTCAGCGCGGCGGCGTCGCGCACGGTGATGACGACACGCGGCGCGTCGAAGGTGCCGAGATCCCAGCAGCGCGCCGGCTCGCCGCCGCCCACGCCCCAGCAGACGCGCAGCGGCAGGTCGACGCGCTCGCGCCAGCGCTGCACCCAACCGTCGATGGCCTTGTCGATCGAAGGCATGCGTATCCCTCCACGTCCACACTAACCGTGCGGGATTGTTGGCCAGCGCGCGCGACTTGTGAAGCCGGCGCGCGACGATGACTGGGATTGATTTTGGCAATCGGGCGCGTTGGCGGACAATCGGGCCCGCCCCCGGGAACCCCCGGGGGATGCGACGGTTCCATGGATGCACGATGAGAACGATGCGAGAGACGATGCGGCGCGCGGCGCGCGCGCTGGCGGCGGGGCTGCTGGCCGCCCTGCTGCCGCTGTGGGTAGCGGCGCAGGGGGGGCTGGCGGGGCTGCCCGGGTCGGGCGGCACGGCCGGCGCGCCGGGCGAGCGCGCCCGTACCGAGTACGCGCAGGTGCAGCTGCTGGCGCACGCGCCGCAGGGCGTGGCGGCCGGGCGGCCGCTGTGGCTGGGGCTGCGCATCGAACACGCCCCCGAGTGGCACACCTACTGGCACAACCCGGGCGACTCGGGCCTGCCGATCGAGCTGAACTGGACGCTGCCCGACGGCGTGCAGGCCGGCGCGATCCAGTGGCCGACGCCGCGCAAGTTTCCGCTGGGGGATCTGGCCAACTACGGCTACGACGGCACCGTGCTGCTGCCGGTGCCGGTGACGCTGCCGGCGGGCTGGCAAGGGGCCGGCCTGCCGGTGCAGCTGCACGCCACCTGGCTGATCTGCCGCCGCGAATGCGTGCCGGAAGAGGCCACGCTGCGGCTGGAGCTGCCCGCCGGCGTGCCGATCGCGCAGCATGCGGCGGAGTTCGAGGCCGCCTGGGCCGCCGCGCCGCGCGCCCTGCCGCAGGCGCGCGCCGAGCTGCGCGTGGACGAGGCCGGGCTGCACGTGCGCGCCAGCGGCCTGCCGGCGGACTGGCGCGGGCGGGCGCTGGAGTTCTTCCCGGAAACCGCCAACCTGATCGCCCCGGGCGCGCCGTGGACGCAGGGCTGGGACGGCGACGCCTGGCGCGCGACGCTGCCGTTCAACCCGTACCGCAGCGAGACGGCGGCGCGGCTGGCCTTCGTGCTGGCGCGCGCCGAGGCCGGCCACGGCCCGGCGGCCGCCGGCGTGCGGCTGGAGACCGACGTGCAGGGCACCTGGCCGGCGGTGGCGCTGCCGGACGCCCCGCCGCCCCCAGCCACGGCCCCCGCGGCCCCGCCCGGCGGCACCGGGCCGACGACGCTGGGCCTGACGCTGGCGCTGCTCGGGGCGCTGCTGGGCGGCATGATCCTGAACCTGATGCCGTGCGTGTTTCCGGTGCTGGCGATCAAGGTGATGGCGTTCCAGGCGCACGACGCCGATCAGCGCGCGCACCGGCTGGGCGGGCTGGCGTACACCGCCGGGGTGGTGCTGTCGTTCCTGGCGCTGGGCGGGCTGCTGTTGGCGCTGCGCAGCGCCGGCGAGGCGGTGGGCTGGGGCTTTCAGCTGCAGAACCCGTGGGTGGTGGCGGGGCTGACGGTGCTGTTCACCTTCATCGCGCTGAACTTGGCGGGCTTGTTCGAACTTAAGGCCCTGGTTCCGTCGGGGCTGGCTGGCTTGCAGCTGCGCAACCCGGTGGCCAATGACTTTTTGACGGGCGTGCTGGCCACCGCCGTGGCCTCGCCGTGCACGGCGCCGTTCATGGGCGCGTCGCTGGGGCTGGCGGTGACGCTGCCGGCGCCGGCGGCGCTGGCGGTGTTCGGCGCGCTGGGGCTGGGCATGGCGCTGCCGTACCTGGCGGCGAGCTGGTGGCCGGGGCTGGCGCGGCGGCTGCCGCGCCCCGGGCCGTGGATGGAGACGTTCCGCCAAGCGATGGCGTTCCCAATGCTGGCGGCGGCGATCTGGCTGCTGTGGGTGCTGGGCCAGCAAAGCGGCATCCATGGCGCGGCGGCGCTGCTGCTGTGGCTGCTGGCGCTGGCCTGGGTGCTGTGGGCGCTGGGGCGACGCGCGTGGGTCTTGAGCGCACTGGGGGTGCTGGCGCTGCTGGCGCTGACCTGGACGGTCGGCCCAGCGGTGGTGCGCGAGGCGGACGGCGCCGCCTCCACTGCGCAGAACAGGCCCGCCGACGACGCATGGGAGCCTTGGTCGGCGACCCGCCAGGCCGAGCTGTTGGCCGCCGGGCGGCCGGTGTTCGTCGATTTCACCGCCGCCTGGTGCGTGACCTGCCAGGTCAACAAGGCCGCGGTGCTGCGCGACGCGGCGGTGCTGCGCGACGCCGAAGAGGCCGGCATCGCGCTGCTGCGCGCCGACTGGACGCGGCGCGACCCGGCCATCACGCAGGAGCTGGCCAAGCTCGGGCGCAGCGGCGTGCCAGTTTATGTGTTGCATGTGCCGGGCCGCTCGCCCCAGGTGCTGACCGAGGTGCTCAGCGTGGCCGAGGTGCGCGCGGCGTTCCAGGCCGTGCGGCGATAATGCGCCGCGATCCGGCACCACCCGAGCGAACCCCAATGTCCTTTGCCCCGCTGATCAACGACACCTTTTTGCGCGCCTGCCTCGGCCAAGCGACCGACTACACCCCGATCTGGCTGATGCGGCAGGCTGGCCGCTATCTGCCCGAGTATTGCGCCACGCGTGCGCGCGCCGGCAGCTTCATGGGGCTGGCCAGCAACCCCGACTTCGCCACCGAGGTGACGCTGCAGCCGCTGCAGCGCTACGCGCTGGATGCGGCGATCCTGTTTTCGGACATCCTGACGGTGCCGGACGCGATGGGCCTGGGGCTGCGCTTCGAGGCCGGCGAGGGGCCGAAGTTCGAGCGCCCCGTGCGCAGCGAGGCCGACGTGGCGGCGCTGGCGGTGCCGGATATGGAGCGGCTGCGCTACGTGTTCGATGCGGTGACGTCGATCCGCCGGGCGCTCGCCGGGCGCGTGCCGCTGATCGGCTTTTCCGGCAGCCCGTGGACGCTGGCCTGCTACATGGTGGAGGGCGGCGGCTCGGACGACTACCGCCACGTCAAGAGCCTGATGTACCGCCGCCCGGACCTGATGCACCGGCTGCTGGCGGTCAACGCCGATGCGGTGGCGGCCTACCTGACCGAGCAGATCCGCGCCGGCGCGCAGGCGGTGATGGTGTTCGACAGCTGGGGCGGGGTGCTCGCCGACGGGATGTTCCAGCGCTTCAGCCTGGCCTACACGCAGCGCGTGCTGGCAAAGCTGCCGCGCACGCACGACGGCGCGACGATCCCGCGCATCGTCTTCACCAAGGGCGGCGCGCCGTGGCTGGCCGAGATGGCGGCGCTGGACTGCGACGTGCTGGGCGTGGACTGGACGGTGCACCTGGGCCGGGCGCGCGCGCTGGTGGGCGGGCTGCCGGGCGGGCCGGGCAAGGCGCTGCAGGGCAACCTGGACCCGGCCGTGCTGCTGGCCAGCCCCGAGGCGGTGGCCGAGCAGGCGGTGGCGGTGCTGGAGGCGTTCGGCGCCCCGCACACCGACCCGACGCGGCGCGGGCCGACGCACATCTTCAACCTCGGCCACGGCATCAGCCAGCACACGCCACCGGAGCACGTGCAGGTGCTGGTGGAGACGGTGCACGCGCACTCGCGGCGCATGCGCGGCACGGCCTGACCCCGCTCTGCGGTCATGTGCGGCACGGGCTTTATGCACACTTTCGCAGGGGCGGGACGCTCTGTCCGCCGGCTGGCCCGGGCGCTGACAATTGCCGAAGCGGATTCTGCAAGTTATTGAAAATCTTATGGTTTCATCGTGTTGCCAAAATTTTTGGCAATCCAGTCGAAGCCTTGATGGACAATGCTTTGCGGCAGCGATCCGCAGCTTGTCGACAAAGTTATCCACAGTTTCTCGGGGCAAGCGGGAAAACCCGCATGCCTGCCCGCGCGTGACGTCCCTGGCACGGCCGTGACGGAACCGCCCTGCCCCTCTACCCCGGTGTCTCCGGCGGACCCGGCATCGACCTGGGTCGAGGTGGTGGTGGCCGCCCCTGCCCACAGCGGGCTGGGCGACCGACTGACCTACCGCTGCGACCGCCCGCTGCCGGCGGGCACCCTGGTGCGCGTGCCGCTGGGCCGGCGCGAGGTGCTGGGCATCGCCTGGGGCCCGACGCCCGCCGATCCCACCTGCGCCCCCGAGCAGGTGCGCCCGGTCACCGAGGTCTGGGATGCGCTGCCGCCGCTGGATGCGGATTGGCGCGATCTGGTGGCGTTTGCCGCCCGCTACTACCAGCGGTCGTTGGGCGAGGTGGCCCTGGCGGCACTGCCCCCCGCCTTGCGGGAACTGACCTCGACGCAATTGCAGCGCCGCCTGACGCGCGCGGCACCGGCGGCCGCCCCCTGCGCCGACCACCCCACGCCCGTTCCCGCGTTGACGCCGGCCCAGGCCGATGCCGTGTCGGCCATCGAGGCGAGTGAGCGGCCCGTGTTGCTGTTCGGCGCCACCGGCAGCGGCAAAACCGAGGTGTATCTGCAGGCCACGGCACGGCTGCTGGCACGCGACCCGCAGGCGCAGGCCCTGGTGCTGGTGCCGGAGATCAACCTCACCCCCCAACTGGAGCAGCGCTTTCGCGCCCGGTTTGGCGATGCGGTCACGACGCTGCACTCGCGGCTCACCCCGGCCCAGCGGCTGCAGCACTGGCTGGCGGCGCACCGCGGGCAGGCGCGCATCGTGCTGGGCACGCGCATGGCGGTGTTTGCCAGCCTGCCGCGTTTGCGCCTGATCGTCGTGGATGAGGAGCACGACCCCAGCTACAAAAGCCAGGAGGGCGCGCGCTACTCCGCGCGCGACCTGGCCGTCTACCGGGCCCACCGGGGCAGCGCGGACGGGTGCCGGGTGGTGCTGGGCTCGGCCACCCCCGCGCTGGAGAGCTGGCACGCCGCCGAGAGTGGCCGCTACCGCCGGGTGGACATGGCCGACCGCATGGGGGGCGCGGACTGGCCGCGGCTGCGGCTGGTCGACCTGCGCCACCAGCCGCGCGGCACCGCCCTGGCCCCCCCCTTGCTGGCCGCCATCGAAGCGCGACTGGCGCGCGGCGAGCAGGCGCTGGTGCTGCTGAATCGGCGCGGGTACGCACCGGTGATTGCCTGCGGCGACTGCGGCTGGAAGAGCGGCTGCCCGCACTGCAGCGCCCACCTGGTGTTCCACAAGGCCGACCGCAGCCTGCGCTGCCACCACTGCGGCCACGCGGCCCGCGTGCCGCGCGCCTGCCCCGACTGCGGCAACCTGGATCTGGCCCCCCTGGGCCGCGGTACCGAGCAGCTCGAAGAACAGCTCACCTCGGCCCTGGGGGCATTGCGGCGGCCGGACGGCAGCCCGGTGCGGATCGGCCGCCTGGACGCCGACACCGCGCGCGCGGCCGGGGCCTTGGAGCGCACCCTGGACGCCGTGCACAGCGGCGCGATCGACGTGCTGGTGGGCACGCAGATGATCGCCAAGGGGCACGACTTCCGGCGCATCACCCTGGTGGCCAGCGTCAACACCGACGGGGCGCTCTTTGCCAGCGACTGGCGCGCCCCCGAGCGGCTGTTCACCTTGCTGATGCAGGCGGCCGGCCGCGCGGGGCGCGATGCCCGTTTCGTCGCCGCGCAGGACAGCACCGTGGAACTGTGGGTGCAGACCGCTTACCCCGAGCACCCCCTGTTCGCCGCGCTGGCCCGGCACGACTATGCGGCCTTTGCCGCCCAGCAACTGCAGGAGCGGCGCACCGCCGGCATGCCGCCGTACAGCCACCAGGCCCTGCTGCGCGCCGAAGCGCGCCAGCTGGACGCCGCCCTGGCCTGGCTGCGGCATGCCGCCGACGCCGCGCACGACCTGCCCGGCCGCGCCCACGTCACGCTCTACGCGCCCGTGCCCATGACGCTGACGCGCGTGGCCGGGATCGAGCGGGCGCAGCTGCTGCTGGAAAGCCCCCACCGCCCCGCCCTGCAGGCGCTGCTGGCCGCCTGGATGCCGCGGCTGCATACCCTGCGCGCCCACGCGGACACGCGCGGCCTGGCGCGCTGGGCGATCGACGTCGATCCGCTCAGCTTCTGATCGACGCCGCTCGGTAACGTCACCGCAGCCACGCCACGGCGGCCGAAAAGGTGAAAAACGCCAGCGCCGTGGACACGAGGATGATGCGTGCGACACGCCCGTTGTCCGCCCCCATGCGCTCGGCCAGCAGCGACACATTGCTGGCGCTGGGCAGCGCGGCCGTCAGCACCATCACCGTCAGCGCCGCCGGCTGCAAACCGACGCCGATCTGGATGGCGCCCGCACCCACCAGCAGCACCAGCAGCGGATGCAGCAGCAGCTTCATCAGCGCCAGCGGCACGTAATCGCGCAGCGGCATCGGGTGATCGGCCTGCATTTGGGAGCGCGCCAACACCGCTCCGATGGTGAACAGCGCCACCGGACTCGCTGCGTCGGCCAGCAGCCCCACGGTCTTGTCCAGTGGACCCGGCAGCGCAATGCGCCAGGCCGAGGCCAGCGCCCCCAGTCCGATCGCCCACGGCATGGGATTGCGCAGCACGCCCAGCAGCGCCTGCCGCAACGCCGCGCGCGCGCCGCCCTCCCCCGCATCCAGACGCGACAGCGCAATGCACAGCGAGCTCGTGATCACCATGTCCACCACGATGACCACGATCACCGTACCCACCGCCTGCGGCCCCAGCAGCGCGGCAATCAGCGGCACCCCCATGAACCCCGAATTGGGAAACGCCGCGACCAGCGCTCCGAAGGCCGCATCGTTCCAGCGGATGCGCCCGCCCAGGCTGACCGCGATCGCAAACCCCACCACCACCAGCGCGCACAGCAGCCACACGCCGGCCACCGCGCCATCCAGCAGCCGGGCGATGGGCGTGGAAGCGCCAAAGCGATACAGCATGGCCGGCAGCGCAAAAAACAGCACGAAGCCGTTGAGCCCAGGGATGGCCTCCAGCGGCAGCCAGCGCCGCCGCGCCGCCATGTAGCCGGCCGCCACCAGCGCAAAAAAGGGAAAGGTGACCAACAGGATGGAGCCCATGGGGCCCGATGGTAGCGGCCGCGCCGCCGGACCGATGTCGCCGGCTGCGCTCGGTATCATCGCGCCCTCGCCCGCGTGCGAACGCCCCCGGATGGCCTGACCGACCGATGCACGACACCCTCAACCCCGCCCAGCTCGACGCGGTGCACCACCTGCGCGGCCCCTCGCTCGTGCTGGCTGGCGCCGGCTCCGGCAAGACGCGCGTCATCACGCACAAGATCGCGCGGCTGATCCAGGCGGGGCTGGCGCCGGAGCGCATCGCCGCCATCACCTTCACCAACAAGGCCGCCGCCGAGATGCGCGAGCGCGCCCGCACGCTGGTCGGCAAGGCCGCGCAGGGCGTGCTGCTGTGCACCTTCCACGCGCTGGGCGTGCGCATCCTGCGCGAGGACGGCGCGGCGCTGGGCCTCAAACCCCAGTTCTCGATCCTGGACACCGACGACATCGTCGGCCTGCTGAAGGACTGCGGCGGCACCACCGACGCCACCACCGCGCGCCACTGGCAGTGGCGCATCAGCCAGTGGAAGGGCGCGGGGCTGACGCCCGAGCAGGCGCTGGCGCAGGCGCGCGACGAGGCCGAAGCCCAGATCGCGCTGGTGATGGCGCGCTACCACGAGCGGCTGGCGGCCTACCAGGCGGTCGACTTCGACGACCTGATCCTGCTGCCGCTCAAGCTCCTGCGCGAGCACGCCGAGGTGCGCCAGCGCTGGCAGCAGCGCCTGGGCCACGTGCTGGTGGACGAGTACCAGGACACCAGCGCCGTGCAGTACGAGCTGCTCAAGGCCCTGGTGGGCCATGGCGAGCGGCCCGAGCCGCACCTGACCTGCGTCGGCGACGACGACCAGTCGATCTACGGCTGGCGCGGCGCGACGCTGGACAACTTGAAGCGCCTGCCGCAGGACTTTCCGACGCTCAAGATCATCAAGCTGGAGCAGAACTACCGCTCCACCAACGCCATCCTGCGCGCGGCCAACGCCGTCATCGGCCCCAACCCCAAGCTGTTCCCGAAGACGCTGTGGAGCGCGCTCGGCGAGGGCGAGCCGGTGCGCGTGCTGGCCTGCGACCACGAGGAGCACGAGGCCGAGCGCGCCGTGGCGCGCATCCAGGCGCTGCGCGCGCAGGGCGCGGCGTGGCGCGACTGCGCCATCCTCTACCGCGCCAACCACCAGTCGCGCGCCTTCGAGGTGGCGCTGCGCAAGGCGCAGATCCCCTACCGCGTCTCCGGCGGCACGAGCTTCTTCGACCGCGCCGAGATCAAGGACCTGTGCGCCTGGCTGCGGCTGCTGGCCAACGAGGACGACGACCCGGCCTTCCTGCGCGCGGTGACGACACCGCGGCGCGGCATCGGCCACCAGACGCTGGCGCAGCTCGGGCAGGTGGCCGCGGGGCTGAAGCTCAGCCTGTTCGAGACGCTGTTCGCGCCGACGCTGCAGGCCACGCTGGCGCCGAAGGCACTGGCGGCGCTGCACGAGTTCGGTCGCTTCGTCAACGACCTGCAGTACCGCGCTCGCCACGCGGTGGGGCACGAGGCGGCGCGCGCGGTGCTGACGGCGTGGCTGGCCGACATCGGCTACGAGCGCCACCTGCACGACCACGCCGACAGCCCGCAGCAGGCCACGCAGCGCTGGGCCAACGTGCTGGACTTCGTGGACTGGATGGTGCAGCGCTGCGGCGGCCAGCTCGACGACGCCGGCGGCGCGACGCTGGAGCGCACGCCGTGCCCGCTGCTGGAGGTGGCGCAGACGGTGGCGCTGATCAGCACGCTGGCCGAGCGCGAGCAGGACCAGGACGCGGTGACGCTCTCGACCCTGCACGCGGCCAAGGGCCTTGAGTGGCCGCACGTGATGCTGGTCGGCGTCAACGAGGGGCTGCTGCCGTTCAAGCCCGACGCCGATGGCGACGCGGCGCAGATCGCCGCGCGCATCGAGGAGGAGCGGCGGTTGATGTACGTCGGCATCACGCGCGCGCAGCGCACGCTGGTGGTGAGCTGGCTCAAGGCCCGCCGCCAGGGGCGCGAGCGCGTGGCCGCGCAGCCCAGCCGCTTCATCGCCGAGATGCAGCTGGAGGCCGCCCCGGCGCAGGACGACCCGCGCGCGCGCTTGCGCGCGCTGCGCGAGGAGTTCGCCGCCCGCGCCGCGGCCGCGGCCCAAGCGCCCTCGCGTCCTTGAGCATCCTCAAGCGTCCTTGAGCGCCACCCGGCCCGTGCCAGCCGCACGAGGGGGCGCTCGCCCGAACGGGTGGCATTTGCCGTAAGATCGCGCCAAATTGTCACCTCTGATCACGACGCCGCCATGAAACATCGCATTTCGCGCAGATCGCTAATGTTCGCCATCGCTGCGCTGGGCAGCGGACTGGGTGGCGCCGTCGGCGCCCAACCGGCCACGCTGGCGCAGCCGAAGGAGCGGGTCATCCTCACGGTCGGCGGGCAGATCGGGGTGCGCAACCAGGGGGCGCAGGCCGTCTTCGACCTGGCCATGCTGGATGCACTGCCGCAGCACACCTTCACCACCCAGACGCCCTGGGACGACAAGCCGGTGACCTTTCGCGGCCCGCGATTGCGCGACGTGCTCGCCGCCGTGCGGGCCCAGGGGCGGCAGCTGCGGGCCACCGCGCTCAACGACTACCGCATCGTGATCCCCATGGAAGACGCGCAGCGCTTCGACGTGGTCGTCGCCACGCGCAAAAACGGCGAGCTCATGCCCGTGCGCGACAAAGGGCCGCTGTTCATCGTCTACCCCTTCGATAGCGATCCGGCGCTCAAACACAAGCGCTACTACGAACGCTCGATCTGGCAACTCAAGGCGATCGACGTCGAATGACTGCGAGGCCAGCCCCGCCGGCCGGCGGGGCCTCCACCGCCACGGGCGCGGCCGAGGGCCGGCGCTTCCTGATCTGGGTTGCCATCACGACAGCCCTGCTGGGCGCGGGGCTGGCGGTGCTGCTGGCGGTCTTCCTGCGGCAAGTGCGCTCGGCGGAGGAAACCGCGCAACTGCAGGCCGACTCGCTGACGGCGATCGTCTTTCAGCACGAACGCGAGTTTTTGCGCCTGCGCGAAGAGCTGCGCGCCGCCGCCGCCCAACCAGCCCAGGTAGATTGGGACGCCCTGGCCCTGCGGCAGGAGATCTTTGCCGGACGGGTGGCGCTGCTGCGCGATAACCCCACCATGACGCCGCTGCGGCCGCACCCCGACTACGTCGCGCTGCTGGGGCAGCTGCAGGGTTTGGTGACCCGGGTGGACGCCCTGCTGCACACCGCCGACGTCGGCCGGCTGCAGGCCATCGTGGACGAGATGGAGCGGCTCGGGCCCGACGTGCAGGCCCTGACGCTGACGGCCAACGGGGTGATGTTCGGCATGATCGAAGCCAAGCTGCAGGAAGTCCGGCGCCTGCAGCGCTACGTGGTCTGGCTGATGGCCGCGCAGGTGCTGGTGCTGCTCGCCGCCGCGGCGGCTCTGTGGCTGCGCCAGCGCCGCCAGCAGCACGAGCGCGCCGAGCTGGAGGCGCTCAACGCCGCTCTGCGCGGCGCACGCGACGCGGCCGAAGCCGCCAACCGCGCCAAGAGCCAGTTCCTGGCCAACATGAGCCACGAGCTGCGCACCCCCTTCAACGGGATGCTGGGCATGCTGGCCATGCTGGAAGACAGCCCGCTGACCCCGGCCCAGCGCGACCAGTTGCAAACCGCCCGCTCCTCGGCCGAGCACCTGCTGAGCCTGCTCAACGACATTCTGGATCTGTCCGCGCTGGATGCCGGGCAGATGCGCATCCAGCCCGAGCCGCTGAACCTGCCGCAACTGGCGCACGAGGTGCACCGCTGGCTGCAGCCGCACGCCAACCGCAAAGGCCTGGCCCTGGGCCTGAGCATCGACGACGGCGGCACCCCCTGGGTGGAGGCGGACGGAACCCGGGTGCGCCAGATTCTGCTCAACCTGCTGGGCAACGCCATCAAGTTCACGGAACAGGGCCGGGTGGACCTGGCGCTGCGGGCCGAGCCCGCCGGCGCCGGCGGTACGCTGGTGCGCTGGACGGCCGTGGTGCGCGACACGGGCATCGGCATGGATGCGGCCACCGTCGCGCGGCTGTTCCAGCGTTTTCAGCAGGCGGACCCCTCCATCACCCGTCGCTACGGGGGCAGCGGACTGGGCCTGGACATTTCGCGCACCCTGGCGCGCCTGATGGGCGGGGATGTGGTGGTGGACAGCCAGCCCGGCGTCGGCTCCACCTTCACCGCCACCTGGATCACCCGCGTCGCCGAGCCGGACGCCCAGCCGTCGGGCTTTCCGGTCACCCGCCCCAACCCGTGGCTGGCGCTGCCCCCGCCGGACGCGCCACCGCCCCCCGATGCGTCCCCAACGGAGGCCCCGGCCGCCGCCGAGGCTTCGACCGCGGCGAGCGCCCCCGCGCCGACCCCGCCCGACGCCCCGCGCGGGGGCTGGCGCGTGCTGGTGGCCGAGGACCACCCCGTCAACCGCAAATTCATCGGCCTGTTGCTGGACAAGCTGGGCCACCAGGTCGCCTTCGCCGAAGACGGTCGGCAGGCAGTCGCCCTGGCCGCCGAGGGCGACTACGACATCGTGCTGATGGACGTGCACATGCCCGAGATGGACGGGCTGGAGGCCACGCAGCGCATCCGGGCGCTGCCGGGGCCGCGCGGGCGCGTGCCGATCGTGGCGCTGACCGCCGACATCATGGACGACGCCGAGCAGCGCGCGCAGGCCGCCGGCATGAATGCCTTTCTGGCCAAACCGGTGCAACGCGCCCAGCTCGAAGCGGTGATGGCCCGCTGCATCGCCGCGCGCGCCGAACTCACCACCCCAGCCCCAGGTGCAGCGGCAGGTACACCGCCATCCCCGTGACGATGGTGCCCAGCACCCCGCCGCGCCAGAAGAACCACGCGGCCCCCGCCACGGCGGCATAGAGGCGCGCATCCTGCCAGGTGTGGATGAGCTGCCCCTGCTGCATCACCACCTCGGGCACCACGACGGCCGCCAGCGCGGCAATCGGCGCGTACTGCAGGCCGCGCTCGGCCCAGTGCGGCAACTGCCATGGCCGATCGGACAAAAAGAAAAAACCGCGCGTGATGACCGTCACCGCGGCCAGCGCGACGAAGGTCAGCAGCGTCCAGGGGTTCAGATCAGCCATGCGGACGGTGGGGGGGAATGGGCGCGCCGCGCAGCCAGCGCGGACCGTGCGCCTCGGCGATCAGGCACACGACGACCGCGACGGCGATCGCCACCACGATGTTGAGCTTGAGTGGCAGCGCCCAGGCCGCCACCGCCGCCGACCCGGCCACGGCGGCCGACAGCACGCGCAACCGCGACGTGGCCAGCGAGCAGCCCACCCCCAGCAGCGCCAGAATGCCCGCAAAGCCCAGCCCCCACTCGGTCGGGATGGCATTGGCCAGCACGATGCCGATCACGCTCGCCGTCATCCAGAACAGGTAATTGACGCCGCAGCTCCCGGCCAGGTAGGCCTCTTGATCCAGCCGCTCCTCGTCGGTGCGCCCCGGGTGCGGAAAGCGCCGGGCAAAGAAGACGTAGCTCAAATCCCCCGTCAGGTAACCGGTCAGCAGCCGCTGTCCGCGCGGCAGGTGGGCCACATACGCGCGCAGGTGGATGGAAAACACGACGAAGCGCAAATTCACGCAGAAGGCCGCCGCCAGGATCACCCACAGCGGCGCCCCGGCCGTGATCAGCGGCACCGCGGTGAGCTGGGCGCTGCCCGCGTAGACGAGCAGCGTCATCCACAGCGCCTCCAGCGGCGTCAGGCCGGACTTGACCATCGCCACCCCGGTCATCAGCCCCCAGGCCCCGATGCCGGTGGCCACGCTGACCAGCTCGCGCGCGCCCGCGGCAAAGGTGGGCCGGCGCCACAGCACCGGGTTCAAAAACGACGCGCGCCAGAATGCGGTGGACGCCGCGGCGCTCATCCGGTCGCCCCCAGGCACACCCCCGGCGGCAGCGCCGTGCCGCGCAAAAAATCCCCGGCGGCCAGGCGCTTGCCGCCCGCGCGCTGCACCTCGGTCAGCACCAGCACGCCTTGGCCGGTTTGCACACGAATGCCCGCCGCGTCCGCCGCCAGCACCATGCCCGGCGCGGCCGATGGCGCCACCCCGGGTTCGGCCCGGGCGCCCCAGACTTTGAGCATGGCGCCGTCCAGCGTGGTGGCCGCCCCCGGCACGGGGTCGAATGCGCGCACGCGCCGCTCGAGCAGCGCAGCGGGCGCCGACCAGTCCAGCATCGCCTCGGCCTTGTCGATCTTGTGGGCGTAGGTCACGCCCTCGTCCGGCTGCGGGCGCCGGGGCAGCGGCGCGGCCTCGGCCGCCCGCAGGGCCTGCACCACCAGGCGCGCGCCCAGGTCGGCCAGACGGTCGTGCAGCGATCCGGCCGTCTCCGCCGGGCCGATGGGCACGGCCTCCATCGCCACGATGTCGCCCGTGTCCAGCCCCTCGTCCATCTGCATGATGGTGATGCCCGTCTGCGGGTCGCCAGCCTCGATGGCGCGCTGGATGGGCGCGGCACCGCGCCAGCGCGGCAACAGCGAGGCGTGGATGTTGAGGCAGCCCAGCCGCGGCAGCTCCAACACCCAGCGCGGCAGAATCAGCCCATAGGCCGCCACGACCAGCACGTCGGGCCGGGCGGCCTGCAGCGCGGCGCGGGCGGCCGCCGCGTCCTCGGCCCAGCGGCCGTCCAGCCGCAAGCCGCGCGGCTGCGCGACCGTCCAGCCGTGCGTCTGGGCCAACGCCTTGACCGGCGAGGGCTGCACCTTCATTCCGCGGCCGGCCGGCCGGTCGGGCTGGGTCAGCACCAACACGACGGGAAACCCCGCCTGCGCAATCGCCTGCAGGGCCGTGGCGGCAAACGCCGGCGTGCCGGCAAAGGCCACCCGCAGCGCGGGGGTGGCCCCGGCAGCCGCGGTCAAAGCCGCGCCTCCGTCGGCTCGGCGTGCAGGCGGTTGCGCGGCCGGGCCTCGGCCGCGGCGCGCGCGGCCTCCCGCTCGGCCTTGACGAGCTTCATCTTGATGCGCTCGCGCTTGAGCGGCGAGAGGTACTCGACGAACACCTTGCCCATCAGGTGGTCCATCTCGTGCTGGATGCACACCGCCAGCAGCCCCTCGGCCTCGATCACACGGCTTGCACTGTGCTCGTCCAGCGCGCGCACGCGCACCGCCACCGAGCGCTCGACGCCGTCGTAGATGCCGGGCACCGACAGGCACCCCTCTTCGCCCTTGCGCTTCTCGTCGCTGGCCCACTCGATCTCGGGGTTGATGAGCACCAGCGGCTGGTCCCGGTTTTCGCTCACGTCGATGACGATGATGCGCTCGTGGATGTCGACCTGCGTGGCCGCCAGGCCGATGCCATTGGCGGCGTACATGGTGGCAAACATGCGCGGGATGATCGCGCGCACGCGATCGTCCACGGCCGCGACCGGTTTGGCCACCTTGTGCAGGCGCGGATCGGGGTAGCGCAGGATGGGCAGGAGTTCGGTGGAGGCGTTCATAGGCGAATGTCGGTATTTTCGCCACTTTTGGCGGGGCCTGCCAGCACGGCGCAGGGGATGGCATTGCCAGAAGTGGGGGCAGACCGCACAATGGCAAGGGAGGAATCGCCACCCATGACCATCCCGCGCCAACGCCCCGCACCGCTTTCGTCCGCTCCGGTGCCCGCCGCCCGTGGCGGCATCGGCACTGCCCTGTCGCGCTGGGTCGTGGGCACGTTGGTGGGAGCACAGTTGGGCGGCATGGCCTGCGTCGCCTCGGCCGCACCGCCCTACTCCGTGACCCCGCAGCAGCGCGGCACCGCCGAGCAGGTGGCCCAGGCGGGTGTGCCCCTGTCGGAGCTGGCCCCCAATGCACCCGAGCGCTACACCGTGCGGCGCGGCGATACCTTGTGGGGCATTTCGGCGCTGTATCTGCAGCGCCCATGGCGCTGGCCAGAGCTGTGGGGCATGAACCTGCAGCAGATTCGCAACCCCCACCTGATCTACCCCGGGCAGGTGCTGGTGCTCACGCGCGTCGGCGACCGCGCCGTGCTGCAGCTCGCCGCGGACACGCCCCCCACGGTCAAGCTCTCGCCGCGCGTGCGCGCCGAGCGGCTGCGCGACGAGGGCATTCCGCCGCTGCCCCCGGGGGCGATCGAACCCTTCCTGGCCGACGTCGATATCGTCGATGCCGACACCCACGAGCGCGCGCCGCGCATCGTCGCCGGCCCGGAAGCGCGGGTGCTGCTGGCCCGCGGCGACCGCGCCTACGCCCGCGGCCAGTATGGCCCGAGTGATGCCCTCACGGGCGACGCGCTGGAGGCGCAGGCGGACCGGCCGCGCGTGCTGTCGATCTACCGCAATGCCGTCGCGCTGCGCGACCCGGAAACCGGCGAGGTGCTGGGCTACGAAGCCCACGCCGTGGGCCGTGCGGAGCTGGTGCGCAGCGAACGCGCGGGCGAGGGGCCCGACGGGCAGCCGGCCCTGGTGCCGGCGACCGTCCAGATCGTGCAGGCGCGCGAGGAAATCCGCATCGGCGACCGGCTGCTGCCCCAGTCCGGGCGCGAGATGCGCTTGTACATCCCCCACGCCCCCGCGGCCCCGATCCGCGGGCAGATCGTCAAGGTGCACGGCGATGCCGTGCGCTACGCGGGACAAAACCAGATCATCGTGCTCAACCGCGGGCGCGCCGACGGGCTGGAGGCGGGCCATGTGCTCGCCGTGCTGAAGGACCGCACCCGGCTGACCGACAAGACCGACGAGGCGCGACCGGACCTCCTGCTGCCCGGGGAGCGCAACGGGCTGATGATGGTGTTTCGCACCTTCGAACGCGTCTCGTACGCCCTGATCCTGCAGATCACCGACGGCGTCAAGAGCGGGGATCGCTTCGTCAACCCCTGACGCGCGGCAGGCAGGGGGACCGAGACGGATGGCACCCGACGACTGGGTCGAGTGGTTGCGGCTGATCGCCACGCCGGGTGTGGGCTCGGCGACGGCGCGTCGGCTGCTGGCGGCATTTGGCCCGCCGGCAGCCGTGTTGGCCCAACGCCACGGGGCCTTGGCCGAGGCGGTAGGGCCCACGGTGGCCAGCCGCCTGCAGGTCGAGCCCCCGGAATGGCCGGCGCTGCTCGCCCGCACCCAAGCCTGGCTGGCGCAGCCGGACCACCATCTGATCGCCCTGGGCGATGCGGCCTACCCCGCAAGCCTGCTGACCACCCCGGACCCGCCCCCGCTGCTGCATGTGGTCGGTGACCCTGCGACCCTGAGCGCGCCACGGGCCCTGGCCGTGGTCGGCAGCCGCAACCCCACCCCGCAAGGCGCCGACAACGCGCGCGCCTTTGCCCGTGCGCTGGCGGCGGAGGGCGTGTCCATCGTGTCGGGGCTGGCCGCCGGCATCGACGCCGCCGCGCACGAGGGCGCCCTGGCCGCTGGCGGCCGGACCGTGGCGGTGGTCGGCACGGGGGTGGACCGCGTCTATCCGGCGCGCCACCGGGCGCTGGCGCACCAGATCGCGGCGGCGGGCTGCCTCGTCAGCGAACACCCCCTGGGCACGCCGCCGCTGGCGCCGCATTTTCCGCGCCGCAACCGCATCATCGCCGGCCTGACGCAGGGCACGCTGGTGGTGGAAGCCTCGCTCGGATCGGGGTCGCTCATCACGGCGGAGCTGGCCACCCAGATGGGGCGGGAGGTCTTCGCCATCCCCGGCTCCATCCACGCGCCGCAGTCGCGGGGCTGCCACGCCCTCATCCGGCAGGGAGCCAAGCTGGTGGAGACCGCCGAGCACATCCACGAAGAGCTGCGCGCGGTCTGGGGTCTGGCTGCCGGCACCCCGGCCCCTGCCAGTGGCGCGACACCGTCGCCCGCCGACGACCCGGTACTGGCCGCCCTGGGCCACGACCCCACGCCGTTCGACCTGCTGCAAGCGCGCTGCGGCTGGGACACGGCCCGCCTGCAGGCCCACCTGCTGACGCTGGAGCTGGACGGACACGTGCAGCGCCTGCCCGGCGGGCTGCTGCAGCGCGTGGTGCGGACCTAGGGGCAGCGGGCCTCAGACCACGGCGCCGGCGTTCGGGTCGTCGCCTTCGCCCGCTTTCTTGGGCGCCTTGACCAGATCCTCGCGCCGGATGCCCAGCCACATGGCGATGCCCGCCGCCACGAACACCGACGAGTAGATCCCGAACAGGATGCCGATGGTCAGCGCCAGCGCAAAGTAATGCAGCGTCGGGCCGCCAAACAGCAGCATCGACAGCACCATCGCCTCGGTCGAACCGTGGGTGATGATGGTGCGGCTCATGGTCGAGGTGATCGCATGGTCGATGACCTCGCGCACCGTCATCTTGCGCTGGCGGCGGAAGGTCTCGCGGATGCGGTCGAAGATGACCACCGACTCGTTGACCGAGTAGCCCAGCACCGCCAGCACCGCCGCCAGCACCGCCAGCGAGAACTCCCACTGGAAGAAGGCAAAAAAGCCCAGGATGATGACGACGTCGTGCAGGTTGGCGATGATGGCGGCGACCGCGTACTTCCACTCGAAGCGCACGGCCAGATAGATCATGATGCCGCCGATGACGAAGGCCAGCGCGAGCAGCCCGTTGCTGACCAGCTCGCGGCCGACCTGGGGCCCGACGAACTCGGTGCGGCGCAGCTCCACCGCCGGGTCCTGGGCGCGCAGGGCCGCCAACAGTTGCTCGGTCTGCTGGCCGGAGTTGAGGCCCTCGCGCAGCGGCAGGCGCATCATCACATCGCGCGAGCTGCCAAAGTTCTGCACCGGCACATCGGCATAGCCCAGGCCCGCCACGACCGCCCGCACCTGCTCCAGGTCGACCGGCTGTGCGTAGGACACCTCGACCACGGTGCCGCCGGTGAACTCGACCGACAGGTGCAGGCCGCGCGTGACCAGAAAGAACACCGCCGCCAAAAAGGTGGCGAAGGACACCAGGTTCAGCACCAGCATGTGGCGCGTGAACGGGATGTCCTTGCGGATCCGAAACAGTTCCATCGTCGCTCTCCCGGCGGATCAGTCGGCCTTGACGGCGCCCGAGGGGGCGACGCGAATGCCAATCGAGACGGCGCGCAGCTTCTTCTGGCGCCCATACCACAGGTTGACCAGCCCGCGCGAGAAGAACACGGCCGAGAACATGCTGGTCAGGATGCCGATGCAGTGCACGACGGCAAAACCGCGCACCGGGCCCGAGCCGAACGTCAACAGCGCCAGCCCCGCCATCAGCGACGTGATGTTGGAATCCAGAATCGTGTCCCAGGCGTGCTCGTAGCCTTTGTGGATGGCCGTCTGCGGTGCGGAGCCGTTGCGCAGCTCCTCGCGCACCCGCTCGTTGATGAGCACGTTGGCATCGATCGCCATGCCCAGCGTCAGCGCGATGGCGGCGATGCCGGGCAGCGTCAGCGTCGCCTGCAGCATGGACAGCACCGCCACCAGCAGCATCAGGTTGACCGCCAGCGCAACGCTGGAAAACACCCCGAACAGCCGGTAGTAGATGCACATGAAGGCGACCACCACCGCAAAGCCCCAGACCACGCTGTTGAAGCCCATGCGGATGTTGTCGGCGCCCAGGCTCGGGCCGATGGTGCGCTCTTCGATGATCTCCATCGGCGCGGCCAGCGAGCCGGCGCGCAGCAGCAGCGCGGTGTCGTTGGCCTCCTGCGTCGTCATGCGGCCGGAGATCTGCACGCGGCCGCCGCCGATCTCGGTGCGGATGACCGGCGCCGTGACCACCTCGCCCTTGCCCTTCTCGAACAGCAGAATCGCCATGCGCTTGCCGACGTTCTCGCGCGTGACGTCGCGGAACACCCGCGCCCCCTTGCCGTCCAGCGTCAGGTTGACCACCGGCTCCTGCGTCTGGCTGTCGAAGCCCGCTTGCGCATCGGTCAGGTTCTCGCCGGTCAGGATCACCTCGCGCTTGACGATGACGGGTGCCCCATTGCGGTCCAGATAGCGCTCGGCGCCAAACGGCACCGGCCCCGCATTGCGCTCGGCGGCCAGCCCCTCGGGGCTTTCGTCCACCATGCGGATCTCCAGCGTCGCGGTGCGGCCCAGGATGTCTTTGGCCTTGGCGGTGTCCTGCACGCCGGGCAACTGCACGACGATGCGGTCCAGCCCCTGCTGCTGGATCACCGGCTCGGCCACGCCCAGCTCGTTGATGCGGTTGTGCAGCGTCAGGATGTTTTGCTTGAGCGCCTGCTCCTGGATGCGGCGCGCCGCCTCGGGCCGCAGGGTGAGCGCGAGCACCGTCTCGCCGCCCTCGTCGCGCTCGGCCAGCTGCACATCCGGAAAGTCGCGCGCGATCAGGTCGCCCGCGGCCCGCGCCGTCGCCGCATCGCGCAGGCGCACCAGCACCGCCTGCCCTTCGCGGCGCACGCCACCGTGGCGGATGCCCTTGTCGCGCAGCGCGGTGCGCACATCGGCGGCAATGCCCTCGACGCGCTTGTCCACCGCGCTGGCCATGTCCACTTGCAGCAGGAAGTGCACCCCGCCACGCAAGTCCAGCCCCAGATACATGGGCTGCGCGCCCAGGCTCTGCAGCCACGCCGGGGTGCGCGGCAGCAGGTTGAGGGCCACCACATGCGTCGGGTTGGCCGGATCGGGGTTGAGGGCCCGCTCGATCGCGTCGCGGGCCTTGAGCTGCGCGTCCGTCGAGGCAAAGCGCGCCTTGACGGTCTGCCCGTCGAACTGGATCGCCTCCGCCCCCAGGTTGGCCGCCGCGAGCGCCTGCTCGACGCGGCTGACGATGCCTTCGTCCAGCCGGTGCGCGGCGCGCGCCGACGACACCTGCACCGCCGGCGCCTCGCCAAAGAAGTTGGGCAGGGTGTACAGGGTGGCGATGATGAGCACGACCACCAGGGTCGCGTACTTCCACCAGGAATATCGGTTCATGGACGAACGCCTTGCGGCGCACGCGGCGCCGCGAATGGGCTCGGGGCCGGTGGCGCCGGCCGCGGCTTATTTGAGGGTGCCCTTGGGCAGCACCTGCACGACGGCGGTGCGCTGCAGTTGCACTTCGACCCCGTCGGCCAGCTCAATGCCGATGGTGGACTCGCCCAGCTTGGAGACCTTGCCCAGCAGACCGCCGGCGGTGACGACTTCGTCCCCCTTGGCCAGGGCATCGATCATGGCCTTGTGCTCCTTCTGGCGCTTCATCTGCGGCCGGATCATGACGAAGTACAGCACCACGAACATAAGCACCAACGGCAGCAGGCTCATGAGCGTGGAGGTGGTGTCGCCGCCCGCAGCGGCCTGGGCGTAGGCATTGGAGATGAACACGTCGGATTCCTCTGGCGTGCAAAGGGTTGGGGGATCGGGGCCGGCCCGCGCCAGCAAGCGCTTGCGGGCCACCCATGATGGCAAACGCCCATTGTAGCCCGCGGCCTGCGCACCGCGGGCATGCGGGGTCGGGGGCGGGCGTCAGTCCGGGTGCGCCTGCGCGATCACCGGCTCCGGGCGCACACGCACCCCCCACAACACCCCGGCCACCAACGCACCGATGCCCAGCAACGACAGGGGCGCCGGCCACTCCCCCCGCCACAGGTAGGCGTACAACAGGGCGGCCAGCGTCTCGAACACGATGAGTTGCCCCGCCAGCGCCGTCGGCAGCCGCTGGCTGGCCGCATTCCAACACAGCGTGCCCAGCCACGACGCCAGCAAACCGACCGACACCATCAGACCGATGAACACCGCCGGCCGTGGCCCGAACGGCATCGCAAACGGGTCGCCCCGCACCGCGTCCAGCCCCCAGACCAGCGCATAACCGATGGCCGCCAGCGGCAAGGTGGCCAGCCCCTGGGCGGTGGACCAGGCGCGCGGGCTGCGGTCCGGGTGCGCGCGCAGCCAATCGGCGTTGTGCAGGGGGTACCACGTCCAGCAGGCCACCGCCCCCACGGCCAGCAGCGCGCCCAGCGTGTAGGCGCCCACGTCGCGCGCGGGGTCGGCCAGCACGGCCTGCAACTCCGTGCGGTTGACCAGCGCAATGCCCAGCGCAATCAGGGCCAGGGCGGGCCACAGGCGCCGCCAGGGCAGCCGCCCGTCGCGCTCCGCGTTGCGGCGGTTGGCCACGATGGCAATGACCACCGGCAGGGTGCCGATGATGACCGTGGACAGGGGCCCGCCCGTGCGCTGGATGGAGCTGGCCAGCAACAGGTAATACAGCAGATTGCCCACGAAGGCCAGCTTGAGCGCATGCCGCCAGTCGGCGCGGCTCAGACTGCGCAACTCGCGGCGGTCGAACCACGCCAGGGGCAGGCAAATCAGCCCGAACGCCAGATAACGCGCCACCGACTGCAGCGCCGCCGGATACTCGGGCAGCATCAGCGGCGCGACGAATACCAGCCCCCACAGAGCCCCGGCGGCCAGCGCCCACGCGACGCCGCCGCCGACCCCGCCCGCCGTTCTTGCCCCACCGTCTGCACTGCCCGCTGCGGCCATCGCCACTCCCTTGCCTGCACGAAAAACCGCGCAGTGTACGCCGGTCAGCGGAACGGCCGCACCGCGCGGCGTCGGGACGGTGACAGGGCAGCCCGCTGACCGGGCAGGCGCGCGCTCGGATGGCGCGCCTGCCCTGCGGATCAGGCGACGCGCGCAGCCGGCGTCGGCGCGGCGGCGGCGTCGCCCGCGCGCCAGCGCCGCAGCAGGTCGTCCCACAGCGGGCGGGCCGCCCGCAGGTTGCGTTCCTTGACGTGGCCAAAGCCCTTGACCCGCGCCGGCCAGCGGGCGATCTCCAGCGCCAGCGGCAACCGGTCCGCCCGCAGGTCGCGCAACACCGCCTCGACCGCCGCCTCGTACTCGCGGATCAAGGCCCGCTCGGTGCGCCGCTCCTCCGTGTAGCCAAAGGGGTCGAAGGCGGTGCCGCGCAGCCCCTTGAGCCGGGCCAGCACACGGAAAGCCCCCATCACCCAGGGGCCATATTCGCGCTTGACGAGTTCGCCCTTGTCATTGCGCCGGGCCAGCAGCGGCGGCGCCAGATGAAAGCGCAGCGTGAAGTCGCCGTCGAACTGCTCGCGCAGACGCTGCAGGAAGGCGCCGTCGGTGTACAGGCGCGCCACCTCGTACTCGTCCTTGTAGGCCATCAGCTGCGCCAGATGCCGGGCCACGGCCTCGGTCAGCAAAGTCGAGCCCGTGCCCAGCGCCGCCTCGGCCGCCTGCACGCGGCGCACCAGCGACTCGTAGCGCTGCGCGTAGGCGGCGTTCTGGTAGGCCGTCAAGTGCTCCACCCGCACGCGGATCACATGCTCCAGCGTGGGCCGCGGCCGCAGCTCGACCACCTGCGCCGGCTGCAGCCAGCGCTTGACAGCCCCTTCGTCGTGCGCGGCGCGCCGCCCCCATTCGAAGGCCGCCTTGTTGGCCCCCACCGCCACACCGTTGAGCTCGATGGCCCGCTCCAGCGACTCGCGCCGCAGCGGTATCCACCCCTTCTGCCACGCATAGCCCAGCACCATCGGGTTGACGTAGAGCGTGTCGCCCAGCACCTTGAGCGCCAGCGCCTCGGCATCGAACACCCCCACGCCCACGCCGCCCGCCGCCTCGGTGATGGCGGCGACACAGCGCGCCGACGGGTTCTGCCAAGCCCCGTCCTTGACGAAGGCCGCGGTCGGGGTGGCTTGCGCGTTCAGGGCGACGTGGGTGCGGCCTTCGCGCATGCGCGCCAGCGTCTCGGGGCTGGCGGCGACGATCGGGTCGCAGGCCAAAATCAGATCGGCGGCGGCGGTGCCCACGCGCGTGGTCAGGATGTCGTCTTGGCGCGCACCGATGAGCACATGGCTCCAGGTCGCCCCGCCCTTTTGCGCCAGCCCGGCGGCGTCCTGGGTGACGATGCCCTTGCCCTCGATGTGCGCGGCCACGCCGAGCAACTGGCCGATGGTGATGACGCCCGTGCCACCCACCCCCGCCACGACGATGCCCCAGGCCCCGGCGCCGGCCCGCAGCTCGGGCAGGGACGGCTCGGGCAGCGGCGGCAGCTCCTTGAGGTCGGGCGCTCCAGCGTCACGGCCGGGCTTGCGCGGCTTGGCGCCTTCCACCGTCACGAAGCTGGGGCAAAACCCCTTGGTGCAGGAAAAATCCTTGTTGCACGTGCTCTGGTTGATGGTGCGCTTGCGCCCGAATTCCGTCTCCAGCGGCTCCACGCTCAGGCAGTTGCTCTGCACGCCGCAGTCGCCGCAGCCCTCGCACACGCGCTCGTTGATCATGGCGCGCTTGTCCGGATCGGCCATCAGGCCGCGCTTGCGGCGACGGCGCTTCTCGGTGGCGCAGGTCTGGTCGTAAATGATGGCGGTCACGCCCTCGGTGTCGCGGCACTCGCGCTGCACGCGGTCCAGTTCATCGCGGTGCAGCACCGGCACGTCGGCCGGCAGTGTCAGCGTCACGCCGCCCAGGGTGGTGTGCTGGGCGTGGGCGTACTTGGCCGGCTCGTCGGTGACGATGAAGAGCTTGCGCACCCCCTCGCTGCGCAGGCTGTGCACGATTTGCAGCACCGAATGGCCCTCGGGCCGCTCGCCGACCGGCTGGCCGCCGGTCATCGCCACGGCGTCGTTGTAGAGGATCTTGTAGGTGATGTTGACCCCCGCCGCGATGGACTGGCGGATGGCCAGCAGCCCGCTGTGGAAGTAGGTGCCGTCGCCCAGGTTGGCGAAGATGTGCCGCTCGTTCGTGAACGGCTGCTGCCCGACCCACGGCACGCCCTCGCCGCCCATCTGGGTGAAGGCGAGGGTGTTGCGGTCCATCCAGATCGACATGTAGTGGCAGCCGATGCCGGCCATGGCGCGCGAGCCCTCCGGCACCTGGGTGGAGGTGTTGTGCGGACAGCCGGAGCAAAACCATGGCACGCGCTGGGCGTCGGCGGTCTGCACCTGGATGGCCTGCAGCGACCGTTCGCGCGCCTCGATCACGGCCAACTGCGCCTGCACCCGTGCCGCGATGTCGCTGCCCTCGGGCAACAGGCCGCGCTTGGTCAGCCGCCGTGCCAAGGCGCGTGCGATGACGGCGGGCGTCAGGTCCGCGTTGGCGCGCAGCAGGGTGTTGCCGCTGGGGTTGGGCATGGACCACTCGCCGCCACTGTGGTCGCCCTCGATTTCATCGAACTTGCCCAGCACATCCGGGCGCACGTCCGCACGCCAGTTGTACAGCTCTTCCTTGAGCTGATACTCGATGACCTGGCGCTTTTCCTCCACCACCAGGATCTCGCGCAGCCCTTCGGCAAAGGCGCGCGTCGTCTGCGCCTCCAGCGGCCAGACCACCGCCACCTTGTGCACGCGGATGCCCAGTTGCCGGCAGGTCTCGTCGTCCAGCCCCAGGTCGTGCAGCGCCTGGCGCAGGTCGTTGTAGGCCTTGCCGCTGGCGATGATGCCGTAGCGGTCGTGCGGCCCCTCGATGACGTTGTGGTTGAGCCGGTTGGCCCGCACATAGGCCAGCGCCGCATACCACTTGAAGTCCATCAGCCGCGCCTCCTGCTCCAGCGGCGCGTCGGGCCAGCGGATGTGCACGCCGCCCGGGGGCATTTCGAAGTCGTCCGGCAGCGCGATGCGCACGCGCTCGGGGTCGATCTCCACCGTGGCGCTGGACTCGACGATCTCCTGGATGGTCTTCATGCCGGTCCACACGCCGGCGTAGCGGCTCATCGCCCAGGCGTGCAGGCCGAGGTCCAGGATCTCCTGCACGCTGGCCGGAAAGAACACCGGCAGCCCGCAGGCCTTGAAGATGTGGTCGCTCTGGTGCGCGGCGGTGGAGCTCTTGGCCACGTGGTCGTCGCCGGCCACCGCGATCACGCCGCCCCACGGCGTGGTGCCCGCCATGTTGGCGTGCTTGAAGACGTCGCTGCAGCGGTCCACCCCCGGCCCCTTGCCGTACCACAGGCCGAAGACGCCGTCGTACTTGGCGCTGCCGGGCGGCGCGAAGCCCAGCTGCTGCGTGCCCCAGACGGCGGTGGCGGCCAGCTCCTCGTTGACGCCGGGCTGGAAAACGATGTGGTGGGCCTTCAGGTGCTCGCGCGCCTTCCACAGCGCCTGGTCGTAGCCGCCCAGAGGCGAGCCGCGGTAGCCGCTGATGAAGCCGGCGGTGTGCTTGCCGGCCAGCGCGTCGCGTTGCTGCTGCAGCATCGGCAGGCGCACCAACGCATGCACCCCGCTCATGAACGCGCGGCCGCGATCCAGGGCATATTTGTCGTCGAGCGAGACGGATTCCAGCGCGCGCCGGACGTGCTCGGGCAAGGGAGCGGTCATGGCAGAAAACTCCTTCGAGGCAAAACGGGCCGGTAAGCCCCCATGCGGACGTCGGGCCTGCCAACTGCGCCCGAGGTGGCCATGCACCGGGATCACCGGCTGCCGCACCTGCCCATCGCGCCCGTCCGCGCATGGGTCGCAGTGTAGGGCCGGCGCGCGCGGATGGCGCGCTTTCCCGCGCCGGCGCAGGGCCATTTGCGGGTAAACCCCGATCGCCGGCAACCACGCCGCTCGGAAGGCCCCGTGCGCGGTGCTACAGTGCGGCCACACTCAAACCATCATGGACGTCGTTGACCCTGCTGCCAGCACCGCCCCCACGCACCACGGACTGCGCGGGCTGGGCTGTACCCTCATCACGGCGCTGGCGTATCTGATCGGCGGCTGGCTGGCCTTGCAACTGCGCGTTCCGCCGGACTACGCCATCGTGGTGTTCTTCCCGGCCGGTGTGGCGGCGGGTGCCGCGCTGGTCTGGGGCCGGTGGGCCTGGCCCGGGGTTCTGGCCGGCGCGCTGGCGGTGCAGATCCTGACGCACGACAGCCTTGGCGCGGACTGGCGCCACTGGGCGATCGTGGTACCGGCGCTGGGCGCGATGGCTATGGCGGCGGTCTCGGCCTGGGCCATCCGGCGCTGGGTCGGCTACCCATCCACCCTCGACGAGCCGCGCCTGGTGCTGCGGCTGCTGTTCGTGGTGCTGCCCCTGGGCGCGCTGGTCAACGCCAGCGTGGCCGTGCCGACGCTGGTGGCCCGCGGCGTCATCGCCGCCACCGACGCCTGGGGACAATGGGGAAGTTGGTGGCTGGGCGATGCCTTGGGCGCGGTGCTGGTCGTGCCGCTGATGTGGGTGGCCTTTGGCGAGCCGCGCTCGGCGTGGCAAGCGCGGCGCCGGGGCGTGGGCATACCGCTTGCGCTGGCGCTGCTGCTGGCCGGGGGCGTGGTGCGGCTGCTGGCCGATGCCCAGGCCCAGCAGTTGCGGCTGCGCGCCGAGCAGGCGGGCGAACAGGCGGCGCAAACGCTGCAGCGCCGCTTGGACGCGCAAATCGATGCGCTGGAGGCCATGGGCCAGCTGATGGCTCGCGCCCCCACCATGGGGCAAGACGAGTTCGAGCGCGCGGCCGAGCTGTGGCTGCGCCGCTACCCCGGCACGCAAAACTTCACGTTCAACTGGCGGGTCTCGCGCGCCGACCGTCCGCACTACGAATGCTGCGACCCCGGCTGGCCGATCATGGCGCGCGACGCCACGGGCCGCCGCTTTCCGGCACCGGACGCCGACGAGCACATGGTGATCACGCGGCTGGCGCCGCTGGCCACCAACCAGGCCGCGCGCGGGCTGGACATTTTGACCTTCGAGCCGCTGCGACGGGCCACCCAGCGCGCCATCGACAGCGGACGCCCACAGGCCACCGAACCCTTTCGCCTGGTGCAGGAGCAAGGCTCCCAGCGCGGCATCGTCGTCTACCACGCGGTCCGCGCGGCCCACGGCAGCGGCGAGGTGCTGGGCATCGTCTCGACCGCGTTTCGCATGGGGGACGTCACCCAGGCGGGGCTGGAAGCCGTGCCGCTGGAGGGCTTGGCGCTGTGTCTGATGGACCGCGACGCCAGCCCGGACAACCGGCGTCTGGCGGGGCCGGGGGGCTGCGAGCGCGCCACGTCGCCGGACCATCTGGGCGCCCGTACCGAGTGGCCGCTGCGGTTTGCCCAGCGCGCCTGGGTGCTGCGGCTGGACACCACCGAGGGCTTTTGGCGCCAGAACGCGGCCGACGCGCGCATGCACCTGACGGCGAGCACGGCCTTTCTGACCGTGGCGCTGCTGGCGGCGTTTTTGCTGGTCACCACCGGCCAGCGCCGGCGGGTCGAGCAGTTGGTGGAGCAGCGCACGCTCGAGCTGGCGCGCAGCCACGCCAGCCTGATCCAGCTCGCGCACTTCGACGCCCTCACCGGCCTGGTCAACCGCAGCTTTTGGACCGAGCAGGCCGAGGCGGTGCTGTCCACGGCGCGGCGCAGCGGGCAGGAGGTGGGCATCATCTTCCTGGACCTGGACCGCTTCAAACACGTCAACGACAGCCTGGGGCACGCCCAGGGGGATCGCCTGCTGCAGACCGTGGCGACGCGGCTGCAGGCATGTCTGCGCTCGCGCGACGTGCTGGGGCGCTTCGGCGGCGACGAATTCATCGCCCTGCTGCCGTGGGTGAAGGGGCGCGACGGCGCCGCCACCGTGGCGCGCAAGATCGCCCGCACCCTGGACGAGCCGATCGATCTGGACGGCGTGCAGGTGCGCGTCGGTGCCAGCCTGGGGGTGACGGTGTTCCCCTACGACGGCAGCACGGTAGAAACCCTGCTGCGCCACGCCGACACGGCCATGTACGCCGCCAAGGCGGCGGGCCGCAACCAGTGGCGCTTCTTCGAGCCGTCCATGCACGAGCACGTCTCGCGCCGCCTCGCGCTCGAATCCGCCCTGCGCCAAGCGGTGGATGACCCGCTGCGCGGCGGGCTGAGCCTCGTCTACCAGCCCCAGATCGACGCCGACGGGCGGCGCCTGCTCGGGCTGGAGGCCTTGCTGCGCTGGGACGACCCCGCGCTCGGCCCCATCTCGCCGGCGGAATTCATCGGTGTTGCCGAGGACGCCGGCATCATCGACCGCCTGGGGGCGTGGGTGCTGCAGACCGCGTGCCGACAGCTCGCCGCCTGGCACGCCAGCGCCGACGCGCCGCTGTTCGCGCAGGTGCGGCTGGCGGTCAACATCTCGCCCATCGAATTTGCCCGCCCGGGTTTTGTGGACCATGTGCGCGACGCGCTGCGCGACCTGGGCCCGGCCACCCGGCTGGTGGAGCTGGAAATCACCGAAAGCCTGCTGGTGCAGGCCGGCGCCGACGTGACCGAGCGCATGCGCGCCCTCACCCAACTGGGGGTGGAGCTGTGCCTGGACGATTTTGGGACTGGCTACTCCAGCCTGGGCTATCTGCAGCGCCTGCCGATCGGCAAGCTCAAGATCGACCGGTCCTTCGTCAACGGGGTGCCCGGGGACCCGGACAGCGCGGCCATCGTGCGCGCCACCCTGTCCATGGCGCACGACCTGGGCCTGCGGGTGGTGGCCGAGGGGGTGGAAACCCCCGAGCAGCGCGACTTTCTGCGCCTGCACGGGTGCGACGCCTTCCAGGGCTGGCTGTATGCCCGCGCAATGGCACCGGCCGAGTTGCTGGCGTGGCTGCGCGCCCGGCAACCCGGGCCGGCCTGAGCACCCCGCGCGCCCACCGGCCACGCCGGATCAGCCGACGTGCTGCCGCAAAAAGGCCAGCGTGCGCTCACGGGCCAGGCGCGCCGCCGCCGCATCGTAGGCCCCGCGCTGGTCGCAGTTGAAGCCGTGGTCGGCGGCATAGGTGTGCACCTGGACCGTGGGATGGGCCGCCGCGAAGGCCTGCACCTCCGGCAGGGGAATCCAGCGGTCCCGCTCGGCAAAATGCGCCAGCACCGGACAGCGCGGCTCGCGCGCCGCCTCCACCGGCGCCGTGACGCCTCCGCCGTAGTACGGCACTGCAGCGCTCAGGCCGTGCAACAGGCAGGCGCTGCGCCACGCCATCAGCCCGCCCCAGCAATAGCCCACGACACCGACGCGCCGCCCGCCGCTGGCGCGCGCCGCCTCGTCGATGGCGGCCTGGATGTCGGGCAGCACCCCGGGCGGCGGCAGCGCCTCCACCGCCGCCTTCAGGCCCATGCCCACCTGCATGTCCTCGGCGGTGTAGCCCAACTCCACCCCGGGGCGCACACGGTGAAACAGCGCCGGCGCCACGGCCACATAGCCCTCGGCGGCGTAGCCGTCGGCCACGGCGCGGATGTGCGCATTGACGCCAAAAATCTCCTGCAGCACCACCAGACCGCCGCGCGCAGCGCCGGCTGGGCGGGCCACATAGGCCGGGATGCGCGCCCCATCCGGGGGCGCCAGTTCGATGACGGTGTTCATTGCCGATGCCATCCTTCCACGGGCACGGTGCCCCTGCAGGCCGGAGCGTAGCGCAAACCGGCGGGCGCGCACGCACAATGCCCGCACAATGGCGACCATGGACCTCAAGCCACTGATCACGCTGCTGGCCATCGTCAATCCGCTGGCGATCGTCCCCTTCTTCATTCACTACACCCTGGGGTTTTCCGCGCGCCAGCGCCAGCGCACCATCGCCATCTCGGCCCTGTCCGCGTTTGCCGTGATCGCCGTCTCCGCCCTGGCGGGGTTGCAGATCCTGGAGTTTTTTGGCATCTCGCTGGCCAGCTTTCAGGTCGGCGGCGGCATGCTGCTGCTCATGTCGTCCCTGTCCATGCTGAACGCCCAGCCGGCCGAAGCCAAAACCACCCGCGACGAGGTGGACGACGCCGCCAGCCGCGCCTCCATCGCCGTCGTGCCGCTGACCATTCCACTGCTCACGGGCCCCGCCACCATGTCCACCGTGGTCATCTACGCCGACCAGGCCAAGACCTTCTGGCAGCACGCGGCGCTGGTGGGCTACGGCGTGGTCATCGCCGCCGCCACGGCGCTGTGCTTCACGCTGGCCGAGCCCATCGCGCGCGTGCTCGGCAAGACGGGCATCAACGTCATGACGCGGCTCATGGGCCTGATCCTGGCCGCGTTGGCGGTGGAGGTCATGGCCAGCGGACTCACCCGCCTGTTCCCCGCCCTGGCCGGCTGAGGCGGCAGCGGGCCCGATCCGGCACAATCGGCGCATGGATGCCGCGTACGAATACCGGGTCGTCTTTTTTTGCATGGGCAACATCTGCCGCAGCCCCACGGCGCACGGCGTGTTCCGCCTCCGGCTGCAGGCGCGCGGCTTGCACCATCGCGTGGCGGTGTCGTCGGCCGGCACGCACGCCTACCACGTTGGCGAAGCGCCCGACCCCCGCAGCCAGCACCACGCCCGGCTGCGCGGCTACGATCTGGCCGATCTGCGCGCGCGGCAACTGGCGGCCGTTGATTTTGAACACGCCGACCTGCTGCTGGCCATGGACTGGGACAACCTGGCCCTGGCCGAAGCCGTGTGCCCGCCCCCGCACCGGCGCAAGCTGCGCCGACTGACGGAGTTTTGCCGCCGCCACGACAGCCCCGTGGTCCCGGACCCGTACTATGGCGGCGCCGACGGTTTCGAGCATGTGCTCGATCTGGTGGAAGACGCCTGCGACGGCCTGCTCGACCACATCGAACGCCTGCTCGCCGCCCGTGTCGAGGCGCGCCACTGATGCCATGAACACCCACCCCTCCCCAACCCAAGCGCGCGCGGGCGGGCCGCTCGCCGGCATCCGCGTGCTGGAACTCGGTCAACTCATCGCCGGGCCCTTTGCGGCCAAGACGCTCGCCGATTTTGGCGCCGACGTCATCAAGATCGAGCCCCCCGATGGCGGCGATCCGCTGCGCAAATGGCGCCTGCTGCGCGACGGCACCTCGGTCTGGTGGGAGGTGCAGTCGCGCAACAAACGCTCCGTGCGCGCCGACCTGCGCAGCGCGGACGGGCAGGCCCTGGTGCGGCGCCTGGCCGCCGAAGCCGACGTGTTGATCGAAAACTTCAAGCCCGGCACGCTGGAAAGCTGGGGCTTGGGCTGGGACGCCTTGCACGCGCTCAACCCGCGGCTGGTCATGTTGCGCCTGTCGGGCTATGGTCAAACCGGCCCCTATGCGCACAAACCGGGCTTTGGCATCCTGGGCGAGGCCATGGGCGGCCTGCGCTACCTGACCGGCGAGCCGGGCCGGGTGCCGGTGCGCACCGGCGTGTCGATCGGCGACTCGATCGCGGCGCTGCACGGCGTCATCGGTGTGCTGCTGGCGCTCTACCACCGCGACGCCCGGGGCGGCCAGGGTCAGATGGTGGACGTCGCGCTGTACGAAAGTGTGTTCAATCTGATGGAGAGTCTGCTGCCCGAGTACGACGCCTTTGGCGTGGTGCGCGAGCGCGCCGGCAGCGCCCTGCCCGGCATCGCCCCCTCCAACGCCTACCGCTGCCGCCCCGGCGCGGACGGGCAGGACAGCTATGTGCTGATCGGCGGCAACGGCGACGGGATTTTCCGCCGCCTGATGCGCGCCATCGGCCGCGACGACCTGGCTCAGGACCCCGACCTCGCCCACAACGACGGCCGGGCCCGGCGCGCGGCGGAACTCGACGCCGCCATCGAAGCCTGGACCCGCGACCGCAGCGTGGACGAGGTCATCGCCGCGCTGGACGCCGCAGACGTGCCGGTGGGCAAGATCTACACCGCCGCCGACATCGCCACCGATCCGCAGTACCACGCGCGCGGCATGGTGCTGCCATCCACCGACCGCGAGGGCCGTCCGCTGAAGGTGCCCGGTATCGTCCCCAAGCTGAGCGACACCCCCGGAGCGCTGCGCCATCCGGCCCCGCGGCTGGGCGAACACGATGCCGACGTGGCATCCGCGACGGGCTGGCCGCGCCCCCGCAGCGCCCAAGCCAAATAACAAAAAACCCGTTGGCGGCTGGCCAACGGGTTTGAATGTTTGGTTGCGCGGGATGGATTTGAACCACCGACCTTTGGGTTATGAGCCCAACGAGCTACCAGACTGCTCCACCGCGCGTCAGAAGCTGAAATTATAGCACGATTATTCGGCTTTGTCGCCAGCCGCCGCGGCGTCGGCCGCCGGCTCGGCGCGATCGACCAGTTCCATGTAGGCCATCGGCGCATTGTCGCCGACGCGGAAGCCCATCTTCAGGATGCGCGTGTAGCCGCCCGGACGGTTTTGGAAGCGCGGGCCCAGCTCGTTGAACAGCTTGACCACCGTGTCGCGGTCGCGCAGGCGGTCGAAGGCCAGACGGCGGTTGGCCAGCGTGGGGGTCTTGGCCAGCGTGATCAGCGGCTCGACGACGCGGCGCAGTTCCTTGGCCTTGGGCAGCGTGGTCTTGATGGCCTCGTGCTTGAGCAGCGAGTTGGCCATGTTGCGCAGCATCGCCTGGCGGTGCGAGCTGGTGCGGTTGAGTTTGCGAAGTCCGTGTCCGTGACGCATGGTAGGTTCCTTTCTGTCTTGTCACCGGCGGCCGGATCAGGTACCGCCGGGGGTCACTGGGTTGAGGGGAAAACCGCGGTCAGTGCTTTTCCAGCCCCGCCGGCGGCCAGTTGTCGAGCTTCATGCCCAGCGTCAGGCCGCGCGAAGCCAGCACTTCCTTGATCTCGTTGAGCGACTTGCGGCCCAGGTTGGGGGTCTTGAGCAGCTCGTTTTCGGTGCGCTGGATCAGATCACCGATGTAGTAGATGTTCTCGGCCTTGAGGCAGTTGGCCGAGCGCACGGTCAGCTCCAGCTCGTCGACCGGACGCAGCAGGATCGGATCGAACGCCGGAGCGCCCGCCTTGGCACCGGCACCGGCCTCGAACGCCGCGCCGCCCTCGAGCTGCGCGAACACCGACAATTGCTCGACCAGGATCTTGGCCGCGGCGCGCACCGCCTCCTCCGGACCGATGGCGCCATTGGTCTCGATGTCCAGCACCAGCTTGTCCAGATCGGTGCGCTGCTCGACGCGGGCGTTTTCCACCGCGTAGCTGACGCGCTTGATCGGCGAGAACGAGGCGTCCAGCACGATGCGGCCGATGCTGTTGCGGTGGTCGTCGCCCTTGCGCAGGTTGCCCGGCACATAGCCGCGGCCCTTTTCGACCTTGATCTGCATGTCCAGCTTGGCGCCGGGCGCGAGCGTGGCAATCGGATGCTCGGGGTTGAGGATCTCGACGTCGTGCGGCGTCTGGATGTCGCCGGCCGTGACCACGCCTTCGCCTTCCTTGCGCAGGCTCAGCGTCACCTCGTCGCGGTTGTGCAGCTTGAACACCACGCCTTTGAGGTTGAGCAGGATGTGCACCACGTCCTCCTGCACCCCGTCGATGGTGGAGAATTCGTGCACCACGCCCGCGATCGTGACCTCCGTCGGTGCGTGCCCGACCATCGACGACAGCAGCACCCGCCGCAGCGCGTTGCCCAGCGTGTGGCCATAGCCCCGCTCGAAGGGCTCGAGCGTCACCTCGGCGCGATTGGCCGACAGGCGCTCGACTTGGATGGTCTTGGGTTTGAGCAGGTTATTCAGCATTCGGACTTCCTTCAATACCCTCGGCTCGTTACACCGATAAGGCCGATGGAGCACAAAATCCCGGATCCCGCGGAAGGCGGAATCCGGGCTCTAATGGGGCACGCCCGAGGATCAACGCGAGTACAGTTCGACGATCAGCGATTCGTTGATGTCGGCACCGAATTCGTCGCGGTCCGGCACCTTCTTGAAGACGCCTTCGCACTTGTCGGCCGCCACTTCGACCCAGCCCGGGAAACCGATCTGCTTGGCCAGCTCCAGCGCTTCCTTGACGCGGCTCTGGTTGCGGGCCTTCTCGCGCACGGCGACGACGTCACCCGCGTTGACCAGGTAGGACGGGATGTTGACCGTCTGGCCGTTGACGCTGATGCCCTTGTGCGAGACGAGCTGGCGGGCCTCGGCACGGGTGGAGGCAAAGCCCATGCGGTAGACGACGTTGTCCAGGCGCGACTCGAGGATGGACAGCAGGTTCTGACCGGTGTTGCCCCGGCGGCGGTCGGCCTCGGCAAAATAGCGGCGGAACTGGCGCTCCAGCACACCGTACATGCGCTTGACCTTTTGCTTCTCGCGCAGCTGCAGACCGAAGTCCGAGGTGCGGGAGCCCGAGGTGCGGCCGTGCTGGCCGGGCTTGGTGTCGAACTTGGCCTTGTCGCTGATGGAGCGGCGCGCGCTCTTCAGGAACAGGTCGGTGCCTTCACGGCGGGAGAGCTTGGCCTTGGGGCCGAGGTAACGTGCCACTGGTGATCCTTTCCGTACTGCCGCAACCCACCCCGACCGGGGCCATTGCGGGAGCCAGCGGGTGGGTGCGACGCCGACGGGGATGTTCGTTCGGTCGCCCGGGTATCGACCCCGGGCCTGTCGTCGCACCAGCCCACGCTGGCGGTGGTCTAAACATCGATGCCACCCGACGAACCGGCGCGGGCGGCGCTCAAAGAAAAGCTTGCTATTGTAGCGCGCTCGACGGCCGCTGTGTCAAGCGGCCCATCGCCCGCATCAGATGCGGCGACGCTTCGGGGGGCGGCAGCCGTTGTGCGGCACCGGCGTCACGTCGGAGATGGACGTGATCTTGATGCCCAGCGCACCCAGCGCACGCACCGACGACTCGCGACCCGGGCCGGGGCCCTTGATCTCGACGTCCAGGTTCTTGATGCCCTGCTCCATCGCGGCGCGGCCCGCCGCCTCGGAGGCGACCTGCGCGGCAAACGGGGTGGACTTGCGCGAACCCTTGAAGCCCTGACCACCGGCCGACGCCCAAGCCAGCGCATTGCCCTGGCGGTCGGTGATGGTGATGATGGTGTTGTTGAACGACGCGTGCACGTGCGCGATGCCGTCGGCGATGTTCTTGCGAACCTTCTTGCGCACGCGGGCCGCGGCGTTGGCGGAAGGAGACTTGGCCATGACTGTCCTTTATGCGGCGGATTACTTCTTCAGCGGCTGAGCGGCTTTGCGCGGACCCTTGCGCGTGCGCGCATTGGTCTTGGTGCGCTGACCACGCACCGGCAGGCCACGGCGGTGACGGAAACCGCGGTAGCAGCCGATGTCCATCAGGCGCTTGATGTTCATCGTCACCTCACGACGCAGGTCGCCCTCGATCGTGAGCCGACCGACCTGCTCACGCACCTTTTCGAGTTCGGCGTCGGACAGGTCCTTGATCTTCTTCGAATACGGAATCCCGCAGGCGTCGCAGATCAGGCGCGCACGGGTGCGGCCGATGCCATAGATCGCCGTCAGGCCGATCTCGGCGTGCTTGTGCGGCGGGATGTTGATACCAGCGATACGTGCCATGGTGGTCCTCTACTCGAATCAGCCTTGACGCTGCTTGTGTCGCGGGTCGGTGCAAATCACGCGCACGACGCCATGGCGACGGATGATCTTACAGTTGCGGCACATTTTCTTGACGGAAGCCGAAACTCGCATGTTGCTCTCCTAAAAACGAAAATCGGTCGCTCACTTGGCGCGAAACACGATGCGGGCGCGGGTCAGGTCGTACGGTGTGAGCTCGACCTTGACCTTGTCCCCGGGCAGGATGCGGATGTAGTGCATCCGCATCTTGCCGGAGATGTGCCCCAGCACGACATGCCCGTTTTCCAGTTTGACCCGGAAGGTGGCATTGGGGAGGTTTTCGATCACCTCACCCTGCATCTCGATGACGTCGTCCTTCGCCATGTTCTTACGCACCCGTGGCCTTGAACGAGGCCTTCTTCAACAGCGACTCGTACTGCTGCGACATCATGTAGTTCTGCACCTGCGCCCAGAAGTCCATCGTCACGACGACGATGATCAGCAGGGACGTGCCACCGAAATAGAACGGCACGTTGTACTTCAGGATCAGAAACTCCGGCAGCAGGCACACCAGCGTGATGTAGACGGCGCCGGCCAGCGTCAGCCGCAGCAGAATCTTGTCGATGTAGCGCGCGGTCTGGTCGCCGGGACGGATCCCGGGGATGAACGCGCCGCTCTTCTTCAGGTTGTCGGCCGTCTCGCGGCTGTTGAACACGAGCGCCGTGTAGAAGAAGCAGAAGAACACGATCGCCGTGGCGTAGAACGCCACATAGATCGGCTGTCCCGGCGACAGGGCCGAGGCCAGATCGCGCAACCAGCGGGTGCCGTCGCCCGTGCTCATCCAGCTCACCAGCGTGGTGGGCAGCAGGATGATCGACGAGGCGAAGATCGGCGGAATCACACCGGCCATGTTGAGCTTGAGCGGCAGGTGCGACGACTGGCCGCCGTAGACCTTGTTGCCGACCTGGCGGCGCGCGTAGTTCACCAGAATGCGGCGCTGGCCGCGCTCGATGAAGACCACGCCATAGGTCACCACGATCACCAGCGCGACGATGAAGATCGCCGCCAGGATACTCATGGCGCCGGTGCGCACCAGCTCCAGCAGGCCGCCGATGGCGTTGGGCAGACCGGCCGCGATACCCGCGAAGATCAGGATCGAAATGCCGTTGCCCAGGCCGCGCTCGGTGATCTGCTCGCCCAGCCACATCAGGAACATCGTGCCCGCCACCAGGCTGACCACCGCGGTAAAGCGGAACGTCAGGCCGGGGTCGATCACCAGACCGGGCGAGCCCTCCAGCGCCAGCGCAATGCCCAGCGCCTGGAAGACCGCCAGCAGCAACGTGCCGTAGCGCGTGTACTGGGTGATCTTGCGACGACCGGCCTCGCCTTCTTTCTTGAGCTGCTCGAACGTCGGCACGACGTAGGTCATCAGTTGCATGATGATCGACGCCGAGATGTACGGCATGATCCCGAGCGCGAACACCGTGAAGCGCGACAGCGCCCCGCCCGAGAACATGTTGAACAGACTCAGGATGCCGCCCTGCTGGCCCTTGAACAGCTGTTCGAGCTGAACGGGGTCGATGCCCGGCACGGGGATGTGCGCCCCGATCCGGTACACCACCAGGGCCAGCAGCAGGAACACCAGCCGGCGACGCAGGTCGCCGAACTTGCCGGTCTTGGCGAGAGTCGTTGCGTTGGTGGCCACGAGCGATCCCGGGTGCGTGGTACGACCGATCAGGCCACCGAGCCGCCCGCCGCCTCGATGGCAGCCTTGGCGCCGGCCGTGGCCGCGACGTTGGTCAGCTTGACGGCGATGCTGAGCTCACCGGTCTTGATGACCTTGACCTTCTTGGCCAGTTGGGGTACGAGCCCGGCCTGCTTCAGGGTGAGCAGGTCGACCTCGGCCTGACCCAGCGCCTGCAGGTCAGCCAGCGTCACTTCGGCGTTGAACTTGAGCGCCTGCGACTTGAAGCCGCGCTTGGGCAGGCGGCGCTGCAGCGGCATCTGACCGCCTTCGAAGCCGACCTTGTGGAAGCCGCCCGAGCGGGACTTCTGGCCTTTGTGGCCGCGGCCCGCCGTCTTGCCCAGACCGGAACCGATGCCACGGCCGACGCGGCGGCGGGGCTTCTTCGAGCCCGCAGCGGGCTTGAGGGTGTTGAGTTCCATCTCGAGACTCCGATCAGAGCACCTGAACCAGGTAGCTCACCTTGTTGATCATGCCGCGCACGGCAGGGGTGTCCTGCAGCTCGCGCACGCTGCCCAGCTTGCGCAGGCCCAGGCCGCGCACCGTGGCGCGGTGGGACTCTTTGCAGCCGATCGGGCTGCGCACGAGCTTGACTTTGACGGTGTTGGGGGTCGTCATGGTGTTCTCCCGATCAGGCCACGAGTTCCTCGACCGACTTGCCGCGCTTGGCGGCGATCTCGGCCGGCGTGGTCGACTTGCGCAGGGCGTCCAGCGTCGCGCGCACCAGGTTGTACGGGTTGGTGGAGCCGTGGCTCTTGGCCACGACGTCGGTGATGCCCATGACCTCGAAGACGGCGCGCATCGGACCGCCGGCGATGATGCCGGTCCCCTTGGGGGCGGGCATCATGATGACGGTGGAGGCGCCGTGGTGGCCCTTGACCTCGTGGTGCAGCGTGCCGCCCTTGAGCGACACCTTGAACATGCTGCGACGCGCCTCGTCCATGGCCTTTTGCACGGACACCGGCACTTCACGCGCCTTGCCCTTGCCCATGCCGATGCGGCCGTCGCCATCGCCCACCACGGTCAGCGCCGCGAAACCCATGATGCGGCCACCCTTGACCACCTTGGTCACGCGGTTGACCGAGATCATCTTCTCGCGCAGGCCGTCGTCGTTGGCCTCGGTCTTCACGTTAGCTTGCATTTTTGCCATTTGCGTCACCCGCTCCGTCAGAATTGCAGGCCGGCTTCACGCGCGGCTTCGGCCAGGGCCTTGACGCGGCCGTGGTATGCGAAGCCCGAGCGGTCGAACGCCACCTTCTCGATGCCGGCCGCCTTGGCCTTCTCGGCAATGCGCTTGCCGATCAGGGCCGCCGCCGCGGTGTTGCCGCCCTTGCCGGCACCGCCGAGCTGGGCACGGACTTCGGGCTCCAGCGTGGAGGCCGACGCCAGCACGCGCGCGCCATCGCCCGAGATGATGTTGGCGTAGATGTGCAGGTTGGTGCGGTGCACCGCCAGGCGCACGGCGCCCTGCTGGGCGATGCGGATGCGGGTCTGCCGCGCGCGACGCAAACGCTGTTCTTTCTTGGTCAACATGTTCGCAGTCCTTACTTCTTCTTGGTCTCTTTGATGACGACCTTCTCATCCGCATACCGGATGCCCTTGCCCTTGTAGGGCTCGGGGGGACGCACCGAACGGACCTCGGCGGCCACCTGGCCCACGCGCTGGCGATCCGCGCCCTTGATCAGGATCTCGGTCGGGCTCGGGGTCTCGGCCTTGACGCCCGCGGGCATCTCAATCTCGACCGCGTGCGAGAACCCGACGTTGAGGTTGAGTTTGGTGCCTTGGGCGGCGGCCTTGTAGCCCACGCCCACCAGCGTCAGCTTGCGCTCGAAGCCCTTGCTGACACCGACGACCATGTTGTTGACGAGCTGGCGCACAGTACCGCTGAGCGCGCTGGCTTCGCGGGTTTCGTCCGCCGGGGCGAACGTCAGCGTGCCGCCGTCCTGGACCACCTGGACCCGGGGATTGAGCGGCAGGCTCAGCGCGCCGAGCGCGCCCTTGACGTTGATGCTGTCCTGGCCAATCGCCACCTCGACGCCTTGCGGGATGGTGATGGCGGCTTTCGCTACACGAGACATTTGCGTTGCTCCTTCCTGCCTCGCATCAGGCGACGTAGCACAACACTTCGCCACCCACGCCGGCGGCGCGCGCCTTGCGGTCGGTCATCACGCCCTTGGGCGTGGTGACGATGGCCACACCCAGACCGTTCATGACCTGGGGGATGGACTTGGCGCCGCGGTAGACGCGCAGGCCCGGGCGGCTGACGCGCTCGATGCGCTCGATGACAGGACGCCCGGCGTAGTACTTCAGGGCGATTTCCAGCTCTTTCTTGCCGTCGGCCTCTTTCACCTGGAAGCCGTCGATGTAACCCTCGTCCTTCAGCACCTGTGCGATGGCGGTCTTCAGCTTGGAAGCCGGCATCGTCACGACGGCCTTGTCCACCATCTGCGCATTGCGGATGCGGGTCAGCATGTCGGCGATCGGATCACTCATGCTCATTTGGGGTTCTCCTTCGCGCCTTACCAGCTGGCCTTGGTCACGCCGGGGATTTCACCGGCAAAGGCCAGCTCGCGAATCTTGGTGCGGGCCAGACCGAATTGCTTGAACGTGCCACGCGGACGACCGGTGATCTCGCAGCGGTTGCGCTGGCGGGTCGGGTTCGCGTTGCGGGGCAGCTTCTGCAGCGCCGCGCGGGCGGCGTCGCGCTCCTCGTCGGAACGCTTGGCGTCCTTGGCGATGGCCTTCAACTCGTTGTATTTGTTGGCGAACTTGGCGACCAGTTTGTCGCGCTTGAGTTCACGCTGGAGCAAAGCTTGCTTAGCCACGGACCACCTCAGTTCTTGAACGGGAAACGGAAACCGGCGAGCAGCGCCTTGCACTCGTCGTCGGTCTTGGCCGTCGTCGTGATGCTGATGTTCAGACCACGCACCGCATCGACCTTGTCGTACTCGATTTCCGGGAAGATGATCTGCTCTTTGACGCCGATGTTGTAGTTGCCACGGCCGTCGAACGCGCGCCCCGAGATGCCGCGGAAGTCGCGCACGCGCGGCAGCGCGATGGTGACGAAGCGGTCCAGGAATTCGTACATGCGGGCACCGCGCAGCGTGACCATGCAGCCGATCGGCTGGCCTTCGCGGATCTTGAAGCCGGCGATGGCCTTGCGGGCACGGGTCACGACGGGCTTCTGGCCGGCGATCTTGGTCAGGTCGGCGACGGCGTTTTCCAGCACCTTCTTGTCGGCCACGGCCTCACCCACGCCCATGTTGAGCGTGATCTTGGTGATGCGCGGCACCTCCATGACGGACTGGTAGCCGAACTGCGCCTTGAGCGCCGGGGCGATCTTGTCGCGGTAGAGTTGTTGGAAACGTGCCATGGTCATGCCACCTTGATTTCTTCGCCGCTGGACTTGTAGACGCGCACTTTCTTGCCGTCGGCCAGCACCTTGATGCCCACGCGGTCGGCCTTGCCCGTCACCGGGTTGAAGATCGCGACGTTGGACTGGTGGATGGGCATGGTCTTCTCGACGATGCCACCGGGCACGCCCTTGAGCGGATTGGGACGCACGTGCTTCTTGACCACGTTGACCCCTTCGACGACCACGCGCTGCTCATCGGCGCGGCGCAGCACCTTGCCGCGCTTGCCCTTGTCGCGCCCCGTGATGACGATGACTTCGTCGCCTGTACGGATCTTGTTCATGACGGTTCCTCAGAGAACTTCGGGCGCCAGGGACACGATCTTCATGAAACGCTCGGTGCGCAGCTCGCGCGTGACCGGGCCGAAGATGCGGGTGCCGATCGGCTCCAGCTTGTTGTTGAGCAGCACGGCGGCGTTGCCGTCGAACTTGATGAGCGCGCCATCGGGGCGGCGAATGCCCTTGGCCGTGCGCACCACGACCGCGTTGTAGACCTCGCCCTTCTTGACGCGGCCACGCGGCGCGGCTTCCTTGATGCTGACCTTGATGATGTCGCCCACGCTGGCATAGCGGCGCTTGGAGCCGCCGAGCACCTTGATGCACATCACGGACTTGGCACCCGTGTTGTCAGCAACATCGAGTCGAGTTTGCGTTTGGATCATGATGTAGTCCCAACTTGAATCCCTGGGCCACCACGGCCGAGGCGATCAGTCTTGGGCCCGTCGTCGCAGGCGCCGCTCAGCGACCGGCCAGCCATGCGCCGACACGATCCGCTGCGCTGCCACCGTGCTTCGGTGGGCAGATGGTCTTCACCCAATCAGGCGAAGCCGCATATTGTCGCGGGCTTCGGCGCGCCTGTCAACCCCCCTGTATACCTCCAGATTGGCCGACAATGCGGGGCATGACTTCCGATTCGCCCCTGTCCCTGTCGTCCCCCACCCCGTCGTCGCCCCTGCTCGGTCAGCGCATCGCGTTCATCGGCGGGGGCAACATGGCCAGCGCCCTGATCGGCGCGCTGCTGCAGGCCGGCTGCCGCCCGGCGGACATCGCCGTCGTCGATCCCGGCGAGGCCGCGCGCGAGCGGCTGCGCGAACGCTTCGGCGTGCACACGCTGGCGGGCGCAGACCCGGCGCTGACGGGCTGCCGGCTGGCGGTGTGGGCGGTCAAGCCCCAGACCTTCCGCGAGGCCGCGGCCGCTGCAGCCCCCCACCTGGGCGGTGCGCTGCACCTGAGCGTGGCCGCCGGCATCCGCTGCGCGAGCATGCGGGCGTGGCTGGGCAGCGACCGCATCGTGCGCACCATGCCCAACACACCGGCGCTGGTCGGGCTGGGGATGACCGGGGTGTATGCCCTGCCCGGTGTGACGGCCGAGGACCGGGCGCTGGCCGAGGCGCTGATCGCCGGCACCGGGCGCTGGGTGTGGGTGGCCAACGAGGCGGCGCTGGATGCGGTCACCGCGCTGTCCGGCTCCGGCCCGGCCTACGTGTTTTATTTTCTGGAAGCGATGCGCGAAGCCGGCACCGCCATGGGGTTGCCGGCCGAGGTGGCGCTGGAGCTGGCGGTCGGCACCTTCATCGGGGCCGCCCGGCTGGCCCAGGACGCGGGCGAACCCCCCGAGGTGCTGCGCGAGCGGGTCACGTCCAAGGGGGGTACGACCGCCGCCGCGCTGGCCGCGCTGGAAGCGGCCGGGGTGAAAGACGCCTTCATCGGCGCGATGCACGCGGCGCGCCAGCGCGCGCAAGAACTGGGCGACGCCTTCGGCGCCTGAGGCCGGGCGGATGCCCGCCCGTCACCCCAACGCCTGCTGCAGCACGAGGCCGCCGAACAGGGTGGCCCCCAGCCAGTGGTTGAGGCGGAAGGCGCGAAAACACCCTTCGCGCGTGCGGTCGCGGATCAGCCGCGCGTGCCACAGCACCTGCGCCGCGGCAGCGGCCACGCCGGCGGCGAACCACGGCCCGCCCGCGTGCGGCCACACCAGCGCCGTCCACAGCGCCAGGTGCAGCGCGTAGAACGCCAGCACCGCCGCCACGTCCCAACGGCCGAGCGTGATCGCCGAGGTCTGGATGCCGATGCGCAGGTCGTCGTCGCGGTCCACCATCGCGTACTCGGTGTCGTAGGCCAGCACCCAGAACAGGTTGGCCCCCAGCAGCCCCCAGGCCAGCGCCGGCACCTCGCCGCGCACGGCCGCGAACGCCATCGGGATGCCGAAGCTGAACGCCACGCCCAGCACCGCCTGCGGCATGGCGAAAAAGCGCTTGGTGTACGGGTAGAACACCGCCACCGCCAGCGCCGCGAACGACCACGCCACCGCCGCGGCACTCGTGGTCAGCACCAGCGCGAAGGCCAAGAGCGCCAGCGCCGCGCCGACCGCCAGCGCCTCGCGCGGGCCGACGCGGCCGCTGGTCACCGGCCGCTGCGCGGTGCGCTTGACGTGGCGGTCGAACTCGCGGTCGGCCACGTCGTTGACGCAGCAGCCGGCGCTGCGCATCAGGATGGTGCCGGCGACGAACACCAGCAGCAGGTGCCAGCCGGGCCAGCCACCGGCGGCCAGCCACAGCGCCGACAGCGTCGGCCACAGCAGCAGCAACCAGCCGGCCGGCCGGTCCCAGCGGATCAGGTCCAGGTACAGCGCCAGGCGCGTGCGCCAGGCCGGGGGGGGCGAAGCGGGCATCAGGTCAGACGCTTGCATCCGGGCAGCTCACAGGCATAGACGGCATTGCGCAGGGCGGCGATGGCTTCGTAGCGGGTGAAGCTGCGCCGCCACACCAGCACGACGCGCCGCATCGGCGGCTCGCCGGCGAAGGGAATGTAGCGGACATAGGCGCCATCGCCCGGCGATCCGGCGGCGACCGCCTCGCGCGCGGCCGGATCGAGCGCCCCCTTGGGGACCGACAGCTGCGGCACCAGTGTCACGCCCATGCCCGCGGCGACCATGTGCTTGATCGTCTCCAGCGACGAGCCTTCGAAGCTCTTCTGGATGCCCTCGGCATTGTCGGAAAAGCGCGCGAACTCCGGGCAGACCTGCAGCACATGGTCCCGAAAGCAGTGGCCGTTGCCCAGCAGCAGCATGGTCTCGCGCTTGAGCTCCTCGGCGGTGATGCTTTCGCGCGCGGCCAGCGGATGGTCGCGCGGCACCACCGCGACGAAGGGCTCGTCGTACAGCGGTGCGACGGCCAGGTTGGTGTCCGGAAAGGGCTCGGCCAGGATGGCCGCATCCAGCTCGCCCAGGCGCAACTGCTCCAGCAGCTTGGCGGTGAAGTTCTCTTGCAGGATCAGCGGCATCTGGCGCGCGCGATCGATGACCTGGCGCACCAGGTCCGGCAGCAGATAGGGCGCGATGGTGTAGATGAGCCCCAGGCGCAGCGGCCCGGCCAGGGGGTCCTTGCCGCGCTTGGCGATTTCCTTGATCGCGGCGGCCTGCTCCAGCACGGTCTGCGCCTGGCGCACGATTTCTTCGCCCAGAGGGGTGACGGTGACTTCGCTCGCGCTGCGCTCGAAGATTTTGACTTCCAGCTCTTCTTCGAGCTTTTTGATGGCCACCGACAAGGTGGGCTGCGAGACAAAGCAGGCCTCGGCCGCCCTGCCGAAGTGGCGCTCGCGCGCCACCGCGACGACGTACTTGAGTTCGGTCAGGGTCATGGGCAGACTCCGTGGTACCGGCGGTCCTGCCGGGGGATCGGCCGGACAGCCGGCAGCCGGGTGGATTATCGGATCAAGCCTTCAGATAGTCTAACTTGCCCCCCAGCCAGCGGTCGAGGTGCCGCTGCGCCTGCCCGGGGTGCCGCTGCCACAGGCGCGGGGCCCAGCGGCGCGCCCATTCGATGAGCGGCTCGTCGGTCTGCAAATCGGCAAACCGCAGCAAAGGCGCCCCCGATTGGCGCGCCCCCAAAAACTCGCCCGGGCCGCGGATGGCCAGATCGCGGCGCGCGATCTCGAAGCCGTCCTGGGTCTCGACCATGGCGCGCAGGCGTTCGCGCGCCGATTCGCTGACGCGGCCCGACTCGCCGGGGCTGTAGAGCAGCAGGCAGACCGAGGCCACCGCGCCGCGCCCGACGCGCCCGCGCAACTGGTGCAATTGGCTCAAACCGAAGCGCTCGGCGTGCTCGATGACCATCAGCGACGCATTGGGCACGTCCACACCGACTTCGATGACCGTGGTGCTGACCAGCACGGCAAGGGCGCCTGCGGCGAAGGCGGCCATGATGGCTTTTTTTTCGGCTGGCGGCAGGCGCGAGTGCAGCAGGCCGACCTGGACCGGGCGGCCATCCGCGCCGGTCACGCCCTGCAGGGCGGCAGCCAACTCGGCGTGGGTGGCGGTGGCGGCGCGCAGATCGAGCGCCTCGCTCTCCTCGATCAACGGGCACACCCAGTACACCTGCCGGCCCTGCGCCACCTGCTGGCGGATGCGCTCCATCACCTCGGGCCGGCGGTGCTCGGCCAGCACTTTGGTGACGATGGGGCTGCGCCCGGGGGGCAGTTCGTCGAGGGTGGAGACATCCAGATCGGCATAGACGCTCATGGCGAGCGTGCGCGGGATGGGGGTGGCGCTCATCATCAGCAGGTGCGGCTCCATCCCCGCGGCGGCGGCCCCGGCCTTGTGGCGCAGCGCCAGCCGCTGGGCGACGCCGAAGCGGTGCTGCTCGTCGATGACGGCCAGGCCCAGGCGTTCGAACGTCACCTGCTCCTGGATGACGGCGTGGGTGCCGACCACCAGCGCCGCTTCGCCCGCCGCGATGCGCGACAGCATGGCCTGGCGCTGGGCGCGCGGCTGGCTGCCGGTGAGCCACGCCACTCCGCGGCCCAGCGGGGCGAGCAACGGCTCCAGCCACTGCACCATCTTGCCAAAGTGCTGCTCGGCCAGGATCTCGGTCGGCGCCATCAGGGCGCATTGCCAGCCGGCATCGACCGCGACGGCCGCGGCCAGCGCGGCCACCACCGTCTTGCCGCTGCCCACGTCGCCTTGCAGCAAGCGGTGCATGGGGGTGGGGCGGGCCAGGTCGGCGGCGATCTCGGCCACCACCCGCTGCTGTGCCCCGGTCAGGGCAAAGGGCAGCGCAGACTGCAGGCGCCACGGCAGGCCGTCGTCCGCCGCGCGCAGCACGGGGGCGCGCAGGGCGTCGCGCTCGCGGCGCGCGCGCACCTGGGCCAACTGCTGGGCCAGCAGCTCCTCGGCCTTCAAGCGCTGCCAGGCGGGGTGGGTGCGATCGTCCAGCGCCGTGCGCGGCGCGCGGGGGTCGGGGTGATGCAAAAACGCCAGCGCCGCCTGCAGCGTCCACGGCTCGCCGCCGGCCCCCGGCAGGTCGGCCAGGGCTTCGGGGGGAACGGTCTCGGACAGATCGGCCTGCTGCAGCGCGCGCGCGACCGCGGTCCGCAGATAGGGCTGCGGCAGGCCGGCCGTGGTCGGGTAGACCGGAGTCAGGCCGGCGGGCAAGGGGGCATCCGGCGACAGCAGGCGGGGATGCACCAGCGTCCAGCCCGCCCAGCCCCCGCGCAGCTCGCCATGCGCCCGCACGCGGGCACCGACGGCCAGTGCCCGCTGGTGACTGGGGTAGAAGGTGAAAAACCGCAGCGTGCAGCGCCCCCCGCCGACCACGGCCAGGGTGGCGACGAGCTGGCGGCGCGGGCGCAGCAGCACCTCGCAGGCCAACACCTCGCCCTCGATCAGGGCCTCGTCCCCGTCGCGCGCGTCGGCCAGCGGGCGCACGCGCGTCCAGTCCTCGTAGCGCAAGGGCACGTGCAGCGCCAGATCGATGGGCCGCACCAGGCCCAGCCGCCGCAGCGCGCGCTGCGGGCCGCTGAGCCGTTCGCGCCCCGCGCCGGCGGGCGCCGCGTCGGGCACGGCGTCGGGCGCGGTGGGGGCCGGCGGGCGGCGAGAGCGGGTGGCGGACGTGGCGCGGGCCATGGACCGATCCTAGCAGCGCCGTCGGAGACGATGGGAGAAAGCGACAGTCACCCGCCCGCCGCATCGACAGCGCCGGGCGCTTGCCCTACGATGGCTTGCACCGTCCCCAATCCTTGCGGGCCGCCCCCCTGCACTGCCATGACCCAGCGCCGTCCCAACCCGGTTCCGCCCCCGTATCTGCAAGCCGACGCCGATTTCGAAGCGATCTTCGAGCTGGCGCCAGTGTCGTTGTGGCTGGAGGATTTTTCGGCCCTGCGCGCGCTGTTCGAGCGCTGGCGCGCCGAGGGCGTGACGGATCTGGCCGCGCATCTGGCGGCGGACCCGGCGCGCGTGGAGCAGTGCATGCGCAGCCTGCGCGTGCTGCGGGTCAACCAGCGCACGCTGGCGATGTTTCAGGCGCCGGATCACGCCACGCTGCTGTCCAACCTGCACCGCATCTTCCGCGACGACATGCGCGCCAACGTGGTGCGCGAGCAGGTGGCGCTGTGGAACGGCGCGACGCTGGTGGAAAACCTGACCGTCAACTACGCCCTGGATGGCACGCGGCTGGACGTGCTGGTGCGCATCCGCATCCTGCCGGGGCATGAGCGCACCTGGGATCGGGTGCTGGTGTCGCTGGAAGACCTGACCGCGCGTGTGCGCGCCGAGTCCAGCCTCAACGCCAGCGAGCGCTATGCCCGCGACCTGTTCGAGCGCTCGCCGGTGTCGTTGTGGGTGGAGGATTTTTCCACCGTCAAGACCCTGCTCGACGAGGTGCGGGCCAGCGGCATCGACGATTTCAGCGTCTTTTTGAAGGTGCACCCGGAGTTCGTCACCCGCTGCATGCAGGAGATCCGTGTCATCGACGTCAACCGGCAGACGCTGACGCTGTTTGGCGCCCCGGACAAAGCCACGCTGCTCGCGCGGCTGCACCAGATCTTCCGCGACGAGATGCACGAGTCCTTTGCGGAGCAACTGCGCGAGCTGTGGAACGGCCAGTACACGCAAGAGCGCGAGGTGGTGAACTACTCCCTCAAGGGCGATCCGCTGCATCTGCACATGCAGTTTGCCGTGCTGGAGGACCGGCTGGCGCGCTGGGATCTGGTGCTGGTGTCGCTGGTGGACATCACCGCGCGCAAAAAAGCCGAGGCCTACCTGGAGTACCTGGGCAAGCACGATGTGCTGACGCGGCTGCGCAACCGTGCCTTCTTCAACGAAGAGCTGGCGCGCCTGGCCCGCAAGGGGCCCTGGCCGGTGGCGGTGCTGGCGATCGACGTCAATGGCCTCAAGCAGATCAACGACGAGCTGGGCCACGGCGCGGGCGACGCTCTGCTGCGCCGCGCGGGCGAGGTGCTAGGCAAGGCGGTGGAGCCGCCCGGCGTGGCCGCGCGCATCGGCGGCGACGAGTTCGTGGTGCTGCTGCCCGGCTTCGACGAGACGGCGGCGCGCGATGTGCAGGCGCAAATCCAGCAGGTGCTGGATCTGAACAACCAGTTCTACCCGGGGCGCACGCTGTCGCTGTCGATGGGGCTGGCGGTGTGCGGCGCGGGCGAATCGCTGGAAGCCGCGCTGCAGGCCGCCGACCGCGCGATGTACGACGACAAATCCCGCTACTACGAGGCACACCCGCCCGCGCGGCGGCGCAGCGACCGCGTGCCGCCGGCCTGAGTCGGGCGGAGTCGGCCCGAGCGCCTCAGGTGCGGCTGGACGCGCCCTCGCCCGGCGACGTCCACACCACGCGGTCGCGCCCCTCGCGCTTGGCGCGATACAGGGCCGCATCGGCCCGGGCCAGACAGGCCTGCCAGGACTCCGGCGCCGTGTGCACGGCCACGCCCGCCGAGAACGTGACGGCCCGCTCGGCGATGCGCACCCGCTCGCGCACCACCTGGCGGATGCGCTCCAGCACCGCCGCGGCGGCCGCGGCATCGCCCTGCCCCAGCCAGACGACGAACTCCTCGCCGCCAAAGCGGTAGAGGCGGTCCGTCTTGCGCAACGCCGACTGCACCACCGTCGCCAGATCGCGCAGCACGGCGTCCCCGGCTTCATGGCCGTGGCCATCGTTGATGGCCTTGAAGTGATCGACATCCAGGACGGCCAGCGCACCCACGGAGGCCCCGCACCGGAACGCCTGCGCAAACTCCACCTCCATCAGGCGGCGGTTGCCAACGCCGGTCAGTGGATCGAGCAGGCTGAGGGCCTGCCAGCGCTCGATGCGCCGGTGGGCCTGCTGCGACACCAGATACCCGAAGACCCCGGTGAGCACATTGGTGATGACGAAAAACGGCAGCCCCTCGGTGCCGCCCAGCTCCTGCCAGGACAGCGCCGCGGCCCCCAGCACCGCGGCCGCCCCCAGCACGACCGCCGCCGGCGCGGGCACGAGGAAAAAGTTCATGAGCACGCCCGGGTAGGCCCAGAACAGGGCCGCAAACTGGGCCGCAAGACCGATGGCCCAGATGCCGCCGACGATGGCCACCGCCATTACCCAGCCGGGCCAGCGCGTGTCGCGCGTGCGCCAGGCGTACCACGCCGCCGCCCCGATGGCGATGGCCAAAATGGCGTCCGAGGCGGCCGCCAGCCAGTTGGCGGTCAGGGCGCGGTAGACGGCAAAGGGCGCCAGCCACACCACGGCGACCACACCGCCGAGCGTGAGCACGGCCAGCGCGTAGTCGTTGAGCAGCGCCTCACGCCAGTCGGCGCGCTGCGGGGTGTCGCGCAACAGGGGGAATGCGGCAGACATGGCCGGCGGGTCTCCTCGGTGACGGTCCGGACGCTTCGGGCGGCGTCCGTGACAGGCCAACCATTGTGCCGAAAACGCCGCCGCCGCGCAGCCCCCTGGTCAGCGGGCCGGTGGCGCGCTGGGCGAACGCAGCACGCTCGTCACCAGCGCGATCACCGTCAGCGGCACGACGAAGCCCAGCATCACCGCCGAGTACGCGGGCAACGCCGCGTGCGACTGGGCCGCAAGGATCAAATACGCCGTGTACGCGGCGTAGTAGCCGAGGAAGACCGCCCCCTCCCAGCGCGCAATCTCGCGCCCGGTCAGAAACACCGGCAGGCAGGCCAGCGCCACGGCCAGCATCACCCAGATGTCGAACGACAGCACCGACGGCGCGATGGCGATGCCGGCGCCGGCCGAGGCCAATCCGCTCAGGCCCACGCACCCCAGGATGTTGAAGGTGTTGCTGCCCACGACATTGCCCACGGCGATGTCGCGCTCCCCCTTGAGGGCCGCCGCGATCGACGTGGCCACCTCGGGCATGGAGGTGCCGGCGGCGACGATGGTCAGGCCGATCACCACATCGCTGACGCCCAAGGCCTTGGCAAACGCGACCGCCGCCCCCACCAGCCAGTCCGAGCCCAGGACCAGCAGCGCCAGCCCGACGCCCATCAGCGCCACCTGGACGGGCCAGCGGGCGTCCCACGCCCCCGCACTCGCCGGTTGCAGCTCGGCGTCGAACGCGGCGGCATCGGCCGCCGAGACACGGCGCGACTGCACGATCAGAAACGCCGTGTAGACGATCAACAGGCCCAGCAGCAGGCCGCCCTCCCACCAGGCGATCCGGCCATCCAACCCCAGCACCAGGAGCAACACCGACGCGCCGATCATGATCGGCACCTCCTGCCGAATGAGCTGCACATGCACCACGAGCGGCGTGATCAGCGCGCTGGCGCCCAGAATGAACAGCACATTGAAGATGTTGCTGCCCACGACGTTGCCCACCGCGATATCCGTCTGGCCGGACAGCACCGCCCCGGTGGACACCGCCATCTCGGGCGCGCTGGTGCCAAATGCCACGATGGTCAGCCCGACGACGAGCGGCGAAATGCCCAGCGACAGCGCCAGCTTGGACGCCCCGCGCACCAGCGCGCTGGCCCCCGCCACCAACGCCGCCAACCCCGCCACGAACCACACCACTTGCATCCACATGTTTCAACCCCATTCGGTGACACGGCGTGACTGTAGTCGATCGCAGGGCCGTCGGCCGGCGGCGACCCGACTCCCGGCCACGTCGTTCAGACCAGACGTTCGTACAACGCCACGAAGGCCTGCGTCAGGCGGTGCCGCGGATCCAGGTGGATGAGGGGGCGGGCAGCCTCGTGGGACTCGCGCACCTTGACCGACGCAGGCAGATACGGCTCCAGCACCGGCAGCCCCTCGTCGCGCAGCGCCTGCACGAGCCGCTGCGGCAGCGCGGCGCGCGCCTGAAACTGGTTGACCACGATACCGCGCACCGCCAGCGCCGGGTTGTGGTCGGCGCGGATTTCGGCCACATGGTCGAGCAGCGTGTAGAGCGCCTGGCGGGAAAACGCATCGCAATCGAAGGGGATGAGGCAGCCGCTGGCGCCCATGAGCGCGCTGCGCGTGTAGAAGTTGAGCGCCGGCGGCGTGTCGATCACGATGGCGTCGTAGTCCGCCCGCAAGGCGGCGAGCGCCTCGCGCAGCTTGTAGATCTTGTGGCGCGCTTCCAGCTTGGCCTGCAACTCCTCCAGCACAGGGCTGGCCACCAGCACGTCCAGCCTGTCGAACGGCGTGCGGCGCACGAAGGCCTGCGGCGGCTCGCTGCGCAGGCTGTATGACAGCGTCTGCTCGAAAAAATCCGCCACCGTCGGGCCGGGTTGCGCCACGGCATCGCCCAGCAGATAACGCGAGGCATTGCCCTGCGCATCCAAATCCACGACCAGCGTGCGCCGACCGCGCGCGGCCCCGATCGCGGCCAGGTTGCAGGCGATGGTGGACTTGCCCACCCCACCCTTTTGATTGAAGACGACCAACGGCATGACCACACCCCCGCACCACCGACCGGCCCCGCGCCGGCCTACCCCCGCATGTTATGGGGCAAGCAAGACGCGGGCCTGACACGGCCGCGCGCCGTGGGACAATGCGCGTCCCTTGGACTTGGCACGGGCCCGTCCGGCCCTCGAGCGACATGACGACCCTTCCCCCCGCCGCCGCCCCGGCGCGCACCTGGACCACCAGCGACTTCGACTTCCACCTCCCGCCCGAGCTGATCGCCCAGCACCCGGCGCCCGAGCGCAGCGCCTCGCGCCTGCTGGACGGCCGCGGCTGGCCGCCGGCGGACCGCATCTTCCGCGAGCTGCCGGCGCTGCTGGCGCCGGGGGACCTGCTGGTCTTCAACGACACGCAGGTGATCAAGGCGCGCCTGTACGGCGAGAAGCCCACGGGCGGGCGGCTGGAGCTGCTGGTGGAGCGGATGCTGGCCGACGGCGAGGTGGTGGCGCACATGAAGGTGAGCAAGAAGCCCGCCCCCGGCACCGTGCTGCGCATGGCGCCGCAGGCCGACGGGCAGCCGGCCTTCACCGCCACGCTGCTGGGCCGCTGGCCCGAGGCCGACGGGCCGCTGTTTCGCCTGCGCTTCTCCGACGACCCTTACGCGATGATGGAGCGCCACGGCCACGTGCCGCTGCCGCCGTACATCGAGCACCCCGACACCGCCGAGGACGAGCAGCGCTACCAGACCGTCTTCGCCAAAAACCCCGGCGCGGTGGCCGCGCCGACCGCGGCGCTGCACTTCGACGAGGCGGTGCTGGCGGCGCTGGCCGCGCGCGGCGTGCAGCGCGCCAGCGTCACGCTGCACGTGGGGGCCGGCACCTTCCAGCCGGTCAAGGGCGAGGACATCCGCGCCCACCGCATGCACAGCGAGTGGTACCGCATTCCGCCGCAGACGCTGGCGGCGCTGGAGCGCACGCGCCGCGCCGGCGGGCGCGTGCTGGCGGTGGGCACCACCACCGTGCGCACGCTGGAGAGCTGGGCGCGCAGCGGCGCCACCGAGGGCGACACCGACATCTTCATCACGCCGGGCTTCGACTTCCGCGTGGTCGACCTGCTGATCACCAACTTCCACCTGCCGCGCAGCACGCTGATGATGCTGGTGTCGGCGTTCGCCGGCTACGAGCACGTCATGGCGCTGTACCGCCACGCGATCGGGCGGCGCTACCGCTTCTTCAGCTACGGCGACGCGATGCTGCTGGCGCGCGCGGGCTCGGCCGCCGCGGCGGCGGACTGAGGCGGTTTCAGGGCGCTGCCGCGCCCGGCTTCGGCACGTAGCGCACGCCGGGCAGGCCGGCGTAGTCGGCGTCCTGCGTCCACAGCGTCGCGCCGAACTCCTGCGCCATGGCCAGCATGATGGCGTCGGCCATCGCCAGCCGGTGCCGCTGCGCCACGCCCGCGGCGGCCACCGCGCGCGCGTCGGTCAGGTCCAGCACGCGGCCCAGCCGCATCACGTCCAGGCAGCGCGTCACCACCTCCTCCGGCAGGCTGCGGGCCAGCACCCGGTGCACCTCGTACAGCGCGATGCAGGGCACCAGCAGATGACGGCGGTCTTCGATGACCGGCTTGAACACCGGCCCGTTGGGGCCGGCGCGAAAGAATTCGATCCAGCCGGAGGAGTCGACAACGTTCATTCAGTCGAACTCCCGGTCCGGCTCCTTCGGCGGTTCGAGGTCGTCGCCGAGGTCGTAGCCCTTGAGCATGCCGTAGTAGGCGCTCATCGGCGTCTCGGGCCGGATGACGAGCTCCTGGCCGCGCAGCTCGAACTGGATGTAGGAGCCGGGCCGGATGCCGAGCTTGGCGCGCATCGCGGCGGGCAGCGTGACCTGCCCCTTGCTGGACACGACGGCTTCGACGGCTTCCATGGCACTTCCCTTACCGATCACGACGTAAAGCGAATTCTAAGGTAAAGCAGACGCAGCCGTACAATGCCGGCCATGCTGACCTTCGAACTGCTGGCCACCGACCCGACCAGCCACGCGCGCCGGGGACGCCTCACGCTCAACCATGGCGTGGTGCAGACCCCCATCTTCATGCCCGTGGGCACCTATGGCACGGTCAAGGGCGTGATGCCGCGCAGCCTGCACGACATGGGCGCCCAGATCATCCTGGGCAACACCTTCCACCTGTGGATGCGCCCTGGGCTGGACGTGATGCGCGCCTTCGGCGGCCTGCACGGCTTCGAACAGTGGCACAAGCCCATCCTGACCGACTCCGGCGGCTTTCAGGTCTGGTCGCTCGGCGCGATGCGCAAAATCACCGAGGAAGGCGTGCACTTCGCCTCGCCGGTCAACGGCGACAAGCTGTTCATGTCGCCGGAGGTGAGCATGCAAATCCAGACCGTGCTCAACAGCGACATCGTCATGCAGCTGGACGAATGCACGCCGTACTGGCAGGGCGACAAGGCCAGCGGCCACGTCACCACCGAGGCCGAGGCACGCGCCAGCATGGCGCTGAGCCTGCGCTGGGCGCGGCGCTCCAAGGCGGAGTTCGAGCGCCTGGGCAACCCCAATGCGCTATTCGGCATCGTGCAGGGCGGCATGTTCGAGCACCTGCGGCAGGAGTCGCTGGAAGCGCTGGTGGACATGGACTTCCCCGGTTACGCCATCGGCGGCGTGAGCGTGGGCGAGCCGAAGGAGGAGATGCGCCGCATCATGGCGCACACGCCACACCGGCTGCCGGCGCACAAGCCGCGCTACCTGATGGGCGTGGGCACGCCGGAGGATTTGGTGGAAGGCGTGGCCTGCGGCGTGGACATGTTCGACTGCGTGATGCCGACGCGCAACGCCCGCAACGGGACGATTTTCACCCGCTACGGCGACCTGAAGCTGCGCAACGCCCGCCACAAGGCCGACCCGCAGCCGCTGGATCCCACCTGCACCTGCTACGCCTGTGCGGGCGCCAGCGGCGTGCGCTGGGTCGACGGCGGGCGCGACGGGTTCAGCCGCGCCTACCTGCACCACCTGGACCGCTGCGGCGAGATGCTAGGCCCCATGCTCACCACCATCCACAACCTGCACTACTACCTGAACCTGATGCAAGAGGTGCGCGACGCGCTGGACGCGGGCACCTTTGCCGCCTTCCGCCAGCGCTTCGCAGCCGAGCGCGCGCAGGGGGTGTGACCTCAGCCGCTGGGGGCGTCCGCCACGAACACCGTGAGCACCCCTGTGTAGCCATACAGGCGGTGGTGGGCGATCTCACCCGCGGCAAAAAACCCGACCAGCGGCACGTCGCCCAATGCGTGCCGCACGATCTGCAGTTCGGCCCCGGGGCCGCCGAAATGCGGCCCGCCCCGGCCATTGCAGCTCACGTACACCGCGCCCGCGATGCGCTGCACGGGGTCGCCGCCGGCCTCGCCCTCTTCGGGGCTGAGTTCGTCGCGGATCTCGGCGCAGATGCGCACCAAGTCCGCGCGGGCGGCCTGTACATCGCGCGCGCACAGGGTCAGGGTGCCGCCGACGGGCACCTCGTCGGCGACGACGAAGGCGCGCCGCGCCGGGTCCAGGCCCACCAAATGGCGCACCAACAGGTCGTCGCCCAGGCGCAGAGGCACGCGACCGACGTGCCCCCGATGCCCCTCGTGCCCCGTTCGACCCTCCGGCCCCCCCGCACCCCCCGGGGCCTGCGCCGCCGGCGCTTGCAAGCCGACCAGCGTCTGCCGCAGGCGCGCAATCACAGCGGGCAGATCGTCCAGCGACAGGTCCAGCGCGCGCAGCAGCACATCGAGCGCGGGCTGACCGTCCAGCTCGTCCACGCACTGCGCCCGCGCGGCCGTGACACGGTACGCGGGCGAGACGGCGCGCACGCCCTGCGTCACGCGCGAGACGATGCCCACATCCGGCCCGAAGGCCACACCGCTCAAGCCCCCGCGGAACAGGCCGGCCGCCGCCTCGCGCCCATGCCCGGCCAGACCGCCCCGGCTGGAGCGCGCGATTTGCAGCGAGCCAGCGCGGCTGGCCGCCAAGCCCCCGAACAGATAGTGGCCCAGCGTGCGCTCGGCCAGCTCCTGCACCAGCTCCGTCACATCGGGCGTAGCGGGGTCGGCGTGCACCAGCGCGGTCTGCGGCACGAAGCCTTCCGGCCCCTGGGTGGCCCCCAGCGGCGCCAGCCCGCTGAAGACGCGGTAGCGGCTGGGCGCCAAGTCGCACAGCATGACGGCCAGCCCCGGCTCGTCGATGTACTCGGCCCCGCCGGCGCAGATACCCACGCCCACCGCCCCCACCCAGTCGGTCACCTGCGGCAACTCGGCGCTCAGGTGATCCAGGATGTCGGCCGCGGCATCGGCGTAGTGGTCGGTCAGGTACAGCAGCCCCAGCGGCGTGACGGTCTGGCCGGCCTCCAGGCGGCCGGCTGCACCGCCATGCCCGGCAGGGTCGGCAGGCGCTGCGGCGGCCAGCAGGGCGCGCAACTGGGCCAGCACCAGCGCGGCGGCCATGGGCCAGTGCGGGTGGGTGGCGTGGGCCTGCAGAAAGCGCCTCACCCGCGTGGCCTCCGGGGCGGCGCGGGCGGGGTGGCCTGCGGTTTGGGTGCGGCGGTGCGCCCGCGCGGCGCCCGGGCCGCCGCGGGAGCGGGTGCTGACGCACCCGGGGATGGGGCGGCCGCCTTGCGCTCTCGGGTCGCGGCGGCGCCCTGGGCGGGGGATCGGGGGGATTGGGGCGGTTGGGATGTTTTGGCGGCTCGGGCGGGCCGGGTCGCCCGCGGCGCTGGTGCGGCGGCCGGCGATGCCGCGGGGGCTGTCGGCGCCGCCGTCGTGGCCGCCATCGCCGTCGCGGCGGCCGTTGCGGTGTGTTGCGCCATCTCTTGCAGGGTGTTGGCCGCAATCGTCTGGAATTGGTCGGTCAGCGACCGCCACCAGCGCACCGGATCGACCCCGGGCGCCGCGGCCGGTGCCTCCGCGGGTGGCTCGCTGGCGGGCGACCCACTCGCAGCAGCGGCTTCCGGCCCAGCGCTGGGACTGGGGCTGGCGTTGGCGCCGGGACCGGCAAACGCCTGCGCCATTTCGTGGAGGCTGACGTTCATGCCCTTGAGCGTCGCCAGGGTCATCTTCTGCACCTCGAGCGCCTGGATCGTCGCCTGCAGCGCCCGGGCATTCTGTTCGAGCCAGAAGTGGACGGCCTTGAGGTCGCGAATGCGGCGCTCGAGCTCATCGACGTCGAACACCGGGGCCACCCACTGCGTCATGGGCGGGGCATCCGCGGCCGGACTGCCACCGGCCAGGCCCTGCAGAAAGGCAAACCCGGGGACGTACCGGGCATAGGGCGCGAAGGCCGCCTGAAAGGCGCCGAAGTCGGGCGGGGTCATGGTGGGCATCCTTTGCGCGGCATCGACCGCATGCACCGTAGCATGCCACAGCCACGACACGCCCGGACACCCGGCGGCCTGCCCTCGGCGCCCTTGATCGGCGTCAAAGGCTGGCCTGCACGGCCCGGCTGACCTTGGCCGTCGCCGGGAATCGGCGCCACAATGTCAAGCATCGGCCCGGGCCCGGGCCGCTACCACGAGCCGACGACCATGAGCCAGCCCATCTCCGACACCTATGCCCAGCAGCTGCAACAGATGCGCGCCGACCTGATTGCGCAGATCCGCGCCCAGCGGGGCGGCAAGATCGGCCGCGCGGAGTCCGCCCTGGATCCGCACGACATCCAGAGCGGCGACTGGAGCCAGGTGGACGGCGAGCGCGATCTGGCGCAGGCGCTGGACGAGCGCGAGACGGCGGCGCTGCGCGCGATCGACGAGGCCCTGCAGCGCATCGCCAACGGCACCTTCGGCCTGTGCACGGACTGCGGGGCGGAGATCCCGACCGCCCGGCTGCACGCCGCCCCGACCGCGCAGCGCTGCATCGGCTGCCAGACCCGCTACGAGCGCGACCACCCCGGCGCAACCCCGTCGCTCTGAGCGGAGGCCCACTCGACGTCGATGGGGCCGAACGGGGCGCGGCCATCGGGCAAGCGGGCGTCGATGTGCACCCGGTCGCCCGGCGCCAACCAGGGGGTGCTCGCACGGCCCAGGGTCAGGCGCTCGGCCGCACGGCGCATGGCCAGGTTGGCATAGCCGCGCGGCCAGGTGGGGGGATTGCCCGGCTCCTGCGGGGTGGGCAGGGTGCCGCCGGCGACCACCGTCCCGGCCGACAGGCCGCGGATCCGGGCCGCGTGCGCGATCAGCGCCCCAAAGGGCACCGCTTGGTCGGCCCCGTCGGCAATGCCCAGCTTGCGCCCGTTCCAGGTCGTGGTCACGCAGGCCGCCAGGCGTCCGTCGCGCCACGCGGGGCCGACTTCGTCCGGCGTCACCACGCACGGCGCCAGCGTCACGCCCCAGGGCTGCGTCGGCTCCGCCGGCGCGTCGCCATGCCGCCAGTGGCAAGCCAGCGCCAGCAGGCGAACCGCCTCCAGCGCAGCCGCCGGATCCACCCCGGGGGAGACGTCGCCGCAGACCACGGCCAGCGACGGCCCGACATCCGCCACGCCATCCACGGCCGGCAGCGGCCGTGCCGGCCCCCACAGGGCATCGCTGCACCAGGGGCGGGGCTCGTCGGCGCCGTCCTCGGGGGCCAGCCACGCCACGGCCCGCGGCAGCGGCGCGGCGCACAGCCGCGGATCGAAGGGAAACGCATGGCGGGCCTTGCCCTGGTCGAGCGTCAGGGCCAGGTCGCGCAACTGCGGGGCAATGAAGTTCCAGTCGTCGAGCGCCTGCTGCAGGGTGTCGGCGATGCCGCTGGCGTAGTGCGCCAACGTGCCGTCGCGCGACACGACGACGAGCTGGCCATCGCGGCTGCCGTCGCGGTAGGTGGCAAGTTTCATGGGGGGTGTCTCACGGATGCCGTGCGCAGCCGCTAGTATCGCGCCCATGAGGGCACCGCATCCGCGATGGGCGCGCGCACTGGCCGTCGGCGCGGCGGTGGTCGCGCTGCACGTGGCCGCACTGACGCTGGCCTGGCGCCCGAGCGAGGCGCCCGTCGGCACGGGGGGCGATGGGCGGATACCGACGGTATCGGCCGCCCTGCTCCCGCCACCCGAGCGGGCTGCCCCCACCGATGCACGGCGCCCGGCATCGCCGCCCGTCGCACGGCCACGCCAGACAATGGCCCCAGTGGCACCCGCAGCCCCGGCCGTTGCGGACACGTCGGCGGTGGCATCCCTCGGCCCCGCGCTGTCGTCCGGGGTCCAAGACGCAGATGGCCCCAGCCTCTCCACCCCCGCAGACGCGGCGAGCGGCCCCGCTGACGAAGCCCCCCCCGCCCCACGGGACCCCGAGGCGGGCGCATCGGTCACCGCCGCAGCGGGCCTGCTGGCTGCGGCCCCGCCCAACACCGATCCGCCCGGAGGGAACCGCTGGCGGCCTCCGCCAGCGGGGCGGATGGAGTACGAGGTGCTCGGCGAAGCCAAGGGCCTGAGCTACCGGGCCGACGCCGTGCTGGACTGGCGGCCGGACGACGAACGCTACCGGCTTGAGCTGGCGCTGCGGGCGTTTCTGGTGGGCAGCCGTGTGCAGGTCAGCAGCGGGGTGCTGACCCCCATGGGCCTGCAACCGAGCCGCTTCGAAGACCGGGCACGGCGCGAGCGCTGGCTGGCGTTCGATTGGCCAGCCCCGCCCGAACCCGGGCGGGCGCACGCCGATGGCGGCACCGCCATCGAGGGCCTGCCCGCGGGCACACAAGACCGGCTGGGGGTTTTCGTGCAACTGGGCGGCTGGGTGGACGCCATGGCGCCTGGGCAACGCTGGCGCATCCCCGTGGCCAGTTTGGGACGGCTGGAGCTGTGGACCGTCGAGGTCGTCGGGCGCGAGCCCATCACCGTCCCGGCGGGCAGCTTCGACGCGGTGCGCCTGCGGCGTGTGCCGGAGGGTGAGCAGGGTCTGAGCGTGGAGGCTTGGTATACCCCGGCCATCGCGGGCCTGCCCGTGCGCATCGTGCTGCAGCAGCCCCATGGCGAGCGCGTGGACCAGCGGCTGCGCCACTGGCGCCCGGCCGGTACCCCCCCTTGAAAAACCCCGGCGCGCCCCGATGTGCGCAGCAAGGTGGCGATGCCGGCGCCGGGAAGGACCGTCAGCGCCGCCCCCGACTTGCAGGGACTTTGTGTTTCGAGGATAGTGTGGCCATGCACATGCTCTACAACTCCGACAGCTTCGCGGTGGTCCACATCTTGGCCAACGCCCAGGAGATGGCGGGCGCGGCCGAGGGGGGCGCCCAGCGGCCGGTGATGCCGCGGCACGGTTTCGAGATCGTGGACAAGCGCTCCGGCAAAGAGGTCTACCTGGACGGCTCCTGGGCCGAGCTGTTCCAGCAGCAGATCGAAGCGTGGCAACAAAACACCCCCACCCAGGAAGAGGTGGAAGACACGCTGGAGAGCTACGCGTCCCTGGCGCAAACGCCGGTGGTGGTGCACTGACGCTGCCCGCCCAGTCGGCGCGGACCAGGCGGGGGGCCAGCAGCGTGTGGACGTTCAGTCGAACGGCCGCGGCCGCAGCGTCTTCTCGTTGGACGGCGGCAGGATTGGCAGGCGGAACACCGGCTGCTCACCGGTCAGCGTCTTCAGGAAAGCGACGATCTGCGCGTTTTCCTGCTCGGTGAACTTGCGGCCGAGCTGCAGCCGGCCCATGATGTCCACCGCCTCGGCCAGCGTCCAGGCCGCGCCGTCGTGGAAGTACGGGTAGGTCAGCTCGACGTTGCGCAGCGTCGGCACCTTGTAGCTGAAGCGGTCGGCATCCTTGCCGGTGACGGCGGCGCGGCCGTCGCCGGCGCCCTTGTACGGCTCGACGATGCCCATTTTCTGGAACGAGTTGCCGCCCAGGTTCGGGCCGTTGTGGCAGGCCACGCAGCCGCTCTCGTTGAACAGCTTGTAGCCGGCCAGCTCGTCCTTGGTCAGCGCATCTTTCTTGCCCAGCAGGTACTGATCGAAGCGCGAGTTGGGCGTCACCAGCGTCTTCTCGAACTCGGCGATGGCGTCGGTCACCATGTCGATGTCGATCTTGTCCTTGCCGTAGATCAGCTTGAACTCGCGCGCGTACGCCGGGATCGACTGCAGCACGTCCACCGCCAGCGTGTGCTGGAACGCCATCTCGCCGGGGTTGGCGATCGGCCCGCCGGCCTGCTCCTTCAGATCAGCGGCGCGACCGTCCCAGAACTGCGCCAGGTTCAGCGCCGAGTTCAGCACCGTCGGCGCGTTGATCGGCCCTTTTTGCCACTTGTGCCCGATGGAGGTGCTCAGGTTGTCCGAGCCGCCCATGCTCAGGTTATGGCACGAGTTGCACGAGATGAAGCCCGACTGAGACAGGCGCGGGTCGAAGAACAGCTTCTTGCCCAGCTCGACCTTGCCGAGGTCGACCGACTTGGGCGGCTGGATCGGGGCGTAGAGTTGGTCGAATGAACGCTCTTGCGCCACCACGGCCAGCGCGGCGGCGGCCACCGCGCCGGCCACCAGGGTCACGCGGGCGAGACGACGTTTGCGGGAGTTCATGATGAGTCCTTTCTTGGTCTTCGGATTGCCAGCCGGTGCCCATCCGGCAATGGCAAAGACCATTCTGGACTCATGGTTTTCGGGTGCGATTGACCTCGATCAAAAAGTCGCCCGAACTGGATAGGACTCGACAATCGCAATCATTGCTCGCACCTATCGAGCACACCCGCGTTCGCAGCGCTCACTCCTCCAGCAGGCTGCGCAGCATCCACGCCGTCTGCTCGTGCACCGACAGGCGCTGCGTCAGCAGGTCGGCGGTGGGCTCGTCGTGCGCCTCGTCCACCAGCGGGAACAGGCCGCGCGCGGTGCGCGCCACCGCCTCGTGGCCCAGCGCCAGGATGCGCACCATCTCCATCGCCTTCGGCGGCTCGGCCGGCGCATCCGGCAGCGAGCTCAGGCGCGCGTATTGCGCGTAGGAGGCCGGCGCCACGTGCCCGAGCGCGCGGATGCGCTCGGCGATCGGGTCGATGGCGTTCCACAGCTCGGTGTACTGCTGCATGAACATGTCGTGCAGGCTGTTGAACATCGGCCCGGTGACGTTCCAGTGGAAGTTGTGCGTCGTCAGGTACAGCGTGAAGGTGTCGGCCAGCAGCCTCTTCAGCCCCTGCGCGATGGCGGCGCGCTGGGCCGGCGCGATGCCGATGTCCACCGGGGTGGCGGCGCGGCTGGCGGTCTTGGTGGCGTTCTTCTTGGCCATGGTCGTCAAGCTCCTCGAGAGGGTTGGGGGTACGAAACCGGCGTCACGCCCCATCTTAGCGGGGCCGCGCCGATAATGCGCGCATGAGGATCGACCCGCTGCGGCGGCGCTGGCTGCGCCACGGGGCCGCCGCCACGCTGGCGGCGCTGGCCCCGTGGGCGGGTGCGGCCACCGGCACGGCGGCGGGCGACGACGCGCGCGCCGTGGTGACCGACGAGCAGGCGCGGCTGGCCTGGGTGCGCGCGCGGCTGGCCGCGCTGCCACGCGCGGCCGACTGGCTGCTGCTGGGAGAGCAGCACGACGCCGACGCCCACCAGTGGCTGCAGGCCGCCGCCGTGCAGGCGCTGGCGCGCGAGGGGCGGCTGGCCGCGCTGGTGCTGGAGATGGCCGAGCGCGGCCGCGACACCGCGGCGCTGGCCCCCGACGCCGACGAGGCCGCGGTGCGCGCGGCGCTGGCCTGGCACGACGCCGGCTGGCCGTGGCGGCGCTACGGCCCGGTGGTGATGGCGGCGGTGCGCGCCGGCGTGCCGGTGGCGGGCGGCAACCTGCCGCGGCGCCAGCACGGCGAGGTGATGCGCGACGCCGCCTGGGACGATACGCTGCCGGATGCGCAGCAGCGCGCCGCGCTGCACCGCGCGCTGGACGAAGGCCACTGCGGCCTGCTGCCGGCGGCGCAGCTGCCGGCGATGGCGCGCATCCAGCTGGCGCGCGACGACGCGATGGCCGCCACGCTGCTGGAGCGGCGCAGCCCGGACCGCACGGTGCTGCTGGTGACCGGCGCGCAGCACGCGCGGCGCGACCGCGGCGTGCCGCACCACCTGGCGCGCCGCGCCGGCACGGACGCCGCGCGCGCCTGCCTCAGCATCGAGCTGCGCGCCACCGACGCCGCGCGCGCCGAGCCGGACCCGGCGTTCGACGCGCTGTGGCTGACGCCGGCGGTGGCAGCCGTCGATCACTGCGCCGGGCTGCGCGGCCGCGGCTGACGGCACCCCTGCCGGCCCCGCGCGCCGTCAGGCCCACGCCACGAGCGGCTCCGGCGCCGCGGGCCCGGCGGCCTGCAGCGCCTGCGCGACGACGCGCAGCACCTCAGCGCCGTAGGCGGCGCGCTTCTTCTCGCCCAGGCCCGGGATGCCCTCCAGATCGCCGTCACAGGCCGGCAGGCGCTGCGCCAGCGCCACGAGCGTGGCGTCGTGGAAGATCACGTAGGCCGGCAGGTCGTGCGCACGCGCCACCTCGGCGCGCCAGCGCTTCAGCGCCGCCAGCACCTCGCGTTCGCGCAGCGGCAGCCGGGCCTCCGTGGCCAGCGCGCGCGCCTGCCGCGGCGCCCGCTCGGCGCGGCGGCCCTCGGTGGCCACGCGCAGGTGCAGCGGCTGCTCGCCGCGCAGGATCGGCCGCGCCGCCGGCGTCAGGTGCAGCGTGTGGAACTCCCCGGCCACCTGCACCGCGCCACGCGCCACCAGCTGGCGCAGCACGCGCCGCCAGGTCGCCTCGTCGAGTTCGCGCCCGATGGCCCAGGTGGACAGCCGCTCGTGGCCGTGCGCGCGCACCTTGTCGGTGGCCTGGCCGCGCAGCACGTCGATCACGTGCCCGGCGCCGAACGCCGCGCCGCTTTGCTGCAGGCGGTAGATGCACGACAGGAGCTTGCGCGCCGCCTCGGTGGCGTCCCAGGTCTGCGGCGGCTGCAGGCAGTTGTCGCAGTTGCCGCACGGGGGGCTGGCCTCACCGAAGTAGGCCAGCAGCTGCTGACGGCGGCAGCCGGTGGATTCCGCCAGCGCCAGCAGCGCCTCCAGTTTGGCGCGCAGCACGCGCTTGAACGCCTCGTCGGCGCCGCTGTCGTCGATCAGGCGGCGCTGCTGCACCACGTCCTGCAGCCCGTAGGCCATCCAGGCGTTGGCCGGCTCGCCGTCGCGGCCGGCGCGGCCGGTCTCCTGGTAGTAGCCCTCGACGTTCTTCGGCAGATCCAAATGCGCCACGAAGCGCACGTCCGGCTTGTCGATGCCCATGCCGAAGGCGACCGTGGCCACCATCACCAGCCCGTCCTCGCGCAGGAAGCGGTCCTGGTGGCGCTGGCGCGTGGCGGCGTCCAGCCCGGCGTGGTAGGGCAGCGCGCGCAGCCCGGCGGCCTGCAGCCGCGCGGCCACCTCCTCCACCTTGCGACGCGAGGCGCAATAGACGATGCCGGCGTCGTGCCGCCCGTCCGGCAGCGTGTGCTCGTCGGCGACGAAGCGCAGCAGCTGGCGCAACGCGTGGTCCTTCTCGACGATGGTGTAGCGGATGTTGGGTCGGTCGAAACTCGCCACGAACGTGCGCGCACCCTCCAGCCGCAGGTGCGCGACGATGTCCGCGCGCGTCAGCGCATCCGCCGTGGCCGTCAGCGCTAGGCGCGGCACGCCCGGGCAACGCTCGGCCAGCACCGCGAGCTCCCGGTACTCGGGGCGAAAGTCGTGCCCCCACTGGCTGACGCAGTGCGCCTCGTCGATGGCCAGCAGCGCCAGCTGCCCGGCCTCGTGCAGCGCCTGCAGCCGCGCCAGAAAGCGCGGTGTGACGATGCGCTCCGGCGCCGCGTACAGCAGCGTCAGCTCCCCGCGCATCAGCCGCTGTTCCACCGCGGCGGCCTCCTGCGGCGTCAGGCTGGAGTTGAGGCAGGCGGCCTCGACCCCGGCCTCGCGCAGCGCACCGACCTGGTCGTGCATCAGCGCGATCAGCGGCGAGACCACCACCGTCACGCCCAGCCCCGCGCGCTGGCGCACCAGCGCCGGGATCTGGTAGCACAGCGACTTGCCGCCGCCGGTGGGCATCAGCACCAGCGCGTCGCCGCCGGCGCCGACGTGCGCGACGACGTCGGCCTGCTGGCCGCGGAAGTCCGCGTAGCCGAACACCTCGGCCAGCACGCGCCGGCCCTCGGCGAGCGCCTGCGCGGGCGTCAGCGTCACATCTGTTCCCAGGGCAGCCCCTCGAAGCGCCAGCCGTTGCGGCTGGAGCGGTGGAAGTGCTCGTCCAGCTCGCCCTCGAAGCCGTGCACCACGTGCGCCACGTCGGTGAAGCCGGCCGCCTCCAGCGCCGCGCCGGCGTCCAGCGTGCGCTTGCCGCTGCGGCAGATCAGCAGCACCGGGCGGTCCAGCCGGCCGGCCTCCTGCAGCACCTTGCGCGCGAAGCCCTCTGGATCCGGCGTCAGGTCCGGGTACTCGTACCACGGGATATTGACCACGCCCGGCGGGCGGCCGACGTAGAGCGACTCGATCTCCATGCGCACGTCGACGAACAGCGGCACGCGCTCGGGCGATGCCTGGGCGTGCGACTGCAGCCAGTGCCACGCCTCGGTGGGTTGCAGGTGTTTCATGGAACCGCGCTCAAGCGCGGCGCAGCAGCCGGGCCGCGTCGCGCGCAAAGTAGGTCAGAATGCCATCGGCGCCCGCTCGCTTGAAGGCAAGCAGGCTCTCCATCATCACCGCGTCGTGGTCCAGCCAGCCGTTGGCGGCGGCGGCCTTCAGCATCGCGTACTCGCCGCTGACCTGGTAGGCGAAGGTCGGTACCTTGAACTCGTCCTTGACGCGGCGCACCACGTCCAGGTACGGCATGCCGGGCTTGACCATCACCATGTCGGCGCCTTCGGCCAGATCCAGCGCCACCTCGCGCAGCGCCTCGTCGGAGTTGGCCGGGTCCATCTGGTAGACCTTCTTGTCGGCCTTGCCCAGGTTCGCCGCGCTGCCGACCGCGTCGCGGAACGGCCCGTAGAAGGCGCTGGCGTACTTGGCGCTGTAGGCCATGATGCGCGTGTGCACATGGCCGCGCGCCTCCAGCGCCTGGCGGATGGCGCCGATGCGGCCGTCCATCATGTCGCTGGGCGCAACGATGTCCACGCCCGCGGCGGCCTGCACCAGCGCCTGTTTGACCAGCACCTCCACCGTCGCGTCGTTGACGATGTAGCCGGTCTCATCCAGCAGCCCGTCCTGCCCGTGGCTGGTGTAGGGGTCCAGCGCCACGTCGGTCATGACGCCCAGGTTGGGCACGCGGGCCTTGAGCTCGGCCACCACACGCGGCACCAGCCCATCGGGGTTCCACGCCTCGCGGCCGTCGGGTGCCTTGCGGGCGGGATCGATGACGGGAAACAGCGCCATCACCGGGATGCCCAGCTCCACACATTCCTGCGCCACGGGCAGCAGCTGGTCCAGGCTCAACCGCTCCACCCCGGGCATCGAGGCCACCGGCTCGCGCCGGCCGTGCCCTTCCAGCACGAACACCGGGTAGATCAGGTCGTGCACGGTCAGGTGGTGCTCGCGCACCAGGTTGCGGGTGAACACGTCGCGGCGCAGACGGCGCGGGCGCGACAGCGGGTAGGGGGCCGGGTGGCCGCTGGAGGGAGTGGGCGCGTTCATGGGCGTTATTGTGACGCCACTGACTCCGCCGCTGCCGCTGCCGGTCGCCAAGACCAGCTCAGACGCGCGGGACGGTATCGACCACGTCCACGACGCAGCGGTTGCGCCCAGCGCCCTTGGCCCGGTACAGGGCGCGGTCGGCGCACACCAGCAAGCCGCGCAACAAGGCCGCCGCGTCCTCGGCCGAGGCGGCCGCACCGGGCGATGGTGCCGGCTGCCACACGCACACACCGATGCTGACCGTCAGCGTCAGCCCGGCCAGCGGGCGCTGCGCCACCGCTTGCCGCAGCCGCTCGGCGTGTCCCTCGGCCACGGCCGGGCCCAGGCGGGGCAGCAACAGCGCAAACTCTTCGCCGCCATAACGCACCAACACATCCTCGGGGCGGACCTGCTCACGCAGGCGCTGGGCCAACTCGCGCAGCACCTGGTCGCCGCGGTCGTGGCCGTGCTGGTCGTTGACGTCCTTGAAGTGGTCCAGGTCCAGCATCATCGCCGTCAGCGGCTCGCCGCCGCGCCAGGCACGGCGCACGTGGCGCGGGCCCAACTCGTCGAGCAGGTAGCGGTTGTGCAAACCGGTCAGCGCGTCGGTGACCGCTTGGCGCATCATCAGCGCATGCTGGCGGCGCACCTGCTGCAGCAATCGCCAGTAACGCACCAGGTTGCTCACACGTGCGCGCAGCTCGTCGGCGTCGATCGGCTTGGTGACGTAGTCGTTGGCACCGCGGCGCAGCATCTCGACACGGCGAACGCGCTCGTCGTAGCCGGTGTAGGCCAGCACCGGCAGCTCGGCCAGATCGTCGCGCCGGCTGCGGATCGCCGACAGTAGGCCCAGCCCGGTCAGCGCCCCGGGCAGCACGACGTCGACGATGACGAGGTCGAAGGCCTGCTGTTCCAGCCGCTCGAGCGCTTCGTGCGCCCGCAGCGCGTGCTCCACCTCCATGCCCAGCGGGGCCAGCGCCTCGGCGGTGGCCGCCGCCATCGCCGGCGAATCCTCCACCAGCAGGATGCGCCCGCGCTGCTGATCGATCTGGCGGCGCAGCAGCGCGCGCAGATGCGGCGCCAACTGATCCGGCGCGGCGCGCAGCAGCACCTCGGTGAAGCCACCCTCCAGGGCGCTCAGGCGCAGCGGCTCGGCGTCGTCGCCGGTGATCAGCACAACGGGGAGCACCGCGCAGCAGGGGGTCTGGCGCACGCGCCGCAGCAGCTCCAGCGCCCCCATGTCGGGCAGATGGCGCGACACCAGCACCAGATCGACACGCAGACCGTCGGCCAGCGCCTGCAACGCCTCCTCGCCGTGGGCAAAGGCGTGCACCTCGGCGCCTTCGGACCGCAGCAGGCCCTGCATCACCGCGCGTGCGGCACCGTTGCTGTCTACCAAGGCGACGCGCACGGGGGATGGGTCGGAAACGGAAGCGTCCATGTGGGTGGTGATTGTGACGGTTTGGCCCCTGGGCTACACTGCTTTGCGCATTATTTGCCCCTCTTTACACCCCGCCCGGTTGCTTTTGTCGTGACCCCGCCCGCCGCCCCATCCTCCAACGCACCCGCCCCGTCCGGCGACGCCGCGTGGCGCATGGCGGCGCACTGGCCGGATCTGGCGGTGGCGCTCACGGAGCAGGCCATCGATTCGGTGGACCATCTGTTGCGGGGCCTGGGCTTGCTGCTGCAACGCGGCCGCTTGACCGAGGCGGAGTACCGCATTCTGGCGCTGCCCGCGCAGCGGCTCAAGCAGTGTGGCGTGCATGCGCAACAGATCGTTCGGCTGCAAAGCGGGCAGGTGCGCCAATCGCACGAAAAAATCGATCTGGCCTACGTCGTCGAATCGGTGCTGCAAGAGCGGCGCGAGGCCCTGGCACTGCAAGGCATCACGGTGCGGCGGCAGTTTCGCCCCGTGGAGTTGCTGATCGACCCGACGGTGGCCTACAGCCTGGTGCAGGCCATGCTGGAGTGGGCGGTGCAGCAGGGCAGCCGGCTGGAGCTGCGTGTGGAGCCGCGCGTGCCCGACGACACCCCCCCCGCGACGGCCGAGCCCGGCCCGCCGCGCGGCTGGCTGGCGGTGGACGTGCTGCTCGATGGCCCCCGGGTGCCGGAATCGGTCTATGCCGACGGCGTGCTGTGGCTGCTGGCGCAGCAGCTGGCCAGCACGGATGGCGGCATCACGCTGCAACGGCAGGTGGAGCCCGGCCGGGTGCGGCTGACGGCGCAATTTCGGCGCACGGTCGGACAGGCCCGCGCCACCGATGCCACGGGCCACGACAGTGGCGCGCCCTCGACCGTGTTCAAGACCATCGGGGGCAGCTACGCCGTGGTGTGCTCCGCCGATGCGCCCACCCGGCTGCGCGCGCTGGACGTGGTCAAAAAGCTCGGCATCGCCGCCGACGGCGTGGCCAGCGCGGCGCAGGCGCTGGCCGCCCTGGCCGCGCGCGACATCCACCTGCTGGTGCTGGACGAGGCCCACCTGCCGGCAGACGCCGCCCAACTGGCCGACACCCTGGCCCAGCAGCGACCCGGCATCGCGGTCGTGCGTCTGATCGGCGACGCCCAGCCCGGCACCGACCAGGACGCTGCGGACGGGCACCACGAGGCCCCGCGCATCCCGCTGGAGGCCCTGGACGCGCGGCTCGGCCCGGCCGTGATGTTCAGCCTGTCGAAAGTGGTGTAGCCCCCGCGCAGCGCGCGCAGATGCAGGCCAACCCCCGGGCGCCCGCGGGCACCCGGTCCAGCACCTCGGCGCCAAAGTGCGCCTGCGTACACCAGCACGGCGGCTGGGCGCGGCCGGTTTGCCGCTCGCGCTCCATCGCGCAGCCGTTGCCGCCACCACAAATCGGACACCGGGTGGGATCGACCCGCCCGGCCGCCACCGTCACTCCCTCAGCCACGCGTGCGCCCCCCGCCTCATACCGCCACGGCCTCGCGCAAAAAGCGCTCCATCGCCGTGACCAGGGCAATCGGCGTCTCGTCCATGGGGTAGTGGCCGGCATTGGCCATCACCTCCAGCCGCGCCTGGGGGTAGTGTTGCAGCCAAGTGGCGCGGCAGGTGGCTTCGCCCAGCGCCGGGTCGTGCTCGCCCGGGATGACCAGCACCGGCACGGTCCGCCCCTGGATGCGCTCGACGAAAGCGGTCTTGGCCCAGGCGGTCAGGTAGGCGGCAAAGGCCTCCACGTCCGAATGCGCCAGCGACGACCGCACCATCGCATCCAGCCACGTCCCGGTGAGCCGACGCCCCGTGGTGAGGTCGATGATCGCGCGGCGCGTGGCCGGGTCCTGCGCCGCGGCCGAGAAAAACGCCCACCCTTCCGGATCGAACGGCACGCCCCCTGCCGGCACCGGGGTGATGCCGACCAGCGCCTGCACGCGCTGCGGCGCTTCGGCCAGCACGTACTGGATGGCGCTGCCCCCCATGGAATGCCCCACCAGCGCAAACCGCTCCCAGCCCAACTGGTCGGCCAGCGCCAGGGCATCGTGGGCGATCTGCTCGATGGTGTAGGGCCCGCCGCTGCCCTTGCGGTGCCCGTAGCCGCGGTAGTCCATGAAGGCGTAGCTGAAGGCGTCGGTGTCCAGGTGCTGAACCATCGGCCCCCAGCCGCGCGCATGGCCAAACCAGCCGTGCAGCATCAACACCTTGCGCCGACCCTGCCCGATGACGTGGGCGTCGTGGCGGATATTCATGTCGTCGTCTCCTCTGGTGCGGGCCTCTGCCCGTGCGTCACACCACGGCATTGTGCCGCCATCCGCCGTTCGCGCAACCCCAAAAAAAACGGCGCCCGCAGGCGCCGTCGTGATCGGGGGCAGGTCCTGGGGATCAGGCTGCCTTGACCTTCAGGCGCCAAGCGTGCAGCAGCGGCTCGGTGTAACCGCTGGGCTGCTCCTTACCCTTGAACACCAGATCCAGCGCGGCCTGGAACGCCATGCTGGCCTCGAAGTTGGGCGCCATCGGGCGGTAGTTGGGGTCGCCGGCATTTTGCTGGTCCACCTTGGCCGCCATGCGCTCGAAGGTCTCGCGCACCTGCGCCTCGGTCACCACGCCGTGGTGCAGCCAGTTGGCCACGTGTTGGCTGGAAATCCGCAGCGTGGCGCGGTCTTCCATCAGGCCGACGTCGTGGATGTCGGGCACCTTGGAGCAGCCGATGCCCTGGTCCACCCAGCGCACCACGTAGCCGAGGATGCCCTGGATGTTGTTGTCCAGCTCGGCCTGCTTGTCGGCCTCGCTCCAGTTGGGGTTGGCCGCCACCGGCACCGTCAACAGGCCCGCCAGCAGCGTGTCGCGCTCGGCGTCGGCGTCGATTTTTTCCAGCTCTTGCTGGATCGCGGCCACGTCCACCTGGTGGTAGTGCAGCGCGTGCAGCGTGGCGGCGGTGGGGCTGGGCACCCAGGCGGTGTTGGCGCCGGCCTTCGGGTGCGCGATCTTCTGCTCCAGCATGGCCTTCATCAGGTCCGGCATCGCCCACATGCCCTTGCCGATCTGGGCGCGGCCGCGCAGCCCGCACTTCAAGCCCACCAGCACGTTGTTGCGCTCGTAGGCCTGTATCCAGGCACTGCTCTTCATGTCGTTCTTGCGGATCATCGGGCCCGCCAGCATGGCGGTATGGATCTCGTCACCCGTGCGGTCCAGGAAGCCGGTGTTGATGAACGCCACGCGGCTGGCGGCGGCGGCGATGCAGGCCTTGAGGTTGACGCTGGTGCGGCGCTCCTCGTCCATGATGCCGAGCTTGACGGTGCTGTCCGCCAGACCCAGCATCTGCTCCACGCGGCCAAACAGCTCCGCCGCAAACGCCACCTCGCGCGGGCCGTGCATCTTGGGTTTGACGATGTAGACGCTGCCGGTGCGGCTGTTGCGGATCGGCTCGCCGCTGGGCAGGCGGCCGCGGCCCTGCAGGTCGTGCAGCGCGATCGTCGTCGTGACGACGGCATCCATGATGCCTTCGGGAATCTCGCGCACCGTGCCGTCGGCATCGGTGTAGAGGATGGCCGGGTTGGTCATCAGGTGGCCGACGTTGCGCACGAACAGCAGCGAGCGGCCGTGCAGCACCACTTCGCCGCGGCCGTCCGGCGCGGTGTAGCGGCGGTCGCCGTGCAGGCCGCGCGTGACCGTCCTGCCGCCCTTGTCGAAGCTCTCCGTCAGCCAGCCCTGCAGAATGCCAAGCCAATTGCGGTAGCCCAGCACCTTGTCCTCGGCGTCCACCGCGGCGACCGAATCCTCCAGGTCCAGGATGGTGGAGAGGGCCGCCTCCACCACCACGTCGCAGACGCCCGCGGCGTCGGTGGCGCCGATCGGGTGCGCGCGGTCGATGCGGATGTCCAGGTGCAGCCCGTGGTGGCGCAGCAGCACCGACGACGGCGCCGCCGCCTCGCCCTGGTAGCCGACGAACTGGGCCGGATCCTTCAGGCCCGTCGTCGCGCCGCCGCGCAGCGTCACGCGCAGCGCGCCGTTCGCCACCGCGTAGACCGTGGCGTCGGCGTGCGAGCCCTGCGCCAGCGGCGCGGCCTCGTCCAGCACGCGGCGGGCCCAGGCGATCACCTTGGCGCCGCGCTTCTCGTTGTAGCCGGGGCCTTTGGCGCAGCCGTCGTCCTCGGGGATGGCGTCGGTGCCGTAGAGCGCGTCGTACAGACTGCCCCAGCGCGCGTTCGCCGCGTTGAGCGCGTAACGGGCGTTGAGGATCGGCACCACCAGCTGCGGGCCGGCCTGCGTGGCCAGCTCGGCATCCACGTTGGCCGTGGTCACGCGCACGTCGCCGGGCGGCGGCACCAGGTAGCCGATCGTCTCCAAAAACTGGCGGTAGGCGGCCGGATTGGTGACCGGGCCGGGGTTGGCGCCGTGCCACTTGTCCAACTCGGCCTGCAGGCGGTCGCGCTCCGCCAGCAGCGCACGGTTCTTCGGCGCTAGGTCGGCGACGATGGCGTCGAAGCCGCTCCAGAAGCGGTCGCTGGCGATGCCGGTGCCGGGCAGCACCTGGTCTTCGATGAAGCGGTACAGTACCTCGGCCACCTGCAGCCGACCGACGTTGATGCGCGGTGTCGTCATGATCCTCTGACCTCCGATGGCGGCCCGCCGCCGGGGGCGCGGGCCGGGATTGTCGAAACGTGCCACTGTAGGCGAAATCCGGGTCCGGATCGACGGCAAGCCGACCGCTTCAGCCGTGACTTTTTGTTCAATAATGCGGGCATGGACCGGCTCAAGGCGCTGGAAACATTCGTTGCCGTGGCCCAGCGCGGCAGCTTGGCCGCGGCCGCGCGCGCCGAAGGGGTGGTGCCGGCCATCGTCGGCCGGCGGCTGGACGCGCTGGAGGAATACCTGGGCGTCAAACTGATGGTGCGCACCACGCGCCGCATCACCCTCACGCCGGAGGGCAACGCGTTTCTGGAAGACTGCCAGCGGCTGTTGGCGGAGCTGGCGCAGGCCGAGGCCAACGTCAGCGCCGGCGGCACCGCGGCGCGGGGCCACCTGCGCATCACCGCCCCGGCCGGCTTTGGGCGCCAGCACGTCGCCCCGCTGGTGCCCGCCTTTCGCGCCCGCCACCCGGAGGTCACCGTCTCCCTCAACCTGAGCGACCGCGTGGTGGACCTGATCGCCGAAGGCTACGACTGCGCCGTGCGCGTGGGGGATCTGCCCGACTCGTCCCTGGTGAGCGTGCGGCTGGCCGACAACCGGCGGCTGGTCGTGGCCACCCCCGCCTACCTGCAGCGCCGCGGCGTGCCGCGCCATCCGCACGACCTGCTGCAACACGACTGCCTGGTGCTGTCGTCGGACGCCTCGCAAACGCGCGGCTGGGCGTTCGCCGTGCCCGGGCCGGGCGGGCGCCGGGACCTGATGCATGTCCGCCCACGCGGCCCGCTGGACTGCAGCGACGGCCAGGTGCTGTACGAATGGTGCCTGGCCGGGCTGGGCTTGGCCTGGCGCAGCACCTGGGAGGTGCAGGCCGACATCGACGCCGGCCGCCTGGTCGCCGTGCTGGACGATTACGCCGCCCCCCCCAATGGCATCTACGCCGTCTTCCCCACCGCCCGCCACCTGCCGCGGCGCGTGCGGGCCTGGATCGATTTTCTAAAGGACCACTATGGGCGGGCGGAGTTTTGGGGGCGAGTCCCGCAATAACAGGCTGCTGAGACTCGAGCCCTGGCCAACTGAAAGCACGGGCACCCTGCCCTCCGCGGCTTTGTGTCGCTGACGCGATAGATCCACCCGGCGCGTCTGCCTATCGTCCACCGCACCGATACGGACTCACCCTCTGGAGTGGGTCTTTCGACACCGCAGAGGAGACACACATGAACACCCCCCTCGCCATCCCCAGCCGCCAGGGCCAGGTCAGCGACGCCGAATGGCAGGTGCGCGTGGATTTGGCGGCCGCCTACCGGTTGGTGGCCGCCTTTCACTGGGACGATTTGGTCTTTACCCACATCACGGCGCGCGTACCGGGGACGGACGACCAGTTTTTGATCAACCCCTATGGCCTGCTGTTCGAGGAGATCACCGCGTCCAGCCTCATCAAGATCGACCTGCAGGGCAACAAGCTGGACGACAGCCCTTACCCGGTCAACCCGGCCGGCTTCACCATCCACAGCGCCATCCACGCGGCGCGCCACGATGCGCAGTGCGTGCTGCACACGCACACGCTCAACGGCGTGGCGGTTTCGGCGCAAAAACAGGGGGTGCTGCCGCTGTCGCAACAGTCGATCTTCGTGCTGGCCAGTCTGGCCTACCACGACTACGAAGGCGTGGCGCTGCGCGAGGACGAAAAGGCCCGGCTGGTGGCGGACCTGGGCGATGCCCATTTTCTGATGCTGCGCAACCACGGCCTGCTGACGCTGGGGCCGACCGTGGCCGATGCCTTTCTGTCGATGTACCTGTTCGAGGCGGTGTGTGCGATTCAGGTGCGGGCGCAGGCGGGCGGTGGCGAGCTGATCCCCATCGACCCCGCCATCATCGGCACCGCACAGGCCCAGGCCCGGCAGGTGACGCGCGGCCAGGGCGCGGGGGCGCTGACGTGGCCGGGCTTGTTGCGCCGGCTGGATCGGATCAATCCGGGCTATCGGCAATGAGCATATCCTCGCTGCGCCCCGCCGCGACCACCACCCGCCCGTCCGCCGCCACCAGGCGGCTGAGCCCCCCGTAGCGCGTGTCGCCTTCCGCGCCGCAGGCGTTGGCGTAGGCGATGGCCACGCGTGATTCCGCCGCCAGGCGCGGCAGCGTCAGGCACGGCGCGTCGTCGTACGGCAGCATGTTGGCGGTGGGGGCGAGGATCAGCCGCGCCCCCTGCCGCGCCAGCGCCCGCACCGCTGCGGGCTGCTCGACGTCGAAGCAGATCAGCAGGCCGATGCGCCAGCCGCCCCACTCGAACGGCGCGGCCGGTGCCTCGCCCGCCGTGAAGCGCGCCCGGTCCTCCGCACCGAACAGGTGCACCTTGCGATGCACGGCGAGCCGCCGGCCGTCCGGGCCGATGGCCTGCACGGCGTTGTAGGGCTTGGCGCCATCGGGATGGCGCTCGGGCCAGCCGTAGGCGATGCCCAGGCCGTGGCGCTGCGTGATCGCGGCCACCGCCTGCGCCAGCGGCCCGTCGGCGGGCTCGGCCAGCGCGGCCAGCTGCTGCGGCGCGATCAGGTAGCCCGTGAGCGCCATCTCGGGCGTCACGAGCCACTGCGCGCCCTGCGCCGCCGCGCGCGCGGCGGCGTCCTCCAGCCGGCGCAGCGCCGCGGCCACGTCGCCGGCAGCCGGGTGCGGGGTTTGCCAGAGGGCGATGCGCATCGGACGCGCCTCAATCCGGCAGCGCCACCGGGCCGATGTGCGGATACCAGTCGCCGGGGCCGGGGTTGTCGGGGTGGCTCGTGCCGCCCAGGTGGCGCACGATGCCCCAGACGGCATTCAGCGCCGTCTGCACCGCGCCCTCCACCCACGCGGGGGTGAAGGAGATGTCGTCGCCAGCGAGGAAGATGCCGCGCTCGCGCTCCGGCAGCGCGTCCTGCATGAAGTGGCCGACCATGCGGTGGTTGTAGCGGTAGTGGCCCGGCAGCGCGCCCTTGAAGGCGCCGAGGAAATAGGGGTCGGCCTCCCACGAGATGGTGATCGGGTCGCCGATGATGTGGCTGGCGATGTCCACGTCGGGGTAGATCTTGCGCAGCGCCTCCAGCGCCAGTTGCACGCGCTTGAGGCTGTCGTACGGCAGCATTTTCAGCGCGTCGCTCATCCACGCGTAGGACAGGCAGATCACGCCGGGCTGGTCCGGCCCGTTGTCGAACAAATAGGTGCCGCGCGTCAGGCGGTCGGTCAGCGTCATGCCCATCACCGGCCAGCCGTTGGCACGCAGGTCGTTCCAGAACGGGCGATCGACCATCACAAAGGTCTTGGACGACTGCATGTAGCGCGTGCGGTCCAGCGCCATCCACAGTTTCTGCGAAAACAGCGACTCCTCGCACGCGATCTGCGTCGTCAACAGCCAGCTTTGGCAGGTGACCAGCACCGCATCGAAGCGGCGCGTGCTGCCCCAGGCGTCGGTGACCTCCAGCTGGCCGTTGCCGGCGCGCTGGATGGCCTTGACCGCCGGCCTCGGCGCGCCGTGGTGCAGCTTGGCCAGCGTCGTGCCCTGCGGCCAGTGCGCCAGGCGCGGCGGCGCATGGTGCCACAGGCCGAGCGGCACCTGCTGCACGCCGCCGACGATGAGGTGCTGGTTCTCGTCGCAGCCGGTCAGCACCACGCGCAGGATTTCCAGCATCGAGTTCGGAAAATCCGAATCCCACCCGCCGGTGCCAAAGCCCACCTGGCCGAACACCTCGCGGTGGTGGAAGCTCAGGCGCTGAAAGGCGCTGGACTGCGCGACAAAGTCGTAGAACGTGCGGTCGTCCCAGCGCGGCACCAGCGCATTCCACAGCGCCTTGACGCGCTCGACGTCGCGCTGGCGCATGGCCGTCTGCAGCTCGGTGAAGCCCGCACCTTCCTCCAGCGCGTCGTCCCACGCCTGCGCCACCTCGCGAAACAGCGGCGGCAAGTCCTCCAGCGTGCGCGCCCAGTGGGTCTGGCCCTCCAGGTCGATGACGGTGCAGTTGGCCGCCGGCGTCAGCGGGTTGGGGAACGGGCGGCTCTGCAGGCCCAGCGTGCGCACGTAGTGATAAAAGCCCGTGGACGACAGCGGAAAGCGCATGCCGCCGAGCTCCGCGATCGCGCCGCTGCCACCCTCGAACGGCTGCGAGCGCAGCCGCCCGCCCATGCGCGACGCCTCATAGACCACGGGCTTCAGGCCCAGCTTCATCAGCTCATAGGCCGCCGTCAGCCCGGCCATGCCGGCGCCGACGATGGCCACCTCGGTGCCGTGGCGGCTGACTGGCAGGACGCCCAGCCCCGCCGGATGCGCCAACCACTCGTCGTAGGCGAACGGAAAATCAGGGCCAAACATCGTGATCGGCGCATCGGCGGGACGACGCGCGGGGGGTGTCAAGGTGGCGGTCATGCGTGTCTCCTGGAACGCTGTGTTAGGGATGTAAGGGAACGGGGGCCGGGCGAGCCCCAAGACTCAGCGCAGCAGGCTGGCGACCAGCGCCGCGGCCGTGCCCCACATCAGCAGCGCCACCAGCCCGTCCAGCGCGCGCCAGACGTGCAGCGAGTTGAGCCGCCGGCCGAGCCAGAACGCCGCGCCGCCCAACAGCAGGAACCACAGCACCGAGCCGGCCGCCGCGCCCAGCCCGAACACCGGCTGCTGCGGCCCCCAGGCCAGCGACGCGGCGCCGATCAGCACCGCCGTGTCCAGCCACGCGTGCGGGTTGAGCCACGAAAACGCCAGCGCCTGCAGCACGGCCTGGCGGCGCGTGACCGGCGCCGCAGCCCCCGGCTGCGCGGGCGCCGCGGCCCCGTCCCCCATCGGCGCGGCGGCCGGCGGCCGCCAGAAGCGCCGCGCCGCCTTCCAGCCGTACACCAGCAGGAACAGCACGCCCGCGCCGATCAGCGCGCCATGCAGCTTGTCCGACAGCCCGCCGAGCTGGGCCAACCCCGCCACGCCCAGCGTGATCAGCACGATGTCGGCGACCGCGCAGGTCAGCACCGTCAGCCACAGGTGCTGGCGCTGCAGGCCGGTGCGGATGACGTGGGCGTTCTGCGGGCCGATGGCCATGATGAGCGACAGGCTCATCACCAGGCCGGCGGTGAAGCCCGGGGCGGCCAGCCCCGGCAGGGTGGCGGTGAAGGTGGTCATCGTGCGTGCTCCCGATCGTCGTCGATGTTCGTGGTGCCCCGCCGTCGCCTGGCGGCCGGGCTGGCATGCACGCAGTGTCGCCGCAGCCGCCCTTGGTTTAAATGGTTTTGACGATAACTCGAGCGCATCAAGTTTGGCTAAACTGGCACCATGCTGGACGCCCGTCAGCTTGAAGCCCTGGCCGCCGTGGTCGAGCACGGCAGCTTCACCGCCGCCGCGCAGGCGCTGGCGCTGACGGTGGCCGCGGTGTCGCTGCGCGTCAAGGCGCTGGAGGCGCAGCTCGGCCAGCGGCTGGTGGTGCGCGGCAAGACGGTGCGCGCCACGCCGGCCGGGCAGGCGCTGCTGGCGCACGTCAAGCAGGTGCAGCTGATGGAGGCCGACCTGCTGGAGCGGCTGGCCGGCGGCGCCGGGCAGCGTTGGCAGAGCGTGCCGGTGGCGATCAACGCCGATTCGGCGGCGGCGTGGTTCCTGCCCGGCGTGGCGCCGCTGCTGGCGCGCCAGCGGCTGCTGCTGGACCTGACCATCGACGACCAGGACCACACGCACGAGCTGTTGAAGAACGGCAGCGTGATCGGCTGCGTGACCACGCGCGCCGACGCCATGCGCGGCTGCGTGGCCGAGCCGCTGGGCGTGATGCGCTACCGCTGCGTGGCCACGCCGGCGCTGGCGGCGCGCGCGCGCACGCCGCAGGGGCGCGTGACGCCGCACCGGCTGCTGGCGCTGCCGGCGGTGATCTTCAACCGCAAGGACGCGCTGCAGGACGTCTGGCTGGTGCAGCACTTCGGGCTGCGCGGCGCGCGCTACCCGCGCCACTTCATGCCTGCGGTGGACGCCTTCGAGCGCGCCATCGAGCTGGGGCTGGGCTGGGGCATGGTGCCGGACATGCACCTGCAGGCGCGCGCCGGGCGGACGGAGCTGGCCGAGGTGCTGCCCGGCGCGGTGGTGGACGTGGCGCTGTACTGGCAACACTGGGAGCGCGAGCCGCCCACCGCGCAGCGGCTGACGCGCGCGATCCGCGACGCGGCGCGCGCGGCGCTGCAGCCGATGCCGGCGGCGGCGTAGCAGCGGCGCCGCCGCGTGCAAGCCCCCGACCGCGGCCCGCTGCGGGCCTGGTCGTACGACCCGCTGACCGGCTACTTCCGCGACGGCTGCTGCCACACCGGCCCGCACGACGTCGGCCGCCACGTCGTCTGCGCCAAGGTGACGGCGGAGTTCCTGGCGTTTTCGCTGCAGCGCGGCAACGATCTGGTCACGCCACGGCCGCAGTGGCGCTTCGCGGGCCTGAAGCCCGGCGACCGCTGGTGCCTGTGCGCGCTGCGCTGGAAGGAGGCGCTGGAGGCGGGCGTAGCCCCGCCGGTGATCCTGGAGGCCACGCACGAGGCGGCGCTGCACGTGGTGCGCCTGGCGGACCTGCAGGCGCACGCCTGGCACCCCGCCAGCACCTGACGGTGGCCCCACCGGCGCGCCGGGCGGCGCGGTAGCATCGCGCCGATGGACACCCGCCCCACCCCGCCCGAGGCGCCGCCCGCCGGCGACGGCGCCATCCGCCGTCCGGGCCTGCTCGGCTCCTGGCCGGAGATGACCTACGCCGGCGTGCTGAGCTTCATGCGCCGCACCTACACGAGGGCGCTGGACGGCGCCGACGTCGTCGTCAGCGGCATCCCACTGGATCTGGCCACCACCTACCGGCCCGGGGCGCGGCTCGGGCCGGCGGCGATCCGCGCCGCCAGCGTCCAGCTCGCGGAGCTCAAGCCCTTCCCGTGGGGGTTCGACCCGTTCGAGACGCTGGCGGTGATCGACGCCGGCGACTGCTGGCTGGACGCGCACCGGCCGCACACCATCCCCGGCGCGATCCGCGACCACGCGCGGCGCATCCTGGCCAGCGGCGCGCGCATGCTGACCTTCGGCGGCGACCATTACGTGACCTACCCGCTGCTGCAGGCCCACGCCGAGCGCTTCGGCGCACCGCTGGCGCTGGTCCACTTCGACGCCCACTGCGACACTTGGCCGGACGACGCGCCGGACTCGCTCAACCACGGCACGATGTTCTACAAGGCCGTGCGCGAAGGGCTGATCGACCCGGCGCACTCGGTGCAGATCGGCATCCGCACCTGGAACGACGACTTCATGGGCCTGCACGTGCTGGACGCGCCGACGGTGCATGCGCGCGGCGCCGACTGGGCGCTGCAGCGGATCCTGGCCATCGTCGGGCCGCGGCCGGCCTACGTGACGTTCGACATCGACTGCCTGGACCCGGCCTTCGCGCCCGGCACCGGCACGCCGGTGGCCGGGGGACTCACCAGCGCGCAGGCGCTGCAGATCGTGCGGGGCCTCGTGCCGCTGAACCTGATTGGCATGGACGTGGTGGAGGTCAGCCCCCCGTACGACCACGCCGACCTGACGGCGCTGGCCGCCGCCCACGTGGCCTGCGACCTGCTGTGCGTGCTGGCGGCGCAGCGGGGAGCGCGGCGTTGACGGTATTGACGGTATTGACAGTACTGAGGGCGCACCCCGGGATCCTACAATCCCCCCCCATGCAAACCGTCAAGACCGAGTTGCTCGGCGCGCTTGCGACCGAGCTGGAGGCGTTGCTCCCCGGCGCATCGGCGCGCGCCGTCTTCGAGCAACCCAAGGCCGCCGCCCATGGCGACCTGGCCATCACGGCCGCCCTGCAACTGGCCAAGCCGCTGGGCACCAACCCGCGCGCCGTCGCGCAGACCCTGGTGGAGCGCCTGCAGGCCCAGCCCGCGTTCGAGCGCTGGGTGGCCGCGCTGGAGATCGCCGGCCCCGGCTTCATCAACCTGCGCCTGAAGCCCGCCGCCAAGCAATCGGTGGTGCGCGAGGTGCTCGCGGCGGGCGAGCGCTACGGGCACCGCCCACCCAACGGGCAGCGGCTGATGGTGGAGTTCGTCTCGGCCAACCCGACGGGGCCGCTGCACGTGGGCCACGGCCGGCAGGCCGCCCTGGGCGATGCCATCTGCAACCTGTTCCAGACCCAGGGCTGGCAGGTGCACCGCGAGTTCTACTACAACGATGCCGGGGTGCAGATCGAGACGCTGGCGCGCTCGGTGCAGTTGCGCGCCAAGGGCATCCGCCCCGGCGATCCGCAGTGGCCCGAAGCCGCCTACAACGGCGACTACATTCAAGACATCGCCGACGATTTTCTGGCGCGCAAGACCGTCCAGGCCGACGACCGGGCTTTCACCGCCAGCGGCGACGTGGAAGACCTGGACGGCATCCGCCAGTTTGCGGTCGCCTACCTGCGGCATGAGCAGGACCTGGACCTGCAGGCCTTCCAGGTGCGCTTCGACCAGTACTACCTGGAGTCCAGCCTGTACAGCAGCGGCCGCGTGGCGCAGACCGTGCAGCGCCTGATCGACGCCGGCAAGACCTACGAACGCGACGGCGCGCTGTGGCTGCGCACCACCGACTACGGTGACGACAAGGACCGCGTGATGCGCAAGTCCGACGGCACGTACACCTACTTCGTGCCGGACGTGGCCTACCACATCACCAAGTGGGAGCGCGGCTTCACCAAGGTCATCAACATCCAGGGCACCGACCACCACGGCACCATCGCCCGCGTGCGCGCCGGCCTGCAGGCTGCGGGCGTCGGCATTCCGCCCGGCTACCCCGACTATGTGCTGCACACCATGGTGCGCGTCATGCGCGGCGGGCAGGAGGTCAAGATCAGCAAGCGCGCCGGCAGCTACGTCACGCTGCGCGACCTGATCGAGTGGACCAGCAAGGACGCGGTGCGCTTCTTCCTGCTCAGCCGCAAGCCCGACACCGAGTACACCTTCGACGTCGATCTGGCCATCCAGCAAAACAACGACAACCCGGTGTATTACGTGCAGTACGCCCATGCGCGCATCTGCTCGGTGCTGGCGCAGTGGCGCGGCCAGGGGGGCGACCCGGCCGCACTGGTCGAGGCCGACCTGGCGCCGCTGGACACCCCGGCCGCCCAGGCGCTGATGCTGCAACTGGGCCGCTACCCCGAGGTGCTGACGGCCGCCGCCGCCGACTTCGCACCGCACGACATCACCTTCTACCTGCGCGAGCTGGCCGCCGCCTACCACAGCTACTACGACGCCGAGCGCATCCTGGTCGATGACGAGGCCGTCAAGCGCGCCCGGCTGGCGCTGGTGGCCGCCACGGCGCAGGTGCTGCGCAGCGGGCTGCGCGTGCTGGGCGTGGATGCGCCCGAGTCGATGTAAGCTCGCCGCCCATCCCCTTGGAGTCCGCGCCCATGGCGTCCCTCACCGCTTTCTCGCGCCATCCTTCCGCCGGCCAGCGGGGCGGCACGTTGTTGGGCTTCGTGCTGGGGCTGGTGATCGGTATCGGCATCGCCCTGGCGGTGGCCGTGTACGTCACCAAAGTGCCCATCCCCCTGGTGGACCGCGAAATCCAGCGCAAGCCCACCCACCCCGAGACCGAGGCCGAGCGGCTCAAGAGCTGGAACCCGAACGCCGGCCTGTCGTCGGCCAAGCCCTCGGGCCGCGGCGAAGCGGCCGGCACCGCCACCGACGCGCCCCCCGCGGCCGAGGCCCCGCAGGACGAGGCCCCCCGCGGCGATGCCAAGGCCGAAACGGGCAAGGGCGAGGCTGCCAAGGGCGAGTCTGGGCGCGACCCGATCGCGGACCTGATCCGGCAGCGGGCCGGCACGCCCCAGCCGGCGGCGGGCGAGTCTGACGCCACGGCGGCCGCGGCCGATCCCTTCAACTACTTCGTGCAGGCCGGCGCCTTCCGCAACGCGGAGGAGGCCGAGGCCCAGCGCGCGCGCCTGGCGCTGCTCGGTTTCGACGCCAAGGTCAGCGAGCGCGAGCAGGCCGGCCAGCGCATTTACCGTGTGCGGCTGGGGCCGTTTGGCAACAAGGTGGAAGCCGAGGTGATGCAGGAGCGCTTGCGCGCCAAGCAGATCGACACCGCCCTGGTGCGCGTGCAGCGCTGACGCGCCCAGGAACCACCGCCGCGCGCGCCCATCCAACGGTCATCGCAACACCCGTCACCGTCAGACGCCCATGCAACGCCGTCACTTCCACGCCACCCTGCTCGGCCTTGGTGCCGCCGCCACCCTGCCCGCCGCCTTCGCCCAAGCCCAGGACGGCCTGCGCGAAGGCACCGACTACCGGCGCCTGAACAAGCCGGCCCCGGTGGACACCGGCCCCGGTCAGGTCGAGGTGCTGGAGTTCTTTGCCTACAGCTGCATCCATTGCTTCCGCTTCGAGCCGCTGATGACCGCCTGGATGCGCAAGCTGCCCAAGGAAATCGTGGTGCGCCGGGTGCCGGTCGGCTTCAACGCCGCGTTCGAGCCGATGCAGCGGCTGTATTTCACGCTCGAGGCCATGGGCCGCCTGGGCGATCTGCACGAGAAGGCCTTCAAAGCCATCCACGAGGAGCGCGAGCGCTTCAACTCGCTCGACGCCGTGGCGGCCTGGGCCGCCAAACAGGGGCTGGACCGGCAGGCGTTCACACAGACCTACCAGTCCTTTGGCGTGAGCGGCAAGGTCAAGCGCGCCCTGCAGTTGCAAGACGCCTACGAGGTCGAGGCCACCCCGTCGCTGGGCATTGCGGGCCGCTTCATCGTGCCGGGTCAGGCGGCCCGCACGCTGGTCGTGGCCGATGCCTTGATCGCGCGCGTGCGCCAAGCGTAAACCGCCCGCCACCGCGGGGGGCGGGGCCAGTCGTGGCACAATCGGTGCACCGCAAGGAGCAAATTCCGTGCCTGCCGCATCCCCACCGCCGCGCCCCTGGGCTGCCCCTGTCGCCACCCTGATCGCCGCCGCCCTGCTCGGCCTGGGGGCGCCGGTGCATGCCGAGCGCGCCGACCGCAGCGCCCCCATGAACGTGGAGGCGGATGCGCTGCGCTACGACGACGCCCGCCAGGTCAGCGTCTTTACCGGCCGGGTGGTCATCACCAAGGGCACGATCCGCATCCGCGGCCACCAGGTCGAGGTGCGCCAGAACGATCAGGGGCAACAGTTCGGCATCGCGCTGGGCGACGCCTCGCAGCGCGCCTTTTACCGCCAAAAGCGCGACGGGCTGGACGAGTACATCGAAGGCGAGGCCGAGCGCATCGAATACGACGGGCAGGCCGACCGCGTGACCTTCCGCGGCCGTGCCGAGCTGCGCCGCTACCGCGGCGCGGTGCTGAACGACCGCACCAGCGGCGCCGTCATCGTGTACGACAACCGCAACGACACCTTCACCGTGGACGGCGATCGCGGGCAGTCCACCCCCGACAACCCGGGCGGCCGGGTGCGCGCGCTGCTGACGCCGCGCGGCGCCGACCCCGCGACCACCCAGCCCGCACCGGACACCCCCGCCCCCACCCTGACCCCGAGCGACCGCCTGGAGCGCCGCCCGTGACCGCGACGCCCGCCACCTGCCTGCGTGCCGAGGGCCTGCACAAGCGCTACGGCCGCCGCACCGTCGTGCATGACGTGTCGCTGCAGGTGCACAGCGGCGAGGTGGTGGGGCTGCTGGGGCCCAACGGAGCGGGCAAGACGACGTCGTTTTACATGATCGTCGGCCTGGTGCGGGCCGACGCAGGGCGGCTGTGGATCGACGAACAGCGGGTGGAGCACCTGCCCATCCACCGCCGTGCGCGGCTGGGCTTGGGCTATCTGCCGCAGGAAGCGTCGATCTTTCGCAAGCTGACGGTCGAACAGAACATCCGCGCCGTGCTGGAGCTGCAACACGACGAGGCAGGCCGCCCCCTGCCGGAGCCCGTGCTGCGCGCGCGCCTGGACGCCCTGCTGGAAGAACTGCACGTCGATCATCTGCGCGGCGCGCCCGCCCCCGCGCTGTCGGGCGGTGAGCGGCGACGCGTCGAGATCGCGCGCGCCCTGGCCGCGCAACCGCGCTTCATCTTGCTGGATGAGCCGTTTGCAGGCATCGACCCGATCGCGGTCATCGAGATCCAGCGCATCATCGGTTTTCTGAAGGCGCGCGGCATCGGGGTGCTGATCACCGACCACAACGTGCGCGAGACGCTCGGCATCTGCGACCAGGCGTACATCATCAGCGAAGGGCGGGTCCTCGCCCGCGGCACGCCCGCCGAGATCGTGGACAACGCCGAGGTGCGCCGGGTCTACCTGGGCGAGCACTTCCGCCTCTAGCGCGCATGAAACCCGGCCTCGCGCTGCGCGTCTCGCAGCACCTGACCCTGACGCCCCAGCTGCAACAGTCGATCCGGCTGCTCCAGCTCTCCACGCTGGAGATGGCACAGGAGGTCGAGCAGATGCTGGCCGACAACCCCTTCCTCGAACGCGCCGAGGACGACGCGGCCGATGACCCCCCCGAGCCCGGCGGGGCGGCCGCCGGCGATGCCCGCGCGGCGCCCGAGGACGGCGGCCTGCCCGACACCGTCACCCTGATCGACGGCACGGCCCCCGACGCCGCGACGGACTGGCCGGCCCGCCTGGACGAAGACGCCGGCGGGTGGAGCACGGAGGAGTCCGGTGATGGTGGCGAGGCCGCCGCCGACTGGTCTTGGGAGGGGCCTGGCATCGACCGCGACGGCCGCCAAGAAGACGACGAGCGCGGCCCGGCGGCCGAGCTGGCGCGCTGCGCCGAGCGTCTGCAGGATCACCTGCACCGCCAGGCGCTCGCGCTGCACCTGGACGACGACGAGCGCGCGGCGCTGTACTTCCTGATCGAGTCGCTGGACGACGACGGCTACCTGACCGAGCCCCTGGAGGACCTCACGGACGCCCTGTGGCAGCAGGTCCGGGCCGCCGGGGATTCGGGGGGCGAGGAGCGCCGGGACGAGCTCGCCTCGCTGCTGCGGCGCGCGCTCGGCTGGTTGCAGGCGATGGAACCCGCAGGCGTGGGCGCGCGCCATCTGGCCGAATGCCTGCGCCTGCAGATCCTGGAGCAGCCCAACACGCCCGAGGCGCGCGCCGCGCTGGCCCTGTGCGAGCAGCCCATCGAATGGATCGCCCGGCGCGACATGCGTCGGCTGGCCCAGGCGACGGGCTTGGACGACGCGGCCCTGCGCGCGGGATTGGCGCTGCTGACCCGCCTGGAGCCCAAGCCCGGCCGGCGCTTCGCCGACGCGGAGCGACAAATCATCGTGCCCGACGTCATCGTCACCGTGCAGGGGGCGCAGTTCGACGTGCAGCTCAACCCCGCCGTGCTGCCACGGCTGCGCGTGTCGGACCTGTATGCGCAGGCCTTGCGGGGCCTGCGCGGCGGCGACCTGCAACAGCGGCTGCAGGAGGCCCGCTGGTTCATCAAAAACCTGCAGCAGCGCTTCGACACCATCTTGCGCGTGGCACGCGCCATCGTCGAGCGGCAGCGCAGCTTCTTCCTGCACGGCGAAGTGGGCATGCGGCCGCTGGTGCTGCGCGACATTGCCGACGAACTCGGCCTGCACGAGTCCACCATCAGCCGCGTCACCACGGCCAAATACATGGCCACCCCGTTTGGCACCTTCGAGCTGAAGTATTTTTTCGGCTCCAGCCTGGGCACGGACGCCGGCGGCAACGCTTCCAGCACGGCCGTGCGCGCCCTCATCAAGCAAATGATCGCCGCCGAGGATCCGCGCAAGCCGCTGAGCGACAGCCAGCTCGCGGATTTGCTCAAGGAACAGGGCATCGAATGCGCGCGGCGCACCGTGGCCAAATACCGCGAGGCCCTGCGCATCCCCACCGCCAGCCTGCGCAAAACCCTGTAACCCCATGCCCGTATTCGATCTGTTTCTGCCCTGCGCCGGCGGCAGCGCCCCGTTTTTGGCCGACGAAGTCGCCCGCTTGACCGGCCAGGCCACCGACGCCCTGCACGTGGGCCGCACGGGTGTCGGCCTGCGCGGCGACTGGGAGACGGTGCTGCGCCTCAACCTGCACAGCCGCATCGCCCAGCGCGTGCTGGTGCGCCTGTGGGAGGGCCCCTACCGCCACGAGGACGACCTGTACGCCGCCGCTTCCGACGTGCCGTGGGAGGCGTGGTTCACCCCCGCGCGCACCATCAAAGTCGAGGTGACCGCCCAGCGCAGCCCGCTGCGCAGCCTCAACTTCGCCGCCTTGCGCGTCAAGGACGCCGTCTGCGACCGGCTGCGCGCGCGCTGCGGTGCGCGGCCCAGCGTGGACACCGCGCACCCGGATGTGCGTCTGTACGCCCACCTGACCACCGATCGGCTGACCCTGTCGCTGGACACCAGCGGCGAGCCGCTGTTCAAACGCGGCTGGCGCACCGACAAAGGCGACGCCCCCCTCAAGGAAACGCTGGCCGCCGCCATGATCGCCGCCACCGGCTGGACTGGCGCCGACGCCAACGGCGAGCCGGTGCCGCTGTTCGACCCCTGCTGCGGCAGCGGCACGCTGGTCATCGAGGCTGCGCAGATCGCGCTGCGGCAGGCCCCGGGGCGGCAACGGCGCTTTGCGTTCGAGCGGCTGCTGCCCCACGATGCCGCCCGCTGGGCGGCGCTGCGCGAGCAGGCGCGCGCGCACGAACGCCCCTGGCCCGCCGGTCATCCGCCGCTGGCCTACGGCAGCGATGTGGCGTTTCGCATGGTCGATTTTGCGCGGCGCAACGCCGAGCGCGCCGGCGTCGGGGCGGCGGTGGAGTTCCGCGGGGGCGACGCCCTGCAGCGCCTGCCGCCCACGGCCCGCCCCGGGGTGCTGCTGCTCAACCCGCCGTATGGCGAACGCATCGAAGCCGCGGGAGTCGCGGGCGGGCTGGGTGCCGACGTGTTCTACGAGCGGCTGGCCGCCCATTGGAAAACGCATTTTGGCGGCTGGACCGCCTGGGTGCTGACCCCCGACCGGGACCTGCCCCGCCGCCTGCGGCTGCAGGCCAGCCGGCGCGTGCCGCTCTTCAACGGCCCCATCGAATGCCGGCTGCTGCGCTTCGAGCTCCAGTCCAGAAATGGCAACAGTGATAGCTAGTCCGCTCGTCGGCTTTCGAGTGGCTTTTTTACGACTTTGTGTTGGATTCGCTGTCAGCTTGTGGTAAATTTCGTCCTGAGCCGTTCGCGCGGCTCCCCGCTTTTCCTCCCTGAGCGGGTGCCTTTGTGTGTGACAGCAAAAGGCTTGCAACCCCGGCCCTTTAGGTCGGGGTTCTTTTTTTACATTGTCTTTGTCCCCGCCATGTACCCGAAGCATTGACGGCCATGGAGGGCTCGAGCGCAACCGTTGCGCAGCGGGATCGCCCGCAGGCACAATGCAACACGTATTTGGTGTTTTGGGGGGCGCATATGCACCGGAAGATGACGATCACGCTCGATGAAGCGGTCTATGAGGGCCTGTGCCGGAGGGTGGGGCGGCGCAAGATGAGCCAGTTCATCGAGGACTTGCTGCGTCCCCATGTGCTGGATACGGCACTCGACGAAGGCTACCGCGCGATGGCGGCCGACAAGGCGCGCGAGGCCGAGGCGATGGAATGGTGCAATGGCATCGCCGCCGACATGACCGATGAAGCGCGGTGAAGTGTGGTGGGTCGAGTTCGACCCGGCCGTTGGCAGCGAAATCCGCAAGACGCGCCCGGCCGTGATCGTGAGCAACGACGCGGCCAACCGACACCTCTCTCGCGTGGTCGTGGTGCCTGTGACCAGCAACACCGGACGGCAGTATCCCGGCGAGGCCATCGTGACAGTCGGCGGGCAAAGCAGCAAGGCGATGGCCGACCAGATCATGGCCGCGGACAAGTCGCGGCTCAAGAGTCAGCTTGGCACGCTATCCCTGTCGGACATGCTGGCCGTTGAGGATGCAATCAAGGTGCATTTGGCGCTGCCCCGGTAGCCAGGCCCAGTAACCCCTGGCAACCACGGCGCAGCCGCCGCTCAGACGCGCTCCAGCACCAGCGCGATGCCCTGCCCGACGCCGATGCACATGGTGCACAGCGCGTAGCGCCCGCCGCTGCGGTGCAGCTGGTTGACGGCGGTCGTCACCAGCCGCGCGCCGCTGGCGCCGAGCGGGTGGCCCAGCGCAATCGCGCCGCCGTTGGGATTGACGCGCGCGTCGTCGTCCGGCAGGCCCAGCAGCCGCAGCACCGCCAGCGCCTGGGCGGCGAACGCCTCGTTCAACTCGATCACGTCCATCTGCTCGAGCGTCAGGCCCGTGCGCGCCAGCACCTTGCGCGTGGCCGGCGCCGGGCCGATGCCCATGATGCGCGGCGGCACGCCCGCCACCGCCATGCCGACCACGCGCGCGCGCGGGGTCAGGCCATGGCGCGCGGCGGCGGCTTCGCTGGCCACGATCAGCGCGCAGGCGCCGTCGTTGACGCCGCTGGCGTTGCCGGCGGTGACGGTGCCGTCGGGCCGCACCACGCCCTTCAGTTTGGCCAGCGCCTCCAGCGTCGTCTCGCGCGGGTGCTCGTCGTGCGCCACCACGGTCGGCTCGCCCTTGCGGGAGGGGATCGTCACCGGCACGATCTCCTGCGCCAGCACGCCGGCCTGCTGCGCCGCCAGCGCCTTGCGCTGAGAGGCCAGCGCAAAGCGGTCCTGATCCTCGCGCGCGATGCCGAACTCCGCGGCGACGTTCTCCGCCGTCTCCGGCATCGAGTCGGTGCCGTGCAGCGCCTGCATGCGCGGGTTGACGAAGCGCCAGCCGATCGTCGTGTCGTAGACCGCATTCGTCCGGGCGAACGCCGTCTCGGCCTTCGGCATCACGAACGGCGCGCGGCTCATGCTCTCGACGCCGCCGGCGATCATCAGCTCGGCCTCGCCGGCGCGGATGGCGCGCGCGGCGCTGCCGACCGCATCCAGCCCGGAGCCGCACAGGCGGTTGACGGTGGCGCCCGGCACCTCCACCGGCAGCCCGGCCAGCAGCGCGGCCATGCGCGCGACGTTGCGGTTGTCCTCGCCGGCCTGGTTGGCGCAGCCCAGGATCACGTCGTCCAGCGCGCCCCAGTCCACGCGCGGGTGGCGCGCCATCAGCGCCGCGATCGGCTTGGCGGCCAGGTCGTCGGCGCGCACGCTGGAGAGGGCGCCGCCGTAGCGGCCAAAGGGGGTGCGGATGGCGTCGCAGATGAAGGCATGGGTCATGGCCAGGGGTCCGGAAAGGGGTTCGTCGGAAAAGGAACACGGAGCGGGGCGCGCCTGCCGGCGCACGCCCGCCGCTCAAGGAAGCTTTAGGCGCGCTTGGCCACCAGCGTCAGGATCTCGTAGCTGGCCACCAGCTCGCCGTGCTGGTTGGTGACCTCCACGTCCCACGCCACCACGCCCTGGCCGCGGCCCTGGGCGTCGGTCTTGGCGCGGTCGATCTTGCGCTTGCAGGTCAGGCGCGCCTGGATGGTGTCGCCGATGGCCACCGGCTTGACGAAGCGCAGCGTCTCCAGCCCGTAGTTGGCCAGCACCGGCCCCGGCGCCGGCGACACGAACAGCCCGGCCGCCGCCGACAGCACGAAGTAGCCGTGCGCGATGCGGCGGCCAAACGGCGAGTCCTTGGCGGCGATCTCGTCGAAGTGCATGTAGAAATAGTCGCCGGAGATGCCGCCGAAGGCGACGATGTCGGCCTCGGTGACGGTGCGGCGGTGCGTCAGCAGGCTCTCGCCGATGCGCAGATCCTCGAAGTGGCGGCGGAACGGGTGCACCTCGGTCTCGAGGCGCGCGCCGCCGCGCACGTATTCGCCGGTGACGGCCGTCAGCATCGTCGGCGAACCCTGCACCGCCGTGCGCTGCAGGTAATGCTTGACGGCGCGCAGGCCGCCCAGCTCCTCGCCGCCACCGGCGCGCCCGGGGCCGCCGTGCTTGAGGTGCGGCAGCGGCGAGCCGTGGCCGGTGGATTCGGCCGCCGCCTCGCGGTCCAGCACCAGCAGCCGGCCGTGCCACGCGGCCGCCACCGGAATCGCGCGCGCGGCCACCTGCGGGTCGCGCGTCACGAGCGTGGCCACCAGGCTGCCGCGCCCGCGCGCGGCCAGGGCCAGCGCCTCGTCCAGGTCGTCGTACGGCAGCAGGGTGCTGACCGGGCCGAACGCCTCCACCTCGTGCACGGCGGCGTGGCCGTGCGGGTCGCGCGCCAGCAGCAGCGTCGGCGCGCAGAACGCCCCTTGCGCGGTGCCGTCGCCCAGCGGCGCGAAGTCCGGCCCGCCGTCCCACACCACCTCGGCGCCGGCGCGCAGCAGCGCCACGCGCTCGGCCACGTCGCGCTGCTGCGCGTGCGAGGCGAGCGCCCCCATCCGCACGCCCTCCAGCGCCGGGTCACCCACCACCACCTTGGCCAGCCGCGCGCGCAGCCGCTCGGCCACCGCGTCCAGGTGGCGGCGCGGCACCATCGCGCGGCGGATCGCGGTGCACTTCTGGCCGGCCTTGACGGTCATCTCGCGCACCACCTCCTTGACGTAGAGGTCGAACTCCTCGTCGTCCGGCGTGACGTCGGGGGCGAGGATGGCGCTGTTGAGTGAGTCGGCCTCGGCGTTGAACGGGATCGACTGGCGCACGAGGTTGGGGTGCGCGCGCAGCTTGGCCGCGGTGTCGGCGCTGCCGGTGAAGGTGACCACGTCCTGCCCCTCCAGCCGGTCCAGCAGGTCGCCGGTGCCGCCGATGACGAGCTGCAGGCTGCCATCGGGCAGCAGGTTGCTCTCGACGATCAGGCGCACCAGCGCCTCGGTCAGGTAGCTGGTGGCGGTGGCGGGCTTGCCGATGCACGGCAGGCCGGCCAGGAAGGTCGGCGCGAACTTCTCCAGCAGCCCCCAGACGGGGAAGTTGAAGGCGTTGATGTGCACCGCGACGCCCGCGCGCGGCACCAGGATGTGCGTACCGGCAAAGTGCCCCTGCTTGCCGAGCGGCACCACCGGCCCCTCGTGCAGCAGGTTGCCGCTCGGCAGTTCGTTGCTGCCGAGGCTGGCGTAGGCGAACAGCGTGCCGATGCCGCCCTCGATGTCGATCCAGCCGTCCTGGCGCGTGGCGCCGGTGTGGGCGGAGACGGCGTACAGCGCCTCCTTGCGCTCCATCAGGTGCTTGGCCAGCGCCTTCAGCCGTGCCGCGCGCTGCTGGAAGTCCAGCCGCAGCAGCGCCGCCTGCGCCCGGCGTGCGTGCGCCAGCGCCTCGGCAAAGTCGATCGGCTCGGCGTGCGTGGCCGCCACCGGGCGGCCGTTGACGGCGCTGCGCAGCGTCTGCGCGGGGGTCTGGCCGAGCCAACGGCCGGCGATGTAGCTCTGCAGGGCGGGAATGTCGTTCATCGGGATCGTGCTCTCACTCGAAAACAGAAAGATTCGGGGCACCGCGCCACACCGGGCCCGGTGCGGGCGCAGCGGTCGGGGCGTCAGGCGGCCGCGGTGGACGGGGTGGCCGGCTCGGCAGCACGGTGGCCACCCAAGCCCAGGTAGGTCTCGACGATGCGGCGGTCGTGCAGCAGGTCCTCGGCCGCTCCGTGCAAGGCGATCGCGCCCATCTCCAGCACGTAGCCACGGTCGGCGATCTGCAGCGCGGCGCGGGCGTTCTGCTCGATCAGCAGCACCGACACGCCGACCTCGCGCAGCCGCGCCACGGTCTGCAGCACCTCGCGCACGATCAGCGGCGCCAGGCCCAGCGACGGCTCGTCCAGCATCAGCAGGCGGGGCCTGGCCATCAGCGCGCGGCCGATCGCCAGCATCTGGCGCTCGCCGCCGGACAGCGTCGCCGCCATCTGCGCGCGCCGCTCGCGCAGGCGCGGAAAGATCGCAAACACCTCCTCCATGCGCTCGCGCTGCGTGCGGTCCCCGCGGCGCCAGCGCGCAAAGCCGCCCAGCAGCAGGTTGTCCTCCACCGACATCTCGCCGAACAGCTCGCGCTTTTCCGGCACCAGCGCGACTTGGCGCGCCACCATGCGCTCGACGCTGGGCCGCGGCACCACCTCGCCGGCCACGGCCAGTTCGCCGCGCGACGGCAGCAGGCCCATCGCGGCGTTGAGCAGCGTGGTCTTGCCGGCGCCGTTGGGGCCGATGACGGTGACGATCTCGCCCTCGTGCACGTCCAGATCGACCTGGTGCAGCGCCTCCACCGGCCCGTAGGAGACGGAAAAGCCGCGCAGGCGCAGCAGCGGCGGGCGTTCGGCGGGGCTCATGCCGTGCCTCCCAGACCGTCGTCGCCGAGGTAGGCCGCCAGCACGCGCGGGTCGCGCTGCACCTCGGCCGGCGTGCCGCGCGCGATCACAGTGCCGAAGTCCAGCACCGTGATGCGGTCGGCCAGGTTCATCACGAATTCCATGTCGTGCTCCACGATCAGGATGCCCAGGCCCTCGCGGCGCAACTGGTCCAGCAGCCGCGCCAGCGCCTGCTTTTCCAGATGGCGCAGGCCGGCCGCCGGCTCGTCCAGCAGCAGCAGCGCCGGCTGGCCCGCCAGCGCCCGGGCGATCTCGACGATGCGCTGCTGGCCCAAGGCCAGCGACCCGGCCGGCGTGTGCGCGTGCTCCGCCAGCCCGCAGCGCTCGATCTGGCGCATGGCCTCGGCCAGCAGCGCGGCTTCCTCGTGACGATCCAGCCGCAGCATGCTGGCCAGCCAGCCGCGCCGCCCGCGCAGGTGCGCGCCCAACGCCACGTTGTCCAGCACGCTGCGCTGGCCCAGCAGCCGCACGTGCTGGAAGGTGCGCCCCAGGCCCAGCGCGGCAAAGTCCCGCGAGGGTCGCCCGACCATGGGCTGGCCCAGCAGCCGCACCTCGCCCTCGGTCGGGTCGTCCACGCCCGAGATCATGTTGAAGAACGTGCTCTTGCCGGCGCCGTTGGGACCGATCAGCGCGTGCACCTCGCCGGCGCGCACCTCCAGCGACACCTGGCTGTTGGCCACCAGGCCGCCAAAGCGCTTGGTGACATCGCGCGCCTCGATGAGCACCGTGCCCACGGCGGGCAGGGCACGGCCCGGCAGGGCGGCCGGCGCCGGCAGCTTGCGCGGCGGGGACACCACGCCCGCCCGGCGCGCCCAGCCGGCCAGCGTGGGCCACAGCCCATCCGCGTAGCGCTGCAGCACCAGCATCATCAGCAGGCCGAAGACGATGACCTCGAAATTGCCGCTCATGCCAAACAGCTTGGGCAGCCAGTCTTGCAACTGCTCCTTGAGCAAGGCGATCAGCGTTGCGCCCAGCAGCGCCCCCCACAGGTGCCCGCTGCCGCCGACCACCGCCATGAACAGGTATTCGATACCGATGTTCAAATTGAACGGCGTCGGGTTGACGAAGCGCTGCAGGTGGGCATACAGCCAGCCCGACACCGCAGCCAGCAGCGCCGCCAGCACGAACACCTTGATGCGCAGGCGCGCCGTGTCCACGCCCATGGACTCGGCCATGACGCGGCCAGTCTTGAGCGCGCGGATGGCGCGCCCCTCGCGCGAATCGAGCAGGTTGTGCAGCGCCCACACCGCCAACAGCAGAATTACCCAGATCAGGATGCCCAGCGCCCGAGGATCGGCCAGCGACACGCCCAACAGCGTCAGCGGCGCGATGCCGGTGAGCCCCGTGTGCCCGCCCAGAAAACCCAAGTTGCCAAACAGAAAGTACAGGCTCAGCCCCCAGGCGATGGTGGCCAGCGGCAGATAGTGCCCCCCCAGGCGCAGCGTCACCGCGCCCAGCCCCCAGGCCACCCCGAAGGTCAGTACCACCCCCAGGACCAACCCCACCCACGGCAAAACCTCCGGGGGCAGGCCGGACAGGGCGGCGGCCACGTCAGGCGATGTGCAGACCCAGGCCGTCGCATAGGCCCCCAGGCCCACGAAGGCGGCCTGACCAAACGAGGTCATGCCCCCGACGCCGGTCAGCATGACCAGCCCCAACGCCACCAGGGCATGCAACCCGATGTAGTTGAGCAGGGTGATGGTGAAATCGGGCAGGAAACCCCAGGCGGCAGCCAGCGCCAGCACCAGGCCGAGCGTCACCCAGCGGGGCGATACCCCGACGCCAATGGTCGCGGGTGCGGCGGCGGCGACGTGGGGGGCGCGGGTTTCGGCGCTCATTCCTCGTCCTCCACATGGTGGCTGCGCAGCGAGCGCCACAGCAGCACGGGGATGATCAGTGTGAACACCAGCACCTCCTTGAACGCGCTGGCCCAGAACGACGCGAAGGCCTCGAGCTGCCCCACCAGCACCGCGCCCAACAGGGCGGCCGGGTAGCTGGCCAGACCGCCGATGATCGCGGCGACGAAGCCCTTGAGCCCGATCAGAAAGCCCGTGTCGTAATAGATGGTGGTGATGGGCGCGATGAGCAGCCCGGACACCGCCCCGATCAGCGCCGCCAGGGCAAAACTCAGATCGCCGGACAGCTCGGTCGGGATGCCCATCAGGCGCGCGCCGACGCGGTTGATGGCCGTGGCGCGCAGCGCCTTGCCGAGCAGCGTGCGCTCGAAGAACACGAACATCGCGAGCACCAGCAGCCCGGTCACGCCCAGCACCACCAGCGACTGGCCGCTGACGGGCACGCTGCCGAGGTCGAACCGCGCCTCCGAGAACGGCGGGGTGCGAGAGCCTTCGGCGCCGAAAAACCACAGCCCCAGCCCCATGAGCACGCCGTGCAGCGCGACCGAGACGATCAGCAGCACCAGCACCGTCGCGTGCGACAGCGGCCGAAACGCCAGCCGATAGGTCAACGGCCCCAAGGGCGTGACCAGCAGCAGCACGGTCAGCGCCTTGCCCACCAGCGTGGTCGGCTGCCACCAGACGGCCAGCGCCGCCAGCGCGGGCAGCACGCCGCACCACAGGCCGGTGGACCACCAGTCCACCTGTCCACCGCGCCGCTGGCGCCACGCCTCCACGGCCAGCGTCGCGGCCGCCATGGCCAGCAGCAACCACAGGGTCGCGGGGGTGCCGCCGGCCTGCAGCACGGCCATCGTGAGCGCGCCGTAGGCCACCAGCTCCCCCTGCGGGACGAAAATCACCCGCGTCACGGAGAACACGAGCACGAGCGCCAGCGCCATCAGGGCATAGATGGCGCCGTTGATGATCCCGTCCTGGCCCAGGAACAGGGCGATTTGCAAATCCATGGGGTCACACCACAGCGCCGGCAGCTGGCGCCGCCGGCAAGGTCAACGGGACGCCCGCGCGCGCGGCATCGGGGATGCCGACGCGCCCGGGGTGGCGGCTCAGGGCGCGTACTTCCAGGTGCCGTTTTCGACTTTGACCATCACGCGGGCGCGCTGGTCCAGACCGGCATGGTCGGTCGGCGACATGGTGAAGATGCCGTGCGCCCCGGCCACGTTCTTCAGACCCTCCAGCGCATCGCGCAGGGCGGCGCGGAACTCCGGCGTGCCCGGCTTGGCCTTCTTGAGCGCTTCCGGCGCGGCGGCGGCGAGCAGCAGGCCGGCATCCCAGGCGTGGCCGCCGAAGGTGCTCACCGAACCCTGGCCGTACGCCCCTTCGTAGGCCTGCACATAGGCCTGCGCCGACTTCTTGACCGGATGGTCGTTGGGCAACTGGCTGGCCACCAGCATCGGGCCCGCGGGCAGCAGCGTGCCTTCGCAGTCCTTGCCGCAGACGCGCAGGAAATCGTTGTTGGCCACGCCGTGGGTCTGGTAGATCTTGCCGTTGAAGCCGCGCTCCTTCAGGGTCTTTTGCGGCAGGGCGGCGGGGGTGCCGGAGCCCGCGATCAGCACCGCATCCGGACGGGCCGAGACGATCTTGAGCACCTGCCCGGTCACCGACGTGTCGGCGCGGTTGTAGCGCTCGTTGGCCACGATTTGCAGCTTCTTGAGGCCGGCGGCCTTGACGAACTCCTGGTACCAGCCTTCGCCGTAGGCGTCGGCAAAGCCGATGAAGGCCACGTTGCGCACCCCGTTGTCGGCCATGTGGGTGGCGATCGCCATGGCCATCAGGATGTCGTTCTGCGGCGTCTTGAACACCCAGCGCTTCTTGGCGTCCACCGGCTCGACGATGCGCGCCGAGGCGGCCATGGAGATCATGGGCACCTGCGCCTCGGCGACGACGTCGATCATGGCCAACGAGTTGGGCGTGGTGGTGGAGCCGATGACGATGTCGACCTTGTTTTCGCTGATCAGCTTGCGCGTGTTGGTGACGGCCGCGGTGGTGTCGCTGGCGTCGTCGAGCACGATGTAGTTGACCTTTTCGCCGCCGATGGTCTTGGGCATGAGGGAGATGGTGTTCTTCTCCGGGATGCCGAGCGAGGCCGCGGGCCCGGTGGCCGAGACGGTGACACCGACCGTGATGTCGGCCCAGGCGGCGCCGGTCAGGCCGGCGACGGCGACCAAAGCGAGCAAGCGTTTGCGCAGGGTCATGAAAAGTCTCCTCGAGTGGGTGGGGAAATCGGCCGGCGGTGCGGGCCTGTCAGCAGTCGCTCGTTGTAACATGCACTATCGTGCATGTCAACGCTCGTCGAAACTGAGCACTAGGCGCTCGGTCACCGGGTGCGATTGGCAGGTGAGCACGAAGCCGCGTGCCACCTCGTCGTCGGTCAGGCCAAAGTTGCGCTCCATCGTCACGCGGCCTTCCAGCACCTTGGCGCGGCAGGTGCTGCACACCCCGCCCTTGCAGGAGTAGGGCAGGTCCAGCCCGGCCTCCAGCGCCGCATCCAGCACCGCCTCGCCGGCGCCGATGGGCACCTCGTGCTGCTTGCCGTCCAGCACCACGATGGCCTGGGCGGCGGCCTGCGCCGGCCGGCGCCCGCCCGCGGCATCGACGTCGGCCTGCACCTTGGCCGCCTGCGCGGCACCGGTGGTGAAGCGCTCGGTGCGGATGCGCTGAGCGGGCACGCCCGCGGCCAGCAGCGCCTGCTCGGTGGCCTGGATCATGGCCTCCGGCCCGCAGATGAAGACCTCGTCCATGCTGGCCGGCGGCAGCAGCGCGTCCATGATGGCGCGCACCTTGGCCTCGTCCAGCCGGCCCTGCAGCAGGTCCACCTCCTGCGCCTGGCGCGACAGCACATGGATCATGGTGAAGCGATCCGGGTAGCGGTCCTTGAGGTCTTGCAGCGCCTCGTTGAACATGATGGTCGCGGTGCGCCGGTTGCCGTAGACCAGGGTGAACTTGGACTCGGGCTGCTCCTCCAGCGTGCTGGCGGCGATGGACAGGATGGGCGTGATGCCCGAGCCGGCGGCAAAGCCCACGCGGTGCAGGGCGCGCGGGCGCTGGACCGTGAAGCGCCCTTCCGGCGGCATCACCTCCAGCCGCTGGCCGGGCCGCAGCGCGGTGGACGCCCAGTTGGAAAAGCGCCCGCCCTGGACGGGCCGAATGCCGACCTCCAGCTCGCCCTGGCGTTCCAGGCGCGAGCGCGGGCTGCAGATGGAGTAGTTGCGGCGCAACTCCTGCCCGTCCAGGCGGGTGCGCAGGGTCAGGTACTGCCCGGGCTCGAAGCGGAAGGTGTCGCGCAGCGGGCCGGGGATGTCGAAGGTGACGGCCACGGAGCCGGCGGCCTCGGGGCTGACGCGCTTGACGGTGAGTTCGTGGAAATGGGGAACGCTCATGGAACCCTCGACGGTCGGTGGGTGATCAATGGGGTTTGAAGTGGTCGAACGGCTCGCGGCAGTCCAGGCACTGCCACAGCGCTTTGCAGGCGGTGGAGCCGAAGTGCGACACCTCGCGGGTGCGGGTGGAGCCGCAGCGCGGGCAGGCGACCGGCTCGGGCGCGCGCGGCACGAAGCGCACGATGCGCTCGCCGGGGCCGCTGCCCTCGGCGCTGCAGCGGCCCGGGGGGGCGATGCCGTAGGCGCGCAGCTTGTCGCGCGCCGCCTCGGTCATCCAGTCCGTGGTCCAGGCAGGGGCGAGCTGCGTGGTCACGCGGGCCGGCACGCCCAGCCGCTGCAGGGTGGCGCGCACGTCGTCCTCGATCTGCCCCATGGCCGGGCAGCCGCTGTAGGTGGGCGTGATGACCACCTCGACCAGTGCCGGATCGTCGGCGGCGGGGCGCACATCGCGCAGGATGCCCATCTCCGCCAGGGTGACGACGGGGATTTCCGGGTCCGTCAGACCGTCGAGAGCGGCGCGCACGCGCGCAATCGACTCGGCGGTCACGGGCAGGGCGGCGGTGGACATGGCCGGGGCCGGATTCACCAAACCGCGCCAGGGTGGGCCCGCGCGACCGACTGCATCTCGCCCAGCAGGTAGCTCAGGTGCTCGGAGTGCAGGCCGTTTTTGCCCTGGGGCACATACCCCTGATCGGACGGGACGCGCAGCGTGGCCTCTTGCAGGGTGGCGGCGACGGTGGCACGCCACACATCCCGCAAACCGGCCACGTCCACGCCGACGCCGGCCTCCACCGCTGCGCGCTCGAAGTCGCTCGCCGTCCAGAACTCCTGCGTGTACGGCATCAGGTGGTCGAAGGCGGCTTGCATGCGCGCGTGCGAGGTGTCGGTGCCGTCGCCCAGCCGCACCACCCAGTCGCTGGCGTGGCGCAGGTGGTAGCGCGCCTCTTTGAGCGACTTGGCGGCGATGGCGGACAGCGGCTCGTGGCGGCTGCCCTGCAGCGCGTCCCACAGCGGCACCATCAGCGCGCTGTACAGGAAGTTGCGCGCCAGCGTCACGCCCCAGTCCATGTCGCCCTGCGCATAGCCGACGCGCGCCAGACTGGCGGGCAGCTCCAGCAGCACATAGTTGCGAAACGCCGGCGCGTCGCGGAAATAGGCCAGCGTGTCCTCGGTGACATCGCCCCCCTGCAGGCGGGCGATCTCCTGATACAGCAGGCGGGCTTGGCCGATCAGATCCAGCGTCTGGTTGGCCAGCGCCAGATCTTCCTCCAGCACGGGCCCGACGCCGCACCACTGGCTGTTGCGTTGGCCCAGCACCAGGGCGTTGTCGCCCAGGTGCAGCAGATAGTCGACCAGCACGGTCGTGTCGGTGGCCACGGCGTCCATCACATGTGCCCCACTTCTTCGGGGATTTCGTAGAAGGTCGGGTGCCGGTAGATCTTGTCGGCCGAGGGCTCGAAGAACTCGCCCTTGTCCGAGGGCCGGCTGGCGACGATCGCCGCCGAGGGCACGACCCAGATGCTGACGCCTTCCTGGCGTCGGGTGTAGATGTCGCGCGCCATCTGCAGCGCGTGCTCGGCGTCGGCGGCGTGCAGGCTGCCGCAGTGCTTGTGCTCCAGGCCCTGCTTGCTGCGCACGAAGACTTCCCACAGCGGCCAGTCTTTGAGGGCCGGGGTGGCTTTGGCGGACGCATCCGCGCCCGCGGGGGTGACGGGTTGGCTCATCGGGGGACTCCTTGGGTCGCTCGGGTCGATGACGGGGCGCCGGCGCTCAGGCGGCGGCCTTCAGATCGCGCTCGCGGCGCTTGCGGGCATGGGCCAGGGCGCCTTCGCGCACCCAGGCACCGTCCTCGTGCGCCTTGACGCGGGTGGCCAGGCGCTCTTTGTTGCAGGGGCCGTGGCCGTTGACGGTCTGCCAGAACTCGTCCCAGTCGATCTCGCCAAAGTCGTAGTGGCCGCGCTCGGGGTTCCACTTCAGCTTCGGGTCGGGCAGTGTCACGCCCAGCACCTCGGCCTGCGGCACGGTGGCGTCGACGAACTTCTGGCGCAGCTCGTCGTTGCTGATGCGCTTGATGCCCCAGCGCATGCTCTGCTCGCTGTGCACGCTGGCGCTGTCGGGCGGGCCGAACATGGCCAGGCATTTCCACCACCAGCGGTTGACGGCGTCTTGCACCATGCGGCGCTGCGCCTCGGTGCCGCGCATCATCGTCAGCAGCAGCTCGTAGCCCTGGCGCTGGTGGAAGCTCTCCTCCTTGCAGATGCGGATCATCGCGCGCGCGTACGGCCCGTAGCTGCAGCGGCACAGCGGGATCTGGTTCATGATCGCCGCACCATCGACCAGCCAGCCGATGACGCCGACGTCGGCCCAGTTCAGCGTCGGGTAGTTGAAGATCGAGCTGTACTTGGCGCGGCCCGTGAGCAGCTGCTCGATCAGCTCGGCGCGGCTGACGCCCAGCGTCTCGGCCGCCGAGTACAGGTACAGGCCGTGGCCGCCCTCGTCCTGCACCTTGGCCAGCAGGATGGCCTTGCGCTTGAGGCTGGGCGCCCGGGTGATCCAGTTGCCCTCCGGCAGCATGCCGACCACCTCGCTGTGGGCGTGCTGGCTGATTTGGCGGATCAGCGTTTTGCGGTAGGCCTCGGGCATCCAGTCCTGCGGCTCGATGCGGCCGTCGGCGTCGATGCGGGCCTGGAAGGCGTCCAGCTTGTCGGCCGGCTCGTCCGGCTGGATCGGCTGGACCTTGCCGGCGGGGTCGGGGATGCTCAGCGCTTGGGTGTACATGGCGGGTCTCCGGTGGCTCGGAAGGGGCGGTGGCGTCAGGCGGTGCGGGGGCGGTCGTCCTGCACCCGCTTGGCCTTGCCGGTCTGGGTGCGCGGCAGCGCGTCGGCGTCCAGCACCGTGACGCGGGTGCTGACGCCGATGAAGGTCTTGATGCGGTGCTGCAGCTCGCGGCCGATCGCGGCGCGCTCGGCGTCGGACAGGCGCCCGCTCAGGTGGCGCTGCAGCTCGCAGCGCACCTCCAGCTGATCCAGATGGCCGTCGCGCGTGAGCACCAGCAGGTAGTTGCCCGACAGCTGCGCGACGCGCAGGATCTGCTCCTCGATCTGCGTCGGAAACACGTTGACCCCGCGCAGGATCAGCATGTCGTCGGTGCGGCCGGTGATGCGGCCCATGCGGCGGAAGGCCCGCGACGTGGGCGGCAGCAGCCGCGTGCGGTCGCGCGTGCGGTAGCGGATGATGGGCATCGCCTCCTTGGACAGCGAGGTGAAGACCAGCTCGCCCTCCTCGCCGTCGGGCAGGACTTCGCCGGTGTCGGGGTCGATGATCTCGGGGTAGAAGTGGTCCTCCCAGATCACCGGGCCGTCCTTGCTCTCGATGCACTCGCTGGCCACGCCGGGGCCCATCACCTCGGACAGGCCGTAGATGTCCACCGCGTCCAGCCCGAGCTTGCGCTCGATCTCGGCGCGCATGCCCTCGCCCCACGGCTCGGCGCCAAAGATGCCGACCTTCAGCGGAATCTGATCCGGCGCGATGCCCAGCCGCTCGAACTCCTCGGCGATCACCAGGGAGTACGACGGCGTGACCATGATGATGTCGGGCTTGAAGTCCATGATGAGCTGGACTTGCTTTTCGGTCTGCCCCCCGGACATGGGGATGACGGTGCAGCCCAGCCGCTCGGCGCCGTAGTGGGCGCCCAGCCCGCCGGTGAACAGCCCGTAGCCGTAGGCCACGTGCACGATGTCGCCGGCGCGGCCGCCGGCGGCGCGGATGGAGCGCGCCACCAGATTCGCCCAGGTGTCGATGTCGCGCTGCGTGTAGCCCACCACGGTGGGCTTGCCCGTGGTGCCCGACGAGGCATGCACACGCGCCACGCGCTCGCGCGGCACGGCGAACATGCCAAACGGGTAGTTGTCGCGCAGGTCCGCCTTGGTGGTGAACGGAAACTTGGCCAGGTCCGCCAGCGTCTTCAGATCGTCCGGGCGCACCCCGGCGGCGTCGAACTTGGCGCGGTAGTGCGGCACGTTGTCGTAGGCGTGGCGCACGCTCCACTTCAGGCGCTCGAGCTGCAGCGCTGCCACCTCGTCACGGCTGGCAGTCTCGATCGGCTCCAGATCGCCGGGGCGCGGGGCTTTGACGGGCATCGGGGGTCTCCTGGGCAAAGTCTCGGGAAACGGTGTCGGCATCAGCGCGCGCGGGACGCGGCACCATCGGCCGCCTGCGCCAGACCGGCGATCACCTCGCCGCCGATGCGGTAGCTCTTGCCGCGGAACAGGGCCACGGTGCGCCCGCCCCGCACGCGCACGGTGATGTCGTACACCCCCGTGCGGCCCGCCAGCGAGCGTTCGACGGCCTCGGCCTCCAGCACGTCGCCCTCGCGCGCCGGCGCCAGAAAGTCGATGTGGCAGGCCGACGCCACCGTGTTGTGGTTGTAGCTGTTGCAGGCGTAGGCAAAGGCGCTGTCGGCCAGCGTGAAGATCAGGCCGCCGTGGCAGATGGCGTGGCCGTTGACCATGTCGCGCCGCACGGGCATGGACAGCACGGCCCGGCCCGGCGCGATGGCGTCCAGGCGCATGCCCAGCGCCTGGGTGGCGTGGTCGCGGGACCACATGGCGGCCCCGACTGCTTCGGCCAGGGCCTGCGGGTCGGTGGGGGGAGGGGCGGCGTCGGCGCTCATCGTGATACAAAAATCGTAGTCTGCGTTTGCGATTTAGTATCAATGAAAGCCGGCCTGGTGCGCATCAGGGTTTACCCGAAACCCTGCGACCCTCAAAACCCTGCGGCGCTCACCGCAGTAGGGTCACGCCCTCATGCCAAACGCGGTGCGCCCAGGGAGCACTCGTCCTCCTGGGGCTCGAAGCGCTGCCACAGCCAGTTGGCCGCGACCGGCACGTGGCCGTCGGCCAGGTGCAGCCGCTCGTCCAGGTGCTGCTCGGCCGGGGCGAGCAGCAGCCGGTACAGGCGCCGGCAAACGTGGCGCGCGCGCTCGCCCGGCCAGTCGCGCGGCAGCAGTTCCTCGGGCAACTGCGGGTCGCGCAGCAGCAGGCGCCGCCAGTCGTGGATGAGCAGCGTGCGCCCCAGAAACGCCGGCGCGGGTGCGGGGGGGGCGTGCGCCTCCAGCTCCGCCACCAGTGGGGCATACCGCGCCACGAAGGCCGCGTAGTCGCCCGCCAGCGCCTCCAGGTTCCAGGCCTGGCGCACCAGGTCGCGGTCGGGGGCGGTACCGCGCAGGGGCAGGCGCTCGGCGCGCAGGGGCAGCAGGTCGGCGCGGCGTTCGCCCAGCCCGTCGGCCTGCAAGGCCTCGAAGGTCGCGCCCACGTCGGCGCTGGGGTGGACGAAGATGCCCCCCGGCAGCTCGCCATAGCCCTGCCAGAACAGCGACCGGCGCAGGCGCTCGCGGTCGCGCGGCGACAGCGCGCCGGTGACCAGCAGCAGCCGCCAGTGCAGATCCCAGCGCGGGGCGCGCGCGGCATAGATCTGGCGCGAGGCTTCCTCGAAGCGGGCGCGCCCGGCGGCAGTGAGCATGTAGTCGGTGCGCCGGCCGCAGGCCTGGTTGACCAGCCAGCCGTCCTGCACCAGCCGGTAGACCGCCGTGCGCACCAGGCGCTCGTTGATGCCCAGCGGCTCCAGCAACTGGATCAGGCTGCCCAGCCACAGGCGCGCGCCGCGCGGCAGCACCGCGTCGCCAAAGACCGAGATGATCAGCGAGCCCGCGTGGACGCGGTCCAGGCGGGCGAAGGACTCGATGCGCGCCTGCAGCGCATCGGGAGCGGGCAAAGCGGTCGCAGCCGGCGCCGCCGCGGAACGGGAGCGGGACATGCCCGCGATGGTAGCGCCGGCCCGCGGGGCGTCAGGCGTCGACGCGCAGCGCCCCTTCGGCACGGCCCTTGCCGGCACGCGCCGGCGGCTTGCACAGGCCGCACACATAGTGGCGGGCGTTGACGTAGGGGTCGGCGACGAAGTGCCCGCCGCAGCAGGTGCAGCGCGTGCGCACCAGCATGCCCGCGTCCATGAATCGGCTCAGCCGCCAGGCGCGGGTGAAGCTCAGCAGTGGCTCGATGCCGCAGACCTGCATCTGCTCCTCGTACAGGCGGTAGGCCTTCATGATGGCGTCGATGCCCTCCAGCGCCACGGTCTTGAGCAGCGACTGGCGGATGTTCTCGAACAGCGAGGCATGGATGTTGGGCTGCCAAGCCAAAAACCAGTCCGTGGAAAACGGCAGTTGCCCCTTGCTCGGCGAGCGGCCGGTGACCTCCTTGTACAGCCGCAGCAGCTTCTCGTACGACAGGTTGGTCTCGCTCTCCAGCACCTGCAGGCGTGCGCCCAGACCGATGAGGGCGACGGCGCGCTCGATGTCGCGGCTTTCGTGGACGATGCTGCGGGCGGACGACTTGCGGACGGCGGTGGTCATGGCGGAACTCCGGGCGGACGAGGGAGGTCAGGGGTGAGCGGACGACGGTCAGACGTTGGCGAGACGCCCGGCCATCAGGATGCTGGCGTGCAGGCGCTGTGCGGCCTCGCCCACCGAGCGCTGGGGGGCGTGGCTGCTGGTCAGCAGCTTCCAGACCATGTCGTCGTCCGCCTGGAAGCGGCACAGCAGCGTGTTGTGGCTGGCCAGCTTGACGATCTGCGCCGGCGACAGGGCGGCGAGCAGATCAGCCGATTCCTCGCTCAAGCCCAGGCGGAAGGTGGCCTCGGCCTTGTCGGCGCGGATCAGGCGCTGCGCGAGCATCAGGTAGGTCAGGTTGGCCTCGCGGATCTCGGCCAGCAGTTGCTCGCGGTCGGTCTCGTTCAGGGCGGCGGTGGCGGTCATGGCAGCACTCCTTTTCGTCGGTTGGCGCGCCCCGGGCCAGGGGGTTTAACACAGCCCGAAAAGCGTCGGTTCGTTGAAAAGGATTGTGAAAACCGGCCACCTTTGCTTGAATCGGAAGGTGTCTGTTCGGCGTGTCGGCCTCCGTCAGGCCCCTTGTCGGAAAAATTCCGACACGCGCCCATCCGCCGACGGGCATGGGGCGCTTGACACCCCGGGGATTGGCTCTATGGTTTCGACACTGTAACTTTGCAGGAACATGCCATGGTGGAAGCGGTGCTATCGATCAAGGCTTGGGGACACAGCCTGGGCGTGCGGCTGCCGGCAGCGGTGGCACGGGCGGCGCGGCTGCACGTCGACCAGCGCGTGCGCGTGGCGGTGGAACAGGGGCGGGTGGTCATCGAACCGTTGCCGGCGGAGCCAACGCTGGAAGAGCGACTGGCGCGCTACGACCCGGCGCGGCACGGCGGCGAGGCGATGGCGGCGCCCCCGCTGGGGGCCGAGCGGTGGTGACGGCGCCCCGCCGCTGGGTGCCGCAGCGGCAGGACGTCATCTGGATCGACTGCAACCCGTAGGCCGAGCGCGAAATACGCATCCGGCACCCGTTTCTGGTGCTGTCACCCGCGGCGTTCAATGACCGCACGTCGCTCTGCTGGCGTGAGCACGATCCGTCAGCCCGGCTCCCCGCGCTGCATGCGCTCGCTCTTCCAGTACACGTCGTCGCCCCCATGCATGCGGTTGAGCACCCGCGCCAGCACGAACATCAGATCGCTCAGGCGGTTGAGGTACTGCCGCGGCGCGTCGTGGATGGCCTCCTCCTGCCCCAGGGCGACCACGCTGCGCTCGGCGCGGCGGGCGACGGTGCGGCACACATGCGCCTGCGCGGCGGCGCGGGTCCCCGCGGGCAGGATGAACTCCTGCAGCCGCGGCAGTTGGGCGTTGTAGCGCTCCAGCGCCTCGTCCAGGGCGAGCACCGCCTCGGGCTTGAGCAGCTCGAAGCCCGGCACGCTCAGCTCCCCACCCAGGTTGAAGAGCTGGTGCTGGATCTCCACCAGCACCGCGCGCACATCGGCCGGCATGTCCTCGCACAGCAGCAGGCCGATGTGGGAGTTGAGCTCGTCCACATCCCCCATGGCGTGCACGCGCAGGCTGTTTTTGCTGACGCGCTGGTTGTTGCCCAGCCCCGTGGTGCCCCCGTCGCCGGTGCGGGTGGCGATTTGCGTGAGTCGATTGCCCATGGTTGTTGCCCCTTCGTGCGCGGTCCAAGCCGATAATCCCGGCATTATCGGAAACCCGCCTGGCGCCGTCCGGCCGCCTCTGGAGAGCCCATGAACGCCCCCTTGTCCGCCCCCCTGCTGCCCGACGTGCAGCCGCGGCCGCTGCCGGCCGACGCCCTGGCCGCCCTGCAGGCCCGGTTTCAGGCGCGCTGCTCGACGGCGCTGGCCGTGCGCGAGCAGCACGGCCGCGACGAGTCGGCCTACACCCACATCCCGCCACCGGCCGCGGTGGTGTTTGCCGAATCCACGGCCGACGTGGCCGATGCCCTGCGCATCGCCGCGCAGTGGCGCGTGCCGGTGATTCCGTTTGGCGTCGGCTCGTCGCTGGAGGGGCATCTGCTGGCCGTGCAGGGCGGCATCAGCCTGGACGTCAGCCGCATGAACCAGGTGCTGGCCGTGCGCCCGGAGGACCTGACCGCCACCGTGCAGCCCGGGGTGACGCGCAAGCAGCTCAACGAGGCCATCAAACACCTGGGGCTGTTCTTCCCCATCGATCCGGGCGCGGATGCCTCCATCGGCGGCATGGCCGCCACGCGCGCCAGCGGCACCAACGCCGTGCGCTACGGCACCATGCGCGAGAATGTGCTGGCGCTGGAAGTGGTCACGGCCAACGGCGAGGTCGTGCGCACCGGCACGCACGCACGCAAGAGCAGCGCCGGCTACGACCTGACGCGCCTGTTCGTGGGCAGTGAAGGCACGCTGGGCGTGATGACCGAAATCACCGTGCGCCTGTACCCGCTGCCGGAGGCGATTTCGGCCGCCATTTGCTCCTTCCCCAGCGTGGAGGCGGCGGTGCGCACCACCATCGCCATCATCCAGATGGGCATCCCCATCGCGCGCTGCGAGCTGCTGGATGCGCGCACCGTGCGCGCCGTCAACGCCCACAGCAAGCTGGGCCTGCGCGAGGAGCCCATGCTGCTGATGGAGTTCCACGGCTCGCCCAGCGGCGTGCAGGAGCAGGCCGAGATGGTGCAGGCCATCGCCGACGAGCACGGCGGCCAGGCCTTCGAGTGGGCCACCACGCCCGAGGAGCGCACGCGCCTGTGGACGGCGCGCCACAACGCCTACTTTGCCGGCGTGCAAAGCCGCCCGGGCTGCCGCGCCATCACCACCGACGCCTGTGTGCCGATCAGCCGGCTGGCCGACAATGTGCTGGCCGCCGTGGCCGAAGCGGACGCGGCGGGCATCCCCTATTTCATGGTCGGGCATGTGGGGGACGGCAACTTCCACATGGGCTATCTGATTGACCCGGACGACATGGCCGAGCGCGCCGCCGCCGAGCGGCTGAACCAGGCGCTGGTCGAGCGCGCCCTGGCCAGCGGCGGCACCTGCACGGGCGAGCATGGCGTCGGCCTGCACAAGATGGACTTCCTGCGGGCCGAGGCCGGCGACGGCGCGCTGGCGCTGATGCGCGCGATCAAGGCGGCGCTGGACCCGCACGACATCCTCAACCCCGGCAAGATCGTCGCGCGCTGACCGCACGCGCTTTGCCATGCGGCCCCCGCCCTCCCCCGCGTCCGATGGCACCGTGCGCCGGCAGCGGCTGGCGCTGTGGGTGGTGGCGCTGTACGCGACCCTGTCAGCCCTGTGGATCACGCTGTCGGACACGCTGCTGTCGTGGTGGATTCCGGACACCGAAACCCTGGCGCGGGCCAGTCTGCTCAAGGGGTGGGCGTTCGTCGCGCTGACCTCGGTGGCCCTGTATGCGCTGCTGTACCGCTACTGGTCCACCGCCAGCGCCGACGGTGCGCCGAACGGCGGGCCGATGGCACGCGTCATCCCTCGCTGGGGCATGGGGCTGCTGATCGGCACGGTGCTCGGGGTCACCGGTATCACGCTGGCGCAGCGCTACCAGCAGGCCCAACAGCATGCCGCTGTCCACCTGGGACTAACGCTGCAGGCCAAACAGGCGCAGTTGACCGACTGGCACGAGGAACGCCTCAACGATGCCCGGCTGCTGTCGAAGCGCCGGGTGCTGCGGGAGGGATGGGACACCTGGCGCAAAGCGCCCGATGCTCCCCCACCCCCAGCGATGCGGCACGCCCTCGAACAGGCGCTGGAGCTTGGCCGCTACCGCGCCGCGGGGATCGTCGATGGGCAAGGCCACACCCTCTGGGTCGGCGCCGCCCCTTCCGATCCGCAGGGCCTCATCCCGCAGGCCGCCACGCGCGTGCTCGACATTGGCTCGACGGCGCGCGCCTGGATCGATGCGGATGGCCACTGGCAGTGGGTCTTCGTGGCCAACCTGCCGGGCATGGCCTATCCGGCCGCGCTGGTGCTGGCCCTCGACGATGTCAGTACCCTGCCCGCCCTGCAGCCGTGGCATGCCGCCCCCACCGGCGACATCGCCACCGCCCTGGCACGGCGCGAAGGCGACCGCGTGCTGGTGCTGGACGTGATGCAACCCAAGGCCAGCGCCGTCATCCCGCTGGAGGCAGCCGACCACCCCGCCGTGCGCCTGGTGCTGCGCACGGCGCCGCCCGAGCGGCCGCTGCCGGCCCGGCACCCCGCCGCCGGCGAGGTGGCGGTCGTCGGGCAACCCGTGCTGGACGGCACATGGCAGTTGCTGATCTGGCAGCCGGTGTCGCAGATCCGTGCCGCGGCGCTGCAGGGGGCCGAGACGACGCTGCTGGCCGCGCTGCTGGCCATCTTTGGCACGGTGGTGGGCGTGCGCCTGTTCGACGAACGCGCGCGGCTGTCCCAGGCGCAGGCCCATGCCGCGGCGCTGCGCGAGGTGGGCGACCGCCTAGCCGACAGCGAGCGGCGCTACCGTCTGCTGGCCGAGTACAGCGCCGACGTGGTGTGGCTCTATGACCTGCAGCAAGATCGCTTTCTGTACGTCAGCCCCTCGGTGCAGCGGCTCATCGGCCACGGCGCCCAGGACATCGTTGGACGCTCGTTCGACGCCGTGTTGACGTCAGCGTCCCTGGCCCATGTGCGCACGCGCCTGCCCGAGCGGCTCGACGAATTAGCCCGCGGGCAGACCTCGGCCCTGACCGAGACGACCGAGCTGGACCTGCTGCACCTGGATGGCCACACGGTATACACCGAGACGGTGTCCACCCTGATCACCGGGCCGGACGGCCGTGCGGTGCAGCTGCAAGGCGTCACGCGCGACCTGACCGCGCGGCGTGAGGCCGAAACCCAAATCCGCCTGCTCTCGCAGGTGGTCGAGCAAAGCCCGGCCGCGGTGCTGATCACCGACGCGCAGGCGCGCATCGAATACGTCAACCCGGCGTTCGAGCGCATCAGCGGCTACACGCGGGCCCAAGTGCGCGGGCACAACCCGCGCCTGCTGTCATCGGGCCGCATGCCCGCCGAGACGTGGCAGCAGGCCTGGCGCGCGCTGCGCGACGGCCGTCCCTGGACGGGCGAAGTGGTCAACCGCCGCCCCGACGGCAGCGAATACCTGCTGGCGGTCACCATCGCCCCCGTGCTCGACCCCCACCGGCACATCACCCACTACGTCTCGGTGCAACTGGATATCTCCGCCCAGCGCGACGCTGAGGCCAAGGCCCACCAGCTCGCGTGGTTCGACCCGCTGACGGGCCTGCCCAACCGCGCCCGCACGCTGGACCGGCTGGAGCAGGTGTTGGCCGGGGATCGCCGGCACCGCCGGCACCGCGCCCTGCTGCTGCTCAACATCGACCGCTTCAAGACCTTCAACGAGGCCCTGGGCCACGCCAGCGGGGACGTGCTGCTGCAGCAACTGGCCCAGCGGCTGCGGGCGGCAGCCCCACGCGCCGATCTGCTGGCCCGCCTGGGCGGGGACGAGTTCGCCCTGCTCACCCCGGGCGTCGAGGGCGGGCCGCTGGCGGCGTCGCGCGCCGCGCAGGATGTTTCGGAGCACATCCACGCCGCGCTGCAGGACGCCTTCGCCCTGGACGGCGCGCAGGCCGGGGGCGGTACGGGGCCCGACGGCGGCGACGCGCCGGTCAACATCACGGTGAGCATCGGGATCGCCGTGCTGCCCACCGATGGCGACGACACCCCGCTGGACGTGCTGCGGCGCGCCGACACGGCCCTGCGCCGTGCCAAGGAGCGAGGCGGCCACCAGAGCGTGTTCTTCGACGACGCCATGGGGGCGGCGGTGGCGCGGCGCTTCACCATCGAGCAAGAGCTGCGCCGAGCCCTGGCCGCCGACGAGCTGCGGCTGTACCTGCAGCCGCAGGCCGATGCCCAGGGCCACTGGCGCGCGGCCGAGGCCCTGGTGCGCTGGCAGCACCCGGTGCGCGGGCTGGTGCCGCCGGCCGAGTTCGTGCCCGTGGCCGAAGGCTGCGACCTGATCGAGCCCCTGGGCCATTGGGTGCTGCAGGCCGCCTGCGCGCACTTGGGCCAACTGGCCCGCGCCGGCACCCGCCTGCCCATCGCCGTCAACGTCAGCCCGCGCCAGTTCCACCGCCCGCACTTCGTGCAGGAGGTGCTGGACGCGCTGCGCACCCACGGAGCTGCGGCGGCCGATCTGGTGCTGGAAGTGACCGAGGGCGTAGTCGTGGAGGACATCGACGCCGTCATCGAGCGCATGTTGGCCCTCACGCGTGAAGGGGTGCGCTTCTCGATCGACGACTTCGGCACCGGCTACTCGTCTTTGTCCTATCTGAAGCGGCTGCCCATCCAGGAAATCAAGATCGACCGCAGCTTCGTGCGCGACGCCCCGCACGATCCGGACGACGCTGCGCTGGTCGAGGCCATCATCGCCGTGGCCGATCGACTGAGGCTGCGGGTGGTGGCCGAGGGGGTGGAGACGGCCGAGCAGGCGGCGTTCTTTGGCCGCTGGCCCCACGTCTTGCAACAGGGCTATCTGCACGGCCGGCCCGACGCGGCCGAGGCGGTGTTGGCGCGCTGGCGCGCGGCACAGGCGGGCGAATCGGCGGCTGGCTCGGGGGGCATGGCGTAGCCCCACACCGGCCGCCCGTCCGGGCAGCGCCAGCACACCGCCGAGGTCCAGCCCGGCACCTCGAACTCCAGGCTGACCAGCCACGCACCGGGCTTGAGCTCGGCCGATGCCTTGGCGGCGGCGCGCGGCATGGTCTCCGGCCGCTGAAACAGGTACACCATGTCGTAGGCCGACCAGTCCGCCGTCCAAAAATCGCCATGGCGCACCTGCGCGGTCGGGCAGCGCACGCCGGCCAGCCAGCGCAGCACCCAGGCGCGCTCGATGCCCGTCAGCCGCGCGTCTGGGTAGGCGCGTTCCAGCGCCAGCAGGCCGTCGCCCAGGCCGCAGCCCGCATCCAAGATGCGGGCGCGCGGGGGCAGCCAAATGACCTCGCGCAGCCCGTCCAAGGCCCCCGGCGGGGTTGGGTACAGGGGCGCATCGCGCCAAGCCCGCCAAGGGTAGAGCGCCAGCGCCGCCAGCAGCAGCAGCGCCCACACCCAGGCCGGCGGCAGTGGCACCACGCCCGCCGCCAGCACCCACGACAGCGGAAACCCCAGCGCCATGACCATGCGCCGCATGGGCGTGCCCCCGTGCCGCACCGCCCACAGCATGGCCAGCAGGGCGGCGACGCCGAAGGCTTCGGCCACCGGGCGCTGCAAGCCCACGCGCAAGGCGGCAAAACCGGCCCAGGCCGCCAGCCACAGCACCAGCGCAGGCAGGGGCCAGCGGTCGGGCGCGGGCGTGGCGCGGCGCGGTTTCACCCGTGCAGCCCGCGCAGCCGCTCGATCAGGCCATTGAGCTCGTCGATCGAGCCAAAGGCAATCGCCAGCTCGCCCTGCTCCTGCACGCGACCGCCGCGCTTGACACGCTTTTTCACCCGGACCTCGACTTCGGCGGCGAGCAGCTCGGACAGCTCCTCTTCCACGCGGCGCACGTCGCGCGATTTCTCGGCCTTGGGGCGCGGGGGCGTCAGCGCAAACTCGGCCGCCAGGCGCTTGACCAGCGACTCGGCCTCGCGCACCGACAGGCCCTTGGCGGCGATCTGGTGCGCTGCCGTGATCTGCGTCGCGCGGTCCAGGCTCAGGAGGGCGCGCGCATGGCCCATGTCCAGATCCCCGGCCATCAGCATGGTCTGCACCGGCTCGGTCAGTTGCAGCAGGCGCAGCAGGTTGGTGGCCGCGCTGCGCGAGCGGCCAACGGCCTGCGCCGCCTGCTCGTGCGTCAGGCCAAACTCCTTGATCAGGCGCTGCAGGCCCTGCGCCTCTTCCAGCGGGTTGAGGTCCTCGCGCTGGATGTTTTCGATGAGCGCCATCGCCGCGGCAGCCTCGTCGGGCACCTCGCGCACCAGGACGGGCACCTCCTCCAGCCCCGCCAGCCGCGCGGCCCGAAAGCGCCGCTCGCCGGCGATGATTTCGTACACCGGCCGCGCGCCGCGCGTGCCGTCCTCCGCGAAGGGCTGCCCAGACGCGCTGGCGTGCCAAGCCGCGAGCCGCTGCGCCCCTACGTCGTCGGCCAGCCGGCGCACCAGCACCGGCTGCATCACGCCCTGGGCGCGGATGCTCTCGGCCAGTTCATACAGCGCGCCCTCGTCCATGCGCGTGCGGGGCTGGTACGCGCCGGGCACCAGATCGCTCAGGCGCAATTGGCGCGGCGTGTCAGCGCCGGGGGCTTCGGCCTCGACCGTGGGGCCGAGCAGCGCCTCCAGGCCGCGGCCCAGTCCTTTGGGTTTCTTGTTCACCATGGTTCGTGTCCGTGTCGTACAGGGTGTCAGACCCCGGGCGCCGCATCGCGCCACGGGGCGATCCAGTCCAGGGCCTCGGGCCAATCGCCCAGGCCGGATTCGGCGTTGAGGTGGCCCCGCGCGCCGGCATCGATGAAGCGGCTGCCCCAGTCCGCAGCCAGCCCCTGCGCACGTTCGAAACGGCAATAGGGATCGTCGCGGCTGGCCACCAGGACGCTGGAAAACGGCAACGCGCGACGTACGATCGGCGCCCAGCCGGGCAGGTGCGCGGCCAAATCGGGCTGCTCCACATCCCCCGGCGCCACCAGCAGCGCGCCGCGCACGCGGCCGGTGTGGCGCGAATGCACCGCCCACGCCGCCGTCAGGATGCAGCCCAGACTGTGCGCCACCAGCACCACCGGCCCAGCGGCATCGCCCACCACATCCTCCAAGCGCGCCATCCAGTCGCCGCGCCGCGGCGTTAGCCAGTCGTGCTGCTCCACCCGCACAAAGCCGTATCGCTGCTCCCAGCGGGTCTGCCAGTGTTGCGGGCCGCTGCTCAGCCAGCCCGGCAAGGTCAGCACCTGCACCGCCATATTCGCCCCCGGGTCAGAACCGCTCGACCCGCGCCACCATCTCGCGCGCAAAGTCGACGAAGGCCTTGGAGCCACGGGCCGACGGATCGAACACCACGCCGGGCAGCCCGTAGCTGGGCGCCTCGGCCAGCCGCACGTTGCGCGGGATGACGGTGTCGAACACCTTGTCGCCAAAGTGACCCTTGAGCTGTTCGCTGACCTGCTGCTGCAGCGTGATGCGCGCATCGAACATCACCCGCAGCAGGCCGATCAGCTTGAGGTCGCGGTTCAGGTTCGCATGCACCTGCTTGATGCTGTTGACCAGATCGGACAGCCCCTCCAGCGCGAAATATTCGCATTGCATCGGCACGATGACGCCATGCGCCGCGCACAGGCCGTTGAGGGTGAGCAGACTCAGCGACGGCGGGCAGTCGATGAGCACGAAATCGTAGTCGCCCTGCACCGCCGCCAGGGCGTCGCGCAGGCGGTGTTCGCGCTGCTCCAGCGCCACCAGCTCGACCTCGGCGCCGGCCAGTTCGCGGTTGGCGCCCAGCACGTCGTAGCCGGCCGCCTCGCTGCGGCGGGCGGCCTCGCGCACGGCGGCGCTGCCCAGCAACACCTCGTACACCGTTGGGGCCAGGGTGCGCTTGTCCACGCCCGAACCCATGGTGGCGTTGCCTTGCGGGTCCAGATCCACCATCAGCACCCGCTGGTCCACCTGGGCCAGCCCGGCCGCCAGATTGACCGTGGTCGTGGTCTTGCCCACTCCGCCTTTCTGGTTGGCAATACAGAACACGCGCGCCATGCTCAGCCCTCCTCCCCCAACCGACCGCGGCTCATTTGGACAGCGCCAGCTTCAGACCAAAGCCCACGAGCAGCGTGCCGGCCACCCGATTGAGCCAGGTGGTCAGCCGCGGGCTGGCGCGCAGCCGTTCGGCCAACCGGTGCGTCAAGCCGACCACGACCACGCCATAGGCGAAGGTCAGCGCCGCGATGGTGGCTGCCATGACACCAAAGGTGACCAGCCCCTGGTGCCGCGCCGGATCGACGAACAGCGGAAAGAAAGCCATGTAGAACACGATCGCCTTGGGGTTGAGCAGGGTGATCATCAGGCTTTGCCGAAAGTACTGCCCGGCGCGCAGATGCAGCACCGGCGCCGAACCGGGCCGCGCCCGCAGCATGCGCACACCCAGCCAGGCCAGATAGGCCGCCCCCAGCCACTGCACAGCCGCAAACGCGGCCGGGTACGCCAACAGCAGCGCCGCCACGCCTGCCACGGCCAGCCACATCAGCATCTGGTCGCCGGCGATGACACCGAGCGTCGCGGCCAGCCCGCCACGAATGCCCCCTTTGCCGGTGGCGGTCACGAGCGCGAGATTGCCGGGCCCCGGGATGGCCAGAAACACCAAAATGGCGACGACGAAGGCACCGTAATCGGCAATACCGAACATGGCGGATCCCGCAGGCTGATCAGGAAAAGCGGCGGAGCCACACGCACCGCGCCGGAAGGACGGAGTTTACGGGGATTCCGCGCGCACGGGCCGCATCCAGACCAGACAGCGTTCGGCATCCAACCCCGGCACGGTCAGCGGTTCCACGTGAAACACCTCGACGTCGGCCGGCAGAGCGGCCATCTCGTCGTGGGGCACGCGCCCCTTCATCGCCATCCACACCCCATGCGGGGCCAGCGCCGCGCGCGACAAGACCGCAAAATCCGTCAGCGACGAAAAGGCGCGCGAGCAGATCAGGTCGAACGGCCCCTTCAACGACTCGACGCGGGCATGCACCCCGCGCAAGTGGGGTAGGCGCAGACTGGCCGCCACCTGACCGACGAATGCCGCCTTCTTGGCCACGGCGTCCACACACGTCACCTGCAAATCGGGGCAGGCAATGGCCAGCACGACGCCGGGCAGCCCGCCGCCCGAGCCGACGTCCAGCACGCGAACCGGCGCCGCCGACAATCCCTCGGGCGCCTGGGCGGGCACCGGCGGCAAGCCCAGATGGCGACGCAACGGCGCGACCACCGCCAAGCTGTCCAGCAGGTGGTGGGTCAGCATCTCGGCCGGCGCACGCACGGCGGTCAGGTTGTACACCCGGTTCCATCGCTCCAGGGCCGCCATGTAGTCCAGCAACTGGCGCACGGCCGCGTCCGGCAGGGCCAGACCCAAAACCGCCAACCCCTCCCGCAAAGCGGGCTCCAGCGGATCCGTCGTCATGCGGCGCGCGCCTCGCCGGGCGTCGCCTCGGGGGCGTCCTGCGGCCCGGCAACGGTCGCCCCCTCGAAGCCTTTGAAGCGACCTCGCTTCAAATGGATCAACAGCAGCGAAATCGCCGCCGGCGTAATGCCCGAAATGCGCGCCGCCTGCCCGAGGGTCTCCGGCCGATGCTTCTGCAGCTTTTGCCGCACCTCGATGCTCAGCGCCGCCACCTGCATATAGTCCAGGTCGGCCGGCAGCTTCAGATGCTCGTAGGCGGCGGCGCGCTGCACCTCGTCGCGCTGGCGCTCGATGTAGCCGGCGTACTTGGCACCGATCTCCACCTGCTCCACCACTGGGGCATACAGCTCGGCCAGCGTTTCACGTGAAACACCGCCATCGGCAAACCGCCCGCCCTCCAACGACATCAGCGCGGCGTAACTCACCCCCGGTCGGCGCAGCAGGTCGAACAGGTTGTACTCGTGATCGATACCCTTACCCAACACGCGCTCGGCCTCCGCCACGGAGACGATGCGCGGGTTGACCCAGGTGGACTTCAGCCGCTCGGTTTCACGTGAAACCGCATCGCGCTTGCGGCAAAAAGCGTCCCACCGCGCATCGTCCACCAGCCCCAGGCGGCGCCCCGTCTCGGTCAGGCGCAGGTCGGCATTGTCCTCGCGCAGTTGCAGCCGGAACTCGGCCCGGCTGGTGAACATGCGGTACGGCTCGGTCACGCCCTTGGTGATCAGGTCGTCCACCAGCACACCCAGGTAGGCCTCGTCGCGCCCGGGCACCCATGGGTCGCGCTCCTGCACCTGCAGCGCGGCGTTGATGCCAGCGAACAGGCCCTGCGCCGCCGCCTCCTCGTACCCGGTGGTGCCATTGATCTGCCCGGCAAAAAACAACCCCCGGATGGCCTTGGTCTCAAAAGTCGAGCGCAGCGCCCGCGGGTCGAAGTAGTCGTACTCGATCGCGTAGCCGGGGCGCAGGATGTGCGCATTCTCCAGCCCCGCGATGGAGCGCACGAGCGCATACTGAATGTCGAACGGCAGACTGGTGGAAATGCCGTTGGGGTACACCTCGTGCGTGTCCAGCCCCTCCGGCTCCAGAAAGATCTGGTGGCTGTCCTTGTCCGCAAAGCGGTTGATCTTGTCCTCCACGCTGGGGCAATAGCGCGGCCCGACGCCTTCGATCTTGCCGGTGAACATCGGGCTGCGATCGAAGCCGCTGCGGATGATCTCGTGCGTGCGCGCGTTGGTGTGCGTCACCCAGCACGGCACCTGTGCGGGGTGCATCTCCGGCCGGCCCAGAAAGCTGAACACCGGCACCGGCTGACCCTCGGTGTCGGAGCCCGGCATGCCGTCGCCGGGCTGCACCGTGCAGCGCGACCAGTCGATGGTGCGGCCATCCAGCCGCGGCGGCGTGCCCGTCTTGAGCCGCCCCTGGGGCAGTTGCAGCTCCTTGAGGCGCGCGGACAGACTGATGGCCGGCGGATCGCCCGCGCGGCCCGCGCTGTAGTGCTGCAGGCCGACGTGAATCTTGCCATCCAAAAAGGTGCCGGCGGTCAACACCACGGCGCGGGCGCGAAAGCGCAGCCCGATCTGCGTCACCGCCCCGACCACGCGGTCGCCTTCCACCATCAGGTCGTCCACGGCCTGCTGGAACAGCCACAGATTGGGCTGGTTTTCCAACCGGCGGCGGATCGCGGCCTTGTACAGCTTGCGGTCGGCCTGCGCGCGCGTGGCGCGCACGGCCGGGCCCTTGCTGGCGTTGAGGATGCGAAACTGGATCCCCCCTTCGTCGGTCGCGATGGCCATCGCTCCGCCCAGGGCGTCCACCTCCTTGACCAAATGGCCTTTGCCGATGCCGCCGATGCTGGGGTTGCAGCTCATCTGGCCCAGGGTTTCGATGTTGTGGGTCAGCAGCAACGTGCGACAGCCCATGCGGGCCGCGGCCAGCGCGGCCTCGGTCCCGGCGTGGCCGCCGCCGACGACGATGACATCGAACTCTTGGGGATACAGCATGGACCGAAGGCTCCAGCGACAGCGGGCCGCGACCCACCACAGGCCCGGCCCCTAGAATCGGCAAAGGGTGAAATTGTCCCATGTTCACCCCAACCCTGCACACATCATGCGCTCCGACACCCCGATTGCCTGCCGCCCGGGCTGCGGCGCCTGCTGCATCGCGCCGTCGATCAGCAGCCCCATGCCCGGCCTGCCGCACGGCAAACCGGCCGGTGTGCCCTGCCCGCACCTGGACGACGCCCGCCGCTGCCGGCTGTTCGGCCGACCGGAACGGCCCGCCGTCTGCCAGGGGCTGCAACCCAGCGCCGATATGTGTGGCGACGGGCCGCAGCACGCGCTGGCCTGGCTGACCCGGCTGGAACACGCCACCCGGCCCGGCGCCGAGCGGTCGTGCGGCTAGCGTGGACACCTTCAGGCCGCGTCCGCGGGCAGCCAGTTCTGTACTTCCAGCGCTGGCACACGCTCGAATTCCGCCACGTTGTTCGTGACGAGCACCAAGCCCTCGCTGCGGGCATGTCCGGCGATGTGCAAGTCGTTGACCCCGATGGGCGTACCATTCTTTTCGAGTGCCGCCCGGATCGCGCCGTAATGCTGGGCGGCCTTGAAGCCATAGGGCAAAACCTGCAAGCGACTGCAGAAGTCCTCGATGGCCAACAGGTTTTCATGCACGCGCTGGCTTTTCTCTGCACCATGCAGCAGCTCCGCCAAGGTGATGGCAGAGATGGCCATGCGGCCCGCGTTGGCGTTGAAGATGGGCAGCAGCCCGCGGGGGCGGCGTTTCAATACATAGATGACGATGTTGGTATCCAACAGATAACGCAGCATCAGGGAGCCCCTCGCTGTCAGAGCGCTTCCCGCTGTGCCTGATGCTGGTCGGGCCGATCGGCCAGAAAATCCTCGCTGACAGGCGGTCCGTCGAGGAAGAAACTGTCCCACGTGTGACCCACGGGCGCAATGATGCGCTCCAGCCCGTTGGCCCGAACATTCACCTTATGGACCCCTTCAGGCAGCCGCATGTCCAGCGGAATGCGAACCGCCTGGCTACGATTGGTCACGAAAACGGTCCCGATCGACATAGAAAGCCCCCTGTGTGCCATATCGTCGCTGTATATCGCTTCACCCACAGGCTTGTCAAGAAGAAGACCAACAAAGGGGGGTGAGCAACCCAATCCGCACCCGCCCCCCATTGGATACCGGGTTTCACGTGGAACGCTCCGGCAACAGAACCGGTCAGCGCCCCTGCAACGCTTGCCATTTGTCAAGCAGCCGTCGTACAGTCGGGGGTATCGTTGGTGATTTCGTCAATCCCACAGGAGGTTTCACCATGACCCGTAACGTTGGCGGTATCGACCGCGTCCTGCGCATCGTGCTCGGCCTGGTGCTCATCGCACTGGCCGCCACGGGCACCGTCGGCCTTTGGGGCTGGATCGGCGTGGTGCCGCTGGCCACCGGCCTGATCGGCTGGTGCCCGCCCTACGCCATCTTCGGCATCAACACCTGCAAGGCACCGCAGGATCAGTAACCCCTGCCCGCATAGCCGCTAGACCGTCCGGCGAGCGCAACCGCTACGCCGAATGGCAGCCCATCGCCCCGGCCGCCGCCCCGCCTGCCGCCTCACCCGACAACCGGGCGGCCAGCGCCTCCGGCGGCAACGCCGGGGCAAACAGCCAGCCCTGATACGCGGGGCAGCGGCAGCGGCGCAGAAAGTCCAGTTGGGCGGGGTTTTCCACCCCTTCGGCGACCACGTCCCGCCGCAGGGTGCGCGCCAGCGCCAGCACGCCGCGCACCAGCACGCCGTCGGTGGTGTCCTCGGGGATGTGCTGCAGGAAGGTGCGGTCAATCTTGAGCCGCTGCACCGGCAATTGCTTGAGCACCGCCAGCGACGAGTGCCCGGTGCCGAAATCGTCCAGCGCGATGGTCACCCCTTCGTCGGCCAGCGCCGTGAGCGTGCGGCGCGCCTGGGTGGGGTCGGTCATGGCTTGGGATTCGGTGATTTCCAGCTCCAGCAGCGCGGGCGCCACCCCGTGCCCCTGCAGCACGTCGCGCACCTGGGCCGCGAGGCCCGGCTGGCGAAACTGCTGCGGCGACAGATTGACCGCCACGCGCAGGTGCAGGCCCTGATCGACCCAGGCGCGCAGTTGGCGGCAGGCCTCGTGCAACACCCAGTCCCCCAGCGGCAGGATCAGGCCGGTGGCTTCGGCCACGGGGATGAAGCGCGCCGGCGGGATCGCCCCCAGCTCGGGATCGGTCCAGCGCAGCAGCGCCTCCACCCCGACCACCGCGCCGTTGCGAACATCCACCTGTGGCTGGTAATGCAGCGCCAGCCCGCCATAGCGCAGGGCGTGCTGCAGACGGTCCGTCAACCGCGCGCGCTCGTCCATGGCGTGCGAGAGCGCCGGCGCATAGCGTGCGGGCTGCTGGCGCCCATCGGCCTTGGCGGCATACAGGGCCAGATCGGCGTCGCGCATCAGCGCATCCGCGTCGCGGGCGTCCTGGGGGCAGCAGGCCACGCCGATCGATCCGCCAACGGCCAACTGAAGGCCGTCGATGTGCATCGGCCGCCCCAGCGCCAGCAGCAGCTTGTCGGCCACGCGCAGCGCGTCGGGCGGCGAATCCACGCGCGGCAGCAGCACGGCAAATTCGTCGCCCCCCAGCCGGGCGACCACGTCGTCGGTGCGCACGGTCTCGCGCAGGCGCTGCGCCACCTGCTGCAGCACGCGGTCGCCCACCGGGTGGCCGTGGGTGTCGTTGATGCCCTTGAAGTCGTCCAGATCCAACAACAGCAGCGCAGCCGTGTGGCCGTGGCGCACCGCGGCCGCCGCCGCCTCGCGCAACTGCAGCATCAGGTGCCCGCGGTTGGCCAGCCCGGTCAGCACATCGTGCGCGGCCAGGTGGCGCAGCCGCTCGGTCAGGCGGCGCGTCTCGGTCACGTCGCGCACGAAGGCCACCACGCACGGTCCGTCGCGCCAGGTGCCCAAGCCCAGCGCGATGTCCACCGGTACCAGACAGCCATCGGCACGGCGCAGGGTCAGGTCATCGATGCGGCCCATGGGCCGCTCGTGGGGATGCGCGAAAAACTGCTGCAGCCGCCGGCCGTGGCTGCCGCGCGCCGACTCCGGCAACAGGATGTCGAGCGGACGCTCCAGCAAGCTGGCCTCGGTATAACCCGTCAGGCGCAGCAGGGCCGGGTTGGCGCCAACGATGATGCCTTGGCGATCGACGACCAGAATGCCATCCGGCGCGGCATCGAACACCGCCCGCTCCAGGGGCCCAAACTCCTGCTGCAAGGCGTGTTCGGCCTGTTCGATCAGAAAGGCGGGGATGCCCGGATCGTGCGCCGAGTTCGCGGAAGCGGGCATCGACATCGGCATGGTGCGGCGCTCCGGTCAGCCGCGGGCGCCGGTGCGCCACACGGACACGGCACCGGCCAGTCGCTCCGCCTGCGCGTGCAGGCTGCGCGCGGCGCCGGAGAGCTCCTCCACCAGCGCGGCGTTCTGCTGCGTGCCCTGGTCCAGCATGGCCACGGCTTCGCCGATCTGGCCGACGCCGGCCGACTGCTCGGCGCTCGCGGCCGAAATGTCGTTGATGAGCTGCGTCACTCCCTTGATCTGTTCCACGATGGCGGCGATGCGCGCGCCCGCCTGCTGGGCCTGGGCCACACCGTCGCCCACCTGCTGCACGCTGCCCTGGATGAGGGCCTTGATCTCTTTGGCCGCCTCGGCGCTGCGCTGGGCGAGCGCCCGGACCTCCCCGGCGACCACGGCAAAGCCCCGCCCGGCCTCGCCAGCACGGGCCGCCTCCACGGCGGCGTTGAGCGCCAGGATGTTGGTCTGGAAGGCGATCGAGTCGATGACCGCCGTGATGTCCGCGATGCGCTGCGAACCGGCCGCAATGCGGTCCATGGTCTGTGCCACGTCGGTCATTTCGCGGCCACCGGCCTCCGCCGCCTCCATGGTGCGGCGCGCCAGGTCGCTGGCCGACCGGGCATGGTCGGCGTTTTGCTGGACGGTGGAGGTGATCTGCTCCATGGAAGCTGCCGTCTCCTCCAGGCTGGCGGCGGACTGCTCGGTGCGTTGGGACAGGTCGTCGTTGCCCTGGGCAATCTGCTCGCTGGCCGCGCTGACCCCGGCCACCTGGGCGGCGACATCGTCCACCAGGGCACGCAGGTTGAGGCCGGCCTGGTTGACGGAGCGCGCGAGCAGACCGATGTCGTCCACCCGGTCCAGGGGCGGCTCGGTGTAGAGGTTGCCGGCCGCCACCGCCTGCGCATGGCAGCGGATGGCGTGCAGCGGGCGCACCATTTGCCACGACAGAAAGGCATCGGCCAGCGCGGCACCGGCCACCGCCGCGCCGCCCAGGGCCCACGCCGGCCAGCCGCCCGCCCCCAGCGCCGCCCAGGCCGCAGCGCCCCCCGCGGGCAGCAGCGCCGCGCCCCAGACCGCCAGCCGCATGCGGGTGGCCGTGCTGGCGCACTGCAACAGGCGGCGCCCTGCGGCCAGCCAACCGGTGCGCACCACCAGCCCGCGGTGAAAGGCCCAGCCCCGCGCGCGCCCCTCACGGAAGGCGGCGTACAGGCGCTCGGCAGCGTCGATCTCGGCCCGCTCGGGCGCGGTGCGCACCGACAGATAGCCCACCAGTTGCCCGTCGCGCACCATGGGCGCGGCATTGGCCCGCACCCAGTAGTGATCGCCATTCTTGCGGCGGTTTTTGACCAGCGCCGTCCACGACACCCCCGACTGGATGGTCTTCCACATGTCGGCAAAGGCCTCGGGCGGCATGTCGGGATGCCGCACCAGGTTGTGCGGCTGGCCGATCAGTTCTTCGGCCTCGTAGCCGCTGACGGCGACGAAGGCCGCATTGGCGTAGGTGATCCGCCCCTTGGGGTCGGTGGTGGACAGCAGCGTGACACGGCCGTCGAAGGCGTACTCGCGTTGCGTGACGGGCAAATTGCGGCGCAAGGCTCGATCCCCCCTGCATGGATGTGCTCAGAGAACCCAGCCTGCCACAGACCGGTCATTGGAGGGATAGGGTTTGACCGCGATCAAGCCCGCGCGTGACATTTGTCACGCGAAACGTCGGTTGATCGCATCGTCGGCGGCGCGTGTGTCCTGCCGCGCCACGGGCAGGCCGCCATCGGGCATGGGCAGCGCCGCATCGGCCCCCGCCGGGGGCAGCACCACGATGCGGCGGCGCTCGCCGCGCTGCAGACGGCCGGCCCGCACCAGGGTTGCGATGGCGCGCGAGACCGTCTCGGGCGCGCAGGCGGTCAGCTCGGCCAGCACCTCACGGTCCGGCAGCACCACGCGGTGGGTGTCGGCGGTGGCCGCCAGACCGCGCAGCGCGGCCTCCACCCGCTGCGCGGCCAGGGGCAGCCGGCCGATGGCCGCCCAGTCGGCCAGGGTCTCGGCCATGCGCACGCATTCGGCCAGCACCGCCGCCGAAACGGCGGGCGCCACCGCCCCCGGCACGACCGCCCGTGCGCAGACCCGCGCGTCGGTCAAGGCCACGGCGTCGACCGGGGCGGCGTCCTGCCCCGCCAAGACGCGCAAGCCCAGGGTCTGCCCGGGGCCGATCACGGCGATGGCCCGCCCCGGCCCGGCGGGCCCTTGGCGGCGCAGCGTCAACAGGCCCACCTTGGCGGCCAGTACATGCCGCACGGGTTCGCCCTGGCGCAGCACGGGCTCGCCGGCGGAGACGCCGAATTCCACGATGCCGTCGCCCCCCTCGGTTTGCCCGAGGCGGGCCACCAGGCAACGGGGCGACCGGACACACGTCGCACAGCGCGTCGTGCCCGCAGCCGCCGCAGAGAGCAGGCGCGTGGGAGGCATAACATTTCATTCTGTTGACGCGCGCGGGCTTTGTCCAGCGCCCGGGCGACCGGCTTTTGCGCTGCGTCAATAAAGCCCGGGGGCGCCCGGCGGGCGCGTCTTGAAGCGGCGGTGCAGCCAGTGGTACTGGCCCGGGGTTTCGGCAATCCAGCGCTGCAGCTCCGCATTCATGCGGGCGGCGTCGGCCTCGTCGTCTCCGCTGGGGTAGTCCGCCCAGGCGGGGCCCACCCAGACCCGATACCCTTGGGCATCCAGCCGCGCCACCACCGGGATGACCGGCGCATGCGCGGCCGCCGCCAGCCGGGGCAGCGAGGTGACCGTGGCCGCCGGCACCCCAAAAAACGGCACGAACACCGACTGCGCGGCGCCCAGGTCCATGTCGGGCAGCAGGCAAACCGCCGCCCCGTCGCGCAGCGCACGCACCACGCCACGCACCCCCTCGCGCCGCGACACGATCCGCGGGGCCCCAAACCGCCCGCGCCCACGGCGGGCCCAGGCGTCCAGTGCGGGGTGGGACTGGGGGGCGTACAGCGTGGCCCACGGGCGATCGAATGCCAGCGTCATCCGGGACCAGGCCGCGTCCAGCCCCACGAAATGCGGCACGAACAGCAGCCGGGGGCCGGGCTCGGACAGCGCGGCCCAAGCGCCCTCCAGCCGCACGCGCCGGGTAATAACCGCGGGCGGGGCATGCCACAGCCACACCCGGTCCACGAAAGCCTGGCCAAAGTGACAAAACGTCTGCCACGCCCAACGGCGGCGCTGCGCCGGGCTGGCCTGGGGAAAGCACAGCGCCAGATTGCGGTGCACCACCGCACGCCGCCGCACGGCCCCCAAATACAACACGGCGCCCAGCGCCGCGCCCGCCGCGCGCAACCACGGCAGGGGCAGCCGCGCCACCCAGCGCAACCACCAGGGGCCGGGGGCCGTCTCGATACCAGAGGGGGTGGGCGGGGTGTTCATGCGCGGGCGCATGATAGCCGCCCCGGCAGCTTCGACCGGCGCGGCCGCGCCCTGCCACGGCGGCGACAGCGGCCGCGCGACAGACGCGGCCCTCGCCAGTACCATGGCGGGCATGGAACCGACCGCCTCTTTGTCCCCCTCTTTGTTCGACCCGATCCGCGTCGGCGCCTGGACGCTGCCCAACCGCGTCGTGATGGCGCCGCTGACCCGCAACCGCGCCCCAGGCCAAGTGCCCACCGCGCTGATGGCCACCTACTACGCCCAGCGGGCCCGGCCCGACACCGGCGCGGGCCTGATCATCGCCGAGGCCACGCCGGTCTGCCCGGAAGGGCACGGCTATGCCGACACACCGGGGCTGCACACGCCGGAACAGGTGCGCGCCTGGCGCGCCGTCACCGACGCCGTGCATGCCGAGGGCGGGCACATCGTGGTGCAGCTCTGGCACGTGGGGCGCATTTCGCACGTGGCGCTGCAGCCGGGTGGCCAGCCGCCGGTGGCGCCTTCGGCCATCCGCGCCGCCGCCAAGACGTATCTGGTGCAGGACGTGGACGGCCGGCGCGTGGGCGGCTTCGTCGACGTCTCCGAGCCGCGGGCGCTGCGGCTGGACGAGCTGCCCGGCATCGTCGCCGCCTACCGCCAGGCCGCCCTCAACGCCATCGAAGCCGGCTTCGACGGCATCGAAATCCACGCTGCCAACGGCTACCTGCTGGACCAGTTTTTGCGCCGGGGCAGCAACCACCGCACCGACGCCTACGGCGGCCCCATCGAGCACCGGGCGCGGCTGCTGGGGGAGGTGATGACCGCCGTGACGCAGGCCATCGGCGGCGAGCGGGTGGGCATCCGCCTGTCGCCGGTGACGCCGGCCAACGACGCCCAGGACGACGATCCGCAGCCGCTGTTCGAGTACGTGGTGCGCCAGCTCGCCCCGCTGGGTCTGGCGTATGTGCATGTGATCGAAGGCCAGACCGGGGGCGCGCGCGACTACCAGCAAGGGCCGCAGCCGTTCGACTACGCCGCACTGCGCCGCGCCTACCGCGACGCGGGGGGAACGGGGGCCTGGATGGTCAACAACGGCTACGACCGCGCCCTGGCCGAGCAGGCCCTGGCCCAGGGGGCCGATCTGGTGGCCTTTGGCCGGCCGTTCATCGCCAACCCGGACCTCACGCGCCGCCTGCGCGAAGGCCTGCCGCTGAACCCCCTGCAGCGCGCCACGCTGTACGGTGGCGGTGCCGAGGGCTACACGGACTACCCGTTCGCCGCTTGAGCCGCAGACGACGTCGAGGTCAGGGTGCCTCGGCGTAGCGCGCCCATTCCCAGTCGGTCACGGCAGCGGCCCAGGCGTCCCACTCGGCCCACTTCAGGGTCAACCACTGCTCGCACACCGCCTCGCCCACGGCACGGCGCAGGGGGGCGTCGAGCGTCAGCGCCTCCAGCGCAGTCGCCAGGTCGCGCGGCAGGCGACCGGGCAGCGGCGCGCCCGCGCGGTGGCGGTCGTACAAATCGTCCGCGCACGGGGTCGGGGCCGGCAGGGCTAGGTCGATGCCGGACAGGCCGGCGGCAAGCGTGCCGGCCAGCGCCAGATACACGTTGCAGGCGGGATCGGGCAAGCGCCACTCCAGCCGCCCGGCCACGGCGCGGAGCAGGCAGGTGCGGTTGTTGTCGCCGATCGCCTTCCACACCGGGGCCCAGGTGGTGCCCGAGGCGCTGCGCCCGGCCGCCAGCCGCTTGTAGCTGTTGACGGTGGGCGCACACCACGCCGCCAACGCATCGGCGTGGTGCAGCAAGCCGGCCGCAAAGCGCGCCCCCAGCGGGCTGAGACCCAGCGGCGCCGTGGGATCGGCCATCAGCGCCCGCCCTTCGGCATCCGTCAGACTCAGGTGAAAGTGCAGCCCGCTGCCGGGGGCGTTGGCCAGCGGCTTGGGCATGGTGCTGAAGACGAAGCCGTGCCGGTCCGCCACCGCATGCGCGGTAAGCTTGAAGAGCTGGTAGCGGTCGGCCGCCGCCAGCGCCTCGTCGTGGCGGTAATTGATCTCGTACTGGCCGTTGGCGTCCTCGTGGTCGATCTGCTCGATTTCGAAACCCAGCGCGCCCAACGCCGTGCGCATGTCGTCCAGAAACCCCCGCTGGCGGTGGATGGCCTGCAGGTCGTAGGACGGTTTGTCGAGTCGGTCGAGGCCATCGCCCGCGCGCCAGCCGCCGTCCGGGCGGCGCTGGAGCAGAAAAAACTCGGGCTCGATGCCCACCCACGCCGTCCAACCCCGCGCGCGCAGCCGATCCAACTGCCGGCGCAGCACCTGACGCGAGCAGGTCTCCAGCGGCTCGCCCCCCGCATAGCCGTCGCACACGGCATGCGCCACCCCGGGCATGAAGGGCAGCGGGCGCAGACTGTCGGGCTGCACGCGGCCAAAATACTCGCTGCGCGCCCCCAGGCGGGGCAGGCCCGTGCCCCAGATGCTGGGGCCGGCAAAACCGGCCCCCTCGCGTACCCATTTGGGCAATGCCGCCAGCGGCACGAGTTTGCCCTTGGGTGCCCCCAGCAGGTCGGTGAACGTGGCCAGGATCGAATGGATGCCCTGTGCGGACAGCCGCTCGACCGTGGCATGCAGGGCAGCGTCGTGGTCCACGGTCACACCGGGCTGTCGATGCGAATCCAGGTCGTCTTGAGCTCGGTGTACTTGTCGAAGGCGTGCAGCGACTTGTCGCGCCCCACCCCGCTTTGCTTGAAGCCGCCAAACGGCACGGTGATGTCGTCCTCGTCGTACTGGTTGACGTGCACCGTGCCCGCGCGCAGGGCCCGCGCCACGCCGTGCGCCTTGTTCAGGTCGCGCGTCCACACCGCCGCCTGCAGGCCGTAGACATTGGCATTGGCCTGGCGGACCGCATCCGCCGCATCGGTGAAGGCGATCACCGACAGCACCGGGCCGAAGATCTCCTCGCGCGCGATGGTCATGTCGTTGGTCACGCCGTCGAAGATGGTCGGCTGCACATAGCAGCCGCCGGGCACCGGCTCCACCGCCTGCCCGCCGGCGAGCAGCCGGGCGCCCTCGGCCTGGCCCTGCTCGATGTAGCGCAACACGGTGTCGAGCTGGATGCGGTCCACGATCGCGCCCATGACGGTGTTCTTGTCCAGCGGATTGGCCGGCTGGTAGCGCGGCACCAGGGCCAGGGCTTTTTCCAGGAAGGCGTCCTTGATGGACGCCTCGACAAACAGACGCGAGGGGGCATTGCAGCTCTCGCCCTGGTTGAAAAAGATGCTGCCCACGGCCACCTCGACCGCGCGGTCCAGATCCGGGCAGTCGGCGAACACGATGTTGGGGGACTTGCCGCCCAGCTCGGTCCAGGCGCGCTTGAGGTTGCTCTGCCCGGCCATCACGTGGATCTGCTTGCCCACGCGCGTGCTGCCGGTAAACGCAATGCAGTCCACGTCCATGTGCAGCGCCAGCGCGCTGCCCGCCTCCGGCCCGTAGCCCGGCACGACGTTGAACACGCCCGGCGGAATGCCCGCTTCCAGCGCCAGCTCGGCCAGCCGCAGCGCCGTCAGCGGCGACTTTTCGCTGGGCTTGAGCACGACCGAATTGCCCGCGGCCAGGGCGGGCGCGATCTTCCACGCCGCCATGATCATGGGGTAGTTCCACGGCACGATGACCCCCACCACGCCGACCGGCTCGCGCGTGATCAGCGCCAGGGCCGTGTCGGGCGTCGGCGCGATCTCGTCGTACACCTTGTCCACCGCCTCGCCGTACCAGCGGATGCAGTTGGCGGCGCTGTTGACGTCCACGCCCTTGGCGTAGCGCAAGGGCTTGCCCATGTCCAGCGTCTCGGTCAGCGCCAGCTCGTCGCCGTGGGCCAGGATCAGCTCCGCGAAGCGGATGAGCACGCGCTTGCGCGCCGCCGGGGGCTTGCCCGCCCAGCGCCGGTCCTCGAACGCGGCGCGTGCGGCGGCCACCGCGGCGTCGATGTCGGCGGGCCCGCCGCGCGCCACGGCCGTCAGCAGCCGGCCATCCACGGGCGAGTGGCAGTCGAAGGTGCGGCCATCGGTCGCCTCGACGCGGCGACCGTCGATGAAGGCACGGCCATCCAGGGTCAGGGACGGGGTTTCGGGGGTCATGGTCATCCTCGCAAAGGGTGGAGCAATCCCGTCAGCGCACGCCCAGCGTCTTGGCCTCGGCCCGCGCGGCGGCGGCGATCTCGCGCTCGCGCCGGCGCGTGGCGCGCGCCACCCACACGGCGTAGCCGACGATGACGGTGGTGACGACGACGATCAGGATCGTCGCGGCGGCGTAGATGGTGGGATTGATGCCGCGGCGCGCGTAGCCGAAGATTACCTGCGGCAGCGTGTTGACGCCGGGGCCGGAGAGGAATTCGGAGATCACCACGTCGTCGAACGACAGCGTGAACGACAGCAGGAAGGCCGCCAGCACCGCCTGCGCGATGTTGGGCAGCGTGACAAGGAAGAACACCTGGTGCGGCCGCGCGCCCAGGTCCATCGCCGCCTCCTCGATGCGGCGGTCCATCTCCAGCAGGCGCGACTGCACCACCACCATCGCGTAGGCCATGCCCATCAGCGTGTGGCCCAGGATGATGGTCAGCATGCCGCGCTGCGGCCAGCCAAAGACGTTTTGCGCCCCCACCATCAGCAGCAGCAGCGACAGGCCGATGATGACCTCCGGCATCACCAGCGGCGCGTTGACCATGCCCGAGAACACGGTGCGCCCCCAGAAGCGCCGGTAGCGCACCAGCACGAAGGCGGCGAACGTGCCCAGCACCGCCGACAGCACGCCGGTGGTCAGCGCGACCTTCAGCGAGACGAAAAAGCCGTTGACGATCTTGCTGTCGGCCAGCAGCGCCTGGTACCAGCGCAGCGAAAAGCCGGTGAACACCGCGTCCTGCCGCGTGCTGTTGAACGAGAACACGATCATGAACAGCAGCGGCGCGTACAGAAACGCATAGACCAGCAGCAGCCAGCCCTTGCCAAAGTGGCGCGTGAGGATGTTGCCCATGGTGCGGTCCCCCGGTCCTCAGGACTGCCCGGCGGCGCGCTCGCCGCTGTAGCGGTAGTAGATGGCCAGCGGCACGACGATCAGCCCGATCATCACCACGGCGAGAGCGGCGGCGCGCGGCCAGTTGTTGGCGGCGAACATTTCGTCCCACACCACGCGGCCGATCATCAGGTTTTCCGGGCCGCCCAGCAGCGACGGGATGACGAACTCGCCCACCGACGGGATGAACACCAGCATGAAGCCGGCGATGATGCCGGCCTTGGACAGCGGCACCGTCACCAGCCAGAAGGCGCGCCAGGGCGTGGCGCCCAGGTCGTAGGCCGCCTCCAGCAGCCGCCAGTCGAGCTTGACCAGGTTGGCATACAGCGGCAGCACCATGAAAGGCAGATAGACGTAGGTCATGCCCACCAGCATCGAGACGTTGGTGTAGAGCATGTGCAGCGGCTCGTCGATCACGCCCAGCGCCATCAACAGGCGGTTGAGGATGCCGGCGTCGGCCAGGATGCCTTTCCACGCATAGACGCGCAGCAGGAACGAGGTCCAAAACGGCAGCATCACCATCAGCAGCAGCGCCGGGCGCACCGAGGCCGGGCTGCGCGCGATGAAATAGGCGAACGGATAGCCGATGACCAGGCACAGCGTGGCGGTGATGGCCGCGTACAGCAGCGAGCGGACGTAGGCCTCGATGTAGAGCGTCTGGAACAGCGGGCCGTCCCACTCGGCCTTGAAGATGGTCCAGTAGTTCTCGTACTTCAGGCGCAGCACGCCGGCCGTGGCATCCCACAGGGGCTGGAAGGGGTCGATCCCCGTGCCCATGTCCACGAAGCTGATGTACAGCAGGATCAGGAAGGGCAGGAAGAAGAACACCGTCAGCCAGCCGAACGGCACGGCGATGACGAAGCGGCGTCCCGGCACGGACAGCAGCGACGAGGCGGGGTTTTGGGCCATGGCGGTTCTCCGGGACGGGCGCCCTCAGTCGCGCAGCACGACACCGGCGGTGTCGCTCCACCAGAACCAGACCTCGTCGTCCCAGGTGATGTCCGACAGGTCGTGGCGCGAGGTGTTGGCCTCGGTGATGCGCACCTTCTTGCCCGCGGCGGTGACGACGATGTAGCTGTTGTAGGAGCCGAAGTAGGCGATCTCCTTGACGCGGCCCTGGAACAGGTTGCAGGTCACCCCTTCCGGGCGGGTCTTGGCGATATCGATCTTCTCCGGCCGCACGGCCACGCACAGCGGCATGCCGACGGTGCCCGTGGTGCCGTGGCCGACGTGGATATCGCCCAGCGGCGTGGTGACGGCGCAGTGGTCCGGCTCGTCGACGCTGAGGGTGCCGTCGAACAGGTTGACGCTGCCGATGAAGTCGGCGACGAACCGGTTGGCCGGGAATTCGTACATCTCCTGCGGCGTGCCGACCTGCAGCACGCGGCCCTTGCTCATGACGGCGATGCGGCTGGCCATGGTCATGGCCTCTTCCTGGTCGTGCGTGACCATCACGCAGGTCACGCCGACTTGCTCGATGATGTTGACCAGCTCGAACTGCGTCTGCTCGCGCAGCTTTTTGTCCAGCGCGCCCAGCGGCTCGTCCAGCAGCAGCAGCTTGGGCCGCTTGGCCAGGCTGCGCGCCAGCGCCACGCGCTGCTGCTGCCCGCCCGAGAGCTGGTGCGGCTTGCGCCGCGCATAGGGCGAGAGCTGCACCAGCGCCAGCATGTCGTCCACGCGCTTGGCGATCTCGGCCTTGGGCAGGCCCTCGCGCTTGAGGCCGAAAGCGATGTTCTCCCAGATGTCCAGGTGCGGAAAGAGCGCATAGCTCTGGAACATCATGTTGACCGGCCGTTCGTAGGGCGGCAGGCCCGCCACGTCCTGCCCGCCGAGCAGGATGCGGCCCGAGGTCGGCGTCTCGAAGCCCGCCAGCATGCGCAACAGGGTGGACTTGCCACACCCCGAGCTGCCCAGCAGCGCAAAGATCTCGCCCTTGCGCACCGACAGCGACACCTCGTCGACCGCCACCGCCTCGTCAAAGCGTTTGACGAGTTTTTCGGTGACCAGATAGTTCTCCTGCTCGCCTGGAGCACGGGGAGCTTCAGCCATGACGGATCACACTCCTGCAGGTCGGCCGGGGCCGACGGACAAATAAAACGGGCTGTTCATACACGGTGGCACGAACAGCCCGGGCTCATCGGCGGTGCGGGAGGACACCGCCTGGCATCACTTGCCGCGCTTGAACGCGTTGTAGGCCGAGGCCATGGCCTCGCGCGCCTCGTTGGTGTAGCTGCTCGGCTGGATCAGCTTGGGCATGTAGTCCGCCGGCGGGAAGATCGACGGGTTGTTGACCACCTCGGGCTTGATCTGGTCCTTGCCCTGGGTGTTGCCGGCGTTGTAGCCCATCTCGTTGGCCATCGCGGCGGCGTTTTCGGGCTTGAGGAAGAAGTTGATGAACGCGTGCGCGTTGTTCGGGTGCTTGGCGTCCTTCAGGATGGCCATCGTGTCGAAGAACGCCAGCGCGCCGGTGGAGGGCAGCAGCGCGACGATCTCGTCCTTGGAGCCGGTCTCGGCCGCACGGGCGGCGGCGATGTTGATGTCGCCGGCCCAGCCGATCGCCACGCAGGCCTTGCCGCTGGCGATGTCGTCGATCATCGTCGAGCTGAAGATGCGGATGTCTTTGCGCACCTTCAGCAGCATGTCCACCGCCGCCTTGTAGTCGGCCGGGTCGTTGGAATAGGCGTCTTTGCCGATGTAGTGCAGCGCCACCGGGATGATCTCGGTCGGCGAATCCAGGTAGGCGATGCCGCAGGACTTGACCTTGGCGGTGTACTTGGGGTCGAACACCAGGTCCCAGGCGTTGTCGGGCATGGGCATGTTGCCCAGCGCCTTGGCCAGCTTGGTCTTGTTGACGCCGACGGTGGTGAAGCTCCACGCCCAGGGCACGAGGTGCTGGTTGCCCGGGTCCACCTTGTCCAGCACCTTCAGGACACCGGCGTCGAGGTTGCCGTAGTTGGGGATCTTGGCTTTGTCCAACGGCTGGAACAGGCCGGCTTCGATTTGCGGCTTGGCGAACACGCTGCCCGGCACGACGATGTCGTAGCCGGTGTTGCCGGCCACCAGCTTGGCATGCAGCGCCTCGTTGGTCTCGAAGGTGTCGTAGTTGACCTTGATGCCGGTTTCCTTCTCGAAGGCCTCCAGCATGCCCTCGGGGATGTAGTCCGGCCAGTTGTAGATGTTGAGCACCTTCTCGGCATCCAGCACGGGGCCGGCGGGGGCCTGGGCGACGGCGGGGGCCGGCGCGGGGGCGGGTTGGGCGACGGGTTCTTCCTTCTTGCCGCAGCCGGCGACGAACGCGGCGGCCAGGGCCAGGGCCAACAAGCGCTTCTTCATGTCCACACTCCAGTCGAGAGTTTGAGGGGGTAAACGCAGAACGATTGCCAAGCAACAAACAGGCCGGTGCGGACTTGACCCACCACGACGCCCCTGGATGCTCGCGTGGGATTCTAGGACACCCCCCGCTCAGGTTTTGCCTTGCCGTCGCAAATCTGCCAGCGTGGCGTCGAGCGCGGTGCGGATGAGGCGGATCATTTCGTCGATATCGGCGCGGGTCATGACCAGCGGCGGGGCGATGATCATGCGGTCACCGACGGCGCGCATGACGACCCCCGTCTCGAAGCAGTGGCCGCGGCAGGTCATGCCCACGGCCCACTCCTCGGGGAAGCGCGCCAGCGTCGCCTTGTCCCGCACCAAAATGAGCCCCGCCACCAGGCCGCAGGTCTCGGCCACGCCCACCAGGGGGTGGTCGGTCAGCTCGGCAAAGCGCTGCGCCAGGTAGGGGCCGGTGTCCTCGCGCACGCGCTGGGGCAGCGCCTCGGCGGCCATGAGGTCCAGATTGGCCAGCCCCACCGCGCAGGCCACCGGGTGGCCGCTGTAGGTGTAGCCGTGGGTGAACTCGCCGCCGCTGTGCAGCACGCGGGCGATGCGCTCGTTGACCAGCACCCCCCCCAGCGGGATGTAACCGCTGGTCACCGCCTTGGCAAACGTCACCAGATCGGGCCGGGTGCCAAAGCGCTCGTAGGCAAACCAGTGGCCCAAGCGGCCAAAGGCGCAGATCACCTCGTCGGAGATGAGCAGGATGCCGTAGCGGTCGACGATGCGCTGGATTTCGGGCCAGTAGGTCTCGGGCGGGATGATGACGCCGCCGGCGCCCTGCACCGGCTCGGCGATGAAGGCCGCGACCTTGTCCGGGCCGACCTCCAGGATTTTTTCCTCCAGCCAGCGCGCGGCGCGCACGCCAAACTCGGCCGGCGTCTCGCCCGGCTCGCGCAGATCCCAGTAGTAGGGCTGCTGGATGTGGACGATGCCGGGGATGGGCAGGTCGCCCTGTTCGTGCATGCCCCCCATGCCGCCCAGCGACGCCGCGGCGACGGTGGAGCCGTGGTAGGCGTTCCAGCGGCTGATGATGACCTTGCGCTGCGGCTGGCCCATCAGATCCCAGTAGCGGCGCACCAGGCGCACATTGGTGTCGTTGGCCTCCGAGCCGCTGCTGGTGAAGAAGACGTGCGAAAACCGCCGCCCGTCCACCGGCGGGGCCAGTTCGGACAGCCGCGCCGCCAGCCGCACCGCCGGCTCGGTGGTGGTCTGGAAAAAGGTGTTGTAGAAGGGCAGCTCCAGCATCTGGCGGTAGGCGGCCTCGGCCAGGGGGCGCCGGCCGTAGCCCGCGTTGACGCACCACAGGCCGCTCATGCCGTCCAGGATGCGGTGACCCTCGGAGTCCCAGATGTAGATGCCCTCGGCGCGGGTGATGACGCGCGCGCCCTTGGCCGCCAGCGCCTGGTGGTCGGTGAAGGGGTGCAAAAAGTGCGCGCTGTCCAGCGCCTGCAGCTCGCGGGTGTGCGCGCTGGGCTGGGGCAGGCGGTCGGCGGGGGCATTCATGGGCGGACTCCTCGGGATGGTCGGTGCGGTCAGACGTGCAGCAGCAGGTGCTCACGCTCCCAGGGCGAGATCACTTTCATGAACTCCTCGAACTCGAGTTCCTTGATCTCGGTGTAAATCGTGATGAACTCCTCGCCCAGCACATGGTGCAAGTCGGGCTCGCGGCGCAGCCAGTCCAGCGCCTCGCCCAGACTGCGCGGCAGCGCATAGGCCGAGAGGTAGGCGTCGCCGCGCATCTCGGGCTTGGGTTTGATCTTGTTGACGAGGCCGAGATAGCCGCACGCCAGCGTCATGGCCATGGCGACGTAGGGGTTGGCGTCGGCGCCGATGACGCGGTTTTCGACGCGGCGCGCCTGCGGCGGCGCGATCGGCGAGCGGATGCCGACCGTGCGGTTGTCGTGGCCCCACTCGATGTTGATGGGCGCGGCGGTGTGGCGCGCCAGCCGCCGGTAGCTGTTGACGTAGGGCGCCACCAGCGCCATCGCGGCCGGGATGTAGCGCTGCAGCCCGCCGATGTAGTGCCCGAAGGCCTCGGACGGCGAGCCGTCCTCGTTGCTGAAGATGTTGCGCCCGGTGGCCTTGTCCACGATGCTTTGGTGGATGTGCATCGCGCTGCCCGGCTCGCCCGCGATGGGCTTGGCCATGAAGGTGGCGTACATGTCGTGGCGCAGGGCGGCCTCGCGCACGGTGCGCTTGAACAAGAACACCTCGTCCGCCAGCGCCAGCGGGTGGGAGTGGAAGAAGTTGATCTCCATCTGCCCGGCGCCGACCTCGTGGATCAGGGTGTCGACGTTGAGCTCCATCTTGTCGCAGTAGTCGTAGATCTCCTCGAACAGGGGATCGAACTCGTTGACCGCGTCGATGGAGTAGGCCTGGCGCGAGGTTTCGGCGCGTCCGCTGCGGCCGATGGGCGGGTGCAGCAGGGTGTTGGGGTCGGTGTTGCGCGCGGTGAGGTAGAACTCCAGCTCGGGCGCGACGACCGGCTCCAGGCCCATCGCCTCGTACAGGCCGCAGACGTGGCGCAGCACGCTGCGCGGCGCGTAGGGGATGAGCTTGCCGCTGTGGTCGAAACAGTCGTGGATGACCTGCGCGGTCGGGTCGCTGGCCCACGGGACGATGCGCGCCGTGGTCGGGTCCGGGCGCAGCTGCATGTCGCGGTCGGTGGGCTCGATGACGTCGTAGTACGGCCCGCTCTTGGGCTGCTCGCCGGTCACGCTCATGGCCACGATGGCCTGAGGCAGGCGCATGCCGCGGTCTTCGGTGAATTTCTCGCGCGGCAGGATCTTGCCGCGCGCCACGCCGGTCAGGTCGGGGACCAGGCACTCGACTTCGGTGACGCGCCGCTCGTTGAGCCACTGCTCGAGATCGTTGAAGGATTTGAGGTCTTTGGAACTGCTCATGGGTTGCTCCGTTGCCCGGGGGGTGGCGCCAGGGCCGGCAGGGCCTGCGGCGCCCGCGGGGGTTGCCCGGTCATTCTGGCCTCAAGCATGGCCGAAAACCAGAACCGGGCCCAGGGAACAGCCTAAGGGAGTTCGGGCGCGGCGGCAAAGGCGCGCGCATCGGCCTCGCGGCGCGCGCGGCGCTGGCGCAGCGCCTCGCCAAAGGCGCGGAAGATGGCGCTGGACAGCGGGTCGTCCCAGCAGCGCCACTCGGGGTGCCACTGGACAGCCAGCGCAAAGGCGTGCGCATGGTCGAATTCGACGGCTTCGATCAGCCCGTCGGGCGCATGCGCCACGGCCCGCAGGCCCGGCGCCAAACGGCGGATGCCCTGCCCGTGCAACGAATTGACGCGCACCGTGGGCGCGCCACCCGCCAACCGGTACAGCAGGCTGTCGGGCTGCAGCGTCACCTCGTGGCGCGGGCCGTACTGTTCGTCGAGCGGGGCGGCTTTGGGCTCGCGGTGATCCAAATGCCCGGGCAGGGCGTGGACCGCTTGGTGCAGGCTGCCGCCGAGGGCGACGTTGATCTCCTGAAAGCCGCGGCAGATGCCCAGCAGCGGGATGCCCCCGGCCAGCGCATGGCGCACCACGGCCAGAGTGACCTCATCGCGCGCCTCGTCCAGCGGCAGCGCCGGATCGGCGACGGCCTCGCCGAAGTGGCGCGGGTGCACGTTGGACGGCGAGCCGGTCAAGACGACCCCGTCCACGCCGGCCAACAGCGCCGGGACGTCGGCGGCATCCGCCAGCGGAAACATGACCGGCTGGGCCTGCGCGCCCACCTTGACCGCGCGGGCGTATTTGTCGCCCAGCAGCAAAAACGGCATGGCGTGGTCGTGGTCGCCGAGCAGGCGGTGGTCCGCCGGCATCCAGACGAGGGGGGTGGACGGGAAGGCAAGCATGTTCAGAACCATTCTGGCGGCCGATTGGGTGCACAATTGGTGCCATTTGACCCCACGGCATGGGGCCAATTGACCGGGCGCAACGCCGGTGCCAGGACGTTTTCGTATGACCCAATCCTCCGCCCTGCTGGCCGATTTTTTGCTGACCGAAATGGCCCGCCCCGACGGCCCGGCCGGCCCCGGGGGCGGACTGCCGCTGAACCGGCGGCTGTACGAGGCGCTGCGCCGCGCCATGCTGGACGGGCGGCTGTCCGCGGGCGACCGTCTGCCCTCCAGCCGCGAGCTGGCGCAGGATCTGCGGCTGTCGCGCAACACCGTGGTGGCGGCGCTGGAGCAACTGGGGGCCGAGGGCTATCTGATCAGCCGGGTGGGCAGCGGCACCTATGTGCACGACCAACTGCCGCAGACTGTCCCGGTCGCCCGGCGCGGGGGGGCGGGTGCCACCACGCGGCTGCCGGGCCTGTCGGCGCGCGGACGGGTGCTGGCCGAGCACTACGGCGCGCGGGAGCTGGAGATCCAGCCCTTCACCCCGGGGACGGCGGATTTCAGCGCCTTTCCGGTGGCGCTGTGGCAGCGGCTGCAAAACCGGCACTGGCGCAGCGCGCGGCCCGAGATGCTGGACTACACCACCTCGGGCGGATACGGGCCGCTGCGGCGTGCGGTGGCGGACTATCTGCGCGTCTCGCGCAGCGTGCGGCTGGACCCGGAGCAGGTGCTCATCACCACCGGCACGCAGCAGTCGCTGGAGCTGTGCGCGCGGCTGCTGGCCGATGCGGGCGACACCGTGTGGATCGAGGACCCGGCCTACTGGGGCGCGATCAAGGCCTTCACCGCCTGCGGGCTGCGGCTGCAGCCCATCCCGGTGGACGCCGAGGGGCTGGCGCCCCCGGCGACGGCCGACGCCACGCCCCGGCTGATCTATGTCACCCCGTCGCACCAGTACCCGACGGGCGCGGTAATGTCGCTGGTGCGCCGGCGTGCGCTGCTGGCGCAGGCCGCGCGCGCCGATGCCTGGGTGCTGGAGGACGACTACGACAGCGAGTTTCGCTTCGACGGCGCGCCGATCGCGTCGCTCGCCGGACTGGACGACGACGGCCGGGTCTGTTACCTGGGCACGTTTTCCAAGGTGCTGTACCCGGGGCTGAAGCTGGGCTATCTGGTGGCCCCGCGCGGCCTGGTGGAGGCGTTTCGCCAGGCGCACTACGACCTGCACCGCCCCGGCCAACTGCCGCTGCAGGCAGCGCTGGCGGAGTTCATCGAAATGGGCCACTTCGCCGCCGCGCTGCGGCGCACGCGCCAGACCTACGCCGGCCGGCGCGCGCAGTTGCTGCATGCGCTGGCCCCGCTGCTGGATGCCGAGGGCGTGCACATCACCGGCGCGGCCCAGGGGCTGCACCTGTGCCTGCGGCTGCCGCTGACGGTGGACGACCGCGCCGTGGCGGACGCCCTGGCGGCCGAGGGCATTTCGGTGCGGCCGCTGTCGGCCTATTGCCTGCAGCGGCGCGACCTGCGCGGGCTGCTGATCGGCTATGGCTACGCCCAGCCGGCGCAGATCGAGCCGAGCGCGCGCCGCATCGTGGCGGCGGTGCGCCGCGCGCTGCACTGACCGCCCTGCGAGCCGGACCAGCGCTCACCCCCCCAGCGCATCGCGCCAGCGGTGCCACGCCATGCCGAGCGCCAGCACCGGGGTGCGCAGCCACGGCCCGCCCGGAAAGGCGTGGTGGCGCAGCCGCGCGAACAGATCGAAGCGCTCGGACTGCTCCGTGATCGCCTCGGCCACCAGGCGCCCGGCCAGGCCGGTCAGCGCCACCCCGTGCCCGCTGAAGCCCTGCAGGTAGTACAGGCGCTGCCCCACGCGGCCGAAGTCGGGGGCACGGTTCATGGTGATGTCCACGAAGCCCCCCCACAGATGGGCCGTGGGCGTGCCCGCCAGTTGCGGAAACACCGCCAGCAGGCGCTGGTGCATCGTCTCGCGCAGACGCAGCGGCGTCATGGTGGTGTAGCTGACGCGCCCGCCAAACAGCAACCGGTCGTCGGCGCTGAGGCGGAAATAATCCAACACCACGTTGTTGTCGCACACGGCCGCGCGGCCCGGGATCAGGGACGCGGCCAGCGCGCGCGGCAGCGGCTCGGTCGCCAGGATGTAGGTGCCCACCGGCATGATGCGCGGGTGGATGTCGGCCAGCACCCCGGGGCCGTGTTCGGCCAGGGTGCAGTTGCCGGCGACGACGGCAAACTCCGCCTCCACCACGCCCGCATCGGTGTGGGCCGCCACGCCGTCGGCGTGGCGCTGCAGCCGGCGCACGGGGCTGTGTTCGTGCAGCACGGCCCCGGCCGACTGGGCCGCGCGCGCCAGCCCCAGCGCGTATTTGAGCGGGTGCAGATGGCCGGAAACGGTCTCGTACGCCGCAGCGACGTAGCGCGGGCTGTCGATGTGGCGGCGCACCTCGGCCCCTTCGACCCAGGTCGTGGCCAGTCCGTAGTCGCGCGCCAGCGCCTCCATCTCGGCGCGCAGCGCGCGGGCCTTGCGCGGGCGATCGGCGACGTACAGGTAGCCGTGCTCGCGGTCGCAATCGATGCCGTGGCGCGCGATGCGCTCGTCGATCAAACGCACCGCTTCCAGCGACCCCTCCCAGGCGGCGCGGGCGGCGGCCCGCCCGAGCTGGCTCTCGAACACGCCCATGCCGCAGGCATAGCCGACGATGGCCTGGCCGCCGTTGCGCCCGCTGGCACCGGCGCCGATGCGATCGGCCTCCAGCAGGACCACGCGGCGCCCGCGCTCGGCCAGTTCCAGCGCCGCGCTCAGGCCCGCAAAGCCCCCGCCCACCACCACCACGTCGGCGCGCTGGCGGCCGGCCAGCGCGGGCTGTGCCGGTGGCCGCACCACGCTGGCTTCGTAGTAGCTGTCGGTGTTGAGCTGGGTGTCGGAACGCAGCAGGGAGGGGCGCAGCATGGGGCGGAGGAGTCATCGGCCCGACAGGGGCCCGGCGGGCAGGGACGATACCGCGCCCGCCCCGCGGGCCAGGGTGCCAATCGGCCCAGGCGGCAAGGCGCCAACGCCCCGGCCGTCACCGCGCGAGCGCCTCGCGGCGGCCGGCGTCTGCCTACGTCCGCAGCAGCGTCGCCGTCTCGTGCGTCAGCTCGTCCAAAAAGGCCCGCGTGCGCGCCGGCAGGTGGCGGCGGCTGGGCAGCGCGGCGTAGAGGGACCAGTGGTCCGTGACCCAGCCGTCGAGCACGCGCACCAGCTCGCCGCTGGCCAGCCGGTGCGCGACCAGATCCAGCGAGACCGCCAGAATGCCGCCGCCCTCCAGCGCCATGCGCAGCAGCGCCTCGACATGGTTGCTGCAGGCGACGGGCTCCACCGCCACCCGGCTGACGGCGTCCGGCTGGTCGGCGCGCCACAGGGTCCACGCGTGGGCGTGCTGCCCCGGGGGGCGGTAGCGCAGACAGTGGTGGTGCATCAGATCCTCGGGCCGGGTCGGCCGCCCGACGCGCTGCAGATAGGCCGGCGCGGCGACCAGCGCGCTCACCCCGCTGGCGATGCGGCGCGCGATCAGGCCCGTATCCACCGTGCCTTCCACGGCAAACAGCGCCACGTCGTGCTCTTCCACCGAGGGGACGGCGTAGCTCTCGACATCCACCTCGACGCGCAGGGCGGCGTGCCGCGCCGTCAGCCGCGGCACGACCGGGGCCACCAGCACGCTGGCCAGCACCGGCGTGGCCAGCACCCGCAGCACACCGGCCACCGTCTGGCTGCGCTGGCTCACCAGAGCGTCGGCCTCGTCCAAATCGGCCAGGATGCGCCGCACCCGCTCCAGATAGGCGGCGCCCTCGTCGGTCAAGACCACGCGGCGCGTCGTGCGCTGCAGCAGGCGCACGCCCAGTTGCGCTTCGAGGTCGGCGACCATGCGCGTCACGCTGGCGGCCGACAGATCGAGGGCGCGCGCGGCGGCGGCAAAGCCACCGGCATCGGCCACCGCCTGGAAGACGCGAAGGGATTGAAGCCGGTCCATGGGTAGATTGTCGATGTTTATTTCTAAATCTGCAATATTGCATTCTTGGCAAAGAGGTTTATCGACAAATCTTTCGTTAGTACAGTTCATTCCACGGGCTGCATCAACGGCCCTCTCCAGCAATCTCTCTCTGTCCAGACGAAAGGAAACGCCATGAACCGCTTCTCTCTGCGCACCCTGATCGCCACCTCGCTGCTGGCCGCGACCGCCGCCGCATCGGCCGCGAGCTTCCCCGTCGCATCGGGCGAGTTCTCCGCCGCCGACGTGGCCGCCTCGAACACGGCCCAGCCGGTGCGCGCCGCCCGCGCCACGACCACCGAAGGCCGCACCCGCGCCGAAGTGCGAGCCGAGTTGGAAGCCGCGCGCTACCGCGGTGAGCTGCCGTTCGACGGCGAGACGGGCCGCACCTACCGCGACGTCTTCCCCGACCGCTATCCGCTGCCCGAGTGCCGTTGACGCGCTGGCGCGCTGTCATCGGTCTGTCACGCCCTCGGTCGAAGATGGCGGCCTCTTCACGCAAGACGACGACGCACCATGGCCAAAGACTTCGACCTGATGGAAGACTCCAACCGCAGCGCCAACCCGACCATCCACGAGGTGTCGGACCCGGCGCGGCGCATTTTCGTGCGCGGCGCGCTGGCCAGCGCCACCGCCGCGCTGTTTGGCGGCGGCCTGCTGGCGGGCTGCGCCAGCACCGGTGGCCCCAACGCCGCGGCCCTGGGGCGCGGCATCGGCTTTGCCAGTGTGCCCATGCGCGACGTCGACGAGGTGCTGGTGCCCCCGGGCTACACCGCGCGCGTGCTCAACCGCTGGGGCGATGCGGTGGGCGTGGCCGGCAAGATGCCGGCATTCAAGACCGACGGCTCCAACACCGCCGAGGAGCAGGCCCTGCAAGCCGGCATGCACCACGACGGCATGAGCTACTTCCCGCTCGATGGCAGCAAGCGCGGGCTGCTGGCCATCAACCACGAGTACACCGATGACGGCCTGCTGCACCCGGACGGCATGAAGACCTGGAGCGCCGAGAAGGTGCGCAAGGCGCAGGCCGCGCACGGCGTGTCGATCATCGAGATCGAAGCCGGCCCGAACGGCTGGCGCCAGGTGCTGCCGTCCAAGTACGCGCGCCGCATCACCGCGACCACGCCGATGCTGATCAGCGGCCCGGCCGCCGGCCACACCTGGATGAAGACCGCGGCCGACCCGACGGGCACGCGGGTGCTGGGCACGATCAACAACTGCGCCAACGGCCAGACCCCCTGGGGCACCTACCTGACCTGCGAAGAAAACTTCATCAACTACTTCCACGGCCCGGACCAGCCCGATGCGCACGGCAAGCGCTGGGGCCTGAAGAAAGACGGCGCCGGCTACCGCTGGCACGAATTCGACGAACGCTTCGACGCCACCCGGCACCCCAACGAGCCGAACCGTTTTGGCTGGGTGGTCGAAATCGACCCCATGGACCCGACCATGACGCCGATCAAGCGCACGGCGCTCGGCCGCGCGGCGCACGAGGGCGCCGCGGTGGCGCTGACCGACGACGGCCGCGCCGTGGTGTACATGGGCGAGGACGCGCGCTTCGAATACATCTACAAGTTCGTCAGCCGCGACCGCGTCAAGCCGGGCGGCTTTGCGGCCAACCGCGACCTGCTCGACCACGGCACGCTGTATGTGGCCAAGTTCAACGCCGACGGCAGCGGCGAGTGGCTGCCGCTGGTGCACGACCGCGGTCCGCTGACCGCCGCCAACGGCTTTGCCAACCAGGGCGCGGTGCTGATCCAGGCGCGGCAAGCCAGCGACGCCCTGGGCGCCACCAAGATGGACCGCCCGGAATGGACCGCCGTGGACCCGATCAGCAAAGAGGTCTATTGCACCCTGACCAACAACAGCAACCGCGGCCGCGACAAGAGCCCCGGTGCGGATGCGGCCAACCCGCGCGCCAACAACACCATGGGCCACATCATCCGCTGGAAGGAAAGCGGTGACCTAGACGCCACCCGCTTCACGTGGAACCACTTCGTGATGGCGGGCGACCCGTCGCTGCCGCGCGCCGAGGCCAAGGGCAACATCCGCGGCGACATCTTCGGCAGCCCGGATGGGTTGTGGGTCGATCCGCGCGGCGTGCTGTGGATCCAGACCGACGTGTCCACCTCGACGCTGGGCAAGGGCGACTATGCCAACCTGCCCAACAACCAGATGCTGGCCTGCGACCCGACCAAGGGCGAGATCCGCCGCTTCCTGGTCGGCCCGCGCGGCTGCGAGGTCACCGGCATCGCGATGACGCCGGACCTGCGCACGATGTTCATCAACATCCAGCACCCGGGCGAAAGCCCCAGCGAGCGCAGCGACCCGGACGCGCCGACCAAGTACTCGCGCTGGCCGGACGGCGGCCGTCCGCGCTCGGCCACCGTCGTCATCACCAAGAACGACGGCGGCGTCATCGGCCTGTGACCACCGGGCGGACACCCGGTCCGTTCGCCCCGATCTGTCGGCCCCTCGGGGCCGGTTTTGTTGAGGAGCCCGACCCCATGCGTTTTCCCCTTTTGCCCCTGGCGTGGCGCGGCGCCGTCGCCGCCACGGCCGTGCTGCTGGCCGGCACCGTCGCGGCCCAGACCGTGCGCTTCGTCGCGCTGGGCGACATGCCCTATGGCCCCCCTGACAAGAGCTATCCGCCCTACCGCGCGCTGATCGAGCGCGTCAACGCGCTGCAGCCGGCCTTCACCGTCCACGTCGGCGACTTCAAGGCCGGCTCCACGCTGTGCAGCAACGAGGAGTTTTCCGCCCAGCTGGAGCACTTTGGCCGCTACCGCGGTGCCGTGGTCTATACCCCGGGCGACAACGAGTGGACCGACTGCCACCGCGCCAACAACGGCAGCTACGACCCGCTGGAGCGCCTGGCCACGCTGCGCCAGCGCTTCTACACCCCCGGCCGATCGCTCGGCCAGCAGCCCATCGCGGTGGAAAACCAGTCCACCGTCATGCCCGCCTTCGCGCCCTATGTGGAAAACCAGCGCTGGTGGGCCGGCGACGTGCTGTTCGTCGCCGTGCACATCGTCGGCAGCAACAACAACTTCGAGACGCGCGACCCCAAGGCCGTGGCGGAATTTTTCGAGCGCGACCGCGCCAACGTCGCCTGGCTGCGCGCTGCCTTCGAACTGGCGCAGCAGCGCAACGCGCGCGCCATGGTGGTGGCCATGCAGGCCGACCCGTTCGACAACCAGCAGCCGGTGGAGACGTTCCCGCGCCACTCGGGCTTTGCCGCCAGCATCGGCGACACGCTGGTGCCGCTGGCGGCGCAGTGGGGCCGTCCGGTCCTGCTGATCCACGGCGACAGCCATGTGCTGGCCTTCGACAACCCCTTCAAGCACCGGAAAAAGCCGGTGCTGAACCTGACACGCCTGCAGGTGCCGGGCGCGGCCGACGTGCGCGCGGTGGAGGTGAGCGTCGATCCGGCGTCGTCGCAGCCGTGGACCATCCAGGTCTTTGACGCCCAGCCTTGAGGCGCGTGTGAAGCCCGATGACGTTGTTTATGAACAACATTCGGGTCATCACGAATTGACTTAACATCACCGTCATCAGGGGCCGGTGCAATAGCCCCTGTGGTTCGGCCCTCCGGGCCACCCATCCCCGGTTGCAGCCCCCCATCCGGGGCTGCCGCTTTCTGGTTCAACCCTAGGAAATCCGACGATGAAAAAATCCCTGATCGCCCTGGCCGCCCTGATGGCCACCGGGGCCGCCCTGGCCCAATCCAACGTCACGCTGTACGGTCGCGTGGACCTGTCGGTGGGCAACCTCAAGGACAAGGTCAAGAACACCTCCACCACCCAGATGTTCCAGGGCGGCGACGGCGGTCTGACCACCTCGCGCTGGGGCCTGCGCGGCACCGAGGATCTGGGCGGCGGCCTGAAGGCGGCCTTCAAGCTGGAAAACCGCTTCAACGCCGACACCGGCGCGTCGCAAGACCCATACTTCAAAGGCGAATCCAGCCTGTCGCTGATGGGTGGCTTCGGCGAGGTCAAGCTCGGCCGCAGCACCACGGTGTACGACGACGTGCGCGCCCTGGGCCAGAGCCGCAATGTGTTCGACTCGGCCTTCACCGCTTCCAGCAACGGCGTGTTCAAGTCGGGCGGCGACTATGCCTCGCGCTTCGACAACAAGATCAGCTACTACAGCCCCAACATGGGCGGCTTCTACGCGGGCATCGACGTCTCGCTGGACGAGAAGGCCGGCGTCTCCCAGGACAAGTACGCCTTCAAGGTCGGCTACAAGCAAAAGGAATTCGAGGTCGCTCTGGCCCACCAAAACGAGAAGGACAAATCCGACAAGTACACCGCGCTGGCCGCGATGTATGACTTCGGCAGCTTCTCGGTGTCGGGCGTATACAACCAGCGCAAGGGCAGCGCCGCCAACGGCGACGACAGCGAATACGCGCTGGGCGTGACCGTGCCGGTCGGGGCCTGGGCCTTCTCCGGCGGCTATGCCTACAGCAAGACCAAGGACTCGGCCGGCGGCGCCAAGAACGGCAAGGCCAGCGGCTTCGCCCTCGGCGCCACCTATGCCCTGTCCAAGCGCACGCGCCTGTACGCCGGCTACCGCGACGTGGTGGTGAAGAACAACGTCGGGGCCAAGACCAAGGACGAGCGCCTGGTCGCCTTCGGCATGCGCCACGACTTCTGATCGCGGCCCTGTCCGCACACGGGCGGTGACGGGCCGCCCGATCTCTCCAAAAACGCTCCTTGGGACGGGCTTTCTGCGGAAAGCCCGCTTTTTTTCTCAGGACAGGGCACGCTGGCGCCACGCGGCCAGCGCCCCCAGCCACAGCGCCCCCGCCGAGAACACCAACCCCCGCTCCAGCCCCCCGGGGCCGTCGCCGATCCAGCCCACCACGGCCGGGCCGACGATCTGGCCCGCCGCAAACACGATGGTGAAGGCGCTGATGCCCGCCGCCCAACGCGCCGCGGGCAGGTTGTGGCGCACCAACGCCGTGGTGGACGCAACCACGGACAAAAACACCGCGCCAAACAGCAGGCCCGACGCCAGCAGCACCGGCCAGGCGTGGGTCAGGGCCGGCAACACCGTGGCCAGTCCGAGCAATGCATTCAGCCGCGCCAGGGGCTGTCCGTCGCGGTGCCGATCCAGCAGCCCGGCCCACAGGCGCGACGACGCCATCACCGCCACCCCCAGCAGGGCATAGAACAGCGTGATTTCAGCCGCAGGGGTGCCGCGATCGCGCAGCAGCGCGATCACGAACGTCATATAGCCGATGTAGCCCACCCCAAACAAGGCGTAGCCCGCCAGCGAGGGGGCAAACGCCCGCAGCAGCGCCCCGGTGTGGGCCGCCCCCCCGGCAGCGGCGGGCGCCGGCGAACTGGCCGGCGCCGGCGGGGCGGCGCCCGTCAGCCCCAGCGTGCCCAGGCCGCGCCAGGCGTGGACCAGGCCCCCGGTGGCCGCCAGACAGGCCACGGCCAAGGCCCACCAGGCCCACGCCCAGGCGTGCGGCCGATCCGCCGCCCAAGCCAGCACGGTCGGCACCGCCAGCGACGACAGCACGATGCCGCTGCCCACGCCACCATAGTACAGGCCCAGCATCAGGCCGGCATGGCGGGGCCAGACACTGCCCAGCCGGGCCGCCAGCAGCCCCCCGGCCACGAACACCCAGGCACTGGCGATGCCCGCCAGCCAACGCTGGATCAGCAGCGGCCCATCGGCCGTCAAAAAACCGCTGCCCGCCATGAACAGCGCCGCCAACGCCGACCCGCCCAGCAACACCGCCGCCGGACCATGGCGGCGCATCAGCGCAGGGACGGTGAGTGCCCCGACCAGATAGCCCACCGCATTGGCCGTGTTCATGGCGCCGGCGAGCAGATAGCTCCAGCCCAGATCCGCGCGCATCGGCGGCAGCAGCAGGCCATAGGCAAAGCGGGTGATGCCCAGTGACACCGCCGCCCCCAGCGACAGCCACAGCGCGAGCACCAGACCGCGGCGCAACGGCACCGGGCAAGCGGATCCCTGTTCGAGGCGAGACATGGCCCCGCATTGTGACGCGGGCCTTTCTATCCTGTCACACCATGCGCGACACCCAAATGCCCTCCCCTTCCGCCCCCGTATCCGCCGAGCGCCTGGCGGCGCTGCAAGCCGCCGAGCGCGAGCGCTTCCTGGCCGAACACCCCCGCTCGCGCGTGCTGGCCGAGCGCAGCGCGGCGCACTACCTGTTTGGCGTGCCGCTGCACTGGATGCGCGACTGGCCCAACCCCGTGACGCTGTTCGTGCGCAGCGCCCACGGGGCGGAACTCACCTGCGCCGACGGGCATGGCTACGCGGACTTTTGTCTGGGCGACACCGGGGCGATGTTCGGCCACTCCCCGGCCCCGGTGGCGCGCGCCATCGCCGAGCAGGCGGCGCACGGGCTGACCTGCATGCTGCCCACCGAGGCGGCAGCGGGCGTCGGTGAACGGCTGGCGCAATGCTTTGGCTTGCCGTTCTGGCAGTTGGCCCTGTCCGCGAGCGACGCCAACCGCTTCGTGCTGCGCTGGGCGCGCGCGGTCACCGGCCGGCCGCAGTTGTTGGTGTTCGATGGCTGCTACCACGGCGCGGTGGACGACACGCTGGTGGACCGCGACCCCGCGACCGGCAGCACGGTGCGCCGGCCATCGGTGCTCGGCGCGGTGCACGACCACCCCGATTTCACGCGGGTCATCCCCTTCAACGACCTGACCGCGCTGGAGCGCGCGCTGGCCGATGGGCAGGTGGCCGCCCTGCTGGCCGAGCCCGCGCTGACCAACTTTGGGCTGGTGCCGCCCGAGCCCGGCTTCTGGCCGGCGGCTCAGGCCCTGTGCCGCCGCTACGGCACCCTGTTGGTGCTGGACGAAACCCATACCCTGTCCAGCGGCGTCGGCGGCCATGCGCGGGCGCACGGGCTGGCACCCGACGTGTGGGTGGCCGGCAAGGCCGTCGCCGGGGGCGTGCCCTGCGCACTGTACGGCGTGACCGCCGATCTGGCGGCCCGCATGCAGGCGGTCAAACAGGCTGCACCCGAGGGGCACAGCGGCATCGGCACCACACTCACGGCCAACGCCCTGGCCATGGCCGCGCTGGATGCGGCCTTGCAGCATTTGCACACGCCAGCCAGCTATGCCGCCATGAACCGCGTCGCCGATGCGCTGGAAGCCGGCTTGACCGAGCGCTTGCGCGCCCGTGCCCTGCCCTGGACCGTGACACGGCTGGGCGCCCGGTTGGAACTGCAGTTCATGCCCGAGACGCCGCGCAACGCCGACGATGTGCGCCGCCATGCCCAGCCGGCGCTGGAAGCCAGCCTGCACCTGTTCCTGCTCAACCGCGGGGTGCTGCTGACCCCGTTCCACGGCATGATGCTGTGCTCGCCGGCCACCTCCCCGGCGCATGTGGATCGCCTGCTGAACGCCTTCGACGACTGGCTGGCCGCCCTGGGTTTGTGAGGTCACGCCCCGAGGCCGATGGGCGCCGGGGCCACCTCCAGAATGCGGCGAAACAGCCGCTCGTAGGCCGGATCGGGCGCATAACGGCCCGTCAGCGGGTCGCGGTTGGCCTCGAACGCCTCGTCCAGCGCCCGCCAGTCGGCTTCGTCGAGCACGCGCTGGGCCGCGGGCAGGATTTCCTGCTCCTCCAGCCGCATGTGCTCCAGATAAAACCCGACGTAGCGCTCGCAGGCCTCGACGAAGGCGGCCTGGCGGTCGTCGCCCAGCCATTCCCAGGCCAGCAGCCGGTGCTGCAATTCGCGCACCTGCGACTCGCCCTTCATGTGGTCCTGCTCCAGCCGGGTGATGACGGGCAGCACGGCCGGCTCGCGCTTGGCCACGCGCGGAAAGAGCAGATCGGACTCTTTCGGATGGTGCAAGCGCTCCGGAAACTCGTCGATGTAGAACAGCATCGCGCGCAGCGTGTCGAAAAAGCGCGCGCGGTCATCGCCCGGGCCGCGGCGAACCAGCCACAGCAGGGACTGCAGCATGGCGGCCAGGGCCGCGTGCTCATCGCGAATGGTGCGCAGGGCGCTCGAGGGGTGCATGGGTGGCCTCCTGCCCAAAACATGGTCGATCTATCCCCAGACCGACGCTGGCCAAGCATGCCGCCAAACGCCCCCCCTGATCTTGACGCACGTCAAGACGGGGAAACCGTCTGGGAAATCGCGGTTACATGCGCGGGGCGCCAGCGCGTCAGCCACAAGGCATTGGACACCACGCTGACCGAGCTGGCCGCCATCGCCGCACCGGCGAACACCGGGTCCAGCACGCCCAGCGCCGCCAGCGGGATCCCCGCGACGTTGTAGACGAAGGCCCAAAACAGGTTTTGCCGGATCTTGCGCACCGTTCGGGCCGAAATATCCAACGCCGCGGGCACCAGCGCCGGGTCGCCGCGCAGCAGCGTGATGCCGGCGGCGTGCATGGCGACATCGGTGCCGCTGCCCATGGCTATGCCCACATCGGCCGCCGCCAGCGCCGGCGCATCGTTGATGCCGTCGCCCACCATCGCCACGGCGCCGCCGCGCGCCTGCCAGCGCCGCACCACGGCGGCCTTGTCGGCGGGCATCACCTCGGCCTCGACCTCGCCGGCCTCGGGTCGCAAGCCCAGGCGGCGCGCCATGGCCTCGGCGGCCGCCCGCTGATCGCCGGAGATCATGACCACCCCCAGGCCCCGCGCACGCAGCTCCGCGATGGCCTGGGCGGCCCCGGGCTTGGGCTCGTCGGCAAAGGCCAGCAGCGCCAGCGGGCGCCAGACGTCACCCTGCTGCCAGGCCAGCACGGCCAGCGTGGCCCCGGCCGCCTGCTGCTCGGCCATGGCCGGTGCCCAACCGTCCGGCAGCCCGGCCCCTGGCTGCAGAGGGCAGCCCAAATCGGCCATCCAGCCCGGGCTGCCCAGGGCCAGGGTCACGCCGTCGACCGTGCCTTGCACCCCGCGACCGGGCACCGTCTGGGTGTCGGTGGCGGGGGCTGGCAACGCCTCCCCCCATGCGGCCAGCACCGCCTTGGCCAGCGGGTGGCTGCTGCCCATCTGCAGGGCAACGGCGGTGCGCAGCGCGGCCGCTTCGTCCACACCGGGTGCGGGCACCAAAGCGACCAGGCGCGGATGCCCGACGGTGAGCGTGCCCGTCTTGTCGAAGGCCACGGTGCGCACGCGCTGGGCAACCTCCAGGGCCTCGGTGTCCTTGACCAGGATGCCATGGCGGGCCGCCGCCCCCGTGCCGGCCATGATGGCCGTGGGGGTGGCCAGCCCCAGCGCACAGGGGCAGGCAATGACGAGCACCGCCACCGCATGGAGCACGGCCTGCTCGCCATCGGCGCCCCCGACGGTGGCCCACAGCACCCCCGTGGCCAGGGCCACCAGCACCACGATGGGAACGAACACCGCCGCTACCCGATCCACCAGCCGCTGCACCGGTGCCTTGTGCGCCTGCGCATCCTGCACCAGCGCGATGATGCGCTGCAGCACCGATTGCGCACCGATGGCGGTGACCCGCACCTCGATCGCCCCATCGCCATTGAGGCTGCCCCCGGTGACCGCATCCCCCACCGCCTTGGCCACCGGCAACGGCTCGCCGGTGAGCATGGATTCGTCCACCTGGGTGCGACCCTGCACCACGATGCCATCGGCTGGGATGCGCTCGCCCGCGCGCACCAGCACGCGGTCGCCGGGCAGCAATTCGGCCACGGGGACGTCCTGCAGCGATTCGCGGCGCACCCCATCGGGCAGCAGGTGCGCCATCGGCGGCTGCAGCGCCTGCAAGGCGCGGATGGCCGCCGTGGTGCGGCGCTTGGCACGCGCCTCCAGCCACTTGCCCAGGCGCACCAGCGTGATCACGACCGCAGCGGCTTCGAAGTACAGGTGCGGCATCTCGTCCGGCGGCGTGTGCCACCACAGCCAGACGCTCATGCCCCAGGCCGCCGTCGTCCCGAGGGCAACCAGCAGTTCCATGTTGCCGCTGCCACTGCGCAGCGCATGCCAGCCCGCGCGGTAAAACCGCGCGCCCAGCCCAAACTGCACCGGCGTGGCCAACAGAAACTGCCACAGCGCCGGCACCATGAGGTGCACGCCAAACGCCATGGCAATCATCGGCAGCACCAGGGGCGCCGAGAGCACGGCCCCGACCAGGACCCACGCGCCCTCGCGACGCACGGCCCGCCGGGCTTGCGCTTCGTCGTCGTCGCCACTCGCCAGCGGTCGGGGCTCGTAGCCGGCGTCGCGCACGGCGCGCTGCAGACGGGCCGGCAGTTCGGCGGCGTGCGCGGCATCGGCGCGCCACTGCACCCGCGCGGTCTCGGTGGCCAGGTTGACACTGGCGTGGGTGACGCCGGGCACGCGCTGCAGCGCCCGCTCCACCCGCGCCACGCACGACGCGCAGGTCATGCCCCCGATGCCCAGATCGCATTGGCCGGTGGCCCCGGCTTCGAGCGGGGCGTCCGGCGGCGCCGCCGCCGAGGTGAGTTCGTCCGCCATGGAGCAAGTATGCCGCAGCAATCCAGGCGGCGTATGATGGAACGCTCAATCCACTTACCCGAAATGCCATGAAACACGTTTTCACCGTCACTGGCATGTCGTGCGGCCACTGCGTCCGGGCGGTCACGCAGGCCATCCGCGCGCTCGATCCGCAAGCCACGGTCCAGGTCGATCTGGACGCCCAGCGCGTCGAAGTCGAATCGGAACAACCCCGCCCCGCACTGGCCGACGCCATCCGGGACGAGGGCTACACCGTCGTCGACTGACCGACCGCACCGGGGCGGGCCTCTGCGGCTCGCCCCGCATCGTTTTTCTTCTCCCTTTTTTTCCCTCGCTTCGCCCCGTCCGTCCCAACGGCCGGGGCGTTGTCGCATCTGGGCCACGGCGGTGGCCAAACCGCGTTTTGCACAAGCCTGTGGAAAAAAATCGGACAAGAGGCCTGTTATTCACAACCTGGGCAATGTTCGCCCGGGTTGTTCGCGTCCATCCCGGCACCCACGCGGTGGCCACCCACAGGGTCATGAACGCCGCAACCGGCTGTCGCACCAGCAAAAACAGCGCTTGTCCACGGATGGCGGCACGCTTCTACCTACGACGACTACCTTGTATGACGATTACAAAGAAAAACCGGGAACAACGCGAAGCGCGAACCGCGGTACCCACCGCCCAAAAGGGCCGATCCACTGCCCCGCGCTGCTAAGATGCGCACCGAGAACACGCCCCATGTCCAGCGCGCCCCCGTCGTCCCCCGCCATCGAAATCCGCCACGGCCAGATGCCGTTGGTGGTGGCTCGCCTGCGTGGGCCCGATGTGGACGCGGCCTTGGCGGAGTTGGAGCAGCGCTACGGCGATGCGCCGGGTTTTTTCGAAGACGAGCCCCTGCTGTTGGACCTGTCCGAGTGGACGGGGGCGGATCGCCGCCCCACGCCGCTGGAGCGCCAAGCCCTGCTGGACGGACTGCAGCGCATCGGCCTGCGGCCGCTCGCCTTCCACGGCGGCCCGCACGGTTGGCAATCGGCGCTGCGCGAGCGGGGCCTGGCTGCGGGTGAGGTGCAGGGACCGGTGGCCGTGCGCGGCACATCCCCGAAGGCGGACAGCCCGGTCACGACCGCAGCAACGCCGCCAGCCCCATCGGCCCCCCCTTTGCCTAGCGCTGCCCTGGTGGTGGACCGGCCGTTGCGTTCCGGCCAGCAGGTGTATGCGCGCGGACGCGATTTGGTCGTGCTGGCCATGGTCAACCCCGGGGCGGAAGTCATCGCCGATGGCCACATCCATGTGTATGCCCCCTTGCGCGGCAAGGCCATTGCCGGTGCACGCGGCTTGACCGAGGCCCGCGTCTTTGCCCTGGCCCTGGAGCCGGAGCTGGTCTCGATCGCCGGCGTCTACCGCACCGCCGAAACCCCGTGGCCCGATGCCGTACGCGGCAAGCCGGCCCAGGTGCGGCTGGCCAGCGGGCCCGATGGCGACAAGCTGCTGCTCGAACCCCTTTCCTGAAACGCCCTCATTCCCAGACTGAAAGCGATCCATGGCCAAAATCGTCGTCGTCACCTCCGGCAAGGGAGGCGTGGGCAAGACCACGACCAGCGCATCGTTTGCCACTGGGCTGGCCCTCAAGGGGCACAAGACGGTGGTGATCGATTTCGACGTTGGTCTGCGCAACCTCGACCTCATCATGGGCTGCGAGCGCCGTGTGGTCTATGACTTCGTCAACGTCATCCACGGCGATGCCAACCTCAACCAGGCCCTGATCAAGGACAAGCAGGTCGATCAGCTCTATGTGCTAGCCGCCAGCCAAACCCGCGACAAGGAAGCGCTCAAGCAGGAGGGGGTGGAGCGCGTCCTCAACGACCTGGCGGGCATGGGGTTCGACTACATCGTGTGCGATTCGCCCGCCGGCATCGAGACCGGCGCGCTGATGGCCATGTACTATGCTGACGAAGCGCTGGTCGTCACCAACCCCGAGGTGTCGTCGGTGCGCGACTCGGACCGGATTCTGGGCATGCTCAGCTCCAAGACCCGGCGCGCCATCGAGGGGCGCGAGCCGGTCAAGGAACATCTGCTGATCACGCGCTACAACCCCAACCGCGTGCAAGATGGACAAATGCTGTCGCTGCAGGATATCCAGGACATCCTGCGCATCCCGCTGATCGGCGTCATCCCCGAGAGCGAGGCGGTGCTGCAGGCCTCCAACCAGGGCGTGCCCGCCATCCATCTGCAGGGCACCGACGTGTCCGAGGCGTACAAGGATGTGATCGACCGCTTTCTGGGCCAGGACAAGCCGCTGCGCTTCATCGAGGCCGAAAAGCCCAGCTTCTTCAAGCGCCTGTTCGGGAGGTGAGCGCCGTGTCCTTCCTGTCCTTTTTGCTGGGCGAGAAGAAAAAGACCGCCACCGTCGCCAAGGAGCGGCTGCAGATCATCCTGGCGCACGAGCGGGCCGGCCGCAATGCGTCCGAGCCGGACTACCTGCCGGCGCTGCAGCGGGAATTGGTGGCGGTGATCGGCAAGTACATCGCCATCAACCCCGACGACATTCGCGTCAACCTGGAACGCCACGACAACCTCGAGGTGCTCGAGGTCAAGATCGAGCTGCCGGACGCGCGCTGAAGCCCGAGCGTTGTCAGTCCAGTCAAGCCGCGGCGCGCTGCAGCCGGTCGCGCACGCCATCCCACGCGGCATCCGCCGGCGGGCGCTCGACCCAGATCAGCCGCGTCTGCCCGTCGTCCAGCTCGCGCAGCGCGGCGAACAACTCGCGCGCGGCCGCCTCGGGCTCCATCGGCATGGGGCGCAGCCGCACATGCGCGCTGACGCAGCGCAGCGGGCTGCGGTGGTAGACCGCCAGATCGCGCGCCTGCGCGCCGAGCAGGTCCAGCGCCGTCTGCAGCTCGGCGGCGTCCATTAGCCGCACCTTGGCCTGCGGCGCGTAGTGCGACGCCAGCGTGCCGGAGGCGCGCGGCGCGTGCGCGTCGCGGTCGCGCACCGGGCGGCCGAGCGTGCGCTCCAGCTGCGCGCGGCCGATCATGCCGGGGCGCAGCAGCACTGGCTCGGCGCGCGTGCAGTCGACGATCGTCGACTCGATGCCGACCGGGCAGGCGCCGCCGTCCAGGATCAGCAGCTCGGCGTCGGACAGCGCGCCCAGCTCCGCCGCCACGTGCGCGGCCTGCGTCGGGCTGACGCGGCCGAAGCGGTTGGCACTCGGCGCCGCCAGCCCCCGGATACCGGCGCCGTGGCACGCGGCCAGCAGCGCCTGCGCCACCGGGTGCGCCGGGCAGCGCAGCCCGATCGACGCCTGCCCCCCGGCGGCGGCCTCGGCGACGCCCGGCTGGCGCGGCAGGATCAGCGTCAGCGGCCCGGGCCAGAACGCCGCCATCAGCGCGCGTGCGTAGTCCGGCACCGCCGCGGCGTAATGGGTCAGCGCCGCCTCGCGCTCGGGCGGCGTGGCGCCGCCGATGTGCACGATCAGCGGGTGGTCGCTCGGCCGCCCCTTGGCGGCGAAGATGCGCGCCACGGCCCCGGGCCGGTCGGCGTCCGCGGCCAGTCCGTACACCGTCTCGGTCGGCATGGCCACCAAATATCCAGCGCGCAGCCGCTGCACCGCGTCGGCCAAGGCCTCGGCGGCCTGCGGGCCGCGCGCGTCGCGAATCAGCGCCATGGCGCGATGCCCAGTCGCTCGGCCGCGGCCCGTGCGGTCTGTTGCGCGGCCTCGGCCGTGGCGGCCGTGATCGTCAGATGGCCCATTTTGCGCCCCGGCCGGGCGTCGTGCTTGCCATACAGGTGCAGGTGCGTTCCGGGCAGCGCCAGCACGCCCGCCCAGTCCGGCGTCACGGGCTGGCCGTCGCGCCACCACAGGTCGCCCAGCAGGTTGAGCATGATGGCCGGGCTGTGCTGCCGGGGCGTGGGCAGCGGCAAACCCGCCAGGGTGCGCACCTGCAGTTCGAACTGCGACACGTCGCAGGCGTCGATGGTGTAGTGGCCGCTGTTGTGCGGGCGCGGCGCCATCTCGTTGACCACCAGCGTGCCTTCGGCGCTGCCGTCGTCGACGACGAAAAACTCCACGCACAGCACGCCCACATAGCGCAACTGCGCGGCGATGGCGCCGGTGGCGGCGATGGCCTGCTCGGCCAGCACCGGCGAAACGCCGCCCGGGACCACCTCGGTGACGGCCAGGATGCCGTCGCGGTGCAGGTTGCGCTGGACGGGAAAATGCACCTGCGCCCCGTCGGCCCCGCGCGCGACGATGACCGACAGTTCGTCGCGCAGCGCCAGGCGCTGCTCCAGCACGCACGGCACGCGACCCAGTTGCTCCCAGGCGGCGGCCAGTGCGGCACGGTCGGCCACGCGCACCTGGCCCTTGCCGTCGTAGCCCAGGCGCGCGGTTTTCAGGATGCCGGGCAGCAAGGCGTCAGGCACGGCGGCCAGATCGGCTGGCGACACGATGGCGGCATGTGGCGCCGGGCCCACCCCGCCCGCGCGGGCGCAGGCGGCGAAGTGCGCCTTCTCGGCGATGCGGTCCTGCGCCACGGCGACGGCCTGGGGCCCCGGCGCCACCGGCCGCTGCGCGGCCAGGGTGGCCAGGGCGCCGGCGGGCACGTTCTCGAATTCGGTGGTGATGGCCTCGCAGCGCTGCATCAGTTGCGCCAGGCCCTGTTCGTCGTCGTAGGCGGTGGCGACGTGGTAGTCGCTGACGCGTCCGGCGGGGCTGGTCGCATCGGGGTCCAGCACGGCGGTCTGGTAGCCCAGGGCCTGCGCCGCGTGGACGAACATGCGGCCAAGCTGGCCGCCGCCCATCACGCCCAGCGTGGCCAGCCGGCCGCCGCCCGCCACGGGGCCGGGCAGGATGGGGGTGGCACTCATGCGCGGCCTCCCGCGTTCGGTTCCACGGGCAGGGTCATGGCCCGCGCCATGGCGGTCTGCTCGGCGCGGAAGGCGTGCAGCCGCTCGCGCAGCGCCGCATCGTGGCGGGCCAGCATCGCCACCGCGAACAGGGCGGCGTTGGCCGCACCGGCCGCACCGATGGCAAAGGTGGCCACGGGAATGCCCTTGGGCATCTGCACGATGGAGTGCAGCGAATCCACCCCCTGCAGGTGGCGGCTGGGCACCGGCACGCCCAGCACCGGCACGGTCGTCTTGGCCGCCAGCATGCCGGGCAAGTGGGCCGCGCCGCCCGCGCCGGCGACGATGGCCTGCAGCCCGCGACCCTCGGCCGCCTCGGCATAGGCGAACATGTCGTCCGGCATGCGGTGGGCCGAGACGACCCGCGCCTCGAACGCGACGCCGAACTGTTGGAAAATGGCAGCCGCGTGCTGCATGGTGTCCCAGTCGCTGCTGGACCCCATGACGACACCGACCTGGACGTTGCTGCTGGACATGGCGACCCCGGGGGAAAATCCCGTCATTCTAGAGAATCGGACGCTGCCGACATGATCGACGTCACGCTTGCCAATTTCCAGGCCGAGGTGCTCGAGGCCTCGCTGACCACGCCGGTGCTGGTGGATTTCTGGGCGCCCTGGTGCGGCCCCTGCAAAGTCCTCGGCCCCATTCTGGAGAAGGTGGAGCAGGCCTATGCGGGCCGCTTCAAGCTGGTCAAGGTCAACACCGAGGACGAGCAGCAGCTCGCCGGCTACTTCCAGATCCGCAGCATCCCGACCTGCATCCTGTTCGTCGGTGGGCAGCCGGTGGATGGCTTCATGGGGGCGCTGCCGGAAGGGCAGATTCGCGCCTTTTTGGACCGCAACCTGCCCAGCGAAGCCGACCTGCAGGCTGAGGCCGAACGCGCCGAGGCCGAGGCGGCGGCTGCCCAGGGCGACGCCGACACGGCCCTGCAGCGCCTGCGCGATGCGCTGGCGCAGGCGCCCGACAACGACGATGTGCGCTTCGATCTGGTTCGGCTGCTGATCGGCTCGGGCCAGTTGGGCGAAGCGGCGGCCGCGCTGGCGCCGGCGCTGGGCAAGATCCCGGTGCCGCTGCGCTTCGAGGCGCTGGCGCAGTGGCTCCATGCGCTGGAATTCGCCACCACCGATCCGCGCGGGCGGTGGCCGCTGGAGAAGTTCGACGAGCTGATCGCGGCCAACAAGCGCGACTTCGAGACGCGCTTTGCCAAGGCCCGGGTGCTGATTGCGCGGGGCGACTGGACCGCCGCGATGGACGAGTTGCTGGAGATCATCCTGCGCGACAAAAAATGGGCCGACGAAGCCCCGCGCAAAACCGTGGTCGCCCTGCTGGAACTGCTGACCCCGCCCAAGCGCGACGCCGGGGCCGCGCCCAAGTCCGCGGCCGGTCTGGAAATCGCCGGGCATGCCGCGGCGGCCGAAGATCCGCAGGCCGAGCTGGTCTCGCGTTACCGGCGCAAGCTCAGCATGGCCCTCAACTGAGCCGCTGGGGCCGCCATGATCACCGTGCGCTTCGTCACCCCCGGCCCGCAGGGGCCCGTGCAGGACCGCGAGGTCGAGGTGCCGGCCGACGGCCGCAGCCTGATGAAGGCTGCGGTGGACGCGGGCATCGATGGCATCGCCGCTGACTGCGGCGGCAGCCTGACCTGCGCCACCTGCCATGTCTTCGTCACCGAGCCGTGGCTCGCGCGGCTGCCGCCCGTGTCCGCCGATGAGGACACCATGCTGGACTACACGACGGAGGAGCGCCGCGCCAACAGCCGCCTGAGCTGCCAGATCCGGCTGACCCCCGAGCTGGATGGTCTGACCGTGGAGCTGCCCGCGCGGCAGTACTGACGGCCGCGGCGGCGCGGGTTTCACAATTCTTTACGCGCGGACCAAGCGCCCTTCACGCGGGGACGGGACCATGGGCACCGTGGACGGCAACCCGCCGTCCCCTTCGATGCAAGGAAAGGAGTGTTCCATGTCCGCTACCGTTGCTTTCTCCACCCGCTGGCGCCCGCTGCTGCTGGGCGTGGCGCTGGCGGTCTCCGCCGCGGCCACCCCGCTGGTCTGGGCCCATGCCGCCCGCGCCGGGCACGGGCCCATGGGGGCCCCCATGGCCGGGGGCATGGGGCCGGTCCTGGCCGGACCGCTCGCCGACGATCCGGCCCGTCTGGACCGCTGGCTGGACCGCATGGCCCAGCATCTGCAACTGCAACCCGCGCAGCGCGACGACATCCGCCGCATCGCGCAGGCCGCCGCGCAGGACCTGCGGCCGCTGCGCGACGAGGCCCGCGCACTGCACGAGGAACGCCGGCGCCTGTGGGCCCAGCCCACGCTGGACGAGGCCGCGATCGAGGCGCTGCGCCAGCGCGCCCTCGCCCTGCACGAACGGCTGAGCGCCCGCATGCAGCAAGCGATGCTGGAGGCGGCCCGGGTGCTGACGCCCGAGCAGCGCCAACGGCTTGCCCAAGGCATGGACCGCCGCGGGGCCCACCGGCACGGGGGCCAGTGGGCCCCGCGCGGCGGTGAAAACGGTTGACCCCTGACCGACCCCCGAACGACCCCCGAGTGGCATGGCGGCCCGGATTCTGCTCATCGATGACGACCTGCGGCTGACCGCGATGGTCGGCGACTACCTGCGGCAGGCGGGCTGGCAGGTGGAGACGGCGGCCTCGCTGAGCGCCGCCCGCCAGCGCCTGGGGCCCGGGCTGCCGCCGCCCGATGCGCTGGTGCTGGACCTGATGCTGCCCGATGGCGATGGCCTGGACCTGTGCCGCGATCTGCGCGCCCGGCCCGACACGCGCCACCTGCCCATCCTGATGCTGACCGCGCGCGGCGAGCCGACCGATCGCATCATCGGGCTGGAGCTGGGGGCGGACGATTACCTGCCCAAACCGTTCGAGCCGCGGGAGCTGCTGGCGCGGCTGCGCGCCCTGCTGCGCCGCGCCGGGGCGACGCCGCCAGCCGCCGGTGCGGCCGAGGTGCTGCGCTTTGGCCGGCTGGAGGTCGATCTGGCCGCGCACGCGGTGCGGCTGGACGGACGCGTGTGCGAGCTGACGGCTTACCAGTTCCAGTTGCTGGCGGTGCTGGCGCGGCACGCCGGGCGGGTGCTGTCGCGCGACCAGATCATGGACGCCCTCAAAGGCCATCCGCAGGAAGCCTACGACCGCTCGATCGATGTGCACATCTCGCGCATCCGCGCCGCGATCGAGGACGACCCCAAGCAGCCCCGCCGCATCCTGACCGTGCGCGGGGCCGGCTATCTGCTGGCGCGCCAGCCCGCGGGCGATGGGGAGCCTGCCCCGTGAAAACGCTCTACCTGCGCATCTACCTGACGGTGGTGGCGGTGCTGCTGCTGTTTGCCCTGCTGTCGGGCTGGCTGTTCCAGCGCAACATGGACCAGGTGCGCGCGCTGGACCGCGCGGCCTGGAGCGAGCGGCTGGCCGGCTGGGCCGAGCTGGCGCAGGAGGTGCTGCCGCCGCCCTCGGCCCCGCCGGCCGAACAGGCTGCCGTGCTGGAGGACTGGTCGCAACGCCTGCGCCTGCCGCTGGCGCTGGACGATGCCGCCGGGCAGCCGCTGGCCGCCAGCGCCGCCTTCGAGCGTTGGGCCGGTCACGGCGGGCGGCGCATTCGCCTGGCGCTGGCCGACGGCCGGACGCTGTGGGTGCTGCGCCCCCCCCGGCCCGAGGGGCGGCCGCCCGCCGCCGGTCCCCTGGGTCCCCTGCATGGCCCGGGCGTGCCCCGGGAGCCGCCGTGGTGGCTGGGCGGCGGGGGGCTGGCGGCCGCGCTGGTGGTGCTGTTCGTCGCCATCGCCGCCGGCGCGTACCCGGTGGTGCGGCGGCTGACGCGCCGCCTGGAGGCGCTGCGCCGCGGGGTGGAGACATTCGGGGACGGTCAGCTCAGCCACCGCGTGGCGGTGGACGGCCGCGACGAGGTGGCGGCCCTGGCGGCCAGCTTCAACCGGGCGGCCGAGCGCATCGAGAGCCTGGTGCGCTCGCACCAGTCGCTGCTGGCCAATGCCTCGCACGAATTGCGCTCGCCGCTGGCGCGGCTGCGCATGGCGCTGTCGCTGTGGGACACCGATGCCCCCGAGGCGCGCCCCGCCCGCCGCGCCGAAATCGAGCGCAACATCCGCGAGCTGGATGCGCTGGTGGACGAGGTGCTGCTGGCCAGCCGCTTGCAAGCCGCGCCGGACTTGGAACGTGCCCCGGTGGATTTGCTCGGGCTGGCGGCGGAAGAGGCCGCGCTGCTCGGCGCCGAGGTGGAGGGCGAGGCGCTGGTGGTGCCCGGCGACGAGCGCCTGCTGCGCCGGGCCGTGCGCAACCTGCTGGAAAACGCCCGCCGCTACGCCCCGGAGCAGCCGCCCAGCGTGCAGGTGGTGCAATCGGGCGATGCCGCAGAGCTGCGAGTGTGCGACCGCGGACCCGGCGTGCCGGCCGATCAGCGCGAGCGCATCTTCGAGCCTTTTTATCGCCTGCCCGGGCATGCCGAACATGCCGGTGGCGTTGGTCTTGGCTTGAGCCTGGTGCGCCAGATCGCGCAGCGCCACGGCGGGCAGGCGCGGTGCGAGCCGCGCGACGGCGGCGGCAGCTGCTTCGTGCTGCGGCTGCCGCGGGGCTGATCAGCCGATCAGGCGCGCCAGCGCCTCGCGGTACTTGGCCGCGGTCTGTTCGATCACCTCCTTGGGCAGGCGCGGGGCGGGTGGCGTCTTGTTCCACGGCCGGCCGTCCACCCGGGCGTTCTCCAGCCAGTCGCGCAGGTACTGCTTGTCGAAGCTCGGGGGGTTGCTGCCTTCGGCGTAGGATTCCGCCGGCCAGTAGCGCGACGAATCGGGCGTGAGCACCTCGTCCATCAGCGTCAGCGTGCCGTCCGCATCCAGCCCGAACTCGAACTTGGTGTCGGCGATCAGGATGCCTTTGCTGGCCGCATAGTCGCTCGCGGCCTGGTACAGGCGGATGGAGATGTCGCGAATGCGCTCGGCCAGGTCGCGGCCGATGCGTGCGGTCATCTCGTCGAAGGTGATGTTTTCGTCGTGCTCGCCGACGGCCGCCTTGGCCGCCGGGGTGAAGATCGGCTGCGGCAGGCGGCTGGCGTTGCGCAGGCCCGGCGGCAGCGGCACGCCGCACACCGATTGCGTCTGCTGATACTCCTTCCAGCCGCTGCCGGCCAGATAGCCGCGCACCACCGCCTCGACCGGGATCGGGCGCAGGCGCTTGACCAGCATCGAGCGGCCGCGCACCTGCTCGCGCTCGGCCGGGGCGACCACGCTTTCCGGGTCCTCGCCCGTCAGGTGGATGGGGCACAGGTTGGCACCCTTGGGCCCCAGTTTGTCGAACCAGAACAGGCTCAGCGTCGTGAGCAGCTCGCCCTTGCCGGGGATGGGCTCGCCCATGATGACGTCGAATGCGCTGATGCGGTCGGTGGCCACCATCAGGATGCGGTCGTCGCCCACGGCGTAGTTGTCGCGCACCTTGCCGCGCGCCAGCAGCGGCAGGGACGTCAGGTGCGAGGTGTGCAGTGCGGCGGCCATGTCAGTGCACCACCTGCGCCAGCTCGCCGCGCGCATAGCGCTCGGCCATCACCGACAGCGGCAGGCCCTTGATCTTGCCGGCCATGCCTTCGCAGCCAAACTGCAGATAGCGCTGCTTGCACACCTGCTTGGCCGCCTCGCGCGCGGGCTTGAGCCATTCGCGCGCATCGAACTTGTCCGGGTTCTCGTGCAGAAACTTGCGCACCGCGGCCGTCATGGCCAGGCGGATGTCGGTGTCGATGTTGACCTTGCGCACGCCGTGCTTGATCGCTTCCTGGATCTCTTCCACCGGCACGCCATAGGTCTCCTTCATGGCGCCGCCGTACTGGCGGATCTGCTCCAGCAGCTCCTGCGGCACGCTGGACGAGCCGTGCATGACCAGATGGGTGTTGGGGATGCGGGCGTGGATCTCTTTGACGCGGCCGATGGCCAGGATGTCGCCCGTCGGCTTGCGCGTGAACTTGTAGGCGCCGTGGCTGGTGCCGATGGCGATGGCCAGCGCATCGAGCTGGGTGGCTTTGACGAACTCGGCCGCCTCCTCGGGGTCGGTGAGCAGGGCCGAGTGGTCGAGCACGCCTTCGGCGCCGATGCCGTCCTCCTCGCCCGCCAGGCCGGTCTCCAACGACCCCAGGCAGCCGAGCTCGCCCTCGACCGTGACGCCGAGGCGGTGCGCCATCTCCACCACGCGGCGCGTGACGTCCACGTTGTAGTCGTACGAGGCGGGGGTCTTGCCGTCCTCCTTCAGCGAGCCGTCCATCATCACCGACGTGAAGCCGAGGCGGATGGCGCTCTCGCACACCGCGGGGCTTTGGCCATGGTCCTGGTGCATGGCCACGGGGATGTGCGGCCAGGCCTCCACCGCGCCTTGGATCAGGTGGCGGATGAAGGACTCGCCCGCGTACTTGCGGGCGCCCGCCGAGGCCTGCAGGATGACCGGGGCGCCGACCTCGTCGGCCGCCGACATGACGGCCTGCACCTGCTCCAGGTTGTTGACGTTGAAGGCCGGAATGCCGTAGTGGTGCTCGGCCGCGTGGTCGAGCAGTTCGCGCATGGAAACGAGCGCCATCTGGGTCTCCCGCAGGGTGTGTTTGGACGGGCGGCGATTGTACCGGCGGGGCTTTAGCCGGTGTTGCGCAGGCCCGCCGCGATGCCGTTGATCGACAGGTGGATGCCGCGTTTGACCTTCTCCTCCTGGTTGCCGGCGCGGTAGCGGCGGATCAGCTCGACCTGCAGGTGGTGCAGCGGGTCGATGTAGGGGAAGCGGTGCGCGATCGAGCGCGCCAGCGCCGCGTTGTTGGCCAGCCGCTGCGCATGGCCGGTGATGGCCTGCAGCGCCGCGTGGGTGCGGTGCCACTCGGCCTCGATGGCGCCGAAGATGCGCCGGCGCAGGCGCGCATCGGGCACCAGCTCGGCGTACAGGGCGCCAAGCGCCAGATCGCTCTTGGCCAGCACCATGTCGATGTTGCTCAGCAGCGCGGCGAAGAACGGCCAGCGGGCGTGCATCTCGCGCAGCAACTCGTGCGCGGCGTCGCGGCCCAGGTCCGCCTCCAGCGCGGCCACGCCGCTGCCCAGCCCGTACCACCCGGGCAGCGTCAGGCGGCACTGGCCCCAGCTGAAGCTCCAGGGAATGGCGCGCAGGTCCTCGATGCGCTGCGTGGCCTTGCGCGACGCGGGCCGCGAGCCGATGTTGAGCTCGGCGATCTCCCGAATGGGTGTGGCGTGGAAGAAGTAGTCGGTAAAGCCCGGCGTCTCGTAGACCAGCGCGCGGTAGGCCGCCTGGCTGGCGCGCGACAGCGCCTCGGCCGCTTGCAGAAAGCGCGCCGGCACCGGCCGCCGGGGGGGCAGCAGGGTCGCCTCCAGGGTGGCGGCGACCAGCGTCTCCAGGTTGCGCCGGCCGATGTCGGGGTTGGCGTACTTGGAGCCGATCACCTCGCCCTGCTCGGTCAGGCGGATTTGGCCGCGCACCGTGCCGGCAGGCTGGGCCAGGATGGCCTCGTAGCTCGGGCCGCCGCCGCGGCCGACGGTGCCGCCGCGGCCGTGGAACAGGCGCAGCCGCACCGGACGGCCGCCATCGGCCGCCAGGCGGTCGAACAGCGCGGCCAGCGCCACCTCGGCCTGGTAGAGCGACCAGTTGCTGGTGAAGATGCCGCCGTCCTTGTTGCTGTCCGAGTAGCCGAGCATGATGTCTTGCTCGCCATACTCCAGCGGGCCGCCTGCGTGCACCAGCGCGGCCACGCCGGGCAGTGCGTAGTAGTCGGCCATGATGGCCGGGGCCTGACGCAGGTCCTCGATGGTTTCGAACAGCGGCACGACGATCAACTCGGCGCGCGCGTCCTCGCCCCAGTGGCCGTGCAGCAGCCCCGCCTCCTTCTGCAGCACCAGCACTTCCAGCAGGTCGCTGACCGACTCGGTGTGGCTGATGATGGCGTGCCGGATCGCCGCCGCGCCGTAGCGGCGGCGCGCATCGCGCGCGGCACGAAAGATCGCCAGCTCGCGCTGCGTCACCGGGCCGTATGGGGCATCGGGCAGGCGCAGCGGGCGCGGATCGGCCAGCACCTCCAACAGCAGGCGCCGCCGCGCCGCCTCGTCGAGCGCCGCATAGTCCGGCGCCACCCGTGCCTGGGCCAGCAGCTCGGCGACGGCCAGTTCGTGCTGGTCGGAGCTCTGGCGCAGATCCAGCGTCGCGAGGTGAAAGCCAAACACCTCCACCGCCCGGATCAGGGGTTTCAAGCGCGGCTCCGTCAGGGCCGCGCAGCCCTGCTCGACCAGCGCGGCCTCGATCACGCGCAGATCGGCCAGAAAGGCCGCCGCGTCGGGGTAGGGGTGCTGCGGCGGCACCGCGTGGCGCGCCGCCTCGCCGCCGCTGAGGGCCTGCAGCGTCGCCGCCAGCCGCGCATACAGGCCCACCAGCGCGCGCCGGTAGGGCTCGTCGCGGCGGTGCTCGCTGGTGTCGGGCGAGGCGTCGGCCAGGGCCTGCAGGGCGGCCGGGGCCGGCAGCAGCATGGCGGACAGGGACAGTTCCGCGCCGAGCGCATGCACCTCGCGCAGGTAGTGGCGCAGGATCAGATCCGCCTGGCGCTGCAGCGCCAGCGCCAGCGTGTCCGCGTCCACGTTGGGGTTGCCATCGCGGTCGCCGCCGGTCCACTGGCCCAGCCGCAAGAACGGTGCCACCGGGGTGCCATCCAGCGCGGCTTCGATGTCGGCGTACAGCCGCGGCACCTCGGGCACGAAGGTGCGCTCGTAGTAGGCGAGGGCGTTGTTGATCTCGTCGGCCACGGTCAGCCGCGTGTAGCGCAGCAGCCGCGTGTGCCACAGCTGGGTGATGCGTGCGCGCAGCAGCGCTTCGTTGGCGGCCAGCTCGCGCTCGCTGACGTGGTCGCCGCGCCGGTTGCCCGCCGCCAGGGCGCGCGCCCGGATGGCGTCGCGCTGCGCCAGCAGCCGGGCGATGTCGCCCTCGGCCTCGCGGATGCTGGCGCGCTGCACTTCGGTCGGGTGCGCGGTCAGCACCGGCGACACCAGGGCATGGCGCAGGGTGTCGGCGATGGTCTGCCCGCCCACCCCGGCGCGGCGCAGGCGCTGCCAGGTGTGCGCCAGACTGCCCGGCTGCACATGGCCGGCGCGCTCGTGCACCTCGCGCCGGCGGATGTGGTGCCGGTCCTCGGCCAGATTGGCCAGGTGGCTGAAGAAGGTGAAGGCGCGGATCACGCTGACCGCCTGGGCATCGGTCAGCGCATGCAGCACGCGCTGCAATTCGCGGTCGGCGCGTGGGTCGGCGTGGCGGCGAAACGTCACCGAGAGCTGGCGGATGCGCTCGATCAGGGCGAAGGTGGCCTCGCCCTCGTGCTCGCGGATGACGTCGCCGAGCAGCCGGCCCAGCAGCCGGATGTCGTCCACCAGCGGTTGGTCTTTGGGCGGAATCGCGGTACGGCCGGCGGCATCGGCCGAGGGGGAGGGGGGCGGGTCGCGGCGGGGCGTGGCCATGGGCAGAAAAAACGTCAAGGTGGAGGAAGCAAAAAGACAGGGGTCAGCCCGGGGCGCCGTCGTCGCGCGCCACGGTGCGCAGCAGCGTTTTGCCCAGCTCCACGCCCCACTGGTCGTAGGCGTGGATGTCCCAGATCGCGGCTTCGCAGAAGATTTTGTGTTCGTAGGCGGCCATCAGCGCGCCCAGCGCATGCGGATCCAGCCGTGGCAGCCACAGCAGATTGCTGGGCACGTTGCCGGGGAAGGTGCGGTGCGGAGCGAGCGTTTGCGCGGTCGCCGCATCCAGCCCCTCGGCCCGCAATTGGGCGCGGGTCTGCGCCTCGTCGCGGCCCAGCGCCAGGGCCTGCGCCTGCGCGAGCAGGTTGTCGCGCACCAGGCGGTGGTGCCGCTCGGCCAGGGGCAGTGGCGTGTCCTCGGTGTCGATGCCGATGAAGTCCACCGGCACCCGGTGGCGACCCTGGTGCAAAAGCTGGAAATACGCGTGCTGCCCTTCCAGCCCGATGCCGCCCCAGACGATCGCTTCGGTACCGACGGCGCACACGGTGCCGTCGCGGTGCACGCGCTTGCCGTTGGACTCCATCGCCAGTTGCTGCAAATAGGGGACGAAGTGGCGCAGCCGCTCGGCATACACCGCCACCAACTGGGTGGGGCAGCGCAAAAAGTCGCGGTTCCACACCGACAGCAGCGCCAGCGCCAGCGGCAGGTTGCGCTCCGGCGGTGCGTGCCAGAAGTGCTCGTCCATCGCGCGCGCGCCCGCCAGCAATTGCCGAAACGCCGCCGCCCCGATGGCCACCGCGAGCGGAAAGCCGATCGCCGACCAGACCGAATACCGGCCACCCACCCAGTCCCAGAACACGAAGGTGTGCGCCGGGTCGAACCCCTGTGCCCGGGCCAGATCGGGCCGCGCCGTCACGGCCACCAGGTGCGTGCCCTGGGCGTCCGGCTCCAGCCCCGCATCGGCCAGCCAGCGGCGGGCGGTGTCCGCCATCAGGCGGGTTTCGGGGGTGGTGAAGCTCTTGCTCTGCACGACGAACAGCGTGTCGTGCGGATTCAGGTCGCGCAGCGTGTCGTGCAGTGTCCAGGCGTCGGGGTTGGGCACATAGCGCACCGCCACCGCCGGCGTGGCCAGGGCGGCCAGCGCTGTGGTGGCCATGCGCGGCCCCAGGTCCGAGCCGCCGATACCCAGGTTGACCACCGTGCGGATGGGCAGCCCGCGGTGCCCGCGCCACGCCCCGCTGCGCACCCGCTCGGCCGCGGCCAGAAAGCGCTCCCGCTCGTCGCGCACGGCGGCGCTGATCGCCGCCCCCCAGGGAGCGGCCGGGTCGTCGTCACCCCGCAGGGCCGGGTGCAGGGCGGCACGCCCTTCGGTGGCGTTGACGGCTTCGCCGCGCCGCAGGGCGTCGGCCTGTCCGGCCACGTCCGCCTCGCGTGCCAGCGCCAGCAGGGCCTGCCAGATGGGCAGGTCCACGGCCTGTCGCGTGGCATCCAGCCGCAGCCCGGCAGCGTCGAAGCGCAGCGCGGCGCTGCGCGCCGCATCCGCCGTGGCCAACCGGTCCCGCAAGGGCGGCTGGGGGGTGGCCGCCAGGGCCTGCAGCCGGTCCCAGGCGGGCAGGCACGCGGGCCGGTGCCCGCCGACGGGTGCGCCGGCAGGGTCGGCGGAGTCGGCTAAGGGGCGGGGCGAGGACGTCGAGGCGTGCATGGGCCAGGGCGGGGAGCGGACCATCCGCGATCATACGGCCCAGGCCGGGCCGCCCCGCCCCGGACGGGGCAACAAAGAGCGGGGCAACAAAAAGCCCACCGGCACGCCGAAGATGCCGGCCGAGATCGGCTGGATGCCCCACCAGAGCTGCACGGGGTCGGTCACACCGAACACGCTGCGCAGCCACGGCTGGGTGGTGGCCATGTAGTAGAAGGTGATGCCAAAGCCGGCGATCATGCCGAGGATCGCCCCCCACTTGGTGGCCCGCTTCCAGAAGATGCCCAGCGTCAGCGCGGGGAAGAAGCCCGCCGCCGCCAGCGAGAACGCTGCCGAGACCAGGAACAGGATGTCCGCCGGCTTTTGGGCGGCCACGTAGGCGGCCATCAAGGCCACGACCAGCAGCAGGACCTTGGAGATCATCACCCGGCGCGAGGTCGGGGCGTTCGGGTCCATCATCTTGTAGTACAGGTCGTGCGACAGCGCGTTGGCGATGGTCAGCAGCAGGCCGTCGGCGGTGGACAGCGCCGCGGCCAGACCGCCCGCGGCCACCATGCCCGACACGACGTAGGGCAGGCCCGCGATCTCCGGCGTCGCCAGCACGATGATGTCGCCGCCGATGCGCATCTCGCCGAGCTGGAAGATGCCGTCCTTGTTGACGTCGGTGACCGACAGCAGCGCCGGGTCGACCTTGGTCCAGGCGTCCTTGGCGGCGGCGCGGTCGGCGGCCAGCGCGGCCGGCACGTCCTTGAGCTTTTCGCCCAGCGCGGCCGCCTGGGCCTGGAAGGCGGCGATGACCTCTTTTTCCTTCGGGTCGTCGATGAGCTGCTTCTCCCGCTCCGTGACCTTCTGCAACTGGTAGCCGTAGACCACCTGCGGAATCGGCACGCCGGTCTGCTTCACCGACAGCTACACCACCGGGATCATGTAGGCGATGATCAGGATGATGTACTGCGCCACCTGCGTCCACGTCACCGCGCGCATGCCACCCAGGAACGAGCACACCAGAATGCCCGCCAGCCCCAGGAAGATGCCGATCGAGAAGTCCACGCCGGTCAGGCGCGTGGTGATCAGGCCCACGCCGTAGATCTGCGCCACCACATACACGAAGGACACGAAGATCGCGATCAGGATACCGACCAGACGCGCGATGTTGCCCTCGTACCGCGCCCGGAGGAAGTCGGGGATGGTGAACTGACCGAACTTGCGCAGATACGGCGCCAGGAACAACGCCACCAGGCAGTAGCCGCCGGTCTAGCCCATGATGAAGGCCAGGCCCCCGTAGCCGGTCAGGTACAGCGTGCCGGCCATGCCGTTGTAGACCGCGGGCACGCGCCGGCCGGCGACGTAGTACTCGGCGGCGTCGTTGGTGCGGCTCATGATGCCGATGCCGGCGTAGAGCATCACCGTGGCGAACAGGAAGATGTAGCCCACCCACGCCTTGGGCAGCCCGAACTGCTCCAGGATCGCGAGCGTGACCACGAACACGAAGAAGCCGCCCGTGTACCAGGCGTAGACCTTGTTGAGTTGCTTGCGGAAGGCGGCGTTGCTGCCGGCGCTGAAGACGCCGCCGGCGCTTTCGGGTGCGAGTCCGGCTATGTCAGTCCTCCTGTTCGGCGACACCGTGCTCGATGTCGAGTTGGTTCATGTACCGGGCGTAAAAACCGATGATCAGCACGTAGACCACCAGCGCGCCCTGCGCGCCCACCCAGAAGCTGAAAGGCCAGCCGAAGAAGGTGAAACTCAGGTCGCGGGCAAAGAAGCCGACGACGAACGTCACCACGAACCAGATCGCCAGCAGAATCCCCGTGATGCGCAGGTTCTTCTGCCAGTATCGCTGTTGCGATTCCGTCAGTTGCATGGAAGTTGTCTCCTTTCGGTCTAGGGGCTGCGGACGGGCTCGGCGGCCCGCCCCCACCCAGGGCTTGTTGAGCACCTGGAACAGCTGGTAGACGAAGTTGCTCTCGCGCCGCGCACCGGCGATGATGTACAGCACGCCCTGACCGAGCAGGGCGAGCAGTCCGATGTACAGGACCAGTTGAGCCGCGTTGAGCCAGAACAGCATGGCAGGATGGGCGAATGTGGCGCGATGGTCACTCGCGTTGACTTACCAAACCCTTACAAAACAGGGCGGTCAGGGAAAATTCTGACGATAACCTGACCGACAGTGGGGCTGCCGAGGCGGCGACCCCGATCCCCGCACCGACCGGAGGATGCGCTTGGACACGACGGAACACGACGAATAGACAGGTTTTGCGGACCTACCCGTCCATGGCGCTGGAGACCATGAGCGAGCGCGGCGCATCCGCCATGTGCCGGTCCTGCAGGACGGCCGCGTGGTCAATGTCATTTCCGAGCGCGACCTGTTCGCGCTGCAGCGGCTGTCGATCAAACACCTGGGCAGCGCCATCGCGCACGGACGCACGCTGGCCGATTTTCAGCGGGTGGCGGCCGACATCCGCGCCTATGCGCGCCACCTGATGGCGCAGGGGGTACAGGCGCGGCAGTTGACGGCGCTGATTTCGCGCCTCAACGACCAGCTCACCCAGGGGCTGCCAGCCACCGGCACGCGCGAGCGCCTGCTGACGGCCGGGCGGGCCATGGGGGCGCCCGCGCCCGAGGTGGAGGGCTGGGTCGCCGCGTTCGATTTTTTGCAGACGCTGCGCCTGACCCGGCAGAGCGATTCCTCGGCCGATCCGCAGCAGCCCAACCGCATCGACCTCAACACCCTCAACCCGGTGGACGAGCGCGTGCTCAAGGCCTCGCTGCGCGCCATCAAGACGCTGCAGCAGCGGCTGCAATTGGACTATCTGCGCTGACGCGGCATCAGTCCACCTGCCCGACCTTGAGCATGTTGGTGCCGCCCGGGGTGCCCATCGGCTCGCCCGCGGTGATGACGTAGCGGTCGCCCGACTGCAGCCGGCCGCGCGCCTTGAGCTGCTGCTCCGCCTGCATGAGGGCGGTGTCGCGGTCGGCGCTGCCCCCGGTGATACGCAGCGCGTGCACATTGCGGTAGAGCGCCAGCCGGCGCGCCGTGGCCAGCCGCGGCGTGATCGCGTAGATCGGGATGTCGATCGTGTGGCGGCTCATCCACAGCGGCGTGGAGCCGGACTCCGTCAGCGCGATGATGGCGCGCGCGTGCAGGTGCGAGGCGATGAACAACGCCCCCAGCGCGATGGACTGGTCGATGCGCGCGAACGTCTTGCCGACGAAGTCGTGGTCCAGCGCGTCGTGGTAGGCCTGCTCGGCCGCGAGGCAAATGCGCGCCATCTCCTGCACCGTCTGTAGCGGGTACTTGCCGGCGGCGGTCTCGGCGCTGAGCATCACCGCGTCGGTGCCGTCCAGCACCGCGTTGGCCACGTCGCTGACCTCGGCGCGCGTCGGGATCGGCGCATGGATCATGCTCTCCATCATCTGCGTGGCGGTGATCACCAGCCGGTCGTGCTCGCGTGCCAGGGCGATCATGCGCTTTTGCAGCGCCGGCACGGCGGCGTTGCCGACCTCCACCGCCAGGTCGCCGCGCGCCACCATGATGCCGTCACTGGCCTGCAGGATCGCCTCCAGCTCGGGGATGGCCTCGGCGCGCTCGATCTTGGCGATCAGGCCCGGGCGGTGGCCGTCGCGCGCGGCCTCCTCGCACAGCCGGCGCGCCAGCCGCATGTCGTCGGCGTTCTTCGGAAAGCTCACCGCCACGTAGTCGGCCTGCAGCGCCATCGCGGTGGCGATGTCGGCCATGTCCTTCGGCGTCAGCGCCGGGGCGGTCAGGCCCCCGCCGCGCTTGTTGATGCCCTTGTGGTTGGACAGCTCGCCGCCCGTCACCACGCGCGTGTGCACCGCCGCGCCCTCCACGCGCTCGACGCGCAGCTCGATCAGTCCGTCGTTGAGCAGCAGCACGTCGCCCGGCACGACGTCGCGCGGCAGCTCCTTGTAATCCAGCCCCACCGCGTGCTCGTCGCCCGGCTCGGTGCGCGCGGCGTCCAGCGTGAAGGCGGCGCCCTCCAGCAGCGTCACCTTGCCGTGCGCAAACTTGCCGACGCGGATCTTGGGCCCCTGCAGGTCGGCCATCACGGCCACTTCCTTGCCGGCGCGCGCGGCGGCCTCGCGCACCGCGGCGGCGCGGCGGCGGTGGTCGTCGGCCGTGCCGTGCGAGAAGTTGAGCCGCACCACGTCCACGCCGGCGCGCACCATCGCTTCCAGCATGTCCGGGGTGTCGCTGGCGGGGCCCAGGGTGGCGACGATTTTGGTGGCGCGCAGTGGCATGGGGTCTCCTGGCTGGGGGTGGGGGGAAGGGTGCCGGGCGCGGGTCTGCCTCGCGCGCTCCGGACCCGCCTATCGTAGTACGGCAGTACGGTTGCGGTATGGGTAAGGTCTGGGTGCCGCAGCGGCGCTGCGGCGGTCCCGCGCGGCTTTGCTAGAGTCCCGCCATGTCCCCCGCGCGTCGCTCCCCCACCGCCGACCGGCCGCTGGCCGGCGCCCACGTCGTCAGTTTGGCCCTCAACCTGCCCGGCCCGGCAGCGCTGGCGCGCCTGCGCTCGCTCGGCGCGCGCTGCACCAAGGTCGAGCCGCCCGCTGGCGACCCGATGCGCGGCTACTGCGAGGCCGCCTACGCGCAGATGCACCGCGGCGTGCGCACCGTCGCGCTGGACCTGAAGGCGCCCGCGGGCCAGCGCCGGCTGCAGCGCCTGCTGGCGGGGGCGGATGTGCTGCTAACCTCGTTTCGCCCCTCCGCCTTGGCCAAGCTGGGGCTGGACGCCGCGGCCCTGCAGGCGCGCCAGCCGCGCCTGTGCGTCGTGCGCATCGTCGGCGCGGCCGGCGCGCGCGCCGAGGAGGCCGGCCACGACCTCACCTACCAGGCCGAGGCCGGGCTCATCGATGGGCTGGGCCTGCCGCCCAGCCTGCTGGCCGACATGGCCGGCGCCCTGCTGGCGAGCGAGGCGGTGTTGGCCGCCCTGCTGCAGCGTGCCGCCACCGGCCGCGGCGCGGTGCGCGACGTGGCGCTGGCCGATGCCGCCGCGTGGCTGGCGCAGCCGCGCGCCTGGGGCCTGACGGCCCCCGGCGGCCTGCTGGGCGGCGCCCACGCCGGCTACCGCGTCTACCGCTGCGCCGACGGCCGGGTGGCCGTGGCGGCGCTGGAGCCGCACTTCGCCCGCCGGCTGGGGGAGGTCGCGGGCCTGGGGCCGCTGACGCCGGCCGACTGCCTGCAGCCCGCCGCCGCCACGGCGCTGGCGGCGTGGTTTGCCGCCCGCTCGCGCGCCGAGCTGGACGCGCTGGCGCGCGCGCATGACCTGCCGTGGGTGACGCTCGGGGCGTGATCGGTTGCCGTTGAGCAGGCTTGCGGGTCGGGGCGTTCAGGCCGCCAGCGGCTCGATCCGCGCGATTGCCTCGCCTTTCTCGCGCATCACGGCCTCGGTGTCGTAGCTGGCCTGCAGCGCCAGCCAGAACCTGGCTTGCGAGTGCGCGATGCTACCCTTGCGCCATGACCCTGCAAGCCCTCATCGCCAGCCGGCAGCCAGCGCAAAGGGAAGCGGGGAGGGCGGGGTGGCACGGAATGCAGGGGCGGAGTGCCGTTGCGCACCATGAGTGCAACAGCAAAAGTTGCGCAAACCCATGACGGCACCCGTTCCGCCTGACAGCGGAGCACGCTCCGGCCAGGCGGGCTGAGCCGTGCGCCGCAGGCGGCCGGCCTGTTCGACTTGCGGGGGCTGGTGCTGTTTGGCCTGGCGTGGATGGCCTGCTACGCCGTGTATCACCGTGCCGTCGCGCTGGGCTGGGGGTGACAACGCAGCGCCACGCCACAGGGGGCGTGCGGTGGCCTGCGATGAGGGTCGGCACGGGCCAGCCCGCCATTGCAAATGAGAATCATTCGTGTTATGGTGTGGATGTGTGGTTGATGCGATCGCCCTCGACCGCACTGCCGGCGCGAGCCCTTGCGCCGGTGACGCCAACCGCCACCAAAAGGAGCCCATGCCATGATCTCATTCACCGACCACGCCCCGCTGGAGCCGCTGTTGGCCGGCACGCTGGCGCTGCTGCACCATCAGGCGACGCGTGATACGCAGCGCCCGCTGTGCCCGTACGCGGCACACAAGCTCGCGCTCAACCTGCACCGACTGGCCAACCACCCGGCGCTGTCGGAACCAATGGCCGTCGTGCTGGCGCGCCTGTCGGCCGTCTGGCGTGAGCGCGCCCATATGGCGGCTGCCCAGACCCGTGACGAGGGCGATGACGAAGGTGCCGCCGCGCGGGCCTGGTTGCATTGAAGCGGCCTTTGCGCGCGGAGCGGGAGGGCATGCGATGGTGGGCCTGATCGACGAATACGCCGTGCTGTGTCGGCAGTGGGCGCGTGCGCAGCACCATGCCGAATGTGGTTTGCGTCTGTGGCGGCAACGTTGCGCGGCGTTGGAAGGCGAGGCGATGCGCCTGCGCGGACGGCTGCTCGCCCTGCGCACCGCCCTGCTGTGGGGGTTGCCGGTGCCTTGGACCTTGACTGCGTGCATGACGGATTCGGCGCGTCGCTGCGATGCCGACCCAACCAAACCGCAGGACGATGCCGAACGCTTGCTGTGTCAGGTCGGCTGCCAAGGGCATGCCCATCGCGTACTGGACGACGATGGGACGTGCCGTTGGCGCGGGGTGGCATGCCATGTCTCGGCTGGGGGTGAATCGGAAAAACAATCTATCGAATAAACAACATCGATTGCTTTTATCCTGTTTCGGCCCTACCATGGATTCCAGCATTTACCCAAGGAGCACACCATGGCCCGCCTGCGTCGCATCGCCCACACCCACCGCCTGGCGCTGATGAAGACCGCCACCTACTACGTCATGCACGTGACGGTGGCGATGGCAGTCGCCTACGCCGTCACTGGCAGCTGGCTGGCCGCGTTGACGCTGAGCCTGCTGGAGCCGACCGTGCAGGCGGTGGCGTACTTCTTCCACGAGCGTGCCTGGGCGCGCGTGGCGCAACGGCCCGCCGCCGAAGCGCGGCCGGCCGCACTCGCCGCCGCTCAGCCCTGAGCGCGGCGCTGCAGCACCTCGAAGGCCGGCAGCGTCTTGCCTTCGAGCACCTCCAGGAAGGCGCCGCCGCCGGTGGAGATGTAGCCCACGCGGTCGGTGATATGGAACTTGGCGATCGCCGCCAGCGTATCGCCGCCGCCGGCGATGGAGAAGGCATCCGAGTGCGCGATCGCCGAGGCCAGCATCTTGGTGCCGCCCGCGAACTGGTCATACTCGAACACGCCCAGCGGCCCGTTCCAGACGATGGTGCCCGCGTGCGCGATGATCTCGGCCAGCCGCGCCGCGCTCTTGGGGCCGATGTCCAGAATGCGGTCGTGCGGGCCGACCTCGTCCACCGACACGCGGTTGGCGCGCGCCAGCGACGAGACCTCGTCGGCCACCACCACGTCCACCGGCAGCGGCACCTCGGCGCCGCGCTCCTTCATCAGATCCATCACCTGCTGGGCTTCGCGCACCATCTCGGGCTCGGCCAGCGAATCGCCGATGCGCTTGCCCGCCGCGAGCAGAAAAGTGTTGGCGATGCCGCCCCCGACGATCAACTGATCCACCTTGGCGGCCAGCGTCTTGAGGATGGAGAGCTTGGTGCTGACCTTGGAGCCGCCGACGATCGCCACCAGTGGGCGGCGGGGGTTTTCCAGCGCGCGGCTGATGGCGTCCATCTCGGCGGCCAGCAGCGGCCCGGCGCAGGCGATGGGCGCCGTTTCGGCGATGCCGTAGGTGGTGGCCTCGGCCCGGTGCGCGGTGCCGAAGGCGTCGTGCACGAAGATGTCGCACAGCTTGCCCAGCTTGGCGGCCAGTTCCGGGCTGTTCTTCTTCTCGCCCTTGTTGAGGCGGCAGTTTTCCAGCAGCACCACCTCGCCCGGCGCGACCGAAAAGCCCCCGTCCACCCAGTTCGTGATCAGCGGCACCGGCCGGCCCAGCAGCTCGCCCAGGCGCTGGGCCACCGGCGCCAGCGTGTCTTCGGGGCGCGGCTCGCCCTCGGTCGGCCGCCCCAGGTGCGACGTCACCATGACCGCCGCGCCGGCGTCCAGGGCCATCTGGATCGCGGGCACCGAGGCGCGGATGCGCGTGTCCTCGGTGATGCGGCCGTCGTCGTCCTGCGGGACGTTGAGATCGGCGCGGATGAAGACGCGCTTGCCGCGCACCTCGCCACGCGCGCACAGATCGGAGAAGCGGAGGAATTGCATGTCGGCTCCGGAGGGGGGTGAAGACATTGCCGTGCCCCGGCCGGTTCGGTCGCCGGTTGCGATGCGGCAGGGGGATTGTAAGAAGCCGCATGCCCCTGTCATCCCCCCGTCGGCCGTGCGCCGAGCGCGCAGCGGGCGGGCGAAAGGGCAGGCATGGCAGGACGAATCCGGTGGTGGCCACGGGCCGCGTGGCCCCCGCCCGCGAGACGACGCTGGCCAGCACCCTGACCGGCCGCGTCGTTGCCACCCCGGTGGCCGATGGCGTGCTGTTGGCGCGACTGGTGGAGGTGGGCGATGGCGTCACCCCTGGCAAGGCGTTGCTGCGCTTTGCGGTGGCGGGCACGCCCCGCATCCTGCTGGATCTGGACGAGCGCGACCTGGGCGCGCTGGCGGTGGGCCAGCCCGCTGCGGTGCGGGCCGACGCCTGGCCCGATCAGCGCATTGCCGCCCGGTGCAGCTCTCGGGCGGGCAGCAGCAGCGCGTGGCCATCGTGCGCGCGCTCATGAACCGCCCGCGCCTGGTGCTGGCCGACGAGCCGACCGGCAACCTCGACACCCACACCGCCCAGGAGGTGTTCGCGCTGCTGCGCGAGCTCAACCGCGAAGAGGGCACCGCCTTCCTCATCGTCACGCACGACCCCGGGCTGGCGGCACGCTGCGACGGGCAGATCCACCTGCAGGACGGGCGATTGATCGAGCCGGATGGGGCGGGGGTGGTCACCGCTGCGGCCACCGCACCCCTCACCGCTCAATAGGCGGTCGCGGCGCGGGCGGCCTGGTCGTAGCGGCCGCTGAGCTGGCGCAGCGTGCGCGCCACGTCGGCCAGGCGCTGGTTCTCGTCCTCCGCCCCGGAGAACCCCGGCATCAGGCAGGCCTCGCGCACCGCGCGGTAGCGCAGGCACAGCGCATGGCCGGCGTCGGTGGTGGCGTAGAACACCTCTTTGCCGCGTTTGGTGCCGGCCACCAGCCCCATGCCTTGCAGCTTGCGCACCGAGTACGACACGACGTGCGCGTCCTCGATGTTGAGCACGAAGGCGATGTCCGACAGGCGCTTCGGCGTGCGGCGGTGGTTGATGTGGTGCAGCACCAGCACGTCGGTGGGCGTCATGTCCTTGACGCCGGCGGCGCCCATGCAGCGGATCAGCCAGCGGTTGAAGGCGTGCGCGGCGATGATGAGGCCGAACTCGAACTCCGACAGCTCCGGCGACTTCTCGGAGACCAGGTGCGCGGACGAGACGATCGGCCGGTCCGGCGAGGGGGGCTCGACGGCGGGTAGCGGCGCGGCGGGGTCGGCGCGGGACGAAGGGCGGACGGAAGAGCGAGCGCGTGTCATGGCGCCGATCCTACCCCCGGCCGCCCGGGGTTACCCGGGCACCGCGGGTAAACCATAACGACGTGACGTTAATAAAACGTTGACGTTTTATCGAAGTGCTGTTACCGTTCGGGCACCGACCGCGCTGGGCGCGGCGGTTCCTCGGCCCCCGCTTTTCCGTCGTCACAGGAGAGAGTCCGATGCGCGTCACCCTTGCCACCTTCGCCGCCGCCGCCACGCTGACGCTGGCCCACGCCACCGCCGCCGCCCAGAGCGTCAAGTGGGACATGCCCATCGCCTATCCGGCCGGCAACTTCCACACCGCCAATATCCTGATGTTCGCCAAGGACGTCGAGCGCGCGACCGGCGGCAAGCTCTCGATCACCGTGCACGAGAACGGCTCGCTGTTCAAGGCGCCGGAGATCAAGCGCGCCGTGCAGAGCGGCCAGGCGCAGATCGGCGAGGTGCTGATCTCCAACTTCTCCAACGAGAACCCGCTGTTCGGCATCGACTCGATCCCGTTCCTGGCCACCAGCTATGGCGACGCGCGCAAGCTGTGGCAGGCGTCGCGCCCGGCCGTCGAGGCGGCGCTGGACAAGCAGGGTCTGAAGGTGCTGTACGCGGTGCCGTGGCCGCCGCAGGGCATCTTCAGCGCCAAGCCGATCGAGTCGGCCGCCGACCTGCGCGGGGCCAAGTGGCGCGCCTACAACCCCAACACCAGCCGCATCGCGCAGCTGGTCGGCGCGCAGCCGGTGACGATCCAGGCCGCCGAGCTGACGCAGGCGCTGGCCACCGGGGCGGTCAACGCCTTCATGACCTCCGGCGCCACCGGCTACGACAGCAAGGTGTGGGAGCAGGTCAAGTACTACTACGACGTGGCGGCGTGGCTGCCCAAGAATGTGGTGTTCGTCTCCAAGCGGGCGTTCGACGCGCTGGACAAGCCCACCCAGCAGGCGCTGCTGAAGACCGCGGCCGACGCCGAGGCGCGCGGCTGGCGCGAGAGCGAGGAAAAGACCGCCTGGTACCTGGAGCAGCTGCGCAAAAACGGCATGACGGTGAGCAAGGGCTCGCCGCAGCTGCAGGCCGACCTGCGCAAAATCGGCGAGACGATGATCGAGGAGTGGACGCGCCAGGCCGGGGCCGAAGGCGCGGCGGTGCTGGCCATCTACCGCAAGTAACGGCGACGTGCCCGAGCCCGCGATGAAGGCCCTCAACCGCCTGTTCGACCTCGCCGCCTGGCTGGCGGCGGGTTTTCTGATCGGCACGCTGGCGATGGTGCTGTTCGGCATCGCCGGGCGGCTCTGGCCCGCGCTGGCGCTGCCCGGCTCGGACGCCTACGCCGGCTACTGCATGGCCGCAGCGGCGTTCCTGGCGCTGGCGCCGACGCTGCGCCGCGGCGAGCACATCCGCGTGATGCTGGTGCTGCAGCGCCTGCCGGTGCCGGCGCGGCGCGCGGTGGAGCTGGCGGTGCACGCGGTGGGCCTGGCGCTGGCCGGCGGGCTGGCGTGGTTCTCGCTGCGGCTGGTGTGGCAGAGCCACGCCTTCCACGACATCTCCACCGGGCTGGACGCCACGCCGCTGTGGATTCCGCAGCTCGGCATGGCCGCGGGCACGGTGCTGCTGGTGCTGGCGCTGGCGGTGCAGTTCGTCGAACACCTGCGCGGCCAGCCCGCGCCCGCTGCGCCGGGCGACGAGCCCGCGCGCATCGAATGACGCTACGGGGGACACGGCTATGGATCTGCTGATTACCGGGGTGCTGATCGGCGCCTTGCTGCTGCTGCTGGCGGCCGGGGTCTGGATCGGCCTGGCGCTGATTGGTGTGGCCTGGATCGGCATGGCGCTGTTCACCCAGCGCTCGGTCGGCGACGCGATGGCGCTGACCATCTGGGGCTCGGCCTCGTCGTGGACGCTGACGGCGCTGCCGCTGTTCATCTGGATGGGCGAGATCCTGTTCCGCACCCGGCTGTCGGAGGATCTGTTCCGCGGGCTGGCGCCGTGGCTGCAGCGCCTGCCGGGACGGCTGCTGCACACCAACATCCTGGGCAGCACGCTGTTTGCGGCGGTGTCGGGCTCGTCGGCGGCCACCTGCGCCACGGTTGGCAAGATGACGCTGCCGGAGCTGCAGCGCCGCGGCTACCCGGATGCGCTGAGCCTGGGCACGCTGGCCGGCGCCAGCACGCTCGGGCTGCTGATCCCGCCGTCGATCATCATGATCGTCTACGGCGTGACGGCCGAGGTGTCGATCGCGCGCCTGTTCGTCGGCGGCATCGTGCCGGGGCTGCTGCTGGCGGCGCTGTTCATGGGCTACGTGATCGTGTGGTCGCTGCTGCACCCGCAGGCCATCCCGCCGGAGGCAGAGCGGCTGAGCTTGGCGGACAAGCTGCGCGCCAGCCGCCACCTGCTGCCGGTGCTGCTGCTGATCGGCGGGGTACTCGGCACCATCTACACCGGGATTGCCACCGCCACCGAGGCGGCGGCGGTCGGCGTCGTGGGCGCGCTGCTGATCGCCGCGGCCCAGCGGGCGCTGACCTGGGCGACGCTGCGCGACAGCCTGCTCGGCGCGGTGCGCATGTATTGCATGATTGCGCTGATCCTGGCTGGTGCGGCATTCTTGACGCTGGCGATGGGGTATCTGGGCCTGCCGCGCCACGTGGCAACATGGATCGGCTCGCTGGGGCTGGAGCCGTGGCAGCTCATCGTGGCGCTGGCGCTGTTCTTCATCGTGCTCGGCTGCTTTCTGGACGGCATCTCGATCGTCGTGCTGACCATGGGCGTGCTGCTGCCGACCGTGCAGGCCGCCGGGTTGGACCTGATCTGGTTTGGCATCTTCGTCGTCGTGATGGTGGAGATGGCGCAGATCACGCCCCCGGTGGGCTTCAACCTGTTCGTGCTGCAGGGTATGACCGGGCGGCAGGTGACGGAGCTCGCCCGCTACGCGGCGCCGATGTTCGTCATCATGGTGCTGGCGGTGGTGCTGCTGACCGCCTTTCCGGAGCTGGTGACGTGGCTGCCGCAGCGCATGGCGGGCTGAGCCCCGCGCCGCGCCTGCTGCCGCTGGGCGACGCGGCCTGGACGGTGGAATTCGGCGCGGCGATCGACCCGGCGCTGCATGCGCGCGTGCTGGCGCTGGAGGCGGCGGTGCGCGCCGCGCAGGCCGGCGGCGCGCCGCCGTGGGACGCGGTGCAGGACGTGGTGCCGACCTTCCGCTCGCTGACGGTGCATTACGACCCGCTGGCCGGGGATGCCGGGGATGCCGGGGACGGCTTGGCGCTGGGGCAGGCGCTGTTGCTGCTCGCGCAGCAGGCGGACGCGGCGCCGCCGCGCGGGCGGCGCTGGACGCTGCCGGCGTGCTTCGATGCGGCGCTGGCGCCGGATCTGGCGGCGCTGGCGGCGCGCCAGGGCCTCACCCCCGCCGCGGTGGTGGAGCGGCTGCTCGGCGTGGAGCTGCGCGTGTATCAGATCGGCTTCATGCCGGGCTTTCCCTACATGGGCGGGGTGCCGCCGGCGCTGCAGGTGCCGCGCCTGCCCACGCCGCGCAAGGCGGTGCCCGCGGGCTCGATCGCGCTGGCGGGCGCGATGGCCGCGGTCTACCCGTGGGAAAGCCCCGGCGGCTGGCACCTGGTGGGCCGCACGCCGGCGCCGCTGTGGGACCTGCGCCGCGATCCGCCGGCGCTGCTGGCCAGCGGCGACGTGGTGCGCTGGCGCGCCATCGACGCCGCCGAATACGAGCGACTGCGGCAGGCCGCGCAGCGCGGGGTGCTGGACGTGGCCGCTTGGTGCGACGCGCCGGCGGAGGCCGCCGCGTGAGCGCCGCGCTGCAGGTGCTCGACGGCGGCGTCGGCACCACCGTACAGGACCTGGGCCGGCGCGGCCGGCGCCACTGGGGCGTGGCGTTGGCCGGGGCGCTGGACCCGTGGTGGGCGCGCGCCGCCCACGCGCTGCTGGACAACCCGCCCGAGGCGGCGCTGCTGGAGCTGCGCCTGCTGGGGCCGCGCCTGCGCGCGGAAGGCGCCGCGGTGCGCGTCGCGGTGGTGGGCGACGTGGCGGCGACGGTGGAGCGCGCCGCCGGCGCGCGGCAGCCGTTGCCCGGCTGGTGCAGCGTCACGCTGCAGCCCGGCGACGCGCTGCGCCTGGGGGCGGTGCAGGGGCTGGCCTACCTGGCGGTGGCGGGCGGCCTCGACGTGCCGCTGGTGCTGGGCAGCCGTGCCACGCACGAGCGCACCGCGATGGGTGGGCTGCAGGGCCGCGCCCTGCGCGCCGGCGACCGGCTGCCGTGCGCCGCGGCGGACGCCGACCCCGGCGTGGAGCGCCGCGCCGACCCCTTGCCGGACGACGACGGCCCGATCCGCGTCCTCTGGGGCCCGCAGGACGACCACTTCACCCCGGCGGCGCGCGCCCTCTTCGTGCAGGCCGACTGGCGCCTCACGCCGGAGCGCGACCGCATGGGCATGCGGCTCGCGGGCCCGGCGCTGCAGCATGCCAGCCCAGCGCACGCCGACATCGTCTCCGATGGCGTGGCGCCGGGCGCGATCCAGGTGCCCGCCAGCGGCCAGCCGATCGTGCTGTTGGCCGATGCGCAGACCGTGGGCGGCTACCCGAAGATCGCCACCGTCATCCAGGCCGACCTGGGGCGGCTGGCGCGCTGGCCAGCGGGGCGGCCGCTGCGCTTTGCGGCGGTGACGCTGGAGCAGGCGCGCGCGGCGCTGCACGCGCGCCAGGCCGCTTGGGCCGCGTGGGCGGCGCGGCGGCAGGCGTGGCGCCCGCCCGGGTACCTGGACGAGGCGCGGCTGTACGGCGCCAACCTGATCAGCGGCGTGCTGCGCGCCGCGCTCGACGACGCCCCGTGGGCGGGGCTGGAGGATGCCCGATGACCCCCCGAACCCCTTGCGTGGACCTCAACGCCGATCTGGGCGAAAGCTTCGGTGCCTGGACGATGGGCGACGACGAGGCGCTGCTGGCCATCGTCGGACGGGCCAACGTCGCTTGCGGCTTCCACGCCGGCGACCCGCTGGTGATGCGCCGCACCGTGCGCCGCGCGCGCGAGCGCGGCGTGGCCATCGGCGCGCACCCGAGCTTTCCGGATCTGCAGGGCTTTGGCCGCCGGCGCATGGAGATGGAGCCCGAGGAGCTGCAGGCGCTGCTGATCGTTCAGATCGGCGCGCTGGCCGGCGTGTGCCGCGCCGAAGGGGCGCGGCTCGCGCACGTCAAGCCGCACGGCGCGCTCAACAACATGGCCTGCGCCGACGAGGCGCTGGCGCGCACCGTGGTGCAGGCGGTGCGCGCGTTCGACCCCGCGCTGCCGCTGCTGGCGCCGGCGTGCTCGGCGCTGGAGCGCGCGGCGCTCGCGCTGGGCCAGCCGGTGCTGCGCGAGGTGTTCGCCGACCGCGCCTACCAGGACGACGGCCAGCTCGTGCCCCGCCGCGAGCCGGGCGCCGTGCTGCACGACCCGGACGAGGCGGTGGCGCACGTGCTGGCGATGCTGCAGGCCGGCGGCCTGGTCACCCGCGGCGGGCGCGTGCTGCCGACCCCGATCGACAGCGTCTGCGTGCACGGCGACGGGCCGCAGGCGGTGCAGACCGCGCGCCGGCTGCGCGAGGCGCTGGCGCAGCGCGGCTGGCTGGCGAGCGCCGCCGGCGCCGTCGTGGCATGATGCGCGCCATGCGGGCCGCTGCCCGCCAAGGAGGGCCGACCGCCATGACCGACCCCGCGCTTGCCACCCCGACGCGCCGCCGCTGGCTGGCGTGGGCCGCGGCCGCGCCGCTGGCCGCCGCGTTGCCCGGCTGCGGCTACAACGAGTTCCAGCGCCTGGACGAGGAGGTGCGCGCCGCCTGGGCCGAGGTGCTCAACCAGTACCAGCGCCGCGCCGACCTGGTGCCCAACCTGGTGGCCACCGTCCAGGGCGAGGCCAACTTCGAGCGCGAGACGCTGACGCGCGTCATCGAGGCGCGCGCCCGCGCCACCGCGATCCAGGTCACGCCCGAGATGCTGCAGGACCCGCAGGCGCTGCAGCGCTTCCAGGCCGCGCAGGGGGAGCTGGGCGGCGCGCTGGCGCGCCTGCTGGCGGTGGCCGAGCAGTACCCCAACCTGAAGGCCAACCAGGGCTTCGCCGACCTGCGCGTGCAGCTGGAAGGGACCGAAAACCGCATCGCCGTGGCGCGCAACCGCTACATCCAGGCGGTGCAGCGCTACAACACGCTGGCGCGCAGCTTCCCGACCAACCTGACGGCCAAGGTGTTCCGCTACGCGCCCAAGCCGGGCTTTGCCCCCGCCGACGAGGCGACGCTGGCGCAGCCGCCCAAGGTGGAATTCCCGGCCGCGCCGGGGCGGTGAGGGGCGCGGGCGTGCCTGCCGCCGCCGGTTTGTCGCTCGCCGCGGCCGGCGCGACCCCGGCTGCGGGGCCGCGCGGGCACGGCGGCCGCCGCCTCGCGTGGCGGGCGTGGGTCTGGCTGGCGCTGCTGCTCGCGTGGGCGTCGCCGGCGCACGCGCAGGCCCTGCAGCCGGTGCCGGCGCTGACCGCCCGCGTGATGGATCTGACCGGCACGCTGACCGCGGAGCAGCGCGCGGCGCTGGAGGCGCGGCTGGCGGCCTTCGAGCGCGAGCGCGGCAGCCAGGTGGTGGTGCTGCTGGTGCCGACCACCGCGCCGGAGGACATCACCGACTACACGCAGCGCGTCGGCGATGCGTGGAAGATCGGCCGTCGCGACGTCGGCGACGGCGTGCTGCTGGTGGTGGCCAAGGACGACCGCCGCGTGCGCATCGCCACCACGAAGGCGGTGGAGGGCGCGCTGCCGGACCTGCTGGCCAGCCGCATCATCGAGCGCGCCATCGTGCCGCACTTCCGCCAGGGCGACTTCTTCGGCGGACTGCAGGCCGGCGTCGAGCAGATCCTGGCCGCGCTGGCTGGCGAGGCGCTGCCGCCGCCCGAAGCGGCCGCGGCCCGCCCCCGCGCGGCCGACGGGCCTGACGTCGAGGGCGCGCTGCTGTTCGCCTTTGCCGCGGTGCCCCTCATCGCCGTGGTCACGCGCGCCCTGCTCGGCCGCGTGCTCGGGGCGGCCGCCACGGCGGGCCTGACCGGGCTGGTCGGCGCCGGCCTGGGCCTGTCGGCCGGCTGGCTGGCGCTGCTGGTCGTGGCGGCGTTCGTGCTGGCGCTGTCGGGCGTGTCGGTCGGGCGCGGCGTGCGCGGCGGCGGGCCCGGCGGGGGCTGGGGCGGGGGCGCCGGTGGCGGATGGTCGGGCGGCGGCGGGGGCTTCCGCTCCGGCGGAGGGGGCAACTTCGGCGGGGGCGGCGCCTCCGGGCGGTGGTGACGATGGGCTGGGCCACGCACCTGCGGCGCTGGGCGCGCCACCTGATGCTGGACGAGCGCGCGAGCCGTCGCTGGCTCGACGACACCGCGGCCGAGCGGCTGCGCCGCCGCATCGAGGCGAGCGAAGCCCACCACCGCGGCGAGATCCGCGTCTGCGTCGAGGCCAGCCTGCCGCTGCGCTGGCTGTGGCCGCCGGCGGACGACGCGGCGCTGGCGGCGCGCGTGCGCGAGCGGGCGCTGGCGTGGTTCGGCCGCCTGCGCGTCTGGGACACCGAGGACAACGCCGGCGTGCTGATCTACCTGCTGCTGGCCGAGCGCGCCATCGAGATCGTCGCCGACCGCGGGCTGGCGCGCCGCGTGCCGCCGGCCGACTGGGACGCCGCGCTGCAGGCGCTGCGCGACGGCCTGCGCCACGGCCCGCCCGAGGCGGCGCTTGCGCGCGCCATCGACACCGTGGATGGCTGGCTGCGGCATCACTTCCCGTCCGCGTCGGATCGCCCCAATCCGAACGAATTACCGGATGGCGTCGTGCGCGTCTGAAGCGGGCGGCCCGGCTTGCGCCATACTGGAGCGGTCTGCCGCAAACCGGAGTCCCCCCATGCCCACCCCCGACGCCTCCTCCGACACGGGTGACGTGTTCGTCTGGGATACGACGCTGCTGACCGGTCTGGACGAAATCGATGCCCAGCACCACCACCTGGTGGATCTGTTCAACACGCTCAACCGCGCGATGTTCCACGGCCGCGCGCTGAGCCCGGACCAGCAGCAGCGCATCTTCGACGAGCTGATCGCCTACGCGCGCCAGCATTTCGAGGACGAGGAGCGCCTGATGGCCGAGGCCGGCGTGGACGTGCGCCACCGCGAGCTGCACGCGCGCCTGCACCACGAGTTCGTCGAGCAGGTGCGCTCGATGTGGGACGCGCGCGGCCACCTGCGCCAGCCGGGCGACACGCTGATGGGCTTTCTGACCTCGTGGCTGGGGCTGCACATCATGGGGGTGGACCAGTCGATGGCGCGGCAGATGGCGCGCATCCGCGCCGGCGCCGACCCGGCCGAGGCCTGGGCGCAGGAGGAGGACCCGCTCGACCGCCGCGTGGCCAACCTGCTGCGCATGGTCGGGCAGCTCTACCACGTGCTGGCGGCGCAGAACCAGGATCTGCTGGAGGCCAACGCGCGGCTGGAGCAGCGCGTGCGCGAGCGCACGGCCGAGCTGGAGGCGGCCAACCGGCGGCTGGAGGCGTTCTCGCGCATCGACGGGTTGCTCGGCATCGCCAACCGTGGCTATTTCGACGAACGCCTGCGCGAGGAGATCGCGCGCCACACGCGGCAGGCGCGGCCGCTGGCGGTCGTGATGTTCGACGTGGACCACTTCAAGCGCTACAACGACCGCTACGGCCACCAAGCCGGCGACGCCTGTTTGCAGGCGGTGGCGCGGGCGCTCAAAGGCGAGGTCTATCGCGCCCCCGACCTGCTGGCCCGCTACGGCGGCGAGGAGCTGGTCGCCTTGCTGGTCGACACCGACGCCGGCGGTGCGCGCGTGGTCGCCGAGCGCGCCGTGGCCGCGGTGCGGGCGCTGGCGCTGCCCCATGCCGATTCCCCCACGGCGCCGGTGGTGACGGTCAGCGCCGGGGTGGGGAGCATGGTGCCCCACGCACCCGACGACGGCCCGCGCCTGCTGCGCCTGGCCGATGCCGCCCTGTACGCCGCCAAGCAGGCTGGCCGCGACCGGGCGGTCGTCGCCCCGCCGGACGATCCTGACGATCCCCGCCAGGCGGGCCCGCATTCGCCCTGATCCGGTCACGGCTGCCGCCACCGCGCCGGCAGGGGTGGCCTGGCTTCCTACAATGTGGCGCCAGCGCCGCGTTCGTCCCCGCCCGGGTGGCCGCGCGGCGGTCAGGAGATCCCCATGGCCGAAACCGCTTCGGACAAACGCGAGCAGCTCAAGCGCGCCGCGCTCGACTACCACGAGCGCCCCACCCCCGGCAAACTGGCGGTCGCCGCCACCAAGCCCCTGTCCAACCAGCGCGACCTGGCGCTGGCCTACTCGCCCGGCGTCGCTGCCCCGTGCGAGGAGATCGTCGCCGACCCGGCCAACGCCTTCCGCTACACCGGCCGCGGCAACCTGGTGGCCGTCATCACCAACGGTACCGCGGTGCTGGGGCTGGGCGACATCGGCCCGCTGGCGGCCAAGCCGGTGATGGAAGGCAAGGCGGTGCTGTTCAAGAAGTTCGCCGGCATCGACGTCTTCGACATCGAGATCAACGAAAAAGACCCCGACCGGCTCGTGGAGATCATCGCCGCGCTGGAGCCGACCTTCGGCGGCGTCAACCTGGAGGACATCAAGGCGCCGGACTGCTTCTATGTCGAGCGCAAGCTGCGCGAGCGCATGAAGATCCCGGTCTTCCACGACGACCAGCACGGCACCGCCATCGTCGTCGGTGCGGCGCTGCTCAACGGCCTGAAGGTGGTGGGCAAGCGCATCGACCAGGTCAAGCTCGTCACCTCGGGCGCGGGGGCGGCGGCGCTGGCCTGCATCCAGTTGCTGGTCAAGCTGGGCCTGCCGCGCCAGAACATCTGGGTGACGGACCTGGCCGGCGTCGTCTACGAAGGCCGCACCGAGCTGATGGACCCCGACAAGGCGCAGTTTGCGCAAAAAACCGACGCGCGCACGCTGGCCGAGGTGATCGAGGGCGCGGACGTGTTCCTGGGCCTGTCGGCCGGCGGTGTGCTCAAGCCCGAGATGGTGGCGAAGATGGCGCCCAAGCCCCTGATCTTCGCGCTGGCCAACCCGACGCCGGAGATCCTGCCTGAGCAGGTGCGCGCGGTGCGCGACGACGCCGTCATGGCCACCGGCCGCACCGACTACCCCAACCAGGTCAACAACGTCCTGTGCTTTCCGTATATCTTTCGCGGGGCGCTGGACGCCGGGGCGTCCACCATCACCGACGAGATGGAGATCGCCGCCGTGCACGCCATTGCCGAGCTGGCCCAGGCCGAGCAAAGCGAGGTGGTGGCCGCGGCCTATGCGGGCGAGAGCCTGGCGTTCGGGCCGGAGTACCTGATTCCCAAGCCGTTCGACCCGCGGCTGATGATGAAGATTGCGCCGGCCGTGGCCGAGGCGGCCGCGCGCAGCGGTGTGGCGCAGCGCCCCATCGCGGACCTGGACGCCTACCGCGAGCGGCTGCAGAGCTTCGTGTTCGCGTCGGGCACGCTGATGAAGCCCGTCTACGCCATCGCCAAGCGCGCCCCGCACAAAAAGGTGGCCTATGCCGAGGGCGAGGAGGAGCGCGTGCTGCGCGCGGCGCAGGTGGTCGTGGACGAGGGGCTGGCGCGGCCGACGCTCATCGGCCGGCCCGCCATCATCGCCCAGCGCATCGAAAAATTTGGTCTGCGTCTGCGCGAGGGCGCCGACTACGACGTCGTCAACGTCGAGTACGACCCGCGCTACCGCACCTTCTGGCAAGAGTACCACCGCCTGATGGAGCGGCGCGGCGTCACCGAGCAGATCGCCAAGATCGAGATGCGCCGGCGGCTCACGCTGATCGGCGCGATGCTGCTGCGCCACGGCGATGTGCACGGCCTCATCTGCGGCACCTGGGGCACCAGCCCCATGCACCTCAACTACATCGACCAGGTCATCGGCAAACGCCCGGGCGCCCATGCCTATGCGGCGATGAATGCCATCCTGCTGCCCGGCCGGCAGGTGTTTTTGGTGGACACCCACGTCAATTACGACCCGAGTGCCGAGCAACTCGCCGAAATCACGCAAATGGCCGCGCGCAAGATCATGCGCTTTGGCATCACGCCCAAGGCGGCGCTGTTGTCGCATTCCAACTTTGGATCGTCCGACCAGCCCAGCGCCGTCAAGATGCGGCAGGTGCTGGCGCTGCTGCGCGAGCAGGCCCCGTGGCTGGAGGTGGACGGCGAGATGCACGGCGACGTGGCGCTGGACGCCACGATGCGCCAGACCATCATGCCGCGCAGCACGCTGACCGGCGAGGCCAATTTGCTGGTCTGCCCCAACATCGACGCGGCCAACATCGCCTACAACCTGCTCAAGACCGCTGCCGGCGGCGGCATCGCGATCGGGCCCATGCTGCTCGGTGTGGCCAAGCCGGTGCACATCCTGACCGCCAGCGCGACCGTGCGGCGCATCGTCAACATGACGGCGCTGACGGTGGCCGAGGCCAACGTCGGTCCTCGCGCGGTGGGCACGCCGAGCACGCCCCACCACGCGCCCACCGATGCAGCGGCCGACGCTTGAATACGGCCGGCAACGGGTTGCTTACCACAAGGCCGCCGGGTTGTCAAGATCTTGCAATCCGGGGGCGCTTCAGGCACACTTGCGCGCTTGATTTTCAGGGTTAACCCCAAGAGAGGATCGGGTGCGTCGAAGTAGGTGGGGGTGGCGCGCGGCGCTGTCGGCCGGACTGCTGGGCCTGGCCCTGCTGGGGGCGACCGGCACCGCCGCGCGGACCGAAGCGCCGCTGCAGGATGCCCCGGGCATCGCGCAGGTGGCGCTGGCCGACCTGCCGCCCGAAGCGCACACCGTCATGCGCCTGATCCGCCAGGGGGGCCCGTTCCCGTACGACAAGGACGGCACGGTGTTCTTCAACCGCGAGCGATTGCTGCCCGCCCACAAACGCGGGTACTACCGTGAGTACACGGTGCCCACGCCCGGGCTGCGCCACCGGGGCGCGCGCCGCATCGTCTGCGGCGGCTGGGAGCCGACCGTCCCCGACGCCTGCTACTACACGGCCGACCACTACGCGAGTTTTCGCCGCATCGCCCCGTGAGGCGGCAGGCCCCCGACCGATTCTTCGCTTTCTCCGATGACCATGGAACAGCCGCTGCGCAACGTACGAACCAATATCGTCCAGTCGATCCGCGCCTTCACGGTCAAGGACCTGCAGGCCGCGGCCGAGGCGCTGGGTCACCATTTCCTCTACGCCAATCTGGCCACTGCGCTCAACAAGCAGGACATCCTGGACCTGATCTCGGCGCAGTACCAACTGCCGCCGCACAACGGCAAGAACCTGGATGCGCTCTACGACTGCCTGACCGACGTGGTGCACAAGTCGGGGCCGCAGACGGGCTTCATCGTCGTGCTGGAGCACATCCCCACCAGCCCCAAGTTCGACAAAGAGGCGCGCGAGCAACTGCTCGACGTCTTTCGCGACGTGGCGGACTTCTGGGCCGAGCGCAAGGTGCCGTTCCGCTGCTTCTATTCGTTCTCGGTGGCGCGCGCGCCCAAGCCGGCCGATCTGGAGTCGAGCGACGAGCCGCTGCTGACCGACAAGCTGGTGGACGTCAGCCCGCAAGCGCTGCGCATGAGCAGCCCGTTCAACGCCGGCTACTGGCTCAGCGCGGCCTGACGGTCGACTTCCCCGCCCTGGTGCCTAGCGGCGGGGGCGGAATCAGCGGGGCGCCCCCAGCGCCTGGGCCAGGGCCACGTACTCGGCCACGGGCACCTCTTCGGCGCGGCGCTGCACGTCGAAGGCGCCGCCGAAGCCCCGCTCCTCCAGCCAGCGGCCCAGGGTGTGGCGCAGCAGCTTGCGCCGCTGCGAAAACGCGACCTGCACCAGCTCCTCCAGCAGCGTGGGGTCGAGCGCCGCAGGCTGCGGCCGGGGTTCCATGCGCACCACGGCGCTGTCCACGCGCGGGGGCGGATCGAACGCCTCGGGCGGCACGAACAGCACCTCCTCCATCGCGTAGCGCCACTGCAGCATCACGCTCAGCCGGCCATAGGCCGCGCTGGCCGGGGCGGCCACCATGCGGTCCACTACCTCTTTTTGCAGCATGAAGTGCTGGTCCTGCACCCGGTCGGCCCAGCGCAACAAATGAAACAGGATGGGGGTGGAGATGTTGTAGGGCAGGTTGCCGACCACGCGCAGGCGGCGCGCCGCTGCGCCCGGGCCGGCGGCACAGCGCGCGGCCAGCGCGCCGAAGTCCACGGTCAGCACGTCGGCCTCCACCACCTCCAGATGGGGGTGGTGGCGCAGGCGGGCCGCCAGGTCGCGGTCCAGCTCGATCACGGTCAGCCGCCCCAGCCGCTCGACCAGCGGCTGGGTCAGGGCGGCCAGCCCGGGGCCGATCTCCACCATGCAGTCGCCCGCCTCGGGGTCGATGGCGCGCACGATGGCGTCGATGATGGCCGGATCGCTCAGAAAGTGCTGGCCAAAGCGCTTGCGCGCGCGGTGCCCGTGTACACCGATGGGGTCGGGGCGCGGAGGGTTCACTGCGGCGGCTCGCGGTATTCGACGTAGGCCCGTCCGCGCAGTTCGCGCACCTGTTCCTCGAAGGCCTCTTCGGCCTTTTGCTGGCGCAGCAGCGCGCGCACCGCTTCGCGCATCTCGCGCGGGCTGCGCTCCACCTCGCGCCGCTCCAGCACCTCGATCAGGTGCACGCCAAAGCGCGTGGGCACCGGCGCGGACACCTGGCCGGGGGCGAGCGCGTCCATCGCCTGCTCGAACTCCGGCACGAACAGGCCCGGCGCGGCCCAGCCCAAGGCACCGCCCTCGCGGGCCGAGCCGTCCTCGCTGACCTCGCGCGCGGCGGCCTCGAAGGTGGTCTGCCCGCTGACGATGCGCTCGCGCAGGGCTTGCAGCCGCGCCGCGGCGGCGCGCTGCGCGGCCTCGTCCGTGGCGCGCAGCAGGATGTGGCGCACCCGGGTCTGGGTCACGGTCGGCTCGGGCAGGTTGGCGTCGCGCTTGGTCACGACGCGCAGGACGTGAAAACCGGCGCCGCTGCGCAGCGGACCGACGATGTCGCCGGCGCGCGCGCCGCGCACCGCCTCCCAGAACAGCGTGGGATAGCGGTCCGCGCGCCGCAGCCCCAGGCGCCCGCCGTTCGCGGCTTCGGGTGCCTGGGACAGGCGCCGCGCCAGGGTGGCGAAGTCCTCGCCGCTGCGGGCCCGCCGCGCGACGTCCTCGGCCGTCTGGCGGGCGCGCGCCACCTGCTCGGCGTCGGCCTGCTCGGGCACGGGGATCAGCACCTGGGCCAGCTCCAGCACGGTGCGCGCCGGGTCGGTGCTGCCCTGGTGCTGGCGCAGGTAGGCGTCGATGTCGCCTTCGGTCACGCGCACGCGGGCTTCCTCGCGTTCGCGCAGGCGCTGTAGGGTCAGCTCGTTGCGCAGATTGGCGCGAAAGGCCGCGAGCGTCAGCCCCGCTTGCGGCAGGCGCTCGCGCAACTGCGCCACGCTCAGCCCGTTGCGGCGCGCGACTTCGGCCTCGGCCGCGTCCACCGCGGAGTCTTCGACCCGGATGCCGGCGTCGGCGGCGGACTGCAGCAACACCTTTTCGTCGATGAGCTGCTCCAGCACCTGGCGCGGCAGGGCCGCGCGCTCGGCGGCGGGCGCATTGGCGGGCACGTCGATGCGCGCCAGCCGCGCCCGCACTTCGGAGGCGGCGATCGGCTCCCCGTTGACCAGCGCGACGATGTAGTCGGCCGTGGACAGCGCGGCGGGGGCCGTCGGCTGGGCGCTTGCCGCCAGCGGAGCGATCCACAGGACGGCGCACAGCAGGTGGGCCGCGGCGCGGGTGATCGGCGTCGGTTCATTCATAGCGTTCGAAGCGGCTCGGCGGGTTGACGTCCTCGCGCAGGTACTGGTAGCGCGGCACCTGCGTGCGCAAGGTCTGCAGCGGGTTGCTGCCCAGGCGGGAGAAGCCCGAGAACTCCAACTGGAACAGGATGCGCTGGTTGGCGCTGGTGCGGCTTTGCTGCAGCCGCTCCAGCACCACGCGGCCGATCCAGCATCCCGCATCGTATTCGAAGCCCGCCACCAGATCGATGACGCGGCGGTCGGTGAAGCTGTAGTTGACGCGGCCGACCCCGTACCACTGCTGCGGCCCGAGCGCCCGGCCCGGCACGTCGGCCGGCGCCCCGTCGCCGCCCAGCGCGGCCAGAGGCCATTGCCAGCCCAGGTCGAGCTGGCGGCTGCGCGCGGTGGTGGTCTCGTTGTTGCGGTAGGCGGCGCTGAGCACCCGGTAGGGGCCGGGCAGGTAGCGCGCAGACAGCAGGGTGCGCACCGAGGTCCGGCGCGCGACGTTGTACTGCCAGGTGCCCCCGAAGGACCACTGCGGGGTCCAGTTGACCGTGGCGCCGATCAGGATGTCGCTGCGCCCTTCGGCGGCCGCGCCTTCGTTGGGCAGGGTCACGCGCTGGTCTTGCAGGCGCAGGCGTTGCGCCACCCCCAGCGTGGCCAGTTCGGCGCCGCTGTCCGGGGCGTACAGCCGCGTCGTCAGTCCGTAGGTCAGCGTGCGCAGGTCGGCGATGCGGTCGTTGCCGCCGTAGGGGTTGGGCGAGAAGATGGTGGCGAGGTTGAAGTCGTAGGCGGCGCTGTCGTACACCGGCAGCAGGCGCTGGTCGCGGTAAGGGGTAGCGGCCAGCAGCACGCGCGGCTCCAGCGTCTGCACCACGGCCCGGTCCAGCAGCGTGGCCTGGCGCTCGAAGACCAGCCCGGCATCCAGCGCGGCCGTCGGCAGCGCGATGCCAACGCTGCGGCGCCCGTCGCCCAGCGCCTGCTCGAACCGGTATTGCCGCGCGTGCCACTGCAGGCTGGGCTCGACATACCAGCCGGGGGTTTCCCAGCGCCGGCTCAGCCGCACGATGCCCAGCGCGCGCGTGCCGTCCAGGTCGGTGCGCTGGTCACCGGCCGAAACGCCGTCCCACACGGTCGGCACCCGGTCGGTGGCAAAGCGCGTCACGTCCAGATCGGCGCTCAGCCGCCAGCCGTCGATGCCCCCCAGCGCAAAGCGGCCCGGGCGGTAGCGCAGCGCCACGGACGGCAGCCGGTCGTAGGGGGCGACGATCTGCTCGGAGTTGAGCGGCACCAGCGTGCGCGAGGCCCCCAGCGTCTGCCAGCGCTGGGCGGTCAGGCTGTAGCTCCACGGGCCGGTGCCGCCGCTGAGCACGGCTTCGTTGGCCAGCAGCCGCTGGGCCAGGTTGGTGATGGTGCTGGTGCGCGGAAAGTCGCGCCAGTAATCGTCGTCGCTGACGCGGTTGAGGTTGAGCCGCAGGCCGGCACCGGGCAGCGCGGCCAGCCCGGGCAGCGCCTGCTGGTGCTGCACCGCATACGCCCAGCGGTCGCGGTCGCGCAGGCGGTCGCTGGCCATCCAGGCCGCGCGCACCTGGCCGGCGTAGGCGGACTCCAGGTACCGGTACTCCCCGCCCAGATCCAGCCCGCGCTTGGTCATGAGCGTGGGGTAGAGCGTGGCATCGCGGTTGGGCGCCAGGTTCAGGTAGTAGGGGACGGTGGTCTCGAAGCCGCTGCGGTTGTCCAGGTTGAGCGTCGGGGGCAGCACGCCGCTCTTGCGCGCATCGGACAGCGGGAAGCTGATCCACGGCGCCGCCAGCAGCGGCACGCCCTGGAACTCCAGCCGCCCGCCGGTGGCCACGCCGGTGTCCGTCGCCTGATCGAACTGCACCTGGTCGGCCGTCACGGCCCAGGCCGGCGCCCAGCGCCCGCCGGGGGGGCGCTCGCAGGTGCTGTAGCGCACATCGTGGGCGATGGCCCGGTTCTCGTCCAGAAACTCCACCCGGCTGGCTTCGCCCTGCCCCCCGGTGCGCAAGAACTGGAAGCGCACCGCGTCGAAGCGGCCTTCGAACGTGTCCAGCTTGAGCTGCAGCCGCTCGCCCTCGTACACATTGCCCTGGCGGTTGATGCGCACCCGCCCGCTGGCAATCGCCGTGTCGTCCGCGGCGGTGTGTTCCAGCCGGTCCGCGCGCAGCGTCAGGTCGTGCCGTCGCAGCACGGCACCGCCTTCGACCGCGGTGTAGACGTCGGTCTGGCCCTGGATGCGCTCGCCCTCCACCACCGTCGGGGTCTGCCCGCGCAGGCTGGGGGGCAACTGCTCCAGCAGGGTCAGCGACGGCTGCAACACCAGCGGCTGGGCGCCGGCGGCGGTCGCGAGCCCGAACAGCCCCGCCACCCAGCCGCTGCGGCGCAGGCGTTGCCGCGGCGGTGCGCCGGTCGCGGTCGGGGCGGGGGTGGTGGGGCGCTTCGGCACGGTCGGACGGGGCGGTCGGCGGTGGCGTTCGTAGAATGCCGTCGATTATCCATGAGCACCCCTGACCCCACCCCCACCCCGCCCGTCGTCTGGCCCGACCCGGCGCGCGCCGCCGCCTTCGAGCGCTGGCTGGCGCACGTGGCCCCCGTGCACGGCCTGCGGCCGCAGACGCTGCGCCTGGCCAGCGCCGACGCGAGCTTTCGCCGCTACTTCCGCATCGACTGCGACGCCGCGCACGGCGGCGGCACGCGCATCGTCATGGACGCCCCGCCGGCGCACGAGGACAGCCGCCCGTTCGTGTGCGTGGCGGGTCTGATGCGCGAGGCCGGCGTGCGCGTGCCGCAGGTGCTGGACTGGGACGAGGCCGGCGGCTTCCTGCTGCTGACGGACCTGGGCACGCAGACGCTGCTGCAGGCGCTGGATCCGCAGCAGCCCGACGCCGCGCTGCCGTACTTCAAGGACGCGATCGCCGCGCTGGTGGCGTGGCAGCGCGCCAGCCGCCCCGGCGTGCTGCCGCCGTATGACGAGGCGCTGCTGCGGCGCGAGCTGGCGCTGTTTCCCGACTGGTACTTGGCGCGCCACAAGGGCATCACGCTGTCGGACGCGCAGCGCCGCACGCTCGAGGCGGCCTTCGACCTGATCGTGCAGCGGGTGCTGGCGCAGCCCACCGTGTGGGTGCACCGCGACTACATGCCGCGCAACCTGATGCTGCCCGCCGGCGGCTTCGACCCCGCGCGGCCCGAGGGGCGGCTGGGCGTGCTCGACTTCCAGGACGCCGTGCACGGCCCGGTGACCTACGACATCGCGAGCCTCATGCGCGACGCCTTCCTCAGCTGGGACGAGGAGGCGGTGCTCGACGTCACCATCCGCTACTGGGAGGCGGCGCGCAAGGCCGGGCTGCTGGACGCGGAGGGCTGGGCGCAGGACTTCGGGGCGTTCTACCGCGCGGTGGAATGGATGGGGCTGCAGCGCCACCTGAAGGTGGCCGGCATCTTCGCGCGGCTGACGCTGCGCGACGGCAAGCCGAAATACCTGGCCGATGCGCCGCGCTTCATCGCCTACATCCGCCACACCGCGGCGCGCTACCGCGAGCTCAAACCCCTGCTGCAGCTGATCGACGCGGTGGAGGGCATCGAGACCCCGGTGGCCTATGCTTTCGGCCGTCCGGGCATGAGCTGACGACCCCATGGCCGCCCCCCCGCGCATCCACCTGCCGCAGCCGCTCGAGGCCGGCCAGACGCTGGCGCTGCCGGCGGAGGCGGCCCGCCACGTGCAGGTGCTGCGGCTGCAGCCGGGCGACGCCCTGACGCTGTTCGGCGACCCGGCGCGCGGCGGCGAGTGGCGCGCGCGGGTGCACTCGATGGGCCGGCGCGACGTCACGGTGGCGGTGGAGGCTCATGCGGCCGTGGAGCGCGAGCCGGCGCGCGCGGTGCACCTGGCGGTGGGCATGCCCGCCAACGAGCGCATGGACTGGCTGGTCGAGAAGGCCACCGAACTCGGCGTGGCCAGCGTCCAGCCGCTGCTGACCGCCCGCACGGTGCTGCGGCTGGATGGCGAGCGCGCGGCGCGCAAGGTGGCGCACTGGCAGGCGGTGGCCGTGGCCGCCTGCGAGCAGTGCGGCGGCAACCGCGTGCCGCAGGTGCGCCCGGTGCGGCCGCTGGCGGACTGGCTGGCCGATCCGGCGCGCGCGACGCTGGGCGCGGGGGTCTGGCTGTCGCTGGCCACTGGCAGCGTGCCGCTGCCGGCTTGGGGCGCGGCGCACGGCGGCCCATGCCACGTCGTGCTGGGGCCGGAAGGGGGGCTCGCCGACGCGGAGGAGGCGGCGCTGGCGCAGGCGGGCCTTCAGCCGCTGTCGCTGGGCGCGCGCACCCTGCGCAGCGAGACGGCGGCGCTGGCGGCGCTCGCTTGCTTGACGCTGGGCCAGCCTCAGCCGGGCGCGGCCCAGACGGACGCATCGGTGTAGATCGCCTCCAGCGGCAGGCGCCGGCCGGCGGCGTGGTCCTCGATGCAGCGCAGCACCAGCGGGCTGCGGTGGCGCGCGCGGCTGGCGCGCACCTCCTCCAGCGTCAGCCACAGCGTGCGCACGATGCCCTCATCCAGCGCGCGGCCCGGCTCGGCCTCGCCCAGCGTGCCGGTGAAGGCCAGCCGCAGGTAGGTGATGTCCTCGCCGGTGGCCGGGCGCTGGAAACGCGACAGGTACACCCCCAGCAGCGCCGTCGGCGTGAAGCGGTACGCGGTCTCCTCCAGCACCTCGCGCACGCAGGCCTGCACCGGCCCCTCGCCCGGGTCCAGGTGGCCGGCCGGGTTGTTCAGGCGCAGCCCCTCGGGCGTGTGCTCCTCCACCAGCAAGTAGCGGCCGTCGCGCTCGATGATGGCCGCTACGGTGACACTCGGCTTCCAGCGTATGCGCATGGCACCATTATGTGGCGGCGGGGAGACCATCAGGGTAAACCCACCCATGCCCAGACGATGCGAGGGGCAGAATATGAGTCATCACATATATGCGGGGTGAGGGTAAACCCCGTTCGACAAGTGTCGGCGCGGCGATGGCGACCGGTGGCAAAACCGGGTACCCTGCCGGCGGTGGGCTGGCCCCGGCCGGCCCCAGAATGACGATGAGCCGGGTACCGCAGGCGGTGCCCCAACGAGTGAGGAGAACACCATGCGCATAGGCGTGCCTGCCGAGACGGCAGCACTGGAGACCCGGGTGGCCGTCACCCCGGAGACCGCCAAGAAGCTCGTGGCCCAGGGCCACACGGTGCTGGTGCAGGCCGGCGCCGGCGTGGCCTCCAGCGCCCCGGACCAGGCCTACCGCGCCGCCGGCGCCGAGATCGTCGACGCCGCAACGGCGCTGGGCGCCGACCTGGTGCTGAAGGTGCGCGGCCCCTCCGCCGACGAGCTGGCGCAGATGAAAGCCGGCTCGACGCTGGTTGGCATGCTCAACCCGTTCGATGCCGAGGGCCTGCAGCGCCTGGCCGCCGCCGGCCTGACGGCGTTCGCGCTGGAGGCCGCGCCGCGCACCACGCGCGCGCAGAGCATGGACGTGCTGTCCAGCCAGGCCAACATCGCCGGCTACAAGGCCGTGATGCTGGCGGCCAACCACTACCAGCGCCTGTTTCCGATGCTGATGACGGCGGCCGGCACCATTAAGGCCGCGCGCGTCGTCGTGCTGGGGGTGGGCGTGGCGGGCTTGCAGGCGATTGCCACCGCCAAGCGGCTGGGCGCGGTGATCGAGGCCTCCGACGTGCGCCCGGCGGTCAAGGAGCAGGTCGAGTCGCTCGGCGCCAAGTTCATCGACGTGCCGTACGAGACCGACGAGGAGCGCGAGTGTGCGCAGGGCGTGGGCGGCTACGCGCGCCCGATGCCGCAGAGCTGGCTGGACCGCCAGAAGGCCGAGGTGGCCAAGCGCGTCGCGCAGGCCGACGTGGTCATCTCCACCGCGCTGATCCCGGGCCGCCCGGCGCCGACCCTCGTCACCGAGGACATGGTACGCAGCATGAAGCCCGGCTCGGTGATCGTCGATATTGCGGCCGGCCGCGGCCCCGTCGGCCCGCACGGCCAGCCGGGCGGCAACTGCCCGCTGACGGTGCCGGACCAGATCGTCACCGCGCACGGCGTGACCATCGTCGGCCACACCAACCTGCCGGCGATGGTGGCGGCCGACGCCTCGGCGCTGTACGCGCGCAACGTGCTGGACTTCCTGAAGCTGGTCTTGCCCAAGGACGCCACCGCCGTGCACGTGCCCCTGGACGACGACATCGTCGCCGCCTGCCTGATGGCGCAGGGCGGCGAGGTCAAGCGCCGCGCCTGAGCGTCCCGTTTCCGATCCCTCCGCGAGGTTCCCCCATGGAAGCCGTCTCCCCCCTGCTCGTCAACCTCATCATCTTCGTGCTCGCCATCTACGTGGGCTACCACGTCGTGTGGAACGTCACGCCTGCGCTGCACACGCCGCTCATGGCGGTGACCAACGCCATTTCGGCCATCGTCATCGTCGGCGCCATGCTCGCCGCCGCGCTGACCGAAACCGGCCTGGCCAAGACCATGGGCGTGCTGGCCGTCGCGCTGGCCGCCGTCAATGTGTTCGGCGGCTTTCTGGTGACGCGCCGCATGCTCGAAATGTTCAAGAAAAAGGAGCGCAAGGCCCCGGCGGCTGCGGGTTCCACCGGTGAAGGAGCCGCCCAATGAGCATGAACGTCGTCGTCCTGCTGTATCTGGTGGCCAGCGTCTGCTTCATCCAGGCGCTCAAGGGCCTGAGCCATCCCACCACCTCCATCCGGGGCAACGTCTTCGGCATGGTGGGCATGGGCATTGCCATCGTCACCACCGTGGGCCTGATCACCACCCTGGCCGACCGCATGGCGCTCGACGAGGTCAGCGGCCTGGGCTGGGTCGCGCTCGGTCTGGTGGCCGGCGGCACCATCGGCGCGATCATGGCCAAGCGTGTGGAGATGACCAAGATGCCCGAGCTGGTCGCCTTCATGCACAGCATGATCGGTCTGGCCGCGGTGTGCATCGCCATCGCCGTGGTCACCGAGCCCTGGGCCTTCGACCTGGCGCCCAAGGGCGGGCAGATTCCGTTTGGCAACAAGATCGAGCTGTTCCTCGGCTCGGCCATCGGTGCCATCACCTTCAGCGGCTCGGTCATCGCCTTCGGCAAGCTGTCGGGCAAGTACAAGTTCCGCCTGTTCCAGGGCGCGCCCGTCGTGTTTGCCGGCCAGCACTGGCTCAACCTGGCGCTGGGCGTGGCCGTGATCGCCTTGGGGCTGACGTTTGCCGCCACGGGCGACTGGGCGGCCTTTTATGCGCTGACGGCGCTGAGCTTCGTGCTCGGTGTGCTCATCATCATCCCCATCGGCGGGGCCGACATGCCGGTGGTGGTGTCCATGCTCAACAGCTATTCCGGCTGGGCGGCGGCGGGCATCGGGTTTTCGCTGAACAACCCGATGCTCATCATCGCCGGCTCGCTGGTCGGCTCCTCCGGCGCGATCCTGAGCTACATCATGTGCAAGGCGATGAACCGCTCGTTCATCAACGTCATCCTGGGCGGCTTTGGCGGCGACGCTGGCGGCGGTGCCCAGGCGGCGCAGCAGCAGCGCAGTGTCAAGAGTGGCAGCGCCGACGATGCCGCCTTCATCCTCAGCAACGCCGAAACCGTGATCATCGTGCCGGGCTATGGCCTGGCCGTGGCGCGCGCCCAGCATGCCGTCAAGGAGCTGGCCGAGAAGCTCACCCACAAGGGGGTGACGGTCAAGTACGCCATCCATCCGGTGGCGGGCCGCATGCCCGGCCACATGAACGTGCTGCTGGCCGAGGCCGAGGTGCCCTACGACCAGGTGTTCGAGATGGAGGACATCAACGGCGAGTTCGGCCAGGCCGACGTGGCCATCATCCTGGGCGCCAACGACGTGGTCAACCCGGCCGCGCTGCAAAAGGGCAGCCCGATCTACGGCATGCCCATCCTCGAGGCCTACAAGGCCCGCACCGTCATCGTCAACAAGCGCTCCATGGCCGCGGGTTACGCCGGTCTGGACAACGAGCTGTTCTACATGGACAAGACGATGATGGTGTTTGGCGACGCCAAGAAGGTCGTGGAGGACATGGTCAAGGCGATCGAGTGACCCGCCCGTTGCCCCGCCTGGCTTCGTGGGCTGGGTGTCTGCGGCCGGTCGCCAGGGCGCGCCGACTGTCGACAGGCCGTCAAATGGAGCGAACGACCGTTCGGAAAAACCCCTAAACCGGGCGCTGTTGAACGGGGTTTCAGGAATAATGTCAGCACCGTCAGCCTGCTGTCAGGCAGATCGGACGATTCCAGGGCCATTCCCAAAAACCCAGACAGGAGACTGCATGAGCACCGTCACCGCCGCCGACAAGCCATGGCTGAAGCACTATCCCGAGGGCGTGCCCGCCGAGATCGACCCCAGCCGTTACCGCTCGCTGGTCGCGCTGATGGAGGAAAGCTTTGCCAAGTACGCCGACCGCCCGGCGTACAGCTTTCTGGGCAAGGAGTGGACCTACCGCGAGGTGGACGAGGCCTCGCGCGCCGTGGCGGGTTATCTGCAAAGCCTGGGGCTGCAGCGCGGCGACCGCGTGGCGGTGATGATGCCCAACGTGCCGCAGTACCCGATCGCGGTCGCGGCCATCCTGCGCGCCGGCTATGTGCTGGTCAACGTCAATCCGCTCTACACCGCGCGCGAGCTGGAGCACCAGCTCAAGGACAGCGGGGCGAAGGCGATTTTCATCATCGAAAACTTTGCCCACACCCTGCAGCAGTGCCAGGCCGCCACGCCGGTCCAGCACGTGGTGCTGTGCGCCATGGGTGACCTGCTGGGGGCCAAGGGCCTGATCGTCAACCTGGTGGTGCGCCACGTCAAAAAACTGGTGCCGCCGTTCCAACTGCCGGGGGCCGTGCGCTTCAACGATGCGCTGGCGCGCGGCCGCCGGGCGGGTTTTCGGCCGGTGGAGATCGGCCCCGATGACGTGGCCGTGCTGCAGTACACCGGCGGCACCACGGGAGTCAGCAAAGGCGCGGTGCTGCTGCACCGCAACATCCTGGCCAACGTGTTGCAGTCCGAGGCCTGGAACGACCCGGTCATGAAAAAAATCCCCCCGGGCGAGCAGTCCACGGCGGTCTGCGCGCTGCCGCTGTATCACATCTTTGCCTTCACGGTGAACATGATGTTGAGCATGCGCACCGGGGGCAAGACGATCCTCATCCCCAACCCGCGCGACCTGCCCGCGGTGCTCAAGGAGCTGTCGCGCCACACCTTCCACAGCTTTCCGGCGGTCAACACGCTGTTCAATGCGCTGGTGCACCACCCGCAGTTCGACACCGTCAACTGGCGCAACCTGAAGGTGTCGGTCGGCGGGGGCATGGCGGTGCAGGCGGCGGTGGCCAAGAAGTGGCTGGAGCGCACGGGCTGCCCGATCTGCGAGGGCTACGGCCTGTCCGAAACCAGCCCGTCGGCGAGCTGCAACCCGGTCACCACCACCGAGTTCACGGGCACCATCGGCCTGCCGCTGCCCAGCACCGAGATGAAGTGCATCGACGATGCCGGCAACGAGGTGCCGCAGGGCACGCCCGGCGAGATCGCCATCCGCGGCCCGCAGGTCATGGCCGGCTACTGGCAGCGCCCGGACGAAACCGCCAAGGTCATGACGGCCGACGGGTGGTTCCGCACCGGTGACATCGGCGTCATGGACGAGCGCGGCTACTTCAAGATCGTGGACCGCAAGAAGGACATGATTCTGGTGTCCGGCTTCAACGTCTACCCCAACGAGGTGGAGGACGTGGTCGCGCAGTGCGACGGCGTGCTGGAGTGCGCGGCGGTGGGCATTCCCGACGAACACTCGGGCGAGGCGGTCAAGCTGGTGGTCGTCAAGAAGGATCCGGCGCTGACCGAGGCGCACATCCGCGAATTCTGCGAAGCGCGGCTGACCGGCTACAAGCGGCCGAAGGTGATCGAGTTTCGCACCGAGCTGCCCAAGACGCCCGTGGGCAAAATTTTGCGGCGAGAATTGCGGGACAAGAAGTAACCTTTGCCGGAGAGCCCGCCATGGCCCGCGTCGCCGTCATCAGTGCCGTTCACGAGGAATTGGCCGAGATCCTGCAGCTCATGCCCGACGAGCGCAAGGTCAGCGTCGCGGGGCGCGAGTTCTGGCAGGGCCATCTGCAGGGCCACGAGGTCGTGGCGGTGCTGTGCGGCATCGGCAAGGTGGCGGCGGCCACCACCGCCACCGTGCTGCACGAGCGGTTTGCGCCCCAGCACATCCTGTTCACGGGGGTGGCCGGGGGGCTGGCCTTCGGCGCCGAGGTCGGCGACGTCGTCGTGGGCACGCGCTATCTGCAGCACGACCTGAGCGCCGCGCCGCTGTTTCCGCGCTGGGAGGTGCCCGGCACGGGCAAGATGCACTTCGACGCCGACCTGGTGCTGGCCCAGGTGCTGGAGGAGGCCGCGCGCGACGCGGTCACCTGGCTGCCCAAGCTGGTCAGCGAGGAGACGCTGCGCGCCCTGGGGCTGCACCGGCCCACGGTGCACCGCGGGCTGATCGTCAGTGGTGACCGCTTCATCACCAGCGCGGCCGAGTCCCAGGCCCTGCGCGAGGCGCTGCCCGAGGCCCTGGCGGTGGACATGGAGAGCGCCGCCGTGGCCCAGGTCTGCTGGGACTACGGCACGCCGTTCGCCGCGGTGCGCACGCTGTCCGACCGCGCCGACGACGAGGCGCACGTGGACTTTCAGGCCTTCATGCGCGACGTGGCGCGCCACTATAGCGCGCGCATCGTGCGCAAGGCGCTCAATCTGCTCTGAACCGGGGTGTACGGTGTGGCGTGGGCTTGCTAAGCTTGCGCCGATGCGAGCGACCACGACGATCGCCACCAAGCTGGTGTACGCCGGCTTGTGGTTGCTGCTGGCTGTGACCGCCTCGATCGGGGTCACGCTGTGGGTGACGTGGCAGCTCGAAGGCGGGGCAGCCGCCGTCAACGAGGCCGGCCGCCTGCGCATGCAGGTCTGGCGCCTGGACGCGGCGCGCACGCTGTCCGTGCCGGCCGAGCGCCGTGAGGCGCTGGTGCAGGAGCTGCTGGGCAGCCTGGAGCGTTTGCGTGCGGGGGATCCGCAGCGCCCGCTCTTCGTTCCCTGGACGCCGCTCATTCGGGAGCGCTTCGATGACGTCGAGGCCACCTGGAACCGGCAGCGCCACTTGTGGGACCCGAAAGTGCCGCCCGATCCCTCCGATGCCGGCGTGGCCTTTGCCATTGCCGAAATGCTCGTTGCGAAGGTGGACGAGCTGGTGCTGGCCATCGAGTCGGAGCTCTCCCGGCTGACCCGCATCCTGAATCTGCTGCAGTTCGCCATGATCGCCTTTGCCGTGGCCGGTGCCGTGTTCATGCTGTACACGGGGCAGCGCTATGTGATGCAGCCGCTGACCCGGCTGGCGCGGGCCATGACGGACCTGCAGCGCGGCGTCTTCGCCACGCGCGTCGCAGCGTCCAGCGGGGACGAGTTTGGCCAGCTGGCCAGCGGCTTCAACCAAATGGCGGCGACATTGCAGGAGCTGTATGGCCAGCTCGAGGCCAAAGTGGCCGAAAAGACGCGGGATCTGGAGGCCAAGCGGGCCAATCTGCAGGCCCTCTATGACATGAGCCTGTTCCTGAGCGACGCGGATTCGCTGCAGACGCTCTCCGACGGATTCGTGCAGCGGCTGCGCCAACGCGTCGGCGCGGATGCCGTGATTCTGCGCTGGGCCGACCCCGCGTTGCACGGGTACATGCTTCTGGCCGAGCATCAGATGCCGCGCGAGATCGTCGCGGCCGAGCAGGTGCTGCCCTGCGGCCAGTGCGAGTGTGGCCGTGCGCACCTGGAGCAACGCACCCGTGTGATCCCGATCGAGCGCGGCGACGCCTCGGATGTCGTGCACTGCGCCAGTTTGGGATTTCGCACCATGGTCAGCGTGCCGGTGCGCCTGCAGCACCGCGTGCTGGGCGAGATCAATTTGTTCTACCGGCACGCGCTCGCCCTGCACGAGGGCGAGCGCGAACTGCTCGATGCCCTGGCGGGACAACTGGCCAATGCCGTCGAGGGGCTGCGCGCGCATGCCCTGGAGCGTGAGGCGGCCGTGGCGCAGGAGCGCAACTTTCTGGCACGGGAGCTGCACGACTCGATCGCCCAGTCGCTGGCGTTCCTGAAGATCCAGGTCCAACTGCTGCAGGGCGCTTTACGACGTGGGGATTCCGCTGCGGCCGAGGGCCATGTGGCCGAGCTGCAAACCGGGCTGGAGGAAAGCCTGGCCGATGTGCGCGAGCTGCTGATGCACTTTCGCACCCGCACGCACGACGGCGACATCGTGACTGCCCTGCACGAGACCGTGACCAAGTTTCAGCACCAGACCGGCCTGACCGCGCATGTAGAGGTGCACGGCGGAGCCGTGGAGCTGCCGCCCGACGTGCAATTGCAGGTGCTGCATGTGGTGCAAGAGGCGCTGTCCAACGTACGCAAGCACGCCCGAGCCCATTCGGTCGTCGTGCATGTGCATAAGGGGGCGCCGTGGCGCTTCGTCGTGCGCGATGACGGTGTGGGATTCGACCCCGTGCATCACACACAGGAAACCCACATCGGACTGCGTATCATGCAAGAGCGCGCTGCCGCCATCGGCGCCCGGCTCACGGTGCATTCGGCGCCGGGTCAGGGAACCGCGGTGGAGCTGAGCGTACCGGTGGATGCTGCAGTGCAGGAGCGGTCCCCGACCCCGCTCGACCCGCAATTCCCCCGCGCGCCCGATACTGTTTCCTCCGTGTCATGAGACCGATCCGTTTGTTGCTGGTGGATGACCATCCCCTGTTCCGCCGGGGGTTGCGCGCCCTGCTTGGCCAAGCGCCGCGCTTGCAGGTCTGCGGCGAGGCGGGGGACGTGGGCGAGGCCTTGCGCCACTTGCGCGAGGCCGATGCCGACGTCATTTTGCTCGACAACCATTTGCCCGGCGTGCGTGGGGTCGAGGCCATCGGGACTTTGCGCGAGGCGGCACCGAGTGCCAGCATCCTCATGCTCACGGTCAGCGAGGATGCCGAGGACCTGGCCGCTGCGCTGCGTGCCGGGGCGGATGGCTACTTGCTCAAGACCACCGAACTCGACCAGCTCTGCGACGCCGTGGAGCGTGTCGTGGCGGGCGACTCCGTCATCAGCCCGCCGATGCTCAACAAGCTGGTGACGCTGATGCGCCAACCCGAGCCCGCGATGGCGGAGCCGTCGTGCGGCGATGGCGCACGGGCCGTGGCGTCGGGGGAGTCTGTGGCGGGGGATACGCCATCACCGCCACCCGCGCCCGCCCCCGCACCGCCGTCCGCGCTGGAGGTTCTTTCCGAGCGCGAGCGTGAGATCCTTGCGCTGATCGCCCGCGGGCAGAGCAACAAGATGATCGCGCGCGCACTCGACATCGCCGAGACCACGGTCAAAATCCATGTGCAGCACATTCTGCGCAAGCTGCACGTCACCTCGCGTGTGCAGGCCGCGGTGGTCGCGGTCAACCACGGGTTGGGTTGACACGGGGTGAGGGCGGCCCGCCCGTTACGGTGGCGTCCAGGTGGGCAGCGCGTACGCGACGATGCCGTAATGCCGGCCATAGCGGCCCAGCACGGTGTCCAGCACGCTGCGCGCCGTGGATTCGTCGCACAGCACCTCGAAACGCACATTGTTGGACAACAGCAGCCGATCGTCGCGCAGGCCCCGGTTGCCGCGTCCGCGCACTTCGCTGACCGTGTAGCCTTTTGCCCCGGCCGCCAGGATGTCGTCGCACAGGACGGATTCCAGCTCCGCCTCGGCGATCACCACCACGACGACACCGTGGTGTGGCGAGGGAACGCAGCCCGCGGTGTTCATGCCATCGTCCGGTAGAAGGTTTGGGTCATGGCCAAGTAGAGCGGTACGCCTGCCACCACGTTGAACGGAAAGGTCACCCCCAGCGACGCGCCCATCGACAGTGCCGGGTTGGCTTCCGGGATGGCGATGCGCATGGCGGCCGGCGCGGCGATGTACGAGGCACTGGCGTACAGCACCGCGAGCAGGTGGGTGTTGCCCACTGGAAGGCCCAGCAGCCAGCCCACCAGCACGCCCCCCGCGGCGGATACGATGGGCATCAGGATACCAAAGCCGACCAGAAAAAGGCCCACCCGTCGCAGGTCGGCCAGACGGGCCGCCGTCGTCACGCCCATGCCCAACAGAAACAGCGCGAGGAAGCCTTTGAACAGCCCCTCGAAGAACGGCACCAGGGCGGCGCCTCCGTCACGGCCCCAGATCCAGCCGATCACCAGTGCCCCCAGCAACAGCACGATCGCCTTGCCGGTCAGTACCTCGTGGGCTAGGCGCCGCCAGTTGGCATCGGCCTTCAGGCCCTTGGCCAGCAACACCCCGACGATCAGGGCCGGGAACTCCAGAAACACCAGGAACACCGACATGTAGCCGTCATAGCCCAAGCCCTGACGGCTCAGGTACGACGCACCGACCGCAAACGTGACGACCGACACCGAGCCGTAGTGCGCCGAGATCGAGGCCGCGTCGGCATGGGGCAGCCGACCCAGGCGCAGCAACACCTGGTAGGCCACCATAGGGGTGACGGCGCTCGCGGCGACGATGACCAGCGTGGGCACGATCAACGCGCCCACGTCGCTGCTGGCCAACTCGAAGCCGCCCTTGAGGCCGATGGCGATCAGCAGGTAGATCGTGAGCGTGTCGTACAACCCGCCGGAGAGCTTCAGGTCCGAGCGCAGCAGGCCCGCGATCAGGCCCAGCACGAAGAAACCCACCACCGGGTCCACGACCGCCATGGTTCAGGCACTCCGGGTGTCGGGGTTGTGCTTCAGGACATCGTGCCGACGCACCTCGGTCAGGTACATCCAGATCAGCGAAACCCAGACCACGCCATACATCAGCATGAAGGCACTGGAGCGGATGCCCGTCACATCGAGCAGCGCGCCGAACAGAATCGGCAGAATGAAGCCGCCCATGCCGCCGGCCAGCCCGACGATGCCGGAGATGGTGCCGATGTTCTTGGGATACTCATCCGAGATGTACTTGAAGACGCTGGCCTTGCCAAATGCCCAGGCGATGCCCAGCACGAACATCAGCGCGGTGAAGGCGTAGACGTTGAGCCCGATGTGGAAGGTCTTCGGACCCTCCACCGTCTGGATGGTGAAATCGGTCTGCGGGTAGCTGAGCAGGAACAGACAGATCCAGCTCACCCACATGACCCACCACGTCACGGTGTGGGCGCCGTACTTGTCGGACAGCCAGCCGCCGATGGCGCGCAGCACACCGCCCGGCAGCGAGAAGCACGCCGCCAACAGCGCGGCGACGCGGATGTCCAGTCCGTATTCACCGACGTAGTACTGCACCATCCACAGCGACAGCGCCACGTAGCCACCGAACACGATGCTGTAGTACTGACAGTACTTGAGCACGGTCGGGTCTTTCAGGGCCTTGAGCTGATCGACGAAGCGTGTGTGGCTCGGGACCAGGTGGGATGCATCGTGGTGGCTGAACAGCCAGAACAGGATGACCGTACCCAGCATGACGGCGGCGTACACCTGCGGCACCATGGTCCAACCGAAGGCCACCACCAGGGCCGGGGCAACGAATTTGTTGACCGCCGCCCCGGAGTTGCCGGCACCGAAGATGCCCATGGCCATGCCTTGACGCTGCTTGGGGAACCAGCGCGCGACGTAAGGGGTGCCCACCGAGAACGACCCGCCCGCAAGACCGACGAACAGGCCAATCACCAGAAAGTGCCAGAACTCGGTCGCATAAGCCATGAGCCAGATGGCCGGCACCGTCACCGCCATCAACAGGGTGAAGACGATGCGCCCGCCGTATTTGTCGGTCCAGATGCCCAGCGGCACCCGCACCAGCGAGCCAGTGAGCACCGGCGTTGCGGTGAGCAGCCCGAACTGGGTGGCGTTGAGTCCGAGCTCTTTCTTCAGCGGAATTCCGATGACGCCAAACATCATCCAGACCATGAAGCACACCGTAAAGGCCAGCGTGCTGACGATGAGCACCGACCAGGCCTGGCGGCTGTGGGGGGTGGGTGAGGGGGTCATGACAAGCATCCTCCATACCGTGTAGGGATGGCAGGCACTGTAGGCAGCCGATGGCGGGCTGCCTATCCACCGGACGGGGAGGCGCGGACGGTCATCCGGAGGACGGGTCTGGCCATCGCCATCCTCCGAACGGAGGATGCGCACCCGATGGGCATCGCCCATCGGAAGCGGGGGCGGGTGCCGATCGGTGGATAGGCAGGGCTGGCCGACGCAGGCACAGTGGGGGCTGTCCTGATACGACCCGAGAAGGAATTTCCATGACCACGACGACCGGTCCCACCACCCGGGATGGCACTTGGCTGGAGCGCTGGGAGCCCGAGAACGATGCGTTCTGGCGCAACGGCGCCTCCGGCCTGGCTTGGCGCACACTGACCGTCACCACTCTGTGTTTGACCATGGCCTTCATGGCGTGGTTTCTGGTGTCGGCGCTGGTGGTGCGCCTGCCGCAGATCGGCTTTCAGTTCACCCCCACCCAGTTGTTCTGGCTGGCGGCCATGCCGGGCCTGGCCGGGGGCACCTTGCGCCTGGTGCACATGTTTTTGACGCCGATGGTGGGCACGCGCCACGTGGTGAGCCTGTCCACGCTCTCGCTGCTGATCCCGCTGGTGGGCTGGTTCTACGCCGTGCAAAACCCGACCACGCCGTACTGGGTGTTGATGTCGCTGGCGTTTCTGGCCGGGCTGGGCGGGGGCAACTTCTCCAGTTTCATGCCCTCGACCAGTCTGTTTTTCCCCAAACGGCTGCAAGGTACGGCCCTGGCCATCCAGGCGGGCATCGGCAACTTCGGGGTGTCGATCGTGCAGTTTCTGACACCGTGGGTGATCAGCTTCCCGCTGCTGGGGGGCGCGGCCTGGATGGGGGGAAGCCAGACGCTGGTCAAGGGAGGGGTGACCAGCCAGGTCTGGTTGCAGAACGCGCCCGCCGTCATGATCCCCGTGGTCGCCGTCTTCGGTATCACGGCGTGGCTGCTGCTCAAGTCGGTGCCGGTCAAGGCCAACTTCGCCGAGCAATTCGACATCTTCCGCTCCCGCCATACCTGGTCGATGACGTCGCTCTACATCATGACGTTCGGCTGTTTTTCGGGGCTGTCGGCGACGTTCCCCCTGCTCATCAAGCAGATCTATGGCCAGTTTCCCGGGGCGCCCGATCCGCTCGCCTGGGCGTTCTGGGGGCCGCTGGTGGGTTCGGCCTCACGCGTGGTGGCCGGGCCGCTGTCCGACAAGTTGGGCGGGGCGCGGGTGACGCACTGGGCGGGTCTGGGCATGCTGGGCGCGGCCCTGTGGGTGACCACCTTGACGCAGCCGACGGGGCTGGAGAGCTTCCCGATGTTCGTTGCCGGCATGTTGACCCTGTTCTTCTTTGCCGGGGTGGGCAATGCGTCGACCTTCAAGCAAATGCCGATGCTGTTTGCGCCTCGCCAGGCTGGTGGCGTGATCGGCTTCACCGCCGCCGTGGCGGCCTATGGGCCCTTCTTGTTCGGAATGCTGTTCGCTTGGGCCTTTGCCACTTACAAAGCCGCCACACCGGTGTTCTGGGGACTGGCGGCCTTCTTCGCCTTCAACGTCGCGCTCAACTGGTGGATGTACGCCCGCCGTGGCGCCGCCAACCCCTGCTGAGCCCAGGACAACCAGGAGCACACCGATGAGTCATTTTCTCGACCGCCTGACGCATTTTGCGCTGCCGACTCAGTCCTTCGCCAATGGTCACGGCGTGACGACCGCCGAGGATCGGACCTGGGAGGCCGCCTATCGCGACCGCTGGGCGCACGACAAGATCGTTCGCAGCACGCATGGGGTGAACTGCACCGGGTCGTGCTCGTGGAAGATCTATGTCAAAGGGGGCATCGTGACGTGGGAGACGCAGCAGACCGACTACCCCCGAACCCGGCCAGATCTGCCCAACCACGAGCCTCGCGGCTGTGCGCGTGGGGCCAGCTACAGCTGGTACCTGTACAGCGCCAACCGGGTCAAGTACCCCATGGTGCGCGGCGCGCTGCTCAAACACTGGCGCGCGGCGCTCACCGTGGCCAAAACCCCCGTCGATGCCTGGGCCAGCGTGGTGCAGAACCCCGATGCCCGCCGCGAGTGGCAGAGCCAGCGCGGCTTGGGCGGCTTCGTGCGCAGCACCTGGGAGGAGGTCAACCAGCTCATCGCCGCGGCCAATGTCTACACCATCCAGCGCTACGGCCCGGACCGGGTGGTGGGTTTCTCGCCCATTCCGGCGATGTCGATGATCAGTTATGCCGCGGGTACGCGCTATCTGTCGCTCATCGGTGGCGTGTGCATGAGCTTTTACGACTGGTACTGCGACCTGCCGCCTGCCAGCCCGATGATCTGGGGCGAGCAGACCGACGTGCCCGAGAGCGCCGACTGGTACAACTCGACATTCCTGATCGCCTGGGGATCCAACGTGCCGCAGACGCGCACGCCGGACGCCCACTTCTTCACCGAGGTGCGCTACAAGGGCGCCAAGACGGTGGCGATCACGCCCGACTACGCCGAGATCTCCAAGCTTTGCGATTTGTGGCTGCATCCCAAGCAAGGCACGGACGCGGCGCTGGCGATGGCGATGGGCCACGTCATCCTGCGCGAATTCCACGTCGAGCGGCGCAGCACCTATTTCGACGACTATGTGCGCCGCTACACCGACCTGCCGCTGCTGGTGCTGCTGGAAGAGCACAGCCTGCCCGACGGACGCCGGGCCTTGGTGCCGGCGCGTTATTTGCGCGCCAGCGACTTCAACGGCAAGCTGGGCCAGGACAACAACCCCGAGTGGAAGACGGTCGCCTTCGACGAGGCGGACAAGGTCGTGCTGCCCAACGGATCGGTCGGCTTTCGGTGGGGGCCGGAAGGGCGCAGCGATCTGGGCAAGTGGAACCTGGAGAACAAGGAGGCCCTTCACGGCCGCGAGGTGCGCCTCAAGCTCAGCGTGATGGAGGGCGAGGGCGCGCAGTACGACGTGGGGCAGGTGGCATTCCCGTACTTCGGCGGGGTGCACAACCCACACTTTGCCGCCAATCCGCAGGACAGCGATGTGCTGCTGCGCACGGTGCCCTTGCGTCGCATCAAGTTGGGCAAGGCGGGCGAGGAGCGCCATGCGCTCGTCGCCACCGTGTTCGACCTGACCGCGGCGCATTATGGCGTGCCGCGCGGCTTGCCGGGCGACACCGGCGCCGCCTCGTACGACGACGACGTGCCCTACACCCCGGCGTGGCAGGAACGCATCACGGGTGTGCCGCGCGAGCAGGCCATTGCCGTGGCACGCCAGTTCGCCGACAACGCGGACAAAACGCACGGCAAGTCGATGGTGATCATCGGTGCGGCCATGAACCACTGGTACCACAGTGACATGAACTACCGCGGCATCATCAACATGCTGATGCTGTGCGGCTGCATCGGGCAAAGCGGGGGTGGCTGGGCGCATTATGTGGGGCAGGAGAAGCTGCGCCCGCAGTCGGGCTGGACGCCGCTGGCCTTCGCGCTGGACTGGGTGCGGCCACCGCGCCACCAGAACAGCACCAGCTTCTTTTATGTGCACACCGATCAGTGGCGCTACGAGCGCCTGGGGGTGGACGAGATTCTGTCGCCGCTGGCGGATCGCGAGCAGTGGAAGGGTTCGTTCATCGACTACAACGTGCGCTCGGCCCGCATGGGCTGGCTGCCTGCCAATCCGCAGCTGCAGACCAATCCGCTGCAGGTGGCCCGCGATGCGGCCGCGCAGGGAATGGATCCCAAGGACTACGTGGCGCAGGGGCTGCGCACCGGCAAGCTGCGCATGGCCTGGGAGGACCCGGATCACCCGGACAACTGGCCGCGCAACCTGTTCGTCTGGCGCTCCAACCTACTCGGCTCCAGTGGAAAGGGGCACGAGTACTTCTTGAAGCATCTGCTGGGCACCACGCATGGTGTGCAAGGGGGCGAGCTGTCGGATCCCGCTGCACGCCCGCGGGAGGTCGTCTGGCGTGACCAGGCCCCGGAGGGCAAGCTGGATCTGTTGGTGACGCTGGACTTTCGCATGAGTACGACTTGTCTGTACTCGGACATCGTGCTGCCGACGGCGAGCTGGTACGAGAAGAACGACCTCAACACCAGCGATATGCACCCCTTCATCCATCCGTTGTCGGCGGCGGTCGATCCCGTTTGGGAGAGCCGCAGCGACTGGGAGATCTTCAAGGGATTTGCCAAGGCATTCAGCGAGGCTTCCCAGGGACACCTGGGGGTGGAGAAGGAGGTCGTTTTGCTGCCCCTGCTGCACGACACACCGGCGGAGCTGGCGCAGCCTTTCGATGTGCGCGACTGGAAGCGTGGCGAATGCGAGCTGGTGCCGGGCAAGACGGCCCCCCAGATCCAAGTCGTCGAGCGCGATTACCCCAACACCTACGCGCGCTTCACGGCCTTGGGCCCGCTGATGGACAAACTGGGCAACGGCGGCAAAGGCATGGCGTGGCCGACGCAGGAGGAGGTGCGCCAGCTTGCCGAACTCAACGGTGCCGTACAGGCCGACGGCCCGACCCAGGGCCGCCCGCGCATCGACACCGATATCGACGCTTGCGAGGTGGTGCTGCAACTGGCGCCCGAAACCAACGGCCATGTGGCGGTGAAGGCGTGGGAGGCGCTGTCCAGGGTGACCGGGCGCGACCACACCCACCTGGCGCTGCACCGGGAGGACGAGAAGATTCGCTTCCGCGACATCCAGGCGCAACCGCGCAAGATCATCAGCTCGCCGATCTGGTCCGGACTGGAGAGCGAGAAGGTCTCGTACAACGCCGGCTACACCAATGTGCATGAGCTGATCCCATGGCGCACCCTCTCCGGTCGCCAGCAGTTCTACCTCGACCACCCCTGGATGACGGCGTTTGGCGAAAACTTCAGCAGCTACCGTCCGCCGGTGGACATGAAGGCGGTAGACGAGCTGATGGCGCGCAAATCCAACGGCCATCCGGAGATCTTGCTCAACTTCATCACGCCGCACCAAAAGTGGGGCATTCACAGCACCTACAGCGACAACCTGTTGATGCTCACCCTCAACCGCGGCGGGCCGGTCATCTGGTTGTCCGAGGACGATGCCCGCCGTGCGGGCATTGCCGACAACGATTGGGTGGAGCTGTTCAACGTCAACGGGGCCATCGCCGCGCGCACCGTCGTCAGTCAGCGCGTCATGCCGGGCATGGTGATGATGTACCACGCGCAGGAAAAGATCATCAACACCCCGGGCTCCGAGATCACCGGCACCCGCGGTGGCATCCACAACTCGGTCACGCGCGTGGTGCTCAAGCCCACACACATGATCGGCGGCTACGCCCAGTTCAGCTACGGCTTCAACTACTACGGAACGATCGGCACCAACCGCGACGAGTTCGTCATCGTGCGCAAGATGCGCCGCATCGACTGGCTCGACGGTGAGCGTCGCGACGCCGTGCAGGCCTGAAGCGCCATTCCCGCGCAACGAACCCAGGAGAGAACCACCATGAAAGTGCGCGCCCAGATCGCAATGGTGCTCAACCTCGACAAGTGCATTGGCTGCCACACCTGTTCGGTGACGTGCAAGAACGTGTGGACCAACCGTCCCGGGATGGAATATGCCTGGTTCAACAACGTCGAGAACAAGCCCGGCATCGGTTATCCCAAGGAGTGGGAGAACCAGGACCGCTGGAACGGGGGCTGGAAGCGCCGTTCCGATGGCGCACTCGTGCCGCGCCAGGGCGGCAAATGGTCGCTGTTGATGAAGATCTTCAGCAACCCCAACCTGCCGCAGATCGACGACTACTACGAGCCGTTCACCTTCGACTACGAGCATCTGCACCATGCACCGTCGTCGAAGGCGGCACCCACCGCGCGCCCGCGCAGCCTGATCACCGGCCAGCGCATGGACAAGATCGAGTGGGGGCCGAACTGGGAGGAAATCCTCGGTGGCGAGTTTGCCAAACGCAGCAAGGACGCCAATCTGAGCGGTTTCGATCAGGTGCAGAAGGACATGCTCGGCCAATTCGAGAACACGTTCCTGATGTACCTGCCGCGGCTGTGCGAGCACTGCCTCAACCCGGCTTGCGTGGCGTCGTGTCCCTCCGGCTCGATCTACAAGCGCGAGGAGGACGGCATCGTTCTGATCGATCAGGACAAGTGTCGCGGCTGGCGGATGTGCGTCTCGGGCTGTCCGTACAAAAAGATCTACTACAACTGGCAAAGCGGCAAGGCCGAGAAATGCGTCTTTTGTTATCCCCGCATCGAGGCCGGGCAGCCCACCGTGTGTTCGGAGACGTGCGTCGGCCGCATCCGCTACCTGGGGGTGATGCTGTACGACGCCGACCGCATCGCCGAGGCCGCCAGCGTCGAGAACGAGCGCGATCTGTACCGGGCGCAGCTTGACATCTTTCTGGACCCGAACGACCCGAAGGTGATCGCGCAGGCGCGGGCCGATGGTGTGCCCGAGGCGTGGCTGGAGGCGGCGCGCCGCAGCCCGGTCTACAAGATGGCGATCGATTGGAAGGTCGCCCTGCCCCTGCACCCCGAGTACCGCACACTGCCGATGGTGTGGTACGTGCCGCCGCTGTCACCGATCTCGGCCGCGGCCAATGCCGGGCATATCGGGGCCCATGGCGAGCTGCCGGACGTCGAGCAGCTGCGCATCCCCGTACAGTACCTGGCCAATTTGCTGACGGCGGGCGATACACGTCCCGTGGTGCTGGCGCTGCGGCGCATGCTGGCCATGCGGGCTTACCAGCGGGCCAAGCACGTCGAGGGGGTGGAAAACCGCCTCGTGCTGACCGAGGCGGATCTGACCCCCGTCCAGGTGGAGGAGATGTACCGCATCATGGCCATCGCCAACTACGAGGACCGCTTCGTCATCCCCACCACCCACCGCGAATACGCCGAGGACGCCTTCGACCTGAGAGGCGGCTGTGGCTTTTCGTTTGGCAACGGCTGCTCCGAGGGGCAGACCGAGACCAGCCTGTTCGGTGGTCAGCGCAAACGCACCATTCCCATCAAGGTCGAGGCCTGAGCCCGCCCCCCACGGAGTGAGACGACCATGAAAACCCCACGACTGACCTATACCCTGCGTGCGCTGGCCTTCTTGTTGCGCTATCCCGATCAGGAGACCCGTGCTCTTGCGCCCCAAGCCGTGCAAGCCCTCGCTGCCGAGGGCGCCGTGCCCACCGAGCGGTTGCGGCGCCTGCAGGCCTGGGTGGACGCATGGCTGCACCGGGACGGCTACGAAGTCGAGGCGGAGTACGTCGAGACTTTCGATCGCGGGCGCAGCACGTCGCTGCATCTGTTCGAGCATGTGCATGGCGACTCGCGCGAGCGGGGGCCGGCCATGATCGATCTGTTGCAGACCTACGAGGCGGCCGGTCTGCGCCTGCACAGCCACGAGCTGCCGGACCATTTGCCCGTGTTGCTGGAATTTGCCTCTACGCAGCCGGCGGATGTCGCCCGTGGCCTGGTGGGCGAGGTGGCACACATCGTCAATGCCCTGATCGGTGCCCTTCAACGCCGGCGCAGTGCCTATGCGGACGTGTTGATCGCGGTGCTGGAGGCGTGCGGTCAGCGGGTCGAACCGGCTGAGCCGGATGACGAGCCGGCGTTGGATGCGAGTTGGTCTGAACCCCAGGCCTTTGGCGGTTGTCCCAGCTCGGCCGCGTCGGGCAGCGAGCGGCCGATTCGATTCGTTCGCCGTCGATCCGAGGCGACGGCGTCCGTCGTGTGATGTCTTTCAGCGGAGCAGGCCATGAACGCGCTCAATGCCTTTTTCTTCAGCGTCTATCCCTACATCTGTCTGACGGTTTTTCTGCTTGGCAGTCTGCTGCGCTTCGATCGCGACCAGTACACCTGGAAGAGCGATTCCTCGCAGTTGCTGCGCGCCGGGCAATTGCGCTGGGGCAGCAACCTCTTCCATGTCGGCATCTTGTTCCTGTTCTTCGGGCACACGGTGGGCATGCTGACTCCGCACTTCGTCTACGAGCCGTTCATGAGCGCGGGCACGAAGCAGGTGCTGGCCATGGTGTCGGGTGGGCTCTTTGGGGTGTTGGGGTTCGTGGGGGTATCGCTGCTGCTGCACCGTCGGTTGACCGATCCCCGTATCCGCGCCACCTCGCGCACCAGCGACATCGTGTTGTTGTGGTTGTTGTGGGCGCAGTTTGCCCTCGGTCTGGCAACCATCCCCTTCTCGGCCCAGCATCTGGACGGCAGCGTGATGTTGATGCTGGCCGAGTGGGCGCAGCGCATCGTGACTTTCCGTTCCGGCACGGCCGAGCTGGTGGCCGACGTCGGATGGGTATTCAAGGTCCACATGGTGTTGGGCATGACGATCTTTCTGATCTTCCCGTTCACGCGGTTGGTGCATGTGTGGAGCGGGTTCGCCTCAGTGGCGTACCTGTGGCGCCCGTACCAGATCGTGCGCAGCCGGCGGCTGGGCACCCACGGAGGGCGGTGACATGCAGGCGCGCCTGATCTCCTCCTCCCCGTCAACCGGGGCCGAAGCCGGGCCCGGCGGGGCCAGCATCAATGGCGTCGCCCTGCACGGGCCGCACGAGACCCTGACGCCGGAAGAACTGCGCGAGCGTGCCTGGGGCGAGTTGCTGCGGCAGCGCGCCGTCGCTGCCGGACTGCTGCCGGCACGCCTGGTTGCCGTTGCTCCGGAGCTCGAGGCACAGGAGCACGCCGCCATCGACGCCCTGCTCGCGCGCGAGCTGCAGACGCCAGAGCCCGACGAGGCGGCCTGCCGCCGCCATTACGAGGCCAACCGTCGCCGCTTCGTCGAGGGACAGGCGTTGCATGTGCGGCACATCCTGTTTGCGGTCACCCCTCGGGTGGATGTGCATGCGCTCACCCGCCGCGCCGAGCAGGCGCTGCTCGAGCTCTTGCGTCCCGATGCGCCGCCCGGGCGTTTCGAGCAGATGGCGGCCGAACTGTCCAATTGCCCCAGCGGCGCGCAGGGGGGCGATCTGGGCTGGATCGGGCCGGCCGACTGTGCTCCCGAACTGGCCAATGAACTGTTCTATCAGCAGGACTCCTCTCTGGCCCTGGGGGTGCATCCGCGTCTGGTGCGCACCCGCTTTGGCTTGCACATCGTGCGTGTCATGGGGCGCCGGCCAGGCAAGCGCATTCCTTTCGAGGAGGCGCGCCCGCGCATCGAACGCGACCTGTCACTGCGCGCCCGTGCGGTGGCGCTGCGACACTATCTGCACCGGCTGGCCGCGGACGCCCGTGTCTGTGGGGTCGATCTGGGTGCTTCTGACGGGCCGCTGCTGCAGTGAACAGGGGTGCTGGATGAATTCCCACCTCACCCCCAACCCGATGCCCGACGTGGTGCCGCAGACCGGCCCGATCGGGATGCCACCACAGAGCCGCCGCTGGCTGGCCGACAGTGGCCTGAGGCCGCTGAACTTGGGCGGCCGCACCTTGCTGCCCGTTGTGCAGGGGGGCATGGGCGTGGGGGTGTCGGCTGGAGGCTTGGCCGGCACCGTCGCTGCGGCCGGCGCCGTGGGAACCATTTCCTCCGTCGACCTGCGCCGACTGCATCCGGACCTCATGGCGCAAACCAGCCACCTGGACCACAAGGCCCCGGACGTGCGCGCCCGCATCGATGCCGCCAATCTGGAGGCATTGGACCGCGAGATCCGCCGCGCCCGTCGCCTGGCCGCAGGGCATGGCGTGATCGCGGTCAACGTGATGCGCGCCTTGTCGGCCTACGCGGACTACGTCCGGCAGGCCCTGGCCAGCGGGGCCGATGCGATCGTGGTGGGGGCAGGGCTGCCGCTGGACCTGCCCGAGCTGGCGCAGGACCACCCGCGGGTGGCGCTGATTCCCATTCTGTCCGATGCACGTGGGGTGCAGGTGGTGGTGCGGCGCTGGATGAAACGCGGGCGTCTGCCCGACGCCATCGTCCTGGAGCATCCCCGACTGGCCGGCGGACATCTCGGGGCGGCCCGGGTGGCCGATCTGACCGATCGGCGTTTCGATTTCGACGTCGCGGTACCAGAGGTGTTGGCATTCCTGGCGCGCGAAGGCATCGAGCGAGACATACCGATCATCGCTGCGGGTGGCATCTCCACCCACGACGATGTCCGGCGCCTGCAAGGACTGGGGGCGGCAGCCGTCCAACTCGGCACCGCCTTTGCGGTCACGGCCGAATCCGATGCGGCCGAAGCGTTCAAGCGGGTGTTGGTGAGCGCTCGACCCGAGGACGTGGTGGAGTTCACCAGCGTCGCCGGCCTGCCGGCCCGTGCCGTGCGGACACCGTGGCTGGAAAAATACCTGCGCCTGGAGCCGCGGATGCAGGCCATGGCCCACCCCAAACGCCGCTGCAACATGGGTTTTGACTGCTTGGCGCGGTGTGGGTTGCGCGATGGCGTACCCGAGATGGGGCAGTTCTGCATCGACCAGCAGCTGGGCCATGCGTTACAGGGTGACGTGGCGCGCGGACTGTTTTTTCGCGGGGCCGGGCGGCTGCCGTTTGGGGAGGCGATTCGCCCCGTGCGCGATCTGTTGCGCTGGCTGCTCGGCCAGCCAGTGGCGGATGCGGCGGCTGGCTGAGGAGGCACCGTGCCCGCCCGCATCTCCCCGTTTCCACCGGCCGCACCGCACGATGGCCGTTGGCATTGGCGCACGCTGTGGCAGGCACCGCACCGACTGGGGTTTGCGGCGGCGATGGCAGTCTTGCTCGTTGCGTCGCTGTGGTGGGGTTGGATGCTGCTGTTGCGCGTGTGGCCATTGGGGTTGCCATCGTTGCGGCTCGCTCCCATTCTGGTGCACGGGGTGGTGATGACGCTGGGTTTCATCCCGCTGTTCGTGGCTGGTTTCCAATTTACCGCCGGGCCCAAATGGCTGGCGGTGGCTGCGCCACCCGCGCAGGCACTGCTGCCGCCGGTGGTGCTGCAGCTGGCTGGCTGGCTGGCATGGTTGTTTGGTGGGCACTGGGGCATGGGGTGGGCCGTGCCTGGGCTGGCACTGGCCGCGACCGGGCAGGCGTGGGTGGCGGCGCGCTTCACGGTTTTGCTGCGATGCAGCCGGGTGGAGGACCGCTGGCATGCCGCCATCATTGCGGTGGCTGCGTGGATGGGGGTGGTCCATCTGGTCGCGTTGGCACTCGCCCTGATGGGCGAAGCGATTCCTCTGGCCCTGGTGGTGGTGCGCTCGGCGGTCTGGCTGTACGTGATCCCCGTGTTCGTCGCGGCGTTGCATCGATTGGTTCCGTTTTTTACCTCCAGCGCCTTGCCGATGGTCGAGGTCTGGCGTCCATGGTGGGTGCTGATCGTGCTGTTGGCGGCCGCGGTGGCGGAGGCGACTTTCGAGTGGGGCGGCTGGCTGCAGGGGCAGGGGCCCTCGCGGGGGTGGATGCTTAGCCGCGGTCTGTTCGAACTGGTGGTGGGCAGCATCGTGTTGTGGCTGGCCCTCGTGTGGGGGCTGGTCCAGGCGTTGAGCATTCGGTTGCTCGCCATGCTGCATCTGGGGGTGCTGTGGCTGGGGCTGGCTTATTGCCTGTTGGGCGCCGCCCAGTTGCTGGGCCTGCGGCAGGGGGTGCCATTGCTCGGCCTGGGGGCTTGGCATGCGCTGACGATGGGCTTTGTGGGGTCGATCCTGTACGCCATGGTCACGCGCGTCTCCTGTGGCCACGGGGGGCGCAAGCTGTTGGCCGATGACGCGACTTGGTGGGGCTTCTGGGCGCTGCAGCTGGCGGTCGTGCTGCGTGTCGGCAGTGCCGCGTGGCCCAACGAATCCTTGGGCCTGCTGTTGGCGATGCTGGTGTGGTTGGGCGCGCTCGGGCCATGGGGCGTGCGACTGCTGTCGTGGTATGGCCGGCCGCGACCCGATGGCCGTCCGGGCTGACACCCCGATGGATGAACAGGATGGGGTGAACCATGAGGCCTTCGACACTCGAGTACGTGGATGCGCGCGGCTTGCCGATGTGGGTTCGGCCGGTTCAGGGTATCTTGGGCCGGCTGCGCCTGCGTGCCAAGCTGATGTTGAAGGGGGCGATGCTTGTCCTGTCGTTGATGGCCGCGCTGGGCTTGCGGGTTCAACAACGCTGGCGAGAGTGGAACGCTGCCGCGATGGCGAAGCGGGGGACCGATGTGGCGCGCACCATCGGCGACGCCATCCTCGCCAAACGGACCCATCTAGGCTTGACGCACTGGCTGTTGGGGGGCGCCTCGGTGGCGTCAGAGCGCGATGTGGGGGCTGATCGTCACGGCGGGGGCGACCACCGTGCTGGTGTTCGCAGTGATTTTGCTTCGGTGCGGCGCTCGTGGCCTCGGCGCGCCACAGCGTGTCCGAGGCGCACCGCGCGACCAGTGCTACTGCCCAGGGCGATCTGACCGTCACCGCCGAGGTACATGGGCGGGACGAGGTGGCCGATTTGCTGATGCACATCCACCCCATGCAGGAGCGCTTACACCATGTGCTGGCGCGCATGCACGATGCGCAGGTCCACGAGGCCATCGAGCAGCTCAACGATGTGACACAAAGCAACGCCGCGCTGGTCGAAGAAAACACGGCGGCGGTCAAAACGCTGGACGACCAGGTTCAGGCGTTGCGTCAGCAGATCAACCGCTTCAAACTCCGGCATGTCCGGACTTGAGAGATTCCGAGGAGGAATATGGACAACGCACCACTCGTGGCGCCCGCTGTGGGCCTCTGTGTGGAGGGCGCCGATTGGGCGCTGGAGTGGATCACCCGACGCCAGACCGTTCTGCCCAAGCGATTGGTGGCTCCGGGGCCAAGCCGCGCCGAGATCGAGCGGTTGCTGACCGCGGCGGCCGCCGCGCCTGACCATGGACAGCTGCTGCCTTGGCGGTTCATCGACGTGCCGGTCGCTGCCCGCGAGGCACTGGGGGACGTGTTCGCCCAGGCCTTGCGGGAGCGCGACCCGGCGGCGACCACCGAGCAGCAGGCTCAGGCCCGCGAGAAAGCGCGCCGTGCTCCGCTGTTGTGGTTGCTGGTTGTCGATGCCCGCCCGCGTACCGAGGACGTGCCTGTGCGCGAGCGGCTCATCAGTGCGGGTTGCGCCGTGCAAAACATCATGTTGATGGCCATGGCGATGGGCTACGGGTCGGCGCTGACCAGCGGCAAGGCGCTGGATTCGGCCGTGTTGCGGCAGGCATTTGCGCTGTCCGATGCCGATATGCCGGTGTGCTTCCTGAGCATCGGCACGGTGTGCCAGGCGCGCGCTCCGCGTGCCCGTCCGGTGCCGGCGCAGCTGTTTTCGGTCTGGACACCGAGCTTACCTATCGGGGGGGTGTCATGACCAGTCCGGTTTGGGTCGGGGGCGGGAAGGAGCCACAAGCAGACCACGAGCATCCGTTCGAGTGGTTGCGGGCCTGCCACGACCGGGTCGAGCGCACGCTCGATTTGCTGCAGCGGTTGGTGGCTCATGTGGATGGCCACGGCGCCGACGCTTCCTCAGCGCAGGCCGCTGCCCAGGTCCAGCGCTACTTCGATCGGGCGGCCCCGTTGCATCACGAGGATGAGGAGCTGCACGTCTTTCCGCGCGTGCGCGCGATGTGCGACGCACGCTTAGACGCTCTGGTGCAGCGCCTGCAGGCGGATCATGCTGCCATGGCAGATGATTGGGCACAGTTGCGCCCGGTCTTGTTGCGCTTGCAGGCAGCCGTGGGCGACGCGGGCTGGCGCTGGTCCAGCGATGATCGGGAATGCCTGACGCGCTTCGTGCGGCGCTACGAGTCCCACATTGCCACCGAGGAGGGCGAGGTCTTCGTGGCAGCCGAACATGCCATGGCTGCCGCCGATCGGACGGCCATGGTCGAGGACATGATGGTTCGCCGGGCAATCGGTGCTCCCCCCGCGACGGCGATGGCACTCAAGCCGTCGCCGGCGCGACGTTGACCATGTGATCGGCCAGCTGTTGCAGCGCCTCGGCCAGCGCATGGCGCAGGCCCTCGTCGGCCACCTCCTCGGCCAGCGCCAGGCGCATGCACAGCATCCACTGGTCGCGCTCGCGCGGGCCGATGGCGTACGGCAGGTGGCGCATGCGCAGGCGCGGGTGGCCGTGCTTTTGCACATACAGCGGCGGGCCGCCCAGCCAGCCGGAGAGGAACTCGAACAGGCTCTGGCGCGCGCCGTCCAGGCTGTCGGGGTGCAGCTTGCGAACCGCGTAGGCCTCCGGCAGCTCGTCCATCAGGTCGTAGAAGCGGTCGACTAGGCGCCGCACGGCCGCGTCGCCGCCACGAGCGGCTTCGGCGCCGGAGGTTGCTCCTGTTCCGGGACTCGACGTAAGCAGGGGATGCCGCTCCATGCTCCGGCGGGTCTCGTCCCGAAACCTCCTCCCGCTTCAAAAAGCGGGCCGCATCGGCGTGCAGGTTGTATCGATAGGCACGAGAGCGGTTCAGCCACGGTTGGGCTGGCTTTGCGGATGACAGACCGATATCCGACAGCCTCCGGCTGTCAGTCGCCTATGTCACGGTCGGCAAAATGAAGTGGCAGGCTGAAGCCTCGCCCTCAACCGCACGCACCCAAATGCCCGCAGGCGGTGCAGTGGTCGCAACCATCGCGCCGGATGACGGCGCGCGCTCCGCACTCGGGGCATTTGCGGGCGGGCAGGGGTGCAGGCGCAGTGTCGGTTGCTGCGGGTATATCCGAAGGGATGGCCGGGCTGGCTTTGCGCTCGATGATCTGCTGGATCGCGTAGGCGATGGCGGCCACCTCCGAGTCGTGCCACAGGGGCACGCGGGCGCCGTCCTCGCGCACGCGCTCGCCCAGGCGCACCGGGCCGCGGTCCCACACCACTTTGCGCATGTCGGCCAGCGCCCGCTCCAGGAAGCCCCCGCGCGCCGCCAGCGACAGCAGCCGCATGCTGGCCGAGATCCACTGTTGCGACTCGCCGCTTTGGCCCACCGGCATGAAGAACTCGATGGCCCGGCTGCGCGGGGTGCCATCGGCCTGCGTCACCGGCAGGAACGACACCACCAGATACAGCGTCTTGGGGCCCTCGGCGGTCCAGTATTCGACTTTTTCGGCCACGGCCTCCAGCGCGCCGCGCGGACGTTTCTCGATCACCGCGCGCATCGGGTCGGTCGCCGTGGTCGCCGGTGCCGTCGCGGCGGGTTCTCCAGAGGTGCTCAGCACGGCGCCGACGATGGCGTTGGGCCGGTAGGTGGTCAGCCCCTTCAGCCCGGCGCGCCAGGCGTGCAGATACAGGTCGCGAAACGCCTCGTAGGGGCAGTCGGCCGGGACGTTGACGGTCTTGGAAATGGCCGAGTCGATGTAGGGCTGCACCGCCTCCATCATCGCCACATGGTCGGTGGGCGCGATCTCCAAGGCGCTGACGAAGGCCTCGGTCAAGGGGGTCTGCGGTCCATGCAGCGCCCGGTACAGACGCCAGGCGTGGTCCTGCACCTCGTAGACGCGCACGCTGCCGTCGGCCTCGCGCTTGCGGCGCGTGTAGGTCCACGCGAAGGCCGGCTCGACGCCGTTGGAGGCGTTGTCGGCGAACGCCAGGCTGACGGTGCCGGTGGGCGCGATCGACAGCAGGTGGCTGTTGCGCAGGCCATGGGCGCGGATGGCCGCCTTCAATTCGTCGGGCAAGCGGCTGGCGAAGGTGCCTTCGGCCAGCACGGCATCGGCGTCGAACAGGGGGTAGGCCCCTTTTTCGCGCGCCAGCGCCACCGAGGCGCGGTAGGCCGCGTCGCGCATCGTGCGCGCGATGCGGCTGGCCATCGCGCGGCCTTCGTCACGGTCATAGCGCAGCCCGAGCATGATCAGCGCATCGCCCAGCCCGGTGAAGCCGACGCCGATGCGGCGCTTGGCGCGCGCCTCGGCCTGCTGCTGCGGCAGCGGCCAGTGCGTCACGTCCAGCACATTGTCCAGCAGCCGCACCTGCACCGCCACCGCTTGCGCAAAAGCGTCGAAGTCGAACCGCGCCGACCCACCGTGTCCGAACGGCTGGCGCACGAAGCGCGGCAGGATCAGCGGCCCCAGGCAGCAGCAGCCGTAGGCGGGCAGGGGTTGCTCGCCGCAGGGATTGGTCGCCTCGATGTGCTCGACCGCACGCAAGTTGTTGTCGCGCTGGATGGTGTCGAGGAACAGAACGCCCGGCTCGGCAAAGTCGTAGGCCGAGCGCATGACGGTGTCCCACAGCTCGCGCGCCGGCAGGCGGCGGTACACCCACAGGCCATCGGCCTTTCGCGCCGCCCCGGCGGCTTTGAGTTCGTCGGACGGCTCGGCGCGGTGCACCAGCTCCCACTCGGCGTCGGCCTGCACGGCCTGGATGAAGGCATCCGGCACCGCGACCGAGACGTTGAAGTTGTTCCACCGACCCGGCGTGCGTTTGGCGGTGATGAAGTCGAGCACGTCGGGGTGGTCGATGCGCAACACCGCCATCTGCGCGCCGCGGCGGGCGCCGGCGCTTTCCACCGTTGCGCACGACTGGTCGAACACGTTGATGTAGCTGCACGGGCCGCTGGCGGTGGAGGCGGTGCCGCGCACCCGCGCCCCGCGCGGGCGAATGCGCGAGAAGTCGTACCCCACACCGCCGCCGCGGCGCATGGTCTCGGCCGCCTCGCGCAGCGCCTCGTAAATGCCGGGGTAGCCGTCGTCGTCCATGCCCTGGATGCAGTCGCCCACGGGCTGCACGAAGCAGTTGATGAGGGTGGCCTGGATGCCGGTGCCGGCGGCGCTCATGATGCGCCCGGCGCCAACCGCCCCCTGCGCCAGATGCTGACGAAAGCGCGCAGCCCACTGCGCCTGCTGCTCGGGAGCTTCGGGGGTGGCCAGGGCGTGCGCCACGCGGTCGAGCAGATCGTCCAGTCCCCGTTCGCCGGGCTTGAGGTATTTCTCCCGCAGCACGTCCTGGCTGATGGGCTGGGGCGGCAGCGGCGGCGTGGGGTCGGGGGGCAGACAGCGGTCCATGGCGATCGGGCGAGGTGCCGGTTGACGACAGGCCCTATTGGACACCCGCCGGCACGATCTGGCCACGCCGGCGCATCCTTCCGTTGGCCTACTTCCAACGGTGGATAGCGGCGGCGCCCGGCCCCCTCACCCGCTCACTTGAGCCAGCCGCGCTTGCGGAAGTACAGCATCGGCCCCACGGCGCTGGCCACCATCAGCACCAGCGCGGCCGGGTAGCCCCAGGGCTGGTTCAGCTCGGGCATGTACTGGAAGTTCATGCCGTAGATGCTGGCGATCAGCGTCGGCGGCAGCAGCGCGACCGACGCCACCGAGAAGATCTTGATGATCTTGTTCTGGTTGATGTTGATGAAGCCGATCGTGGCATCCATCAGGAAGTTGATCTTCTCGAACAGAAAGGCGGTGTGGCTGTCCAGCGAATCCAGGTCGCGCAGAATCTGGCGGGCGTCCTCGAACTGCTCGGCCGACAGCATGCGCGAGCGCATCATGAAGCTGACCGCGCGCCGCGTGTCCATCATGTTGCGGCGGATGCGGCCCGACATGTCCTCGTGGCGGGCGATGGCCGCCAGCACCTCGGTTGCGATGTCGTCCGTCACCTGCCCGGACAGCACTTTGGTGCTGATGCGCTCCAGGTCCTCGTAAATGTCCTCGAGCGTGTCGGCGCAGTACTCCGCGTCGGTGTCGTACAGGCTCAGCAGCACGTCCTTGGCGTCGTCGATCAGGCCCGGCATGCGCCGCGCCCGCAGCCGCAGCAGGCGAAAGACCGGCACGTCCTCGTCGTGGATGGAAAACAGCACCCCGTGGCTTTTGAGGTCCGGATTGCGGTCGTTCAGAATGAAGGCCACCCGCACATGGCGCGGATCGTCCTCGTCGTCGATGAGGAAGTCCGAGCGCACATGCAGCTCGCCGTTGTCCTCCTCGAAGAAGCGGGCCGACTCCTCGATGTCGTCGTCGATGGCGTCTTCGGGGATGGACAGGCCGAAGTGCTGCCGCACCCAGCGGCGCTCCTCGGAGGTGGGCGACTCCATGTCGACCCAGATGGGTTTGAAGCGGGCCAGATCCTCCAGGGAATCGATTTCTTCCTGGAACAGGCGGCCGTTGACGAGCGTGAAGACGTTGAGCATGGGGCGCTTCCGGCTGGGGGGTGGGGCGACGATGATCGGGGGGTGCTTTCGATCACCGGCCGCCGGCCCCGGTGCGGGCGCCCGTGCCACACAGGGTGGGGCGGTGCCTCAGGCCTGGCGCTCCGGCGTCGAAAGCACGCGACTAGGGCTGCTTTCCACGGCGGGGACTCCAACAAAAAAGTACGGCCCGGATTATCGCACCGTGCGCGCGGTGGGGACGGTGGCGGCGCGCTCGCAGGCCGGGAACTGCGCTTGTCACGCCCGCTTCAAACAGGCATAGTAGAGGCGAGGGGTCGGCCCGTCCGGCCCCGCCGTTCGGCCCTCGGCAGCCGAACCATCCCCCGGAGCGAAAGGAGGCTCTTCATGAACCTGACCATCAGCGGACACCACCTCGACGTCACCCCGGCACTGCGCAGCTACGTGGCGAGCAAGCTGGAGCGCATCTCGCGCCATTTCGATCAGGTGGTGGACATCCGCGTCCTGCTCACCGTCGACAAAATCAAGGACAAGGATCACCGTCAGAAGGCCGAGTGCAACATTCACGTCAAGGGCAAGGACATTTACGCCGAAAGCACGCACGCCGACCTGTACGCAGCGGTCGATGAGCTGGCCGACAAGCTCGATCGCCAGGTGCTGCGCTACAAGGACAAGGCGCAGGAGCATCACCACCTGCCGCTCAAGCGCGAAGTCGTCTGAGTGTTTTCCGGGCAGCCGCTGCTGCCCCGCCGCAAACCGCTTGGCTGCCGTCAAGCGGTTTGTCGTTTTCGGGCCACGGCAGTGCGGCGGCGATGGGGGCATAATGGCCCCCTCGTTTCGAGGCATACCCCGATGAACCGACTCTCTGCGATCCTGCCGCCCGAACACGTGCTCGTGGCCGTCGAGGCCACGAGCAAGAAGCGCGCGTTCGAGGAGGCCGGTCTGCTGTTCGAATCCCTGCACGGCCTCAACCGCGCGCTCGTCACCGACAGCCTGTTTGCCCGCGAGCGGCTGGGCTCCACCGGGCTGGGGCATGGCGTGGCCATCCCGCACGGGCGCATCAAGGGCCTGAAGCAACCCATGGCGGCGGTGTTTCAGCTGGCCCAGCCCATCGGCTTCGACGCGCCGGATGAGCAGCCCGTCAACCTGCTGATCTTTTTGCTCGTGCCCGAGGCGGCCACCCAGAAGCATCTGGAGATCCTGTCCGAAATCGCCGAGCTGTTGAGCGACGCCGCGTTGCGCGAGAAGCTGCGCAGCGCCGACAACGCCGCCACCTTGCACGGCCTGATCGCGGGCTGGCAGTCCGCGCACGCGGCCGCCTGATCGCGCGCGGCGGCCGCGCGCCGCCGGCAAGCCAACCATGAAGCCCAGCGCCGTCAGCGCCGACGTCCTGTTCGAGGACCACCGCGAGACCCTCAAATGGCAGTGGGTCGCGGGGCAGACGGCGTCCGAGCGGCGCTTTCACGACAAGGCGGTGTCCGAGGCCCGCTCGGGCGCCGATCTGGTCGGCCACCTCAACTACATCCACCCCTACCGCGCCCAGGTGCTGGGCGTGCGCGAGGTCGCCTACCTGCTCAATTCCACGGCGGAGGACTGCCGCCGCCGTGTCGCGCGCATCGTCACGCTGGAGCCGCCGCTGCTCGTCGTCGCCGACGACCAGACGCCGCCGGCCGAGCTGGTGGCGATGTGCGAGCGCGCGCACATCCCGCTGTTCGCCACGGCGGCGTCGGCGGCGTTCGTGATCGACGTGCTGCGCGCCTACCTGTCGCGCCACTTCGCCGAGCGGGCGACGATGCACGGCGTCTTCATGGACATTCTGGGGCTGGGCGTGCTGATCACCGGCGAATCCGGCCTGGGCAAGAGCGAGCTGGGCCTGGAGCTGATCTCGCGCGGCCACGGCTTGGTGGCCGATGACGCGGTCGATGTCTACCGCGTCAACCAGACCATCGTCGAAGGCCGCTGCCCCGATCTGCTGCAAAACCTGCTGGAAGTGCGCGGCATCGGCCTGCTGGACATCAAGGCCATCTTTGGCGAAACGGCGGTGCGCCGCAAGATGCGGCTGCGCCTGATCGTCCACCTGGTGCGCCAGGCGACGCTGGAGCGCGACTACGAGCGCCTGCCCAGCGAGCCCATCTACCAGGACGTGCTCGGTGTCGCCATCCGCAAGGCTGTCATTCCGGTGGTGGCGGGGCGCAACATCGCCGTGCTGGTCGAGGCCGCCGTGCGCAACGCCATTTTGCAGTTGCGCGGCATCGACACCTACCAGGAATTCGTGCAGCGCCAGCGCGCCGCCATGCTGCGCGACGATTGATCCAGGGGGGGCTGCCCGGTTGCCCCGTCAACCCCGCCGTGGCCGGCTGCGGTGGGGGCAGTCGGTCCGCTGGCAGTGGGCGTACAGCGACAGCGCGTGCTCCTGCAGGGCAAAGCCGCGTTCCTGCGCGATGGCCTGCTGGCGCCGCTCGATCTCGGCGTCGTAAAACTCCTCCACCCGGCCGCAATCCAGGCACACCAAATGGTCGTGGTGCTGGCCTTCGTTGAGCTCGTAGACCGCCTTGCCAGACTCGAAGTTGCTGCGCACCAGAATGCCGGCCTGCTCGAACTGCATCAACACCCGGTACACGGTGGCCAGGCCAATGTCGGACTGCTCGTCCAGCAGCACCTTGAAGACGTCCTCGGCCGTCATGTGGCGCTGGCGCCCCGACTGGAAGATCTCCAGGATCTTCAGTCGCGGCAACGTGGCCTTGAGCCCCGTGTTCTTGAGTTCTTCGATGCCGGTCATGCGTGCGGGGGGGGGGATGCGGGCGGCCCGGGGCGCGCGCCACTACAATGGGCCCGATGATATAACCTCGCGCCGAGTCCTGCGCGCCCGTGTGCCCATTCGTCCCACGCCATGAAACCTGCCGCCCCCCCGATGCCCTCGACCCCGCGGCGCCTGGTGCGCCGGGCTGTCTGGCTCGCCCCGCTGCTGGCCCTGGCCGGCTGCAGCGCCCTGGACGGGGCCGCGTCGCGGCTGTCCACCATCGGCGGTCTGGTCACCCCCTATCGCATGGACATCCTGCAGGGCAACGTGGTCGTGCGCGAGCAGGTGCAAGCCCTGCAGCCCGGCATGACGCGCGAGCAGGTGCAGGCCATTCTTGGCACGCCGCTGGTGGCCAGCGTCTTCCACGCGAACCGCTGGGATTACGTCTTCACCTTCCAGCGCCAGGGCCAGGCCCCGCAGCGCCGCGTGGTCAGCGTGTTCTTCCAGGGCGACCGGCTGGAGCGGGTGCAGGCCGATGAATTGCCCACCGAGGAGGAGTTCGTCTCTTCCCTGGACGTGCGCCGCAAGGCCGCACAGCCCCCGGTGCTCGAGGCGACCGAGGAGCAGCTCAAGGCCTTCGAGGCCAAGGCGCCCGCCCCCCGCACCGCCAGCCCCGTGCCCGCTGCCGCCGAACCCGCCGCCAGCCCCGCCCCCGCCGCGGCGCCGAGCTATCCGCCGCTCGAGCCGCGCTGAACGCCCCCGCCCGTTGCCATGACCGTTTCCACCCCCCACCGCGTTGCCATTGCCGGTGCCAGCGGCCGCATGGGCCGCATGCTGATCGAGGCCGTGCAAGCCGCCGACGACTGCGTGCTGTCCGCCGCGCTCGACCGCCCCGACAGCCCGGCCCTGGGGCAAGACGCCGCCGCTTTTTTGGGGCAGCCCGCGGGTGTGGCCATCGGGGCCGACGTGGATGCTGCCGTGGCCGCCAGCGATGTGTTGATCGACTTCACCCGCCCGGAGGGCACCCTGGCCCACCTGGCCGCGTGCGTGCGCCACGGCACGGCCATGGTCATCGGCACCACCGGGTTTACCGAGGCGCAAAAGACCACCATCGCCGAGGCCGCGCAGCGCATTCCCATCGTGCTGGCGCCCAACATGAGTGTTGGCGTCAACGTCACGCTCAAGCTGCTGGAGATGGCCGCGCGCGCCCTGTCCACCGGCTACGACATCGAAATCGTCGAGGCCCACCACCGCCACAAGGTGGATGCCCCCAGCGGCACGGCCCTGAAGATGGGTGAAGTCATCGCCCAGGCCCTGGGGCGGGACCTCAAGGACTGCGCCGTCTACGAGCGCCATGGCCACACCGGCGAGCGCGACCCGTCCACCATCGGTTTTGCCACGGTGCGCGGTGGCGACGTCGTGGGCGACCACACGGTGATGTTCCTGGGCACGGGCGAGCGCATCGAGATCACCCACAAATCCAGCAGCCGCGCCACCTACGCCCAGGGCAGCCTGCGCGCGGTGCGCTTCCTGGCCGGGCGGCGCCAGGGGCTGTTCGACATGGCGGACGTGCTCGGCTTGCGCTGAAGTGGCGCGGGCGCCGGCGGGGGCGCTCCACCTACAATGTCGCGCAACATTGGGCCGCGCACCGGGCGCGGTCCGCCCCCTCGTTGTCGATCCTGCGCCATGCAAGACACCTACTCCCCCCGCGACGTCGAGGCCGCCGCCCAGGCCCACTGGGCCGCGCGCGACGCCTACCGCGTTACCGAAGACGCGACCAAGCCCAAGTTCTACGCCTGCTCCATGCTGCCCTACCCCAGCGGCAAGCTGCACATGGGGCATGTGCGCAACTACACCATCAACGACATGATGGCGCGTCAGTTGCGCATGAAGGGCTGGAACGTCCTCATGCCGATGGGCTGGGACGCCTTCGGCCTGCCGGCCGAGAACGCCGCCATCAAAAACGGCGTGCCGCCGGCGCGCTGGACCTACGACAACATCGCCTATATGAAGCGGCAGATGCAGGCGATGGGGTTGGCCATCGACTGGAGCCGCGAAGTCGCCACCTGCGCGCCCGAGTACTACAAGTGGAACCAGTGGCTGTTCCTGAAGATGCTGGAAAAGGGCATCGCCTACCGCAAGACGCAGGTGGTCAACTGGGACCCGGTCGACCAGACCGTGCTGGCCAACGAGCAGGTCATCGACGGGCGCGGCTGGCGCACCGGCGCGCTGGTGGAAAAGCGCGAGATCCCCGGCTACTACCTGGCGATCACGAAGTACGCGGAGGAGCTGCTGTCGGCGGTGGCCAACCCGGACGATCCGAATTTCCTCGCCGGCTGGCCCGAGCGCGTGCGGCTGATGCAGGAGAACTGGATCGGCAAGAGCGAGGGCGTGCGCTTCGCCTTTCCGCACGACATCCGCGACGAGCAGGGTCAGCCGATCCAGGACGGGCGGCTGTGGGTGTTCACCACCCGCGCCGACACCATCATGGGCGTGACCTTCTGCGCCGTGGCGCCGGAGCACCCGCTGGCGGCGCACGCCGCGCGCGGCAACCCGGCGCTGGCGGCCTTCATCGAGCGCTGCAAGCTCGGCGGCACCACCGAGGCCGAGCTGGCGCTCAAAGAAAAGGAAGGCATGCCGACGGGCCTGACCGTCACGCATCCGCTCACCGGCGAGGCGGTGCCGGTGTGGGTCGGCAACTACGTGCTGATGGGCTACGGCGACGGCGCGGTGATGGGCGTGCCGGCGCACGACGAGCGCGACTTCGCGTTCGCCAAGAAGTACGGCCTGCCGATCAAGCCGGTCATTGCGGTGGAGGGGGAGACGTTCTCCGCCGACGCCTGGGCCGAGTGGTACGCCGACAAGCAACGGGGCCGCTGCGTCAACTCTGGCCCGCTCAACGGCTTGCCCTACCAGGCTGCGGTGGACAAAGCAGCCGAGCTGCTGGCTGCCCAGGGCCTGGGCGAGAAAAAAGTCACTTACCGCCTGCGCGACTGGGGCATCAGCCGCCAGCGCTACTGGGGCACGCCGATCCCGATCATCCACTGCGACGACTGCGGCCCGGTGCCGGTGCCCTATGAGGACCTGCCGGTCGTGCTGCCGGAAGACCTGATCCCCGACGGCAGCGGCAACCCGCTGGCCAAGTGCGAGGCGTTCCTGAAGGTCGATTGCCCGAAGTGCGGCAAGCCCGCGCGGCGCGAAACCGACACCATGGACACCTTCGTCGATTCGTCCTGGTACTTCATGCGCTATTGCGACCCGACCAATGCCGATGCGATGGTGGCCGACGGGACCCGCTACTGGATGCCGATGGACCAGTACATCGGCGGCATCGAGCACGCGATCCTGCACCTGCTGTACGCGCGCTTCTGGACCAAGGTGATGCGCGACCTGGGGCTGGTGCAGGTGGACGAGCCGTTCCAGCGCCTGCTCACACAGGGCATGGTGCTCAACCACATCTACAGCCGCCGCACCGCCAAGGGGGCCAAGGAGTACTTCTGGCCGCACGATGTGGAACATGTGCTGGATGAGGGCGGCAAGATCGTCGGCGCGCGCCTCAAGCGCGACGTGGCGAGCAGCGACGGCGTGCTGCCAGCCGGCACGCCGATCGACTACGAGGGCGTCGGCACGATGTCCAAGTCCAAGAACAACGGCGTCGACCCGCAGGACCTGATCGAGCGCTACGGCGCCGACACCGCGCGGCTCTACACCATGTTCACCGCGCCGCCGGAGGCGACGCTGGAGTGGAACGACGCCGCGGTGGAGGGCAGCTACCGCTTCCTCAAGCGCGTCTGGGCGTTTGGCCAGCGGCTCGCGCAGGCCGATTGGGCCGGCGCGGCACAGGCCGCGCAGGGCGCAGCATCGCTGGCTGATGTGGCCTATGGCAAGCGCGCCAAGGCGCTGCGCCACGAGATCCACACCGTGCTCAAGCAGGTGGACTACGACTACCAGCGCATGCAGTACAACACCGTGGTGTCGGGCTGCATGAAGATGCTCAACGCGCTGGAGGCGTTCGACCCGGCGGACGAGCCCGGCGGCGGCGTGGCGCTGATCGAGGGCTTCGGCATCTTGCTGCGCTGCCTGTACCCGGCCACGCCGCACCTGACGCACGCCCTGTGGCAGTCGCTGGGCTACGCCGGCGCGCTGGGTGATCTGCTGGATGCGCCGTGGCCACAGGCGGACGAGGCGGCGCTGCGCCGCGACGAGGTGGAGCTGGTGCTGCAGATCAACGGCAAGCTGCGCGGCAGCCTGACCGTCCCGGCCGATGCCGACCGGGCGGCCATCGAGGCGGCGGCGCTGGCCTCGCCGGAATTTGCCCGATTCAGCGACGGTCAGCCCGCCCGCAAGGTGGTGGTGGTGCCGGGCCGCCTGGTCAACGTGGTGGTCTGAGCGTGGCGACGCGGCGTGCCTGGATGCGCGGGCTGGCGGTCGGGGCCTTGGCGGCCACGGCCCTGGCTGGCTGCGGCTTCCAACTGCGGGGGACGGGCCTGCGCTTTGCGTTCCGCACGCTGCGGCTGCAGGCGGCCGCCGACTCCGACGTGCTGGAGAGCCTGCGCGCCCAGCTCCAGGCGGCCGGCGTGGGGGTGCTGGACACCTTGGTGCCATCCGCACCGGGGCCTGGGCCGGCGCTGGCTGCGGAGGTGGTGTTGCAGGTGCTGCAGGACCAGCGCGAGCGGGTCGTGGTCGGCACCACGGCCGCCGGCCAGGTGCGCGAGCTGGCGTTGCGGCGGCGTTTCCGGTTCGCCCTGCGCACACCGAGCGGGCGCGAGCTGATCCCCCCCACCGAGCTGTTGCAGGAGCGCGAGCTGAGTTTCTCCGAAACCGTGGTGCTCGGCAAAGAGGCCGAAGAGGCTTTGCTGTTCGACGATATGCGCGCGGCCGTCGTGCGCCAGTTGCTGGTGCGGTTGGCGGCCGTGGCGTCGCTGAACTGAGGGCGACCCGGATATCTGGCCAAGTCCGTCCAGGACCGGTCAGGCCGCCATGTGATTTCCGCCCCCTGCAGCCCGTCGGCGGTCTCCCAGACGAGGTCGACTTCCAGCCCGGTGCTGTCGCGCCAGAAGAACAGCGGCGTGGACCGGCCGCAGTGGGCGAACGCCTTGACGACCTCGGAGACGACCCAGGTCTCGAACAGCGCGCCGCGCAGCGCGTGGGTGTGCAGCTGGGCCGGCGCGCGGATGCCCGCCAGCCACGCCGCCAGCCCGGCGTCCAGAAAGTAGAGCTTGGGCGTCTTGACCAGCCGCTTGCCGATGTTCTGGTGGTAGGGCGGCAGCCGCAGCACCAGGTAGCTGGCCTCCAGCGCCGACAGTCACTGCCGCGCCGTGGTGGCCGACACGCCGCAGTCGGCCGCCAGCGCCGTCAGGTTGAGCGGCTGCCCGGTGCGCGCGGCGCACATGCGCACGAAGCGCTGGAACAGCGTCAGGTCGCGCACCTCCAGCCACTGGCGCACGTCGCGCTCGACGTAGGTGGCGACGTAGGCGGGCAGCCAGTCGGTCGGCTCCACCGGCCGGTCGTACAGGGGCGGGTATCCGCCGCGCCACAGCAGTTCCTCCAGCGACGCCGGCAGCCGGCCGGCCTGCCGCAGCTCGCCGGCCGACAGCGGCAGCAGCAGCTCCAGCCGGCCGACGCGCCCGGCCAGCGTCTGCGTCAGGCCGTGGGCCAGCTCGAACTGCCGCGAGCCGGTCAGGACGAAGTCGCCCATGCGCCGGCGCTCGTCCACCAGCCCCTGCAACCACGACAGCAGGGCCGGGCAGCGCTGGATCTCATCCAGCACCGCGCCGTCGGGAAAGCGGGCCAGAAAGCCGCGCGCCAGCCGCAGCAGCGTGGAGTGGGCGTTGCGCGGGATCAGTTTACGTTTGAAACGTGGATTTGCGCACCTGGTGCTCGCGCATCAAGGTGCTTTTGCCAAACAGGCTCTCGATCAAATCCACCGCCAGCAGCGCGGTGCGGTTGCGCACATCCAGCGCCGGGTTCAGCTCCATCACGTCCAGGCTGGCCAGGCGGCCGGTGTCCGCGATCATCTCCATGCACAGCTGGGCTTCGCGGTAGGTGGGGCCGCCGGGCACGGTCGTGCCTACGCCGGGCGCAATGTCGGGGTCCAGAAAATCGACGTCGAAGCTGACATGCAAGTGGGTGTCGGCGTCCAGGCCCGCCAGGGCTTGCTCCATCGTGTGGCGCATGCCCATTTCGTCGATGTAGCGCATGTCGTACACCTCCAGGCCCTGCTCGTGGACGAAGCGCTTCTCCCCCGCATCGACGCTGCGGATGCCAATCTGGCGCACCTGCTGCGGGTGCAGCGCCGGGCCCTCGCCACCCAGGCGCACCAGCGCCTCGGGGCCAAAGCCGCAGAGGCACGCCACCGGCATGCCGTGCAAATTGCCGCTGGGGGTGAGCGCCGAGGTGTTGAAGTCCGCGTGCGCGTCCAGCCAGAGCACGCGCAGCTTGCGGCCGGTGGCGCGGCAGTGGCGCGCCACGGCGCTGATGGAGCCCATGGCCAAGCAATGGTCGCCGCCCAGCAGGATGGGCAGGCGGCCCTTCGTCAGCTCGGCATACACGGCGTCGTGCACCGCGCGGTTCCACGCCACCACCTCGTCCAGGTGGCGGTAGCCGTCCACGGCGGGGCGCCAGGGGTTGGCCGGGCCGCTCAGGTTGCCGCGGTCTTCCACCTGCAGGCCGTGGGACTCGAGCGCCGCTTGCAGGCCGGCGACTCGCAGCGCTTCCGGGCCCATGGACGCGCCGCGCGCGCCGGCGCCAATGTCGGTGGGGGCGCCCACGAGGGCGACGGTGGGAAACGAAGTCGTGCTCATGGCGGGCGGTGTGGGTGGTGACGAAGCGAATAGTGTGGCATGCCGCCTAGAATCCCCGCCATGCAGATCGGCGCCGCCCAATTGCCCGCCCAGCTCCAGCGTGCGCTGGCGCCCTTGTATGTGGTGCATGGCGACGAGGCCCTGCTGGTGCAGGAGGCGGCGGACGCCATCCGCGCGGCCGCGCGCGCGGCGGGGCACGTCGAGCGCAGCGTGTTCACCGTGGCGGGCGCGCACACCGACTGGAGCGGCATCCTGGCTGCCGGCGGGGCCCTGAGCCTGTTTGCCGACAAGCGCCTGATCGAAGTGCGCATTCCGTCGGGCAAACCGGGCAAGGACGGGGCCGAGGCGCTGCAGCGCCTGGCCGAGTCCGCCGCCGCCTCGGCGGACACCGTCACCCTGGTGCTGCTGCCCCGGCTGGACGGTACCGCCCTCAAGAGCGCGTGGTGGGCGGCGCTATCGGCGCATGGCGTCGTGGTCCGCGTGGACGCGGTGGAGCGCGCGCAACTGCCTGACTGGATCGCGCAGCGCCTGCGGCAGCAGGGGCAGCATGTCGCTGCGGGGGAGGAGGGGCAGCGCACCCTCGCCTTCATGGCCGATCGGGTGGAGGGGAACCTGCTCGCGGCGCATCAGGAGGTCGCCAAGCTGGGCCTGCTGTATCCGCCGGGCGAGCTGTCGTTCGAGCAGGTGCGCACGGCGGTGCTGGACGTGGCGCGCTACGACCCCTTCCGGCTGCCCGAGGCGGTGCTGGACGGGGCGCTGCCGCGCGTGCAGCGCATGTTGGAAGGGCTGCGCGCCGAAGGGGTGGCGCCCGTGCCTGTGCACTGGGCGTTGGCCGAGGAGCTGCGCACCCTGCACCGGGTGCGGCTGGCGATGGACCGCCGGCAACCCCTGCCGCTGGTGCTGCGCGAACAGCGCGTCTGGGGCCCGCGCGAGAAGCGCTACGAGCGCCTGCTGCCCCGGCTGCGGGCGGCGCAGACCGGGCGCTGGCTGGCCGAGGCGCAGACGGTGGATGGCATCGTCAAGGGGTTGACCGCCCCCGACTGGCCGGCCGATCCGTGGCTGGCGTTGCAACGCCTGGCGTTTGCCGTGGCGGCCGGGTGTGCCGCCGCACGCTAAGCCGTGCGGTGCTCGGGGGGCGGTCGCGGCTTCTGTTAGCATCCGCGGTTATGCGTCGAATCGCCGCCTTCGTTCTGTCTGCGCTGCTGACCGTGGCCGCCCATGCCGCGCCCCCGGCGCCGGGCGCTCCCTTGGTCGGTGCGCCGGCCGCGGAGGGCCTGTTGGGCCAGCTGCAATCGGTCGGCACCGAAACGGGCCTGATGGCCAGCCAGCTGATGAACACCGCGCTGGGCCTGATCGGCGTGCCCTACCGCATGGGGGGCAGCACCGCCGAGACCGGTTTCGACTGCAGCGGCTTCGTGCGCTATGTGTATGCCAACACGCTCGGGCTGGTGCTGCCGCGGCGCGCGGCCGAGCAGGCGCAGGCCACCACCCCCATCGCCAAGGACGACCTGCGCCCCGGCGATCTGGTGTTTTTCAACACCATGCGCCGGGCGTTCAGCCATGTGGGCGTCTACCTGGGGGATGGCAAGTTCATCCACTCCCCCAGCAAGGGCGACAGCGTCAAGATCAGCGACATGAACGACCGCTACTGGGCGCGGCGCTTCAACGGCGCGCGCCGGGTGGATGCCGCGGAAACGTCGCTGCCGCTGGTCCGCTGATTCCGCTCAGGAGCCGAGCAGCCGCTCGATGTCCCGCCGCAGCGAGCCGCTGTCCGGCGCGGTGAGGCTGTTGTAGGCCAGCACGGTGCGGCCGTCGCGGCTGATCAGGTACTTGTAGAAGTTCCACTTCGGCGTCGTGCCGGTGCGTTCGGCCAGCTGCCGGAACAGGGCATTGGCCTGCGGGCCGCGCACGTGGCTCTTGGCAAACATCGGGAACTGCACGCCAAAGGTGTTCTCGCAGAACTCGGCGATCTGCTGGTTGCTGCCGGGCTCCTGTTGGCCAAAGTCGTTGGACGGAAAGCCCAGCACCACCAGCCCGCGGTCGCGGTAGCGGCGGTAGAGCTCTTCCAGCCCCTTGTACTGCTGCGTGAAGCCGCAGTAGCTGGCGGTGTTGACCACCAGCACCACCTGGCCGGCGTACTGGCACAGATCCTGCGGTTTTTCGTCCTGCAGCCGGTCGAAGCGGTGTTGCAGGATGGCGGGGCAGGAGGCGGTGGCGGGCGTGGCCGGGGCGGCGTGGCTGGGGGTGTTCATGGGTGCGAGGGCCGCGACGGCGAGCGCCGCGGCGGCCAGGGTGTGCAGGCGGGACCGGGTTTTCATGGGCGTCAGAGGCGTGGGTGGATCGGTGTGTTCCCCGGCCTAGCCCAGCACCTGCGCCCACAGCGCCAGCACGGCATCGCGCTCGCCGGCCACGTCTGCGGGGTCGATCTGGGTGCTGGCCTCGTCCAGCCGCGCGCGGTGCTGCAGCTGGCGCAGGTGGCGGTAGGCGTCGGCGGCGGCGTGGCCGACGCCCGCGGGCAGCAGGCCGGCGGCCTCGGCGCGTTGCAGCAGGGCGATGTTGCCGGCGTTGGCGCGCAGCGGCGGGTGCGCCGCGCTGTGCGCGAGCACCAGGTACTGCACGGCAAACTCCACGTCGATCATGCCGCCGGGGCTGTGCTTCAGGTCGAAGCGGCCGGCGCGCACCGGGTGCGCGCCGTAGAGGCGCTGGCGCATGGCGCGGATCTCGGCCGCGAGCGCCGCGGGGTCGCGCGGGGCGGTGATGACGGCCTCGCGCACGGCGTCGAAGCGCGCGCGCAGATCGGGGCTGCCGACCACGAAGCGCGCGCGCGTCATCGCCTGGTGCTCCCACGTCCAGGCGGTGTTGCTGCCGCGGTTTTGCTGGTAGTCGGCGTAGGCCTGGAAGGTGGTGACCAGCAGCCCGGAGTTGCCGTTGGGCCGCAGCGCGGTGTCGATCTCGAAAAGGTCGCCCTCGCCCGTCTTGACGGTGAGCCAGTTGATCAGCTTGCGCACGAAGGCGGCGTAGGCCTCGGGTGCGCGTTCGTCGTCGTCGTCGTAGACGAAGACGATGTCGAGATCGCTGCCGTAGCCGAGCTCCTTGCCGCCGAGCTTGCCGTAGCCGATGATGGCGTGGCGCGGCTCGTCACGGTGGCGCTGCTTCAAGCGCTGCCAGCACCAGCGACCGGTGACGTCCAGTACCGCGTCGGCCAGGGCGCTCAGGTCGTCGGCGACCTGCTCCACCGTCAGCAGCCCCTCGACGTCACGCGCCAGCGTGCGGAACACCTCGGCGTGGTGGGCGCGGCGCAGCAGGTCCAGCAGCGCCTCGTCGTCGTCCTCGCCGGTCTTGTGCAGCGACCAGCGCCGCGCCTCCAGCTCGGCGCTGAAGGCCGCGGGGTCGAAGCGGGTCTCGTACAGCTCGGCGCTGGCCAGCTCGTCGATCACGCCGGGGTGGCGCATCAGGTAGCGCGCCGGCCAGCGCGCCGCGCCCAGCACGCGCAGCAGCCGCTCGTGCACGGCGGGGCGCTCCTGCAGCAGCGCCAGGTAGCTCTCGCGGCGCAGCAGCGCCTCGATCCAGTCCGCCAGCCGCACGGCGGCGGTTTCGCTCACGCGGCCCGCCTCGATCCACGCCCCGGTGCGCTCCACCAGCCGCGCCAGGCGCACCCGCGCGTCCTCACGCAGCGCCAGCACGCGCGGATGGTCGCACCAAGTCGCCACGCGCTCGGCAAACCCGGCCGGCAACTGCGGCAGCACGGCCTGCAAATCTTCCACCGCCGAGCGGGACTGCCCGTGGCAGCCTTTGCCGTTGCAGCCCGTGCCGTGGCCGTCGCCGCCCAGCAGGGTGTCGAACTCCTGCGCCACCACCTCGCGGTGCGCATCCAGCGCGCGCAGAAAAGCCGGCGCGCCGTCGAAGCCCAGCGTCGCGGCGATCCAGGCCAGGTCGTCGTCGCGCGTGGGCAGCACATGGGTCTGCTGGTCGTCCAGGTACTGGATGCGGTGCTCCACCCGGCGCAAAAAGACGTAGGCGTCGGCGAGCTGCCGCGCCTTGTCGGCCGGCATCAGACCGGCCTGGGCCACGCGCTGCAAGGCCTGCAGCGTCGGGCGGGTGCGCAGCTCCGGAAACTGCCCGCCGCGCACCACCTGCAGCAGTTGCACGATGAACTCGATCTCGCGGATGCCGCCGCGCGAGAGCTTGACGTCGTTGGCGCGCTCCGGGTGACCGGCGGCGCGCCGCGCCGCATGTTCGCGGATCTGGCGGTGCAGCCGCCGCAGCGCCTCGAACACGCCGTAGTCCAGATAGCGGCGGAAGACGAACGGCAACACGATGGGCCGCAGCCACTGGCCGGTGCCATCGCGGCGCGCACCTTCGGCCGGGGCGACCACGCGGCTTTTCAGCCAGGCAAACCGCTCCCACTCCCGGCCCTGGACCTGGAAATAATCCTCCAGCGCGCCCAGCGACACGGCGGGCGGCCCGGAATTGCCGTTGGGCCGCAAGGCCAGATCCACCCGGAACACCTGGCCGTGCTCCGTCACGTCGCCCACCAGCGTGTGGATGCGTTTGACGACCTTGCCGAAATACTCGTGGTTGCTGATGCGGTTGCGCCCTTCGGCATTGCCGGCGGTCTCGCCCTCGCCTTCGTACACGTAGATCAGGTCGATGTCGCTGGAGACGTTGAGCTCGCGCGCGCCGAACTTGCCCATGCCGACGATCCACCACGCGCAGCGCCGCCCCTCGGGGGCCGCGCCCCCTTCGCTCCCGTCGCTCCCTTCGCCGGGAGGCAGGGGCCCTGGGGGCTCGCCGGGCGGTGCCATGGGCCGGCCGTGCAGTGCGTCCAGCTCGGCGCAGGCGGCCCGGGCGGCTTCGTCCAGCGCCAGTTCGGCCAGGGCGGTGACGCCGCGCGTGACCGCTTCCAGCGGGGCGGCCTGCTCGCAGTCCAGCACGGCCAGTCGTTCGAGCGTCAGGTGGCGCAGCACCCGCAGCGCGGCATCCAGCGCGTATCCGCGTTCGCGCAGGGCGCCCAGGGCCGTGCGCAAGGTGTCGGCGGTGGGGGCGCCCGGGGGCAGCAAGGCACGCTCGCCGTCGTAGCGGCGGCGCACGCGTTGCACGAAGCGGCTGTGGTCGGCGCGGGCCGAACCAACGCAAACGCTCGACATCATAATTTCGTGTGGCTCCAACCCCGACCCCTTCCCGCCCCCCGTGGCACCTGCGCACGCTGACGCTGGCGTCCCGTGTCGCGCTCGGGCTGGCGGTGGCGGTCTGGGCGTTGCTGATCGTGGCGTGGGGGGCTCTCCAATTCTGGATTGTGCCGCGCGCCGAAGCCTGGCGGCCGACCCTCGAATCGGTGGCCACACGCGCGCTGGGGGTGCGCGTGACTGTCGGAGCCATCGAGGCCGCGACCGCCGCCGGGGTCGCCACGTTGACCCTGCGCGATGTGCGCCTGCACGACGCGCGCGGCCACGAAGCCCTGCACCTGCCCCAAGTGCTGGCGGCGCTGTCGGTGACCTCGCTGTGGCGGCTGGGCTTCGACCAGATCGTGATCGACGGCCCGACGCTTGAGGTGCGCCGGCTGGCCGACGGGCGTCTGCAGGTCGCCGGGCTGGAGCTGGCGAGCACGGGCGGCCACAGTCCCGCGGCCGATTGGTTCTTTGGCCAGCGCGAATTTGCCCTGCGTGCCGGGGTGTTGCGCTGGATCGACGAGCAACGCCCGAACGCCCCCCCGTTGGCGCTCACGGCGGTGGATCTTGTGGTGCGCAACCCCGGCCTGCGGCACGAGTTTCGGCTCGACGCCACGCCCCCGGCGGAGTGGGGCGACCGTTTCAGCGTGCGGGGCCGCTTTGCCCGGCCGTTCTGGCAGACCCACCCTGGGCGCTGGCGCGAGTGGTCGGGCGAATTGTTCGTGCTGGCGCCGCGGCTGGATGCGCAGCGCCTGGGGGCGTATGTGGACACCGCCGCCCTGTGGGGGGTGCACGAGCTGCGCGCCACCGGCGCCCTGCGGCTGTGGGCCGATGTGCGCCGCGCGCAATGGCGCGCCGCCACCGCGGATGTGCAGTGGAGCGATGTCCATGTCGTCTGGGCGCCGAGTGCGCAGGCGCGGGTCGAGCCCTTGCGCGTCGCCCACCTGGGCGGGCGGCTGGGGCTGGAGCGCGATGGCGACACCACCGTCTGGACTACCCAGGGGCTGGCCATCACCACGGGCGACGGCAGCGACTGGCCGCGTGGGGATGTGCGTTTCGAGTACGCCCTGGCGCCGGACGGGGCGCTGCGGAGCTGGGCCTTGTCCTCCGACCGGCTGGACTTGGGCGTGGTCCAGCGCCTGGCGCGGGTGCTGCCCGTGGGCGAGGCGGTCAACCACTGGGCGGAGCAGACACAGCCGGCCGGCGTGGCCGAGGGGCTGGCGGTGCGCTGGAGCGCCCCGCCCAAGCCCGGCGCGTCCGAGCACTGGGAGGCGCGCGGGCGGGTGCGCGGGCTGGGCCTGCGGGCCGGCGCGGTGCCGGGGGAGACGGCTTTCGGCCGCCCGGGGCTGGAGGGGGCCGACGTCGAGTTTGCGCTGGATGAGCGGGGCGGCCGGGCGACGCTGGCGCTGCGCCACGGGGCGCTGGTCTTTCCCGGGGTGTTCGAAGACCCGCGCCTGACCTTCGACGAACTGTCGGCCGACGCCCGCTGGACTATCGAGGGCCCGGAGATCACGCTGGACGTCAGCCGCCTGAGCTTTGCCAATGCCGACGCCGCGGGCAGCGGCAGCGTGCGCTGGCGCACGGCCGACCCCGCCCACAGCGCCGCGCGCGACCGCTTCCCCGGGCGCATGACGCTGGACGTGCGCTTGACCCGTGCCGACGGCGCGCGCGTGGCACGCTACCTGCCGGTCACGGTGGGCGCCAGCGCGCGGCAGTATCTGCAGACCGCCATTCGCGCCGGGCGGGCGAGCAGCGCCACCTTCCGCATCGACGGGGATTTGTGGGACTTTCCCTTTGCCGACGCCCAGCAGGGCACGTTCGAGGTGCGGGCCCAGTTGCACGACGTGGCCTTCGACTACGCCCCGCGGCACCTGCTGCCGGCGGGCAGCGCCCCCTGGCCGGCGCTGGAGCGGGTGGCGGGCGAGCTGCTGATCGAGCGGCGACGCCTGCAAATCCTGCGCGCCGGGGGCAGTGTCGTGGGGCAGCCGGCGCTGCGGGCGCTGCAGGCCGAGGCCGTCATTCCCGACTACATGGCCGACGAGCCGCAGTTGCAGGTCAAGGGGCTGATCCGGGGGGCGGGCGACGATGCGCTGCGTTTCGTGGCCGCATCGCCGCTGCGCGACTTCACCGGTGGGGTGCTCGACACCGCGCGGGCGACCGGTGCGCTGGACGTGGCGTTGGATCTGCGCATGCCCCTGAACCACACCGACCGCACCCAGGTGCGCGGACAGGTGCGTTTTGCCGGCAACGATGTGCAGATGCGCCCGGACGTGCCCCCCCTGCAGGGCGTGCGCGGGACACTCGACTTCACGGAACAGGGCTTCGAGCTGGCGCAGGCGAGCGCGCGCGTGCTGGGCGGCGAGCTGCGCTTCAGCGGCGGCATGGGCCGGCGCGACGGTGCCGCGGTGGTGCGTTTTCAGGGGCAGGGGACGGTGAGCGCCGCCGGGCTGGCGGCCAGTCGCGAATGGGGCTGGGCCCGCTGGCTGGGCGCGCGCGCCCAGGGGGCCACCCGGTATGCGCTGGGCCTGGCGTTTGGGCCGGACGGCATGGATCTGCAGTTCGACAGCGATTTGCGGGGCTTGGGGGTGGCGCTGCCCGCGCCGCTGGCCAAGCCGGCGGACGCCGCCTGGCGCGTCCAGGTGGCGGTGGAGACCCGGCCGCGCCCCGACCCAGCGGCCGACGTCACCCGCGACCGCCTGCGCCTCACCGTCGAGCCCTCGGGCGACGCAGTGCCGCTGCGCGCCGAATACGAGCGCGAACACACTGGCCCGCGCACCGCCGTGCGCCGCGGGCGATTGGCGCTGGGCGCCGAGCTGCCGGACTGGCCCGCCGCCGGCGTGGCCGGCGTGGCGCGCCTGCGCGCGCTCGATGCCGATGCGTGGCTGGCCCTGCTGGAGCCGGACCCCACGCCGGTGAACCCGCGCGCCAGTGGCGCCAGTGGTGCCAGCGCGGCGGCGGGGCTGGACTGGCGCGGCAGCGACGCCTACTGGCCCAGCCGGCTGGGGGTCACGCTGGATCGGCTGGTGGTCGGGGGCCGATCGTTCGATGCGCTGACTGCCGGCGGCTCGCGCGAGGGCGATCTGTGGCGGCTGACGGTGGCGGCCCGCCAGTTGGATGGCTATCTGGAGTACCGGGGCGGCGCGCAGGAGCGGCTGCTGGCCCGGCTGGCCCGGCTGGAGCTGCCGCGCAGCGCTGCGGCCGATGTCGAGCGGCTGGCCAGCCAGCCCCGCTCGGTCCCCGCGCTGGATGTGGAGGTGGACGCCTTCGAGCTGGCCGGCCGCCCGCTGGGGCGGCTGGAGGTCCAGGCGGTCAACCGCGACGCCGGGCAGGGGGGCGAGGTGCTGCGCGAATGGCGGCTGCAATCGCTGCGCCTGACCGTGCCGGAGGCGCGCTTGAGCGCGTCGGGCAACTGGGCCCCCACCGCGGCCGTGACCGGCCCCGGGCAGGCGGCCAGCGCCCGCCGCACCGCCTTGCAAGTGCGGCTGGACATCGACGACGCGGGCGCGCTGCTGGAGCGTTTTGGGTTTGCCGGCACGCTGCGCGGCGGACGGGGGCGTCTGGAAGGCACGCTGGGCTGGCTGGGCTCGCCCCTGGGGTTGCACATGCCCAGCCTGTCGGGCGAGCTGCTGCTGGACGTGCAGCGCGGGCAGTTCCTCAAGGCCGACCCGGGCATCGCCAAGCTGCTCGGGGTGCTGAGCCTGCAATCCCTGCCGCGGCGGCTGACGCTGGATTTTCGCGATGTGTTCAGCGAGGGGTTCGCGTTCGATTTCGTGCGCGGCAACGCCCGCATCGCGCGCGGCGTGGCCAGCACCAACAACCTGCAAATGAAGGGTGTCAGCGCGGCCGTGCTCATCGAAGGTCAGGCCGATCTGGTGCGCGAGACCCAGGACCTGACGGTCGTGGTGGTGCCCGAGCTGAACGCGGGCACCGCCTCGCTGGTGGCGACCATGATCAACCCCGTCACCGGGCTGGGCACCTTTTTGGCGCAATGGCTGCTGCGCGAGCCGCTGCAGGCGGCGGCCACGCAGACCTTTCGCATCACCGGTGCGTGGGCCGACCCCCAGGTCGAGCGCATCCGGCGTACGATACCTGCCTCCGACCCTTCCGACGTCAACCCGGACCGCACCCCATGAAAGTCGCCGCCATTCAGATGGTGTCGGGCGCCAGCCTCGACTCCAACCTTGCCCAGGCCCACGCGCTGCTGGACCAGGCGCGCCACGCCGGCGCCGAGCTGGCGGTGTTACCGGAGTACTTCTGCCTGATGGGCCGGCGTGACACCGACAAGCTGCTGATCGCCGAGCCGCCGGGCCTGGGCACGATGCAGGACTTTCTGTCCGACACCGCGCGCGAGCTGGGGATGTGGATCGTCGGCGGCACCGTGCCGCTGGCCACCGACGATCCGCAGCATGCCGCCAACGCCTCGCTGGTCTACGACCCGCAGGGCCGCTGCGTGGCGCGCTACGACAAGATCCACCTGTTCCGCTTCCACGACGGCCAGCAGGGCTACGACGAGGCCGCGGTGCTCAAGGCCGGCGAGCAGCCGGTGACCTTCACGCTGACCGATCGCAGCGGCACCGCGTGGCGCGTGGGCCTGAGCGTGTGCTACGACCTGCGCTTTCCGGAGCTGTACCGCCAGCTGGCGGCCGACGTGCTGGTGGTGCCGGCGGCCTTCACCCACGTCACCGGCCAGGCGCACTGGGAGGTGCTGCTGCGCGCGCGCGCCATCGAGAACCAGGCCTACGTCATCGCCAGCGCGCAGGGCGGCGTGCACGAGAACGGCCGCCAGACCTGGGGCCAGAGCATGGTGATCGACCCCTGGGGCGTGGTGCTGGCGCAGCAGGCCACCGGCGCCGGTGTCGTCGTGGCCGAGCTGGACCGCGCCCGGCTGGAGGAGGTGCGCCGCCGCCTGCCGGCGCTGCAGCACCGCCGCCTGTGACGCGATGCGCGGGTGGGTGCGCGGGAGGGCTCAGCGCGGCGGTTCGCCCGGGCGGGGGGTGTCCGTGGCCGAGTGGGTGGGGCCGGCCGTGTCGCTGGGGGACGCGGGCTGGTCCGCATCCGCCGGTTCGCCGCGCTTGCGGCCGGCGAACATGGTCCACCACACGATGAAGACGAACAGCAGCAGCGCACCGAGCGCTTCGAGCAGCAACAGGGTCATGACGGCAACGAAATCGACGGGGATGGGATGGGGCGCCGGTCGGGTGGCCCGGCTGCTGGCCTGGGGGATTCTAGGCGCGCTGGCGGGTTGCGGCAGCGCGCCGCCAGCCGTACCCACGGGGGGCAGTTCGCCCGGTGCGCCTGTGGCCATGGAGGCGCCGGCACCCGCGCCGGTTCCCCCGGCCCCGCCATCGGGCTCGGTTGCCGCCCCGGTGCCCCTGGTCGACGGGCAGGGCCCGGCGGTGCTGACGCCCAGCGACGCCGCCTGGCAGGCGGCCGATGCCGCGCCGCTGCCCGCACCGGTGCGCCGAGGCGGGGCCTTGTGGCAGCCGGTGCGCTGGAGCGAGCTGCCCGGCTGGGGCCGGGACGCCTTGCACGAAGCCTGGAACGCCTGGCTGCGCAGTTGCGAGCGTCCGGCGCCGCCCTGGGGCCCCGTGTGTGCCGAGGTGCGCCGGTTGACCCTGGCCGACGCGCTGGAGCGCCACACCTGGATGATGCGGCGCCTGCAACCCTACCGGGTGCTGTCCCCCGACGGGGGCAACCGCCCGGGTCTGCTCACCGGCTACTACGAGCCGGAGCTGCAGGCCAGCCGCGTGCGCCAGGGGGCCTACCGCGTGCCGCTGTACGCCCCGCCGCCCGCCCTGGCGGCCGCGCCCGGCCGTCCCTGGTTCAGCCGCCAGCAGATCGACAGCGACCCCCAGGTCCAGGGCCATCTGGAGGGGCGTGTGCTGGTCTGGCTGGCCGATCCGCTGGACGCTTTGCTGTTGCAAATCCAGGGTTCGGGGCGGCTGCGCATCCTCGAGCCGGACGGGCGCATCACCCTGGCGCGGCTGGCCTATGCCGCGCACAACGGCCATCCGTACCAGAGCGTCGGGCGCTGGCTGCTGGAGCGGCGCGAGATCCGCGAGGGCACCTGGGAAGCGATCCGCGCCTGGGCGGCGGCCAATCCCCAGCGCATCGACGAGCTGCTGTGGACCAATCCGCGCGTGGTGTTCTTTCGCGAGGAGGCGCTGTCCGCCCTCGACACCCAGTTCGGCCCGCGGGGGGCGCAGGGGGTGGCGCTCACGCCGGCGCGCTCCGTCGCGGTGGACCGCGAGGCCATCCCCTACGGCACCCCGCTGTGGCTGGCCTCCAGCGGGCCGGTGGCGCAGTTGCAGCGCTTGGTGCTGGCGCAGGATACCGGCAACGCCATCGTCGGGGCGGTGCGGGCGGATTTTTTTGCGGGTTGGGGCGAAGGCGCCTATGCCTTGGCCGCCGGTCTGAAGCAGCCGCTGCAGCTCTGGGCGCTGTGGCCGCGCGAGCAGCCCTGAACCGATGAAGGAATGCGATCCATGAGTCTGCGCATCGGCATCCTGACCGGCGGGGGCGATTGCCCCGGCCTGAACGCCGTCATCCGCGCCGTCGTCAAGTCGCTGCTGCGGCAGTGCGGGGCGGAGGTGATCGGCATCCAAGACGGCTTTGGCGGCCTGATGGGCGAGGCGCCGCGCGTGCGCCCGCTGGATTGGGCGAGCGTGAGCGGCATCCTGATGCAGGGGGGGACGATCCTGGGCACCAGCAACCGGGCCAACCCCCTGCGCAGCGAGGCCGAGGCCGCGCGCGCCCTGGCCCACGCCCGGGCATTGGGGTTGCAGGCGCTGGTGGTGATCGGCGGCGACGGCAGCATGGCCATCGCGCACGGCCTCAGCCAGCGCGGCCTGCCCATCGTCGGCGTGCCCAAGACCATCGACAACGACATCCCCGGCTGTGAGCGCAGCTTCGGCTTCGACACCGCGGTGGCCACCGTCACCGAGGCGATCGAGCGTCTGCAGACCACCGCCCAGAGCCATGGGCGCGTGATGATCGTCGAGACCATGGGCCGCTATGCGGGCTGGATTGCGTTGGAGGCCGGGCTGGCCGGGGCGGCGGACGTCATCCTGCTGCCCGAGATCGACTTCGACATCGAGGCCGTCGCCGCGGTCTGCCGCGAGCGCGAGCGGCGCCAGCGCTACACTATCGTCTGCATCGGGGAGGGGGCCAAGCCCATCGGCGGCACGCTGACGGTGCAGCAGCGCATCGCGGACAGCCCCGACCCGATCCGGCTGGGCGGCGTCGCCCATGCGCTGGCGGCGGCGCTGCAGCCGCGGCTGGCGTCGGAGGTGCGGGCCACCGTGCTCGGCCATGTGCAGCGCGGCGGTTCACCCACGCCGTTCGACCGCGTGCTCGCCACCCAGTTTGGCAACGAGGCGGCCCAGCTCGTCATGCGCGGGGCGTTCGATCGCATGGTCACGTTGCAGGACGGGCGGCTGGGCAGCATTGCGCTGGCGGAGGTGGTGCACGGCAGCCGCCGCGTGCCGCTGGACCATCCCTTGCTGCGCGCCGCGCGGCAGATCGGCGTCTCGCTGGGCGAGGCGGGCCGCGTCGGCGGGACCGATGCCGGGGCGGGTATTGGGTCAGGTGTCGGCTGACCGACAGGTCCGTCGGCGGTTCGGCGCGCATCCCCCCATCGGCACCACGGTTGCGGGTAAACCCCGGCCGGAGGGCTGGCACGACTCGTGCATAGTTACGGCACGTTCCATCTTTTTAGGTGTCAAGCATGAAACTCAAGCTTCTCGCGCTCGGTGCAGTGCTCGCCCTCGGGGTGTCGGTGGCCCAGGCCAAGCCGTTCAAATGGGCCAGCGCCGGCGAAATCTCCACCTGGGACATTCACTCCCAAAACAACGCGCTGCAAAACGGCATCCATGCGGCGGTTTACGAGTCGCTGGTCTACTACAACAGCCGCACGTTCAAGATCGAGCCGGTGCTGGCCACGGCCTGGCGCGAGATCAGCCCGACCCAGTTGCGCATCACGCTGCGCGAAGGGGTCAAGTTCCACGACGGCACGCCGTTCACGGCCGACGACGCGGTCTTCTCCATCCAGCGCGCGATGGCCAAGACCTCCAACTTTGCCATCTACACGCAGGGCATCGACCGCGTGGTCAAGGTCAACGCCAACACGATCGACATCTTCACCAAGGGGCCCAACCCGGTGCTGCTCAACCAGCTCACCGAGCTGCGCATGATGAGCAAGGCTTGGGCGGAGAAGAACAAGTCGGTCGAGCCCAAGGACATCAAGGCCACCGAAGAAACGTTCGCCCACCGCAACGCGATGGGCACCGGCCCCTACATCCTCAAGGAATGGGTGCCCGACCAGCGCATGGTGTTCGAGCGCAACCCCAACTACTGGGGCAAGATCAACAGCAACGTCACCCAGATCGTCTACACCCCGATCAAGGCCGACGCCACCCGCATGGCCGCGCTGCTGTCGGGCGAGGTGGACTTCGTGCTCGACCCCACCCCGCAGGACCTGCCGCGCCTGCGCAACAACCCCAACCTGAAGGTCGTCGACGGGGTCGAAAACCGCACCATCTTCCTGGGCATGGACCAGCACCGCGACGAGCTGGTCGGCAGCAACATCAAGGGCAAGAACCCGCTGAAGGACGTGCGGGTGCGCAAGGCGCTGTACCAGGCGATCGACATCGACACCATCCACCGCGTCACCATGCGGGGGCTGAGCCAGCCCACCGGCGCGCTGGTGGCGCCGCAGGTCGCGGGCTGGAGCGAGTCGGTGCATAAGCGCTACCCGTATGACGTCGAGGCCGCCAAGCGGCTGCTGGCCGAAGCCGGCTACAAGGACGGCTTCGAGGTGGACTTCGCCTGCCCGAACAACCGCTACATCAACGACGAGCAGATCTGCCAGGCCATCACGTCCATGTGGGCCAAGGTGGGCGTCAAGGCCAAGCTGCGCACCCTGCCGCTGGTGACGTACTTCCCCATGATCCAGCGCTACGAGGCGAGCATCTACATGCTGGGCTGGGGCGTGCCGACGTTCGACGCGCTCTACAGCCTGCAGTCGCTGGTGCGCACCGTCGGCCAGGGCGGTGACGGCAACTACAATCTCGGCCGCTACAGCAACCCCAAGATGGACGCGATCATCGATCGCGCCAAGACCGAGACCGATCCCTTCATCCGTCCGCGGCTGTTGACCGAGGCGCTGCAGCTGCAAAACGACGATGTGGTGCACATCCCGCTGCACAACCAGATCATCCCCTGGGCGATGAAGAAGTCGATCGACGTGGTGCACCGCGCCGACAACCGCATCGACTGGCGTCTGGTCAAGGTCAACTGATCGTCCCCGGCGAGCGGCCCACGGCCTGACGCCGAGCGGTCGTGTCCGACGACAACCTGTGATGCGCGGGCGGCACGGCAGTGCCGCCCGCAGGAGTTTTTGCATGCTTGCCTTCATCTTGCGACGCCTGGCGCAGGCGGCGCTGGTCATGCTGGCCGTGGCCTTCGTCGCTTTCATGCTGTTCCAGTACGTGGGCGATCCGGTGCTGCAGATCCTGGGGCAGGACGCCACGCCCGAGCAGGTCGCCGCCGTGCGGGCCGAACTGGGGCTGGACCAACCCTTTTTCGTGCAGTTCTGGCAGTTCGTGGTGCACGCCGTGCAGGGCAACTTCGGCATGAGCATCCACCAGGGCGTGCCGGTGGCGCGGCTGATCGCCGAGCGCTTCCCCGCCACGCTGGAGCTGGCCTTGGTGGCGGCGGCGCTGGCGCTCGCGGTGGGCATCCCCATGGGGGTGTATGCCGCGCTGCGCCGCGGGACGTGGCTGGCCCAGGTGTTCATGACGCTGTCGCTGCTGGGCGTGTCGTTGCCGACCTTTCTGATCGGCATCGTGCTGATCCTGGTGTTTGCGGTGCATCTGGGGTGGTTCCCCAGCTTCGGCCGGGGGGAGGTGACGCATCTGGGCGGCTGGACCACGGGGCTGCTGACCGCCAAGGGCTGGCACCACCTGGTGCTGCCGGCGGTGACGCTGGCGATCTTCCAGCTCACGCTCATCATGCGCTTGGTGCGCGCCGAGATGCTGGAGGTGCTGCGCACCGACTACATCAAGTTCGCGCGCGCGCGCGGCCTGAGCGATCGCGTGGTGCACTTCGGCCATGCGCTGAAGAACACGCTGGTGCCGGTGATGACGATCACCGGGCTGCAGCTCGGCGGCCTGATCGCCTTTGCCATCATCACCGAGACGGTCTTTCAGTGGCCCGGCATGGGGCTGCTGTTCATCCAGGCCGTGACGTTTGCCGACATCCCCGTGATGGCGGCGTACCTGTGCCTGACCGCGCTGATCTTCGTGGTCATCAACCTGATCGTCGATCTGCTGTATTTCGCCGTCGATCCGCGCCTGCGCCTCGACAAGGCCGGCGGCCATTGACGGCGGACCCGTTCCCCAAAAAGGAAGGACACGCTCATGAAATCCTGGTGGATGCGCTGGTGGGACAGCGACATCGGCTACAGCTTTCGCGCGTCGCCCACGGCGATCGTCGCGGCGCTGATCGCGCTGGTGTGCGCGCTCGCCGCCCTGTTGGCGCCGTGGGTGGCGCCGCACAATCCGTTCGATCTGGCCAGCCTGGAGCTGGGCAATGCCCGGCTGCCGCCCGCGTGGTACGACGAGGGCCGATGGGCCTTTCCCCTGGGCACCGACGACCAGGGGCGCGACATTCTGTCGGCGCTGATCTACGGGGCCCGCATTTCGCTGTTCGTCGGGCTGGCGTCGGTGGTGCTGTCGGTGCTGCTGGGCGTCACGCTGGGGCTGCTGGCGGGCTTTCTGGGGGGCTGGGTGGACGCCCTGCTGATGCGCCTGTGCGACGTGATGCTGTCGTTTCCGGCCATTCTGATCGCGCTGCTGATCGCGGGCGTGGGGCGGGCGCTGTTCCCCAATGCGCACGAGACGCTGGCCTTCGGCGTGCTGATTTTGTCCATCACGCTGACCGGCTGGGTGCAGTATGCGCGCACGGTGCGCGGCTCCACGCTGGTGGAGCGGCAAAAGGAGTATGTGCAGGCCGCGCGCGTGATCGGCGTGGCGCCGCTGCGCATCATGCGCCGGCATGTGCTGCCCAATGTGCTGGGGCCGGTGCTGGTGCTGGCCACCATCCAAGTGGCCACCGCCATCATCACCGAGGCGACGCTGAGCTTTCTTGGCGTGGGGGCGCCGCCCACCTCGCCCTCGCTGGGCACGCTGATTCGCATCGGCAACGACTACCTGTTCTCCGGCGAGTGGTGGATCACCATCTTCCCCGGGGTGATGCTGGTCATCATCGCCCTGTCGGTCAACCTGTTGGGCGACTGGCTGCGCGACGCCCTCAACCCGCGCTTGCGCTGACCGAAAGGCCCCACCCATGGACAAACTGCTCGAAGTCAAGGACCTGGTGGTGGAGTTTCCCACCCGCCGCGGCGTGCTGCGCGCGCTCGACGGCGTCTCGTTCGACATCGCCCCCGGCGAGGTGCTGGGCGTGGTGGGCGAGTCGGGGGCCGGCAAGTCGCTCACCGGCGCGGCCATCATCGGCCTGCTGGAGCCCCCGGGGCGCATCGCCGGCGGCGAGATCCGCCTGCAGGGCGAGCGCATCGACCACCTGCCGCCGGCGCAGATGCGCCGCATCCGCGGCCGGCGCATCGGCGCGATCTTTCAGGATCCGCTGACCTCGCTCAACCCGCTGTACTCGATCGGTCGCCAGTTGACCGAGACCATCCTGACGCACCTGGACGTCTCGCCGGCCGAGGCGCGGCAGCGCGCCATCCAGTTGCTCAAGGACACCGGCATTCCGGCCGCGGAAGAGCGCATCGACCACTATCCGCACCAGTTCTCGGGCGGCATGCGCCAGCGCGTCGTCATCGCCTTGGCGCTGGCGGCCGAGCCGCAGCTGGTGGTGGCCGACGAGCCGACGACGGCGCTGGACGTCTCGATCCAGGCGCAGATCATCACGCTGCTCAAGCGCATCTGCCGCCAGCGCGGCGCGGCGGTGATGCTGGTCACGCACGACATGGGCGTGATCGCCGAGACCTGCGACCGCGTGGCCGTCATGTACGCGGGGCGGGTCGCTGAGATCGGTCCGGTGCACGAGGTCATCCACCGCCCCGCGCACCCCTACACCGCCGGTCTGATGAGCTGCATCCCCGACATGGAGATGGAGCGCGAGCGGCTGCACCAGATCGACGGCGCCATGCCGCGCCTCAACGAGATTCCGCGCGGTTGCGCCTTCCACCCGCGCTGCGAAAAAGTCATGCTGCGCTGCCACGACCAGCGCCCCGAACTGATGCCCGCCGGCGCCACCCGCGCCGCCTGCTGGCTGCATGCCGAGGCCCCCATCGCGCAGGTGCCGGCCACGGCGGAGGTCCCCCGATGAGTACCCCGGTCATCGACCCGGCGCGCACGGCGCCGTCCCACGCCGCGTCCCCGACCCCGGCCACCCCGCTGGTGGTGGTGGAAGATCTGGCCCGAACATTCGACGTGTCGGCGCCGTGGCTCAACCGCGTGCTGGAGCGCAAGCCGCGCCAATGGCTGCACGCCGTGGACGGGGTGAGCTTCGACATCCCGCGCGGTCAGACGCTGGCCCTGGTGGGCGAGTCGGGCTGTGGCAAGAGCACGGTCGCCCGCCTGCTGGTGGGGCTGTACCGCCCGACGCGCGGGCGCTTCGTCTTCGACGGGCAGGACGCGCACGCTGCCTATGGCAGCGCCCAGGGGCGGCAGTTGCGCCGGCGCATCCAGATGATCTTCCAGGACCCCTACGCCAGCCTCAATCCGCGCTGGCGGGTGGAGGACATCATCGCCGAGCCGCTGCGCGAGCACGGGCTGCTGAGTGACGCCGCGGCCCTGCGCGAGCGCGTCGGCGAGCTGCTGCGCTCGGTGGGCCTGAGCCCGCACGACATGGTCAAGTATCCGCACCAGTTTTCGGGTGGGCAGCGCCAGCGCATCTCGATCGCGCGGGCGCTGGCCACGAAGCCCGATTTTCTGGTCTGCGACGAACCGACCTCGGCGCTGGACGTGTCGGTGCAGGCGCAGGTGCTCAACATCATGAAGGACCTGCAGCGCCAGCAGGGGCTGACCTATCTGTTCATCAGCCACAACCTGGCAGTGGTGCGCCATGTCAGCGACCAGGTCGGCGTGATGTACCTGGGGCGGCTGGTGGAGCTGGCGGACAAGCGCACGCTGTTCGCGCAGCCGCGCCACCCCTACACCCGCATGCTGCTGGAGGCCATCCCCAAGCTGCACGCCACCGGCCAGGCGCGCACGCCGGTGCAGGGCGAGGTGCCCAACCCGCTCAACCCGCCCAGCGGTTGCGCCTTCCATCCGCGCTGCCCGCATGCGGATGCGCGCTGCAAGGCCGAGCGGCCGGCGCTGCAGACAATCGGCGGCGTGCGCGTGGCCTGCCACGCGGTGCAGGAGGGGCGGATTTGAGCCGCGTCAGGCCGGCGGTGCGCCCAGGGCAGCGCCGTCGGCCGATGCCAGCGTTTCTGCCGCCAGGCACAGGTCGGCCCACGCCTTGCCCTTGTCCACCGGGTTGCGCAGCAGGTAGGCCGGGTGGTAGGACACCACCACCGGCAGCGTGAGCTCCCCGAGGCGCGCCTGGAACACGCGTCCGCGCAGCCGGCCCAGCGGCGCACGCGCGGCTTCGGCCGGCGGCAGGCAGCCGCCTTCGGTGAGCAGCGTCTGCGCCGCAAAGCGCCCCAGCGCCAGCACGATGCGCGGCTGCAGCAGCGCGATCTGGCGCAGCAGGTACGGCGCGCAGCGCGCGATCTCCTCCGGCTCCGGGTTGCGGTTGCGCGGCGGGCGGCATTTCAGCACGTTGGCGATGTAAACGCCGTGGCCGCGCTGCAGGTCCAGCGCCGCCAGCATCCGGTCCAGCAGCCGCCCGGCGCGGCCGACGAACGGCTCGCCCTGGCGGTCCTCCTCCTCGCCCGGGGCCTCGCCGACGATCAGCCAGGTCGGCCGGCGGTCGCCGACGCCCGGCACCGCGCGCTGGCGGCACGCGGCCAGCCCGCAGCGCTGGCAGGCGTGGATCGCGGCCTCCAGTTCGGGCCAGTCGAGCGTGGCGATGTCGGCGTGGGTGGGTTCGGTGGCGGGTTGCTGAGTGACGGGGCGCTCGATCGGTACCGGAGCGGGCGCTTCCGGGGTCGGTATCTTGGGTAGGGGCGCCGTGCGGACAGGGAGGGCGGGCTCGACCGGTGGCGGGGCTTCAACCGGTGCCGCCGGGCGCGGCAGCAGCGCGCGCGGCTGCCACCACGCGGGCACGCCGATCTCGGCCAGCAGGGCTGAGCGGCGCTCGTCGAGCCAGGGCAGGGCGCGCGGCAGGTTCATCGGGTCGGGGCGGTGGCGTCGGGCGCGGGGCGCAGGTCGAGCCGCATGACGATGGCGTCCTCGCGGCGCTGCGCCGTGTCGGGATAGTACCCTTTGCGCACGCCGGCTTCCACCCAGCCGCAGCGGGCGTAGAGCGCGCGCGCGGCGGCGTTGCTGCGCCGCACCTCCAGCCACAGCTGCGCAAAGCCCTGCGCGCGGCCCCAGTCCGCCAGCGCCCGCAGCATCCAGCGGCCCCAGCCGTGGCGCTGGTGCACCGGCGCCACCGTGACGTCGAGCAGATGCCCTTCCTCCACCCCCGGCATCGCCACCAGGAAGCCGAGCAGCCAGTCGCCCTCGGGCGTGACCGGGGCGTGCACCCAGTGCGGCGGGTCGTGGCGCGGATCCGGGCGGCGCGCCAGCACGCGCGCCCAGTGCCCGGCGGCCAGCGAATCCTCGTAATGGCGCCGGCTCCACGGGTGCGCGTGCGCGGTCTTGGCCACCTCGGCCACCACGTCCAGGTCGGCGGCGGTCATCGGCCTCCAGACCGGCTCCGTGGCGTAGGCGGGGGCCGCCGGCCGGGTGTCGTCCGTCACGGGGTCCATCGCCCGCCCCGTCAACCGGCGGCGCGGCCGGCGCGCAGCGCGGCCTGTTCGTCCACCGTCAGCGCCACCTTGTCGCGCACGTAGAGCGGCTGCGTCCCGTGCGCGCCGACGCACTGCCCCGCCGCCACGCCCGCGGCCGCCAGGCGCAGCAGGGCGCGGGCGCACGGCAGCGTCGCGCCACCGGCCTCGGCGCGCCAGACGGGGGGCAACCGCTCGCCGTAGACGCCGGCGACGTTGCCGGCGTGCAGCGCGCCGTCCGCGTGCGGCAGGTCCTCGGGGCGGCGCAGGTGCGGCGCGGTCAGCTCGCGCCAGCCCTGCGCGGCATCCCACGCATAGCGGGCCACGTAGACCTCGTCCATGCGCGCGTCCAGCGCCGCGTGCACGGTCAGCTGCGGGACGGTTGGCGCGTGGCGCGCGCGCGCGGCCTCCGCCACCGCCAGCAGGGTGCTCAGCGGCAGCACCGGCACGCCGCCCGGCCGCGCCCCTGCGGCCAGCCCCTGCACCACCGCGCACGCGGTGCGCAGCCCGGTGAACGAGCCCGGCCCGTGGCCAAAGACAATGCCGTCCAGCTCCGCCAGCCGCCAGCCGGCGCGCTGCAGCAGCGCCATGATCGCGGGCAGCAAGGTGGCCGAGGCCTGCGCGCCGCCCTCGCCTTCGTGCCACGCGAGCGGCTCGGCGGCGCCGGCTGCGCCGACGGCCACGCTCAGCACCGAGGCGCTCGTGTCCAGCGCCAGCCAGCGCTGCAGGCCGGGGCGCGGGGGCGGGGTGGCGGCGTTGTCCATGCTGGTGATTATCCTTGGTGGGGCGGGCGCCGTGGCACCTGGCCGGGCTGAAGATCCGCGGCCGTCAGCGTTCCGGCCGTGGAAAGTCATGGGGGCGAGTATCCGCTTCTAGCGGATAATGTGACCATGGTGTTTGTGGGGCTCCCGATCTTCGTCCGCTGCGCAGCCGAACTGTTCTCGGATGAGGAGATGGCCGAGTTGCAGAACACCTTGCTGGAAAACCCGGCCGCCGGTGACCTGATCCCCGGTGGGCGGGGTTTGCGCAAGCTGCGTGTTGCGCTGCCGGGGCGTGGCAAGCGTGGCGGTGCCCGGGTGATCTACTACCACTGGGTCAGAAAGGAGCAGTGCTATCTGATCTACGCCTACGCGAAGAATGTCCGAGCGAACCTGACGCCGGATCAGCTGCGCCGGTTGGCCGAAGTGATGCAAGCGGAGATACGAGATGAATGACCACCAGTTCGATGAGTTGCTCAGCAGCGTGCGTGACATGGGCCGCCATATGCGTGGTGAGGCCGTGGCCGGTGTGCGTGTGCGGGAGTTCCCCGAGCCCGACGTCAAGGCGATCCGCGAGCGCACGGGGCTGTCGCAGAGTCGGTTTGCTTGCCTGATCGGCGTCAAGCCCAAGACGTTGCAGAACTGGGAGCAGCGCCGAGTGCGTCCTGCCGGGCCTGCTCGCGCCTTGCTCAAAATCGTCGAGGCCAACCCTGAGGTGCTTTCGGCGCTTCACGCCTGAAAATTTTGCGGGTTAACAGCAAACCCAACGCTGGCGCCCGCGCCGCCCCTTGCCCGAGGAGGAGCCATGTCCACCCCCCATGCCCCCGAGTCGCGTCGCCACCCCGCCGCGCCGACCCTGCGCGAGCGCTGGCCGATGATGACGCTGTACGAGCGCTTTGAGCAGGTCGTCGTGATCGTGCTGTCCGCGGTGATCGCCGTCATCGTCGTCACGTCGCTGGTGCAGCTCATCCGCGAGGTGTTCATGCTGCTGGTGCTGGACGCGTTCAACCCGCTGGACCACAAGATGTTCCAGACCGTCTTCGGCATGATCATGACGGTTCTGATCGCGATGGAGTTCAAGCACTCCATCGTGCGCGTGGTGATGGGGCAGGACAGCATCGTGCAGGTCAAGACGGTGGTGCTGATCGCGCTGATCGCGCTGTCGCGCAAGTTCGTGATCCTGGACCCCGAGACCTCGCCGGCCAAGGTCGCGGCGCTGTCGGGCGCGGCGCTGGCGCTGGGCATCGTGTACTGGCTGATGCGCGAGCGCGACCAGCGCGCGCTGGACGCCGAGCGGGCCGCGGCGGCCGCGCAGGGGGACCGCCATGCGCCCTGATCCATGGACCCCGCCTGCGCCCCGGCGCGGGGATGCCTTCGTGCGCCGGCTGCTGTGGCTGGCGCTGGTGGTGGCGGCGCTGATGGTGCTGTGGCAGTGGCTGCCGGCGCTGCAGGCGCGCTGGCTGGCGCCGAACAGTACCCCGGCGGTCGAGCGCACCGTCACGCCGCGCGGCGACCTGGCCGCCGACGAGCGCGCCACCATCGAGCTGTTCGAGAAGGCGCGTGACTCGGTGGTGTTCATCTCCACCGCGCAGGTGGTGCGCGACGCCTGGACGCGCAACGTCTGGGAGGTGCCGCGCGGCAACGGCTCCGGCTTCATCTGGGACGACGCCGGTCACGTCGTCACCAACTACCACGTCATCGAGGGGGCGTCGTCGGCCACCGTGCGGCTCGCGGACGGGCGCGACTACCGCGCCGCGCTGGTGGGGGCCTCGCCCGCGCACGACATCGCGGTGCTGCGCATCGGGGTGGGCTTCAAGCGCCCGCCGCCGGTGCCGGTCGGCACCAGTCATGACCTGAAGGTCGGGCAGAAGGTGTTCGCGATCGGCAACCCGTTCGGGCTGGACTGGACGCTGACCACCGGCATCGTCTCGGCGCTGGACCGCACGCTGGACGGCGGCCCCGGCAAGCCGCCGATCGAGCACCTGATCCAGACCGACGCGGCGATCAACCCCGGCAACTCCGGCGGGCCGCTGCTGGACTCCGCCGGGCGGCTGATCGGCATCAACACCGCGATCTACAGCCCGTCGGGCGCCTCGGCCGGCATCGGCTTTGCGGTGCCGGTGGACACGGTGGCGCGCGTGGTGCCGCAGCTCATCCAGCACGGCCGCTACGTGCGCCCGGCGCTGGGCATCGAGGTGGACGAGACGCTCAACCAGCGGCTGGCCGCCGCCACCGGGGTGGAGGGGGTCTACGTGCTGCGCGTGCAGCCGCGCGGCGCGGCGGAGCAGGCCGGGCTGCAGGGCGTGCGCATGACGCCGGAGGGGCTGGTGCCGGGCGACGTGATCCTGGCGGTGGAGGGCAAGCCGGTCGATGGGCCCGGCCGGCTGCTGGCGCGGCTGGACGACTTCCGCGTCGGCGACACCGTGCGCCTGAGCGTGCGCCGCGGCGAGCAGACGCGCGAGGTGACGGTGGCCCTGCAGCCGGGGGTGTGATGGGCATGCGCCGCTGGGTCCGGGCGGGGATCGCGGCGATGGGCGCCGTGGGCGCGCTCGCATCGGCGGCCGACACCCTGCCGCCGGCGGTCGAGCAGGCCCTGGCCCGTGCCCGCGTACCCGCCTCGGCGCTGGCCGTCTCCGTGGCGGACGCAGCGCCCGGGGGGCGGGTGCTCCTGGTGCACCGCGCCGATGTGCCGGTGAACCCCGCCTCGGTCATGAAGCTGGTGACCACCACGGCCGCGCTCGATCTGCTGGGGCCCGCCTACACCTGGCGCACGGCCGTCTATGCGGACGGGCCGGTGCGCGACGGCGTGCTGGCCGGCTCGCTCTATCTGCGCGGGGATGGGGACCCGAAGCTCGTCACCGAGCGCCTGTGGCTGCTGCTGCGGCGCGTGCAGGCGCTGGGCATCCGCCACATCGCGGGGGACATCGTGCTGGATCGCAGCGCTTTTGCCCTGCCGCCACACGATCCGGCCGCCTTCGATGGCGAGCCGCTGCGCCCTTACAACGCGGCGCCCGATGCCCTGCTGATCAACTTTCGCGCCCAGGTGCTGACCTTTGTGCCGGACGAGGGCGCGAGGGTGGCCCGGGTGGGGCTGGAGCCGCCGCTGGCCGAGGTGGCCGTGCCCGATACGGTACCCCTGGGCGACGGTCCGTGCAACGACTGGCGTGCCGCCCTGCAGGCCGATTGGTCGGATCCCCGCCGGCCGCGCTTCGCGGGGCGCTACCCTCTGGCGTGCGGCGAGCGCGTCTGGCCGATCGCCCACCCCGAGCCAGACCGACTGGCCGCGCGCGCGGTGGCCGGGGTGTGGGCGCAGTTGGGCGGCGGGCTGGGCGGCCGGGTGCGTGACGGCACGGTGCCGCCCGGGCTGGCGCCGCGGCTGCTGTTCGACTCCGTCCCGCTGGCGGATGTGGTGCGCGATGTCAACAAGTTCAGCAACAATGTGATGGCCCAGCACCTGCTGCTGACCCTGGCGCGCGCGCCCGGGCTGGCTTCGGCGGGGGCGGCGACGGCCGTGCCACCGGCCCCGGCGACGTTCGAGGCGGCGCGCACCGTGGTGCGGGACTGGTGGATGGCCCGGCTGGGGGCCGACGTGCCGCCGCCCGTGGTGGACAACGGCGCGGGCCTCAGCCGCGAGGCGCGGGTGACCGCCACCGCGCTGGTGCGCTTGCTGCAGTGGGTATATGCCAGCCCCTGGATGCCGGAGCTGATGGCGTCGCTGCCGGTCGCGGGGGTGGATGGCACGCTGCGCCGCAGCACCATGGGGCGCGGCTTGGCGCATCTGAAGACCGGCAGCCTGGCCGATGTGCAGGCGCTGGCGGGCTATGTGCACCTGCCCGATGGTCGGCGGCGGGTGTTGGTGGCAATCGTCAACCACCCGGAGGCGCGCGCCGCCCGCCCGGCGCTCGATGTCCTGGTGCAGTGGGCCGCCGGGCAGCCATAAGCGCGGTGCATGCCGCGGGTGTCGCGGGTGCCGCGGACGGGCACTGGCCCATGGGCGGGGTCAGGGTTCGATTTCGATGCGGCCGGGGCCGTTGGCGCCGGTGACCTCCAGCGCCCGCTGCGCGGCGATCACCATTTCGGCGGCCAGCTCGCGCAGATCTTGCCCGCCGCGCGGGGCGCGGCTGTGCATCCCGATGCTGACCGAGCGCGGCGCGTCGCCCGCACGCGCGGTGGGCCCGTCCGTGGCCGGGGCCGCGGCCAGTTGACGCAGATCGCCCGCCAGCACCAGGGCGCTGGGCACGTCCGCGTCGGGCAGCACGACCAGAAACTGCCCGGGCCCCCAGTGGGCCAAGACCTCGTGGGTGCGCAGGCGCGGCGCGAGCCGCCGCGCGACGTTGCGCTCCGCTTCGTCCAGCGCGGTGCGGGAGGCGGGTACCTCGTCCAGGGCGATGACCAGCACCGTGACGCTCAACCCCCGCCGCTCGGCCAGGGACAGCGCGCGCGGCAAGTGGTCCAGCGCAGCGGCGCGGTTGGGCAGACCCGTGCGCGCCTCGCGCAGCGGCAGATCGGCCGGGATCTGGCGGCGGGCCCAGCGGGCGCCCAGCAAGGCCCCCACCGCCAGCGCGAACACGGCGGTGGCGATCCAGGCGATCACGGGGGGCCACATGCCCCGTATCGTAGCGGGTTGCCCCGGGCCTATCGGTACCGGGGTTGACGCTGGGCGCGGGCGATCCGGCCCGTCACCCCGCCCATCACCCGGCCGATGCAGCCGACTCTGCCGGGCCGATGGTCAGGTGCACCTCGCCCACGCCGGCGACGCGGCCGTGCAGGCGGTCGCCCGGTTGCACGGGGCCCACCCCCTCGGGGGTGCCGGTGTAGATCACGTCGCCCGGTTGCAGGTGGTAGAACAGCGACAGGTCGGCGATCAGCTCGCGCAGGTTCCAGATCAGCAGGCCCAGGTCGGCGCGCTGGCGCACCGCGCCGTTGACTTCCAGCACGATTTCGCCCTGCTCCAGCACCGTCCCGGGCATGGGCAGCACCTCGCCGCAGACGGCCGAGCCCTCCACGTCCTTGCCCAGGCACCACGGGTGCCCCTTGTCGCGCAGGCGCAGTTGCACGTCGCGGCGGGTCATGTCCAGCCCCGCCGCGTAGCCGTAGATCAGTTCGTGCGCGCGCTCGGCCGGCACGCGAAAACCGCCCCGCCCCAGCACGGCCACCCATTCCATCTCGTAATGAAAGTTTTGGGTTTCCGGCGGATAGGGCACCGTGGCGCCGGAATCCACCAGGTGGACGGGGGATTTGGTGAAGTAAAACGGCCGCGCGGTGGCCTTGTCGACGCTGACGCCCATCTCCTGCGCATGGGCGTGGTAGTTGCGGCCGACGAAGAACAGGCGGTTGACGGGCAGGCGGGCATCGGTGCCGCGCACGGCCAGCGACGCGGGGGCGGGCGGGGTCCAGAGGTAAGCGGTCATGGGCAAAGCGTGGGATGGAAGGGGCCAGGGGCTCATTGTGCGCCGCGCGCGACGGCATCCAGTTCGGGCCGTGTCGCGTCGGGGCGCACCTCGTACAGCCCCAGCTTGCGGTGCAGCGGGCTTTCGTCGGCGATGAACAGAAAGGCCGGCTCGGTCGTCGAGCGGTTGGCCAGCGTCACCGGCGTGTAGCCGGGGATGGCGCAGGTGTCGGCCTCGTCCAGCGTGTAGGTCGTGGCCGCATGGGCCGCCCCTGCGGGGGCATCGATGTGCACGGTGCTGCCGCCGTCGATCTGGTGCAGCACCATCGCGGGCGAGCGCGCCGGCAGCGCCAGCGTCTGGCCGGGGCGCAGCATCAGCGCGTGAAAGCCCAGGATCTGCTCGGCGTCCGCGCCGGACTCGGGGTGGACGTAGGTGACTTGCACGGCCTCCAGCGTCGGCTGGCCGGCCGCCAGCGTTTGCAGGGCGGCGCGCGTTTCGGCCCAGGGGTAGCGCAGCAGCGGATAGCGGGCGTGGCGGCCTGCGGGCGCCGCAAACAGCGGGCGCGGGCTGATGCCGGCGCGCACGTGCGCTTGCTCGCCGTGCCGGCAATGCACCGGTTGGCGGGTGCCGTTTTCGTGGTAGCTGGCCTCCAGAAAATACACCAGCGGCAGGTCCAGCACGTCCAGCCAGACCACGGGGTCGCTGCCGTCGTGGCCATGTTCGTGCCACAGGCCGGTGGGGGTGAGGATCAGGTCGCCGCGCGCCATGGGGCACTGCTCGCCGTCCACCGTGGTCCAGGCGCCCGTGCCTTCGACCACCATGCGCACGGCGTTGGGCGTGTGGCGGTGGCTGGGGGCCCATTCGCCGGGCAGCAGCAGTTGCATGCCCAGATAGATGGCGGCGCTGGCCTGCATGGCGTCCAGCCCATGGCCGGGGTTGGCCAGCACCAGCACGCGGCGCTCGGCCTTCTCGATGGGGGTGAGCTCGCCCGCGCGCAACAGCAGCGGGCGGATGTCGCGGTACGCCCAGTGCGTGGGGCGGGTGCGCTGCGCCGGCCGGTGCGGCGGCAGCAGCGCGCGCAGGCTGGGCCACAGCGGCACCAGGTTGCGCGCGCTGAGCGCCTGCCGGTAGTCGGGCGGGAGTTCGTCCAGGGTTCCGAGGGCGTGCATGGTGCGGCTCCGATTCGGTGGGGGCGGTTCAGTGGGGGGCGGCCAGACAGGTGTCTACCGTCCAGCCGTAGAGCCATTCCAGCGCATCGTAGAAGCGCTGCGGCGAGCGGCCGCGCCACAGGTCGTTGCGCACCAGCCGCTCCACCCCCTTGGCGTGGTAGATGCGCCCCATCTCGCGGCTGGACAGGACGATGCGCGCGGTGCGCGCGATGCGCGAGCGCTGGTACAGGTCCAGCGCGCGGTCCCAGTCGCCGCCGTGCACGCGCAGGGCCTCGCCCAGCGTCACGGCGTCTTCCATCGCCATGCAGGCGCCCTGCGCCATGTACTGCGTGGTCGGGTGGGCGGCGTCGCCCAGCAGGGTGGCGCGGCCAAAGCTCCAGCGCTCGATCGGCTCGCGGTCGGCGGTGGCCCAGCGCTTCCAGCTCTGGGGCAGGTCGATCAGCTGGCGCGGCAGCGGATGGATGCCCTGGAAGTAGCTCTGCACCTCCTCCTTGCTGCCTTCGGTGACGCCCCATTCCTCCGGCTGGCGGCTGTGGAAGGTGACGACCACGTTGTACTGCTCGCCGCCGCGCAGCGGATAGTGCACCAGGTGGCAGTGCGGCCCGGCCCACAGGCTGGCGGCGTTCCATTGCAGGTCGCGCGGGAAGTCCGCCTTGTCCACCACCGCCCGGTAGACGACGTGGCCCGTGACGCGCGCCGGATCGCCCACGTACTGCGCGCGCACCACCGAGCGCACGCCGTCCGCGCCGATCAGCGCCTGGCCGCGCCAGCGCTGGCCGCGCTGGTCCTCCACCGTCACCCCGTGGCCGTCCTGCTCCACGCGCACGATGCGCGTGTCGGTGTGGAAGCGCACGCGGTCGCTGGCCTGCACCCCCTCCAGCAGCGAGGTGTGCACATCCACGCGGTGGATGACCGCATAGGGGTTGCCGTAGCGCTGGCGAAACGCCTGCCCCGTGGGCACCCGCCCCACCAGCGAGGCGTCCAGCGCGTCGTGCATGACGAGTTCGTCGATGTACACGGCGCGCGCGCGGGCGCGCTCGCCCACGCCCAGCGCATCCATCGCCGAAAAGGCGTTGGGCCCGAGCTGGATGCCGGCGCCGATCTCGCCGATCTGCGCGGCCTGCTCGAACACCAGCACCTCGTAGCCCTGATTGGCCAGCGCCAGCGCCGCCGCCAGCCCACCGATGCCGCCGCCGGCCACCAGCACCGGCTCTCGGGTCGTCGCATGTGTCATGGGGTTACCTCTGTGGGAAGTGGAGAGCAAATAATAAGTGCACTGACGATTAGTGTAGTCGTAAAATCGCTGGTGCCACTTCGGGTTTACCCGCAATCCGCAACCGGGCCACGGCCCCGGCCGAGACCCGCCACCCATGTCCGCGTCCGCCCCGCTCCTCGATGTCAACGCCCAGCCGGGCCACGCCATCCGCCGCCTGCACCAGATCGCCGTCGGCATCTTTTTGCAGGAGACGGCGGCGCACGGCATCACCCCGGTGCAGTACGCCGCGCTGCAGACGGTGCACAACGAGCCGGGTATCGACCAGCGCACCCTGGCCAGCCGCATCGCGCAGGACACCTCCACCACCGCCGGGGTGGTGGAGCGGTTGCAGGCGCGCGGCTGGTTGCAGCGCGAGCCGGATCCGGCCGATCGCCGCGCGCGCCGGCTGACGCTCACGCCCGAGGGGCAGGCGCGGCTGGCCGCCGTCGTGCCCGACATGCGGCGCGCGCAGGCGCGCATTCTGGCCCCCCTGGACCCGCAGGAGCAGGTGCAGTTCATGGCGCTGCTGCAGCGGCTGGTCGACGCCAACAACGAGCTCAGCCGCGCCCCGGGGTCGGTGCGACAATCGGGTGCATGAACGCGATCTCCGTTCCCGAACTGATGCAGCGGCTGGGCCAGCAGGCCCGCACCGCCTCGGCGGCGATGGCCCAGGCCAGTGCCGCGCGCAAAAATGCTGCCCTGCGCGGCTTGGCCGAACTGCTGCGGGCCAACGTCGCGGCCTTGCAGGCCGCCAACGCGCCGGATGTGGAGCGGGCCCGCGCCGCGGGCCTCAGCGAGCCGATGGTGGATCGGCTCAAGCTCACGCCCAAAATCCTCGAAACCTGCGCCCAGGGCTGCGAGCAGCTGGCCGCCATGCCCGACATCATCGGCGAGATCGTCGGCCTGCAGCAGCAGCCCAGCGGCATCCGCGTCGGGCAGATGCGCGTGCCGATCGGCGTCTTCGGCATGATTTATGAGAGCCGCCCCAACGTGACGATCGAGGCCGCCAGCCTTGCGATCAAGAGCGGCAACGCCTGCATCCTGCGCGGCGGCTCCGAGGCGCTGGACAGCAACCGGGCGCTGGCCGCGCTGGTGCAGCAGGCGCTGCAGCAGGCGGGCCTGCCACGCGAGGCGGTGCAGCTCGTGCCCACCACCGACCGCGAGGCGGTGGGCCGCCTGATCGCGATGCCGGAGTACGTGGACGTCATCATCCCGCGCGGCGGCAAAGGGCTGATCGAGCGCATCAGCCGCGAGGCGCGCGTGCCGGTCATCAAGCACCTGGACGGCAACTGCCACACCTACGTGGACGACCCGTGCGACCTGGATATGGCGGTGCACGTCACCGACAACGCCAAGACGCAGAAGTACAGCCCCTGCAACGCCACCGAAAGCCTGCTGGTGGCGCGCGGCGTGGCGGCGGCCTTTCTGCCGCGCATCGGCGCGGTGTTCGCCGCCAAGGGGGTGGAGATGCGCTGCTGCCCCGAGGCCAAGGCGATCTTGAGCACGGTGCCCGGCGCGGTGGTCAAGGACGCCACCGAGCAGGACTGGTTCGAGGAGTACCTGGCGCCGATCATCAGCATCAAGGTGGTGGCGGGGCTGGATGAGGCCATCGACTGGATCAACCGCTACGGCAGTCACCACACCGACGCGATCCTCACGACCGACCACCGGCACGCGCAGCGCTTTTTGCGCGAGGTGGATTCCAGCAGCGTGATGGTCAACGCCAGCACGCGCTTTGCCGACGGCTTCGAGTACGGGCTGGGGGCGGAGATCGGCATCTCCACCGACAAATTCCACGCCCGCGGCCCGGTGGGCGTCGCGGGGCTGACCTCGCTGAAGTACGTGGTGCTCGGCGAGGGCGAGGTGCGGAGCTGAGGGCCATGGCAAGCAAACACCGTGTCGTCGTGGGACTCTCGGGCGGGGTGGACTCCGCGGTCAGCGCCTGGCTGCTCAAGCAACAGGGGCACGAGGTCGTCGGCCTGTTCATGAAGAACTGGGAGGATGACGACGACGGCGAGCACTGCACCAGCCGGCAGGACTGGCTGGATGCGGCCAGCGTCGCCGACGTGATCGGCATCGACATCGAGCACGTCAACTTCGCCGCCGAGTACAAGGACCGGGTGTTCGCGGAGTTCCTGCGCGAGTACGAGGCCGGCCGCACGCCCAACCCCGACATCCTGTGCAACGCGGAGATCAAGTTCAAGGCCTTCCTGGACCACGCGCTGCGGCTCGGGGCGGAGAAGATCGCCACCGGGCACTACGCGCGCGTGCGCGCGGTGGAGGCCACGAGCGGCCGCGTGCTGGAAGACGATGCGGCTGAGCGCCTGCCGGCCGACGCCCTGCGGTACGAGCTGCTCAAGGGGGTGGATGCGGGCAAGGACCAGAGCTACTTTCTGCACCGGCTGACGCAGGCGCAGCTGGCGCGGGCGATGTTTCCGGTCGGCCACCTGCACAAGAGCGAGGTGCGGCGCCTGGCGGCCGAGATCGGCCTGCCCAACGCCCGCAAGAAGGATTCCACCGGCATCTGCTTCATCGGCGAGCGGCCGTTTCGCGAATTTCTGCAGCGCTATCTGCACGGCACGCCGGGGCCGATCGTCGACGACCAGGGGCGCGAGATCGGCCGCCACGTGGGCCTGAGCTTTTACACGCTGGGCCAGCGCCAGGGGCTGGGCATCGGCGGCGTGCGCGGGCGCGACGAGGCCGCGCACGGCGTGCACGCGCCGTGGTTCGTGGCGCGCAAGGACGTGCCGCGCAACGTGCTGTGGGCGGTGCAGGGCCACGAGCACCCGTGGCTGCAGTCGCACTGGCTGCGCGCCGAGGATGCGAGCTGGATCGCCGGTGCGCCGCCCGTACCGGGGCGCTATGCCGCCAAGACCCGCTACCGCCAGGCCGACGCGCCGTGCACGCTGGCGGCCACGGCAGGCGGCGCGGCCGCCTTCGAGCTGCGCTTCGAGGAGGCACAGTGGGCCGTCACGCCCGGGCAGAGCGCCGTGCTGTACGACGGCGAGGTGTGCCTGGGCGGCGGCGTCATCCACGCGGCCGAGGCCACCGAGCGGCCGCTGCCGGCCACGCCCACGGGGCGCTCCGCCGGTCGGGCTGCGACCGGGCCCCGCATTCGGCGAGGCCGCGTCGCCTCCCCCGACGCCCCGACCCGCTGAGCCTCACAAGCCGTTGACCGCTTCGACCCCGGTCGCGGGGAAATCGGTGAACACCCCGTCAACACCGAGACGCATGTAATATTGCATTTCGGCTTTGGGGTCGCTGAAACCGTAGCCGCTGGCATCGTTGCGGAATGTCCAGGTGTGAACAAACAGCCCTTTGGCGTGGGCGGCTTCAATCACTCCTGTGCTGCCGTCGACGCGGCGATCATTGATCGTGATTTTTCCATCACGATTGCGATCCACGCCATCGGCCACGGTGCGAACCAAGTAGGGTTTCCACGGGCCTACGCCATCCGCATAGGTTTTGACAAAGGCCAAACCCTCGGGTTTGAGTAAATCGGCAAAGGTGCGCGGATCGCCCCGGACGACAAAGTCGTAGGGCTTCTGGTACGGTGCGGCGAGTTTGAGCGTGCCATCGTCGTTGACGTCATCGGCATCGATGAGCTGCACCAGCTTCATCCGCGTCTGGCTGCGCAGGTATTGCAGGTTGCCAACCTCGAAAGACTGAATGAACACCGGCGCCGATGGGCTGTTGCCGTAGGCGGCGTGCAACACGGCCAGCAACTTTTCCTCGAAGACGTTGGGCCCGAATCCCGCCTCCCGTGCGTGAAAGGTGGAATGCTTCAGCTCGGGGTAAATGCAGATCGTGCGACCACGGCGTGCGCTTTCCTGCTTGGCCAGCGCCACGATCTCCTCAATGGTCGGAATGGTGTACAGACCGTTGTACTGCTGCGGGCGTGCCGCGCGTGGCTGTCGGGTCCGCAGCGTCTTGATTTCGGCCAGCGTGAAATCGCCCGCGAAGTAGGCCGTCACCGGTACACCATCCACGTTCATCGTCCGCTGGCGGGATGCGGGGAACTTCTGCGCCACATCCGTGGTGTCATCCAGCATCGGCTCGTGGCGGGCGATCAAATGGCCGTCCTTGGTCATGACCAGGTCGGGCTCGATGCACTGGGCCCCTTGCTCGATGGCGCGGGAGTAGCTCTCCAGCGTATGTTCCGGCAATTCTCCCGAAGCGCCGCGGTGGCCGATGACGATCGGCGCCCTCCCGTCCAGCGTTCGGTAGCGGGGCTCGTCATCCCCGCCACAGGCACTCAGTCCCAAAACCACAGCCGCTGCCCCCAGCCAGTATCCCGTGCGTACGGTGTTTGCCATCTCTTCTCCCGTTTCGGTGGATCCTTGCGCGCCCCCCCGCGGGTCACGCAAGCCGCCGATCATGGGAGAAGTGGATGACGCCAGTTTGACATCCTTGGGCAGTGGATCGGTCCGGCTCAGAACGGAATGTCGTCGTCCATGTCCTCGAAGCCGCTGGCCGCCGGCGCGGGGGCCGTCTGCGGCGCAGGGCGGCTGGCGGGGGGCGGCGCACTGCGCGGGGCGGACGGTGCGGCGGCGCGGGGCGCATAGCCGCCATCTTCCGACGGGGTGCCCATGCCCTCGCGGCTGCCCAGCAGCTGCAGCTCGGTGGCGATGATGTCCACCGTGTTGCGCTCGATGCCGTCCTGACCGGTGTATTTGCCGTATTTCAGCCGGCCCTCGACATACACGGGTCGGCCTTTCTTCAGGTACTCGCCGGCGATCTCGGCCAGGCGGTCATAAAACGTCACCCGGTGCCACTGGGTGTCGTCGACCAACTCGCCGGTGTTGCGGTCCTTGCGCCGGCTGGAAGTGGCGATGCTGACGCTGGCCACGGGTTGGCCGGACGGCAGGTAGCGGATTTCGGGGTCGCGGCCACAGTTGCCGACCAGGATGACTTTGTTCACCGATGCCATGGGGGTGTCCTCGTGGATGGGGCGATTGCCCAGGATGCGGCCGATTGTGCCCCAATCGCCCCGGCGATCCCATCCCCTGGGCGGGGGATGGGCGGTCAGGTTGGCCGCAGCGCCGAGGGCGCGGCCGGGGGCGGGCGCAGGCCCCAGCTGAGTGCCAGCCACAGCACGCACAGCGCGGCGCCAAGACCAAAGACGCCAGCCGCCCCCATGTGGCGCATCAGCCAGCCGCCCAGCGCGCCACCGGCAAACAGCCCCAGCGACTGCAGCGTGTTGTACACCCCCAGCGCAGCGCCCCGCACATGGGCCGGTGCCAACCGCGAAACCAGACTCGGCTGACTGGCCTCCAGCGTGTTAAAGCCCAAAAAGAACACCAGCAGCCAGACGGCGGTGATGAGTACGCTGCCGGCCTCGTGACTGGCGGCCCAGGCCAGCCCCCCTTGGGCCAGCACCAGCAAGCCGATGGCGCCACGCAGCACCGCGCCGAGGTGGCCGCGCCGCTCCAACCGGAACAGCAGCCCGCCCATGATCAGAAAGGAGGCCAGCAGCGCCGGTAGATAGATCTGCCAATGGTGCGCCTTGTCGATCCCGGCGCTGACCAGCAGGCCGGGCACGGCCATCCACATGGCCATCTGCACCGTGTGCAGGGTCAACACCCCCACGTCCAGCCGCAACAGGTCGCGGTGGCGCAGCACCGTCGCCAGCCCACCCGGCGCGGGTGCGGTCGATCGGAGGGGCTCCGCCGGCACCACCCAGACCACGACCGCCATGCCCGCCAGGGCCAGAGCGCCCGTGAGCCCAAACAGCCCCCCCAAGCCGATGGCGGCGGCCAAGGGAGGGGCCGCCACCAGCGACAGCGCAAAGACGAGCGCGATGCTCACGCCCACCAGGGCCATGGCCTTGGTGCGCACGGTATCGCGCGTCAGATCGGCCAGCAGCGCGGTCACGGCGGCCGAGATGGCCCCTGCCCCCTGCAGCGCGCGCGCCACGATCAGCATGTCCAGCGTCGAGGCGGTCGCCGCCAGTGCGCTGCCCAGGGCAAAGAGGGCCAGGCCCGCGAGGATGACGCGCTTGCGGCCCAGCCGGTCCGACGCCAGCCCGAGCGGAATCTGCAACAGTGCTTGCGCCAAGCCGTAGATGCCCATGGCCAAGCCGACGCGCGCCGGATCGTCGCCCCCGGGCAGCCGGGCCGCCTCCAGCGCAAAGACCGGCAGCACCAGGAACAAGCCCAGCATGCGCAGAGCGAAGATGCCCGCAAGCGCCAGGCTCGCGCGGCGCTCGCTCGGCCACATGCGATCGGGGGAGGACGGGGAGGGCGTGGAATCCACGTTGGCGGGGCGGGCAGCGACAAACCAGGAAAACCCGCGATTGTGCCGCACCCCGCTTCTGGGGTGATCGCCGGCGGGGTTTTTCGAGGGGCGGCCGGGGGGTCAGTCGTCCTGGCTGGAGGAGGCGGAGCGTTCGTCCGAGCCGGACCCGAGGGCGCTGCGATAAGCGCCACAGCCCAGCAGCAGCGCATCGCCCAGCGGCACGACGAAGGACGACTTGGCCCGCACCTGACCCGTGGTGGGGTTGACGATGTTGTATTCGATCCACCCCCCGCCCTGCTCGGCGCGGTACCAGGCGTCGGCCAGGAACTGTTCGGCGTTGATGCCCGGGGCATCGTGCACGCGCGTGCCCACCTTGGCGCGGTCCAGGCCCATGACGCGGTAGGTTCCCTCGCGATCGAGGACGAACACGTACAGGTCCCGATCGACGAAGGGGCCGCTCTTGTCGTGGAAGTCCTCCACCGCGCGCTCGTAGCCGACGGCGCGGATGTGCGCCAGCGCCTTTTGCACCAGCTCGTACGCTTCGTCGGCCGTGCCCTGGCGCAGCTTCATGTGGTGCACGGCCTCGTCCAGGTCGCGCATACGCTCCATCAGCCGGTTGGCGCGGTGCGTGGTGCGCTCCACCATCGCGGAGTTTTCGTAGGTGACCTTGTCGAGGTCGCCGACCGCGGCCACCACCTCCGCCAGCGCCGTGCTCTGCTGGCGGCTGGCGTCGGCCATCTCGCCGATGCGCGCGGCGATGTCGCGGATGCCGCGCACCAGCACCTCCATCGCCTCGTTGACGGAGCGGATCTCCTGCACCGTGCCCTGCACGCGCTCGGCCGATTCGGCGATCAGCTGGCGCACCTCGTTGGCCGCTTCCTGGCTGCGCTGCGCCAGCCGGCGCACTTCGGCGGCCACGACGGCAAAGCCCCGGCCGGCCTCGCCGGCGCGCGCGGCTTCCACCGCGGCGTTGAGCGCCAGGATGTTGGTCTGGAACGCGATGCCGTCGATGGTGCCGATGATCTCGGTCATGCGCTGCGAGGTGGCCTGCAGCGACCCCAGGCCGCCGACGGTGTGCTGCATCAGCTCGCTGGCGCGTTCGGTCTCGCGGTTGAGCTCGCCGGTCAGGCGGCGGATGTCCTGCGCGCTGTCGGCGTTGGTCTGCACGGTGTCGGCCACCGCACGCACGTTGCTGGTGGCCTGCTCCAGGCTGGCGGCCTGGCTCTGGGTGCGTTCGGCCAGTTGCTGGCTGTCCTGCACCAATTGCAGGCCGACGTGGCCCAGCACGGCGGCGGCGCTGCGCACGTCGGCCACCAGCTCCGACAGCGCCTGCAGCATGTGGCGCAGGCGCTGGCTCATGTCGGCCATCTCGTCGCGGCCGGGCAGCACGGCGTCGCTGGTCAGGTCGCCTTCGGCGGCGCGGTCGATGGCGTTGTTGAGGTGGTGCAGCCCGCCCACCGTGGCGCGGTAGAAGGCCACCAGGCCATAGGTCAGCACCAGCAGCACCAGCACGCAGCCCGCGGCGACGATGGCGATCTCGCGCTCGAGGGTGGCGCTGCGCTCGGCCCACTCGGCTTCCACGCCGTCGGCCAGCTCACGCTCCAGCGCGGCCAGTGCATCGATGGCGCGGGTGGCCTGCGCGTAAAACTCCATCTTGTCCACGGTCATCGCCGCGGTCTTGAGGTGGGCGGCGGTGGTGCGCACCAGCTCGTCGGTGGCGCTGCGGAAGGGGCTCCAGCCGGCCGGGACGGTGGCACCGCGGCGCTGCAGCGCATCGAGCCGCTCCTGCAAGGCGGGCAGCAAGGCCTCGATCTGGTCCGCCGCCGTGGCCTGCCGCACGATGTTGGAGATGGTGATCGCGTCGGTCATCGCGTCGGGGTGCGCCAGCATGGCCGTGGCGCGGCCGCGCAGCTGGCTGGCCAGCTCGCGCACCGGCGGCAAGCCTTCAAAGGCCAACGCGGCCCGGTGCGCCGTCAGGGCATCGGCGTCGCGCTGCACGCCCGTGGCGTCGCCGATCCAGCCGCTCAGGCGCTGCAGTCGCGCCAGGGCCTGCGTGGCATCGGCATGGCGGGCGGGTGCCGAACGCTGGGTGTCCTTGAGCAGGGCGTCGAGCTGTTCGCGCAGGGGATTCCACATGCCCCCGGTGTTCCACCCGGGGTGGGCCTGCAGCCGCTCGTGCACGGCGCCCAGTCCGGCGGCGGCCCGCTGCGCGGCCTGCTGCTGCGCGCTGCCCAGGGCGGCCACCCCGGCGGCCGCCACATCGGCGGTGTCGCGCCAATCCTGCAGCGCGTGGGCCAGGGCTTGCACTTCGCGCATGGCGGCCATGCCTTGGCGGGCTTCTTCGGTGGTTTGTAGGGCGCGCCAGTTGTCGGCCACCAGCAAAAAGGCCACGATCAGCATCGGCACCGCGACGAGGGCCGCCAGCCCGAACATCTTGACCGGCATCGACAGCCGCTGCAGCAAGGCCACCGCAGGGGTAAAGATGTGTTTACGCATGGGGTCGAGTATCGGTCAGAACGGCACCACGTCCGCTGCGAGAAAACACCAAGGTGACAGCCTTTTCGCTCCCCACCCAGGGGGCGCTGCCAGGGGCCGTCAGGCCAGTGCCGCGCGCATCTGGTCGATGACGGCCTGGTAGTCGGGCTTGCCGAAGATGGCGCTGCCCGCCACGAAGGTATCGGCCCCGGCATCGGCCACGCGGCGGATGTTGTCGGCCTTGATGCCGCCGTCCACCTCCAGCCGGATGTCCTTGCCGCAGGCGTCGATGCGCCGGCGCGCCTGCTCGACCTTGCGCAGCGCGCTGTCGATGAACGACTGGCCGCCAAAGCCCGGGTTGACGCTCATGATCAGGATCAGATCCAGATCGTCGATCACCCAGTCCAGCACGTCCAGCGGGGTGGCGGGGTTGAACACCAGCCCGACCTGGCAGCCGCGCGCCTTGATGGCCTGGATGCTGCGGTGCACATGCGTGCTGGCATCGGGGTGAAAGCTCACCAGATCGGCCCCCGCGTCGATGAAGGCACCGGCCAGCGCGTCCACCGGCTGGATCATCAGGTGCACGTCGATGGGCACGCGCTGCCCGTCGGCGGTGCGGGCGTGCGGCCGCAGGGCCTGGCACACCATCGGGCCGACGGTCAGGTTGGGCACGTAGTGGTTGTCCATCACGTCGAAGTGGATCCAGTCCGCCCCGGCGTCGATGACGGCGCGCACTTCATCGCCCAGGCGGGCGAAGTCGGCGGACAGGATGGACGGGGCGATGCGGTAGCGGTTCATGGCGGCGGTCGTGCGGGCGGGTCCCCTATTGTGGCGCGATTCCTGGCCGTGCCGCTACCATCCGGGCATCCCAAAACCGTGTGAGTGCCGATGACCGTTGCCGCCCCGCTGCCGCCTTCCGCCCTGCTGGCGCCCGATCCGCGTGTTGGCCGAGTCGCGCTGCGGGTGTGGTTGCGGGACTGGGTGCGCTGGCTGCGCGGACCGCAGGCCGAGGTGCGTGCCGTGTTGGCTCGGCTGGATGCCTGGCTGAGCGCGCTGGAGGCCGACCCCGCCGCCCGGAGCCGCCTGGTGCGGGCGTGGCAGGGCTGGTCGGCGCAGGGGTTGGACTGGGCGCCGCTGCTGGCCGACGAAGGCATTGCCCGCCGGCCCGAGTTCTGGGCGGAGTTTGGCCACCGACTGCGGCGTCGGCTGCTGCCGGTGTCGCCCGAGACGACCGATGTGTCGGAGTGGTTTGGCTGGGTGTTCGACGATCCCTTGGATGCGCGCTGGCTGGCGGCGATCCCGGCGCGGCAGGTGCAGCGCCTGGCCCGGTTGCTCGCGCCCGAGGACGGGCCGCCCCCTTCGGCGGCGACGGTGTGGTGGCCGGCCTTGCTCGATGCGTTGGGCATCTGCGTCGCCCAGGTGGCGGTGGCGGGGTTCGAGCCCGAGCTGCGGCAACGCATGTCGGCGTCGGCGCAGCGGGGACGCGCCTTCCACGATCTGGGCCGCCGGCTCGATGCGTTGCGCGATGCGCTGGCCGCGCATGGGCGGGATGCCCCCGCCACCCGCGATGCCTTGCAGGCCCTGCGCGACGGCTTGGACGAATGCCGCCGCGCCGCCTACACGGCCTATGCCCACCTGGATGAGTACGGCATTTCCACCGCCGTCGTGTTCCGCCTGCGCCAGTTGCGCGAGCGGGTGCTGCGCGCCAAGCGCTTGCTGGACGCGCTGGCCAGCCCCAACGGGGAGCGGGCCGCCCTGCACCTGCTGGCGCGTCTGGTGCGCGCCAGCCACGAGGCGCGCCGCATCGGCCCGCTGGTGGCGCGCACGTCGCAACAGTTGGCGCAGCGCGTAGCCGAGCGCAATGCCGAGACGGGCGAGCACTACATCAGCCGCAACCGCGCTGAGTACCGCGCCATGCTGCGTCGCGCGCTCGGCGGTGGCGCCGTGCTCGGCCTGACGACGTGGAGCAAGCTGGCGCTGACTTCGCTCGGTCTGACGGCGTTCTGGGGCGGGCTGGTGGCAGGCCTCAACTATGCCGCGTGGTTCGTGCTCATCATGCTGCTGCACTGGACGGTGGCGACCAAGCAGCCCGCCATGACGGCCCCGGCGCTGGCCGCGCGGCTCAAGCATCTGCACAGCCGCGAGGCGGTGCTGCGCTTCGTCGACGAGGTGGCGCATCTGCTGCGCTCGCAGGTGGCGGCCATTGCCGGTAACCTGCTGGCGGTCATTCCGACGGTGCTGCTGCTGGATGCGGCTGCGCGGCTGTGGCGCGGCGCCCCCCTGATCGGTGTGGCCAAGGCCGAGCAGATCCTGGCCGACCATCAGCTTTGGGGGCCGACCCTGCTGCTGGCGGCGGGCACGGGGGTGTTGCTGTTCGTGAGCAGCCTGATCGCCGGCTGGGCGGAGAACGCCTTCGTGCTGTACCGGTTGGACAGCGCGTTGGCGCACCACCCGGGATGGGTGCGTTGGTTGGGGCCGGCGCGCGCCCGGCGCTGGGCCGCCTGGCTGCGGGCGAACGTCTCGGGGTTGGCGGCGAATGTCTCGCTGGGCTTGCTGCTGGGGTTGGTGCCGGCGCTGTTGGGGTTTTTCGGCATCGGTTTCGACGTGCGCCATGTGACGCTGGTCACCGGGCAGCTCACCGCGGCGGTGGCGGCGCTCGGGCCCGACGCGCTGCTGCGCGGCGACGTCGCCTCGGCCGTGCTGGCGACGCTGCTCGTGGGCCCCGTCAACCTGGCGGTCAGCTTTTATCTGGCGTTCCGGCTGGCGCTCAAGGCGCAGGGCATCAATGCCGTCAACCGCCAGCGCATCCAGCAGGCGCTGGCGCACCGTTGGCGCAAGGCGCCGGGCAGCTTTTTGTGGCCGCCGGCGGACGGTGCGCCGCCGCGTGCCTGACGGCTGCGGGCCGGATCACCCCCCAAGGGCCGATGCGCGATGGGCGAATTCGATCTGATCCGCACCCACTTCTGGCGGGCCGCACCAGCGCGGCCCGATGGCAGTGGCGTGCGGCTGGGCAATGGCGACGACTGCGCGCTGCTGGTGCCCGCGCCGGGCATGGTGCTGGCGGTATCCACCGACATGCTGGTGGCGGGGCGCCACTTTCTGCCCGATGTGGACCCCGAGGCGCTGGGCCACAAGGCGCTGGCCGTCAACCTGAGCGATCTGGCGGCCATGGGCGCGCGTCCGCTGGCCTTCACGCTGGCGTTGGCGCTGCCGCGGGCCGATTCGGCCTGGCTGGCTGCGCTGGCGCGCGGTCTGTTTGCGCTGGCCGATGCGCATGGCTGCGCGCTGGTTGGCGGCGACACCACGGCCGGCCCGCTCAACCTGTGCCTGACCGTGTTTGGCGAGGTGCCGGCGCAGCAGGCCAGCCGGCGCGATGCCGCCCGGGTCGGGGACGACGTGTGGGTCAGCGGCACACTGGGCGACGCGCGGCTGGGCCTGGCGGTGCTGCTGGGCGAGCGCCCGGTACCCCTGGGTGCCGAGCATGCGCGCGCCCGGCTGGAGCGGCCCACGCCCCGGGTGGCGCTGGGCTTGGCGTTGCGCGGCATCATCCATGCGGCGGCGGATGTCAGCGACGGCCTGCTGGGCGATCTGGGGCACATCCTCGCCGCGTCCGGCGTGGCCGCGCGGCTGGATGTGGAAACGCTGCTCGGCTCGGGCGCGGTGCATCCGGAGGTGCGCGCCCTGCCCCTTGCGGAGGCGTTGCGCTGCGTGCTCGCGGGAGGCGACGACTACGAGCTGGTCTTTACCGCCCCGCCCGAGCGGCGCGCGGCCGTGCAGCGCGCGGCCGAACAGGCGGCCACCCCGGTGACGCGCATCGGCCACATCGTGGCCGGACCGCCCGCCACCCACGCGCTGGCCCCAGGGGCCGCGCGCGTGCACCTGTGCGATGCCAAGGGGCAGCCGTACCCGCTGCCGCCCGGCGTGGTGCTGGGGGGGTTCGACCACTTCGCTACCATGCCGGCATGAGCACCGCTGTCGCGTCCCCCTCCCCGTCCACCCCCGACGACGCCCCGCCGCGCGATGCGGCATCGGTCGTCCTCATCCGTGACGGGGCGCCGGGCTTGCAGGTGCTGCTGCTGCGGCGGCACCAGAACTCCCGCGTGCTGGGCGGGCTGTATGTGTTTCCCGGCGGCAAGGTGGATGCGGACGATGCCGCGCCCGAATGGGCCGCGCTGTTGGACCAGCCGCCTGCCGGACTGCCGGCGCGGCTGGGCGAGCCGGCGCTCACGCCGGCCGCCGCGCAGGCGCTGTTCGTGGCCGCCGCCCGCGAGCTGTGGGAGGAGGCCGGCGTGGCCCTGGTGGACGCCCCGTTGCCCCGCGCCACGGACGAACCCGCCGAGGCCGCCCACTCCTGGCGCACACGGCTGGCCCAGGCCGGCGCGCGGCTGACCACGGCGGCGCTGCGTCCCTGGTCGCGCTGGATCACCCCGCGCAATCCGCCGGTGGGCACGCCCCGCTTCGATACCCGCTTCTTCCTGGCCTGCCTGCCCCGGGGCGCGCAGGCCCGCCACGATGCCTTCGAGGCCAGCGACAGCGCCTGGATGACGCCGCGCGAGGCCCTGACCCGCTACTGGGCGCGCGAGATCGAGCTGATCCCGCCCCAACTCATGGGCTTGGCGCAGCTGGCCCGGCATACCGATGTCGCGTCGGCGTGGGCCGAGGCGGCCGACCGCGTGCCCCCGTGCATCCAGCCGGAGCAGTTCCGCGACGGGGAGCACCGCGCCATGTGCTACCCCGGCGACGAGCGCCACCCGGTGCGCGCGCGGGCGCTGCCCGGGCCGACCCGGCTGCGGCTGGTCGAGGGCCGGTTCGAGCCTTTTGACGGTTTCGAGGGGTGGTTCCGGTGAGCGCTCCCCCCCATACCGCTGCGGCCCCGCCCGCCGTGCCGTCTGCGCGCTTCATGTTCGCGCGGCTGTCGCACCTGATCGCGCTGGGCTTTGGGGCCGGTCTGTCGCGTTGGGCGCCGGGCACGGTCGGCACCCTGTGGGCGTGGGCGGCGTTTTTGCTCATCGATGCCTGGGCTGCCCCAGGGGATCGGGGGTGGGCGATCCTCATCGCCGCGGTCCTGCTGCTCGGGTGGTGGGCCAGCACCGCCACCGCACGCCGCGCGGGCGTGGCCGACCCCGGCTTCGTCGTCATCGACGAGGTGGTGGCCTTCTGGCTCGTGCTGTGGATGGCCGCGCCGCATGGGCTGCCGGGTCAGATCGTGTGTTTTGCGCTGTTCCGCTTTTTTGACGCGGCCAAGCCGGGGCCGGTCGCCTGGGCCGACCGCGTCTGCAAGGGCACCGGCTGGCGCGGGGGCTGGGGCATCATGTTCGACGATCTGGTGGCGGCCTTTTGTACCCTGCTCGTCATCGCGCTGTGGCGCTTTGTTTTCGGGGGGTGAGGCGGTGAGTGCGCCCGCGGTCCCCGCCTCCCCGCTGCTGTGGCTGCCCGCCACGGTTTGGCCGGTGCTCGCGGAGTTGTCGTCCGCGCTGCTGGCGCGCGGCTGGCGCCTGGCCACGGCCGAAAGCTGCACGGGCGGGATGGTGGCCGCTTGCTGCACGTCGCTGGCCGGCTCCAGCGACTGGTTCGAGCGCGGTTGGGTTACCTACTCCAACGCCGCCAAGGTGGCCGAGCTGGGGGTGGACGACCGCCTGATCGCCACCCACGGGGCGGTGAGCGAACCGGTCGCCCGGGCCATGGCGCGCGGTGCCGCGGCTGCGGCGCAGGTGCAGGCGGCGGTGGCCATCACCGGCATCGCGGGGCCCAGTGGGGGCAGCGCCGCCAAGCCGGTCGGCACGGTTTGGTTTGGCTGGTGTGTGGAGGGGCAGGTCCAGGCGCAGTGCCAGCGCTTCGACGGCGACCGCGCCGCGGTGCGGGCGGCCGCGGTCGAGCACGCGCTGGCCGGCTTGTGCACCCGGGTCGCCGCGGCGGGCTGACGCGCCCCCGGCGACTCAACCCGCTCCGCAGCAGCGCTTGTATTTTTTGCCGCTGCCGCAGGGGCAGGGGTCGTTGCGGCCGGGTTCGGCCGCCTTGCGCACCGTCTCGATCGGCGGGCCCAGCGAGCGCGCGATGTCGTGCAGGTCATACACCGCCCAGATGGCGTCGCCAAAGCGCTCGATCCGATCCGCGCTGACGGTGGGCGGTCCGTCGTCGCGCACGGGGTTGACCGACGGCTCGTCCTCGTCGGCCTCGAGCAGTGCGGCGATGGCCATCAGGGCGTCCTCCCATTCGCGCCCCAGCTCCCGATCGCGCGGCGTGCGCCAATCGTCGGGCCAGGCCTGCACCACATCCCAAAAGCCCACGGCCCAGTATTGCGCAAACGCCGGCAGCGGCTCGTCGCCAAAGGACGCTTGAAACCGCTCCTGCTCCTCGGGCGGCAGTTCGGCCAGCACCGTGCGCACGTCTGTCAGATAGGGTTGCAGCGTGCGCTCGTCGTCCAGCGTCTCGACAGGGGCCTGCAGCGCGGCGGCGATTTCGTTCCAGCGGCGCATCCACAGCGACAAAAAGTTGCGCAGTTGCGCTTCGTCCCGGAAGGATGCCTTGCCAAACCCCGCGGCATCCCCCGGTTCGCCGCCAAACAGCACGGGGAAGTACTCGCTGGGCGCAAGCAGGCGGCGTCCGCACAGCAGCGCGGTCAGAAAGCCGTCGCAGTACTCCCACGAGGAGGGGATGCCGTCGCTGCGCTCGGCCAAGTCGTCCAGAATGCTTTCCAGCCGCTCGAAGTCGTCGTCCGACAGCGGCTGCGCCAACGCCGGATCGGGGGTGTCGGGGGTGTTCATCCCGCAAGTGTAGGGCGCCGCGCGGTCGGCTAAACGGCCAGATCGATCTGTTGCAGCGCGCGCGCCGTGCCGGCTTCGGTCAGGTACAGACCGCTGCTGCGCAGGCGCCCCGCATCGCCCAGCGCAAACGGCGTGTCGATGCGGCCCAGATACAGCGCGCCGACGCCGGCTTGCCACCACCCGCCCGCTGGCCTGGAAGGCCAGGGACTGGGACTCGACGCGAATCTCGACCCGATCGTAAGCCAGCCCCCAGCCCACGGATGCGGGCGCTCCCCCGGCTGCCCCGTTCGGGCTGGCGGCAGTGGGTACCGCATTCGGAACCTCAGCCGTCCCTTCGGTGGAGGCGTCCGGCCAGTCTTTGGCCTGGAACACCCGCACGCGCAGGCCCGTCAGCGCCTCGATCATGCGCACCAGCGTGCGCAGACGCGGAAGACGCGGATCCAGCGAGGCGTGTTCCGCGGCGTCTTCCGCCGCGCTCGGCGCATCGGGGCCGTCGAGCGCATGGGAGGCTTGGGCCTGCCGGGCGGCTTGGGCGCGGGCCGCGCCACGCCTGCAGCCGCTCGTGCAGCACGGTGGCGCGGGTGTGCTGCGTCTGGCTGTGCAGGCGGATGGCGCTGTGGGCGATTTCCATGGACGGGATATCGGCCCTGTCGCGCCCGCGCTGCAGTCGCCGCCGACGAACGGCGCTAGACTGGCCGCATGGACCACCCTGCACCTGTCGCCGCAAATGCCGGTACCCCCGCCGGCGGTGCGCAGCGGCTGCCGGCGGATGCGCTTCGCCTGCGCATCGATCCGGCCACCCTGGGCTTCGAGGACACGACCGAGCTGGCGCACGAGCCGCTGCCCTGGATCGGGCAGGAGCGGGCGCAGACCGCCGCCCGCTTTGGCCTCGCCATCGACCAGCCGCACTACCACCTGTTCGTGCTGGGCGAGGTGGGGACGGGGCGCTCCACCCTGCTGCAGCAAGAGATGCGCGCCGCCGCGGCCGCCCGCCCGGTGCCGCCCGATCTGTGCTACCTGCACAACTTCGCCACCCCCGAGCGGCCGCGTGCGCTGCGGCTGCCCGCGGGCCAGGGGCGCGCGCTGCGCCAGCGCATGGTCGAGTTTTGCCGTGTCCTGCAGGCCGAGATCCCCAAGCGCCTCAACGAGCCCAGCTTCAAAGCCGCGCTGTCCGCGCTGGAAAAGACCTACAGCGACCGCGAGGCCGAAGCCTATGCCGCCCTGTCCGCGTTTGCGCGGGCGCGGCACTTCGCGCTGCGGCGCGACAGCGGGCAGCTCATCTTCACCCTCATCGACGAGCGCGGCGAGCCGTTGACCGCCGACGCCATGGCCGCGCTCGATCCGGCCCGCCGGGCCGCCTACGACGAGGGCGAGCGCGAGCTGCGCGCCGAAATCCTGCGCTTTCTGGAGGTGACCGGCCCGCTGGAGCGCGCGCTGCGCGACGGCGTGGAGTCGCTGCGCCGGCAGGCCGTGCGCCCGGTGCTGGACCGCGAGCTCGACGCCATCCGCCAAGGCCTGCGCAAGCAGTTCAAGGACACACGCAAGCTCGGCCAGTGGCTGGATGCGGTCGAGCAGGACGTGCTCGACCACCTGGAGCTGTTCGAGCCCGCCGACCCCGAGGACGAAGACGACCGCCGCGACGCGCTGGAGCGCCGGCTGCAGCGCTACCGCGTCAACCTCGTGGTGGACAACGCCGAGACGGTCGGCGCGCCGGTCATCATCGAGAACAACCCCCTGTACCGGCCGCTGTTCGGCAGCATCGAATACCAGACCGACAACGACGTGCTGGTGACCGACTTCAGCCGCATCCGCGCCGGCAGCCTGCTGCGTGCGCACGGCGGCTTTCTGATGCTGCACCTGCGCGACCTGTTTGCCGACGACCTGGTGTGGGAGAAGCTGCGCCGCTTCCTGCGCAGCGGCCGCCTGCAGATCGAAGAGCCGGGCACGATGTTTTCGGCGCTGGCCACCACCTCGCTCGAGCCCGAGGCGGTGGACGTGGACGTCAAGCTGGTGCTGATCGGCTCCAACGAGCAGTTCTACGCCCTGCAGGAGGGCGACCCGGAGTTTGCGCGGCACTTTCGCATCAAGGTGGACTTTGCCGAGACCTTCGGCGCCAGCGACGCCACGCGGCGCGCCACCGGCGTCTTCGTTGCGCACACGGGCGCGCGCCTGGGGTTGCCGCCCTTCAGCGCGGCGGCCGTGGCGCGTCTGATCGAGGACAGCCACCGCGAGGCCGAGGACCGCGCCCGCCAGAGCGCCGCCTTCGCGCGCACCGAAGCCCTCGTGGTCGAAGCCGCCGAAGTCGCCCGCCGCCGCGGCGCCCGGCGGGTGGAGCGCGAGGACGTCGCGGCGGCGATCGCGGCCCGCAACCGTCGCCACGACTACCCGGACGAACGTCTGCGCGAGGCCGTCGCCGATGGCGACCGTCTGGTCCACCTGCACGGCGCGCGCATCGGCCAGCTCAACGGCCTGTCGGTCATCGACCTGGGCGACTACCGCTTTGGTCTGCCCATCCGGGTCGCCGCCCGCACCCTGCCCGGCACCGAAGGGCTGCTCAACATCGAGCGCGAGGTCGCCCTCTCTGGCCCCATCCACGACAAGGCCGTGCTGGTGCTGCACAGCTACCTGTCGGCCCTGTTCGCTCCCCTGGCCCCGCTGGCGCTGACCGCCTCCATCATGTTCGAGCAGGAGTATGCGGGCATCGAGGGCGATTCCGCCTCCTGCGCCGAGTTCTACGCCCTGCTGTCCTCGCTGTCCGGCCTGCCGTTGCGGCAAGGCATCGCCGTCACCGGCGCCATCAACGCCTTCGGCGAGGTGCTGCCCATCGGCGGCGTCAACGAAAAAATCGAAGGCTTCTATCGCGTCTGCGCGGCGGCTGGGCTGGACGGCAGCCAGGGCGTCCTGATCCCCGCGCGCAACCGCCGCCATCTGATGCTCGCCGACGAGGTCTGCGAGGCCGTCGCCGCGGGGCGCTTCCACGTCTGGGCCGTGGACCATGTCGCCGACGGCATGGCCCTGCTGACCGGCGTGCCCTTCGGCGCCGAAGGGGCCCGGGCTGCGGGCGGCGGCGTGGCCCCGCCGGACGAAGCCTTCCCGCCCGACAGCGTGCTCGGCCGCGCCGCGGCCACGCTGGTCGCCTACCGCCGCGCCTGCCTGCGGGCGGGCAACCCGCGCGCGTGGCGGCGCAGGGGGTGAGGGTCTGCGGGCGGTTATACCCGCCCGGCGTCTGTTACATCCACCCCCGCGCGCGCAGCGTGTCGTTGACCAGATTGCCCATCAGCGCATTGGTGCGCGGTGTGCCGTGGAAGTTGTCCGAGAACACATAGCTGTTCCACCAACCCGTCCCGGCACCGGCCGGCGCGGCCGCGGTCAGCGACGCCTCGGTGCAGGTTTGGATGCTGTACGTCGGCAAACCCCGGGCATCGGTCCCCGTGGCAGGGCATGCGGGTGAGGTCGTGTTGGTCAGACCATAGGTTGCCGGCGAGGCCAGCCACTGATTCAGGGCGCCGAAGAAATCGACCACCGCCACCCGCGATTCCGCCGCAAAGCGCTGGGCCAGTCGGCTGTTGTACGCGCCCACCCAGGCGCGCGCCGTGGTCGCGATTTGCTCGGCCACGGCGGCCCCGGTGGCACCGCCGCCGCTGGATTGGGCGACAGCCGCCAGCAGTGCCAGGAAGCGCGGGGTGCGCGTCACGTCCGGCGCGTTGAGCACGACCACCCGTTTGGCCCCTTTGGCCAAGGCCTGTGCCTGCAGGGTATCGGCCAACTGATCGGCCAGCGCGGCCATATAGAGTCCGCCCGCCTGCGCGAGCCCGGCATTGCCCCCGGCCGCAGCCTGGGCGACTTGCGCGGGGCTGAGCAGCTCGCCCAACAGCGCCACATATGCCGCCCCACCGTCCGCCGAGGCGCCCAGATAGGCTCCGATCAGGTCGGCGGCGTCATTGCCACCTCCCACGACGAGCAGCACGTCCCGATCGCCGTAGGCGGTCGCCCCCAGATCGCGCAGTTGCTGCTGGATGGACAGCGGGGTGCTGTCCCCGGCCGTACCCGCGACATTGATGCGCGCACCCCCGACGGCATGGCTGGTGCAGTGGGCCGCCGCCGGGTTGGCAGCGACGGCATTCGGCCCGGTGGCCGTGTAGCGCGGGCACAGTGGGCTCACGTCCACGGCGTCCGCCACGTGATCGACCCAGATCCGCGTCTGGGCCAGTGTCGCACCCTGCACCGTGAACTTGAACCCGAATGTCCCGGCATCGGCGAGGCTGTCGCCGGCCACCTTGAGCGCCGTCACATCGGAGCCACTGCCGCAAGCGGTCAACACGGCGGCCACGGCAACGGCGGTCAGGCGATGCATCCAGCGCATGGGCAAACTCCTTCAAGGTTGGGGTGAGATACGTCCCATTGTAGGAATGCGTTGGTCGAGGTGAATATTCGGGTTGTCCCGCGTGGTTTGTCTGGCGCGCGACATTCGGCGCACGAATTGGGTGAAATACCCGGCGCGGTATTTGGCGTGGTCGCGATGGGCGGGATGTTGATCCAGGTCAAAAACGCTGACATCGCGATCGGCAAAATGCCTGGAGCACCTCAGCGGTGCACCAGGCATCTCGGGTGTTTCTTGTTCCGGGTTGTTTGGCTCGATTCCTCCCCGTTTTATCGACTCTTCTCATGTCCGCTACATTGGGTCAGCCCGTGGTATTGACCACCCCCGCCCAGCCGTCTTTCGGGCCGCGGTCCGTGGCGTTTCACCCGATTCTGTCGCCGGGCGTGCGGTGCTTTCAGCGTTTGCGTTTTGCGGGCAAGGCGCTGCTCATTTCCATGAGTTTTATGCTCCCGATGGTGGCGCTGATCCTGGGGCTGCTGGCCAATCAGGCACGGGAGGCCCGTCAGGCGCGCATGGACGCCACGCGCCAGCATGTCGAGGTGGCGCACGGGGTGCTGGTTTGGGCGCATGGCCTGGAGCAATCCGGTCAATTGAGCCGGGCGGCTGCGCAGGATTTGGCCAAGCGGACGGTGGCCGCATTGCGCTATGACGGCAGCGAGTATTTCTGGATCAACGACATGCAGCCTCGGGTCGTCATGCATCCGATCAACCCCAAGCTCGACGGGCAGCCCGCGGGTGACATTCGAGATCCCAACGGATTTGCCTTGTTTCAGGGGTTTGTGGATCAGGTCCGGCGCGCGGGCGAGGGGTTTGTTGCCTATCAATGGCCGCGCCCCGGCAGCAGCGAACCGGTGGACAAGCTCTCGTATGTGAAAGGCTTTGAACCGTGGGGGTGGGTGATTGGCTCAGGCATTTATGTCGATGATCTGCGCGCCGCCGAGTGGCAACGCTGGCAATGGGCGGGGGGGATTTCGCTGCTGGCCTTGATCGTGTCGGGGTATCTGTTTTTCAGCTTCTACTGCGTCATGGATGCCGGGTTGCGCGAAACCCGTGAGCATCTGCAGGCGATCGCGCGGGGCGATTTGACGCGCGCGCCCCAACCCCGTGGCAGCGACGAGACGGCGCAACTCCTGCTTGATCTGCGGACCATGCAGGATGCCCTGTGCCACATGGTGGAACGGGTGCGCGGGTCGAGTACCCAGATCGTTCAGGCCAGCGCCGAGATCGCGGCGGGGGCGCACGACCTGTCCGCGCGAACCGAAGCCACCGCCGCCAACCTGGAAGAGTCGGCGGCGTCGATGGAGCAGATTGTGGCGACCGTCCAGAGCGGCTCCGCCCTGCTGGGTGAGGCCGCCCAGACGGCCCGCGACAGCGCCCGCAGCGCCGGCGCCGGCGGGCAGGTCATGCAGGATGTGGAGCGGACAATGGCCGACATTCGCCAGTCGTCGCAGCGCATCGGCGAAATCATTGGCACGATCGATGGCATCGCGTTCCAGACCAACATTCTGGCGCTCAATGCGGCCGTCGAGGCCGCCCGAGCCGGCGAGCATGGGCGCGGCTTTGCCGTCGTGGCCGACGAAGTGCGCAGCCTGGCGCAGCGCAGCGCCGCGGCGGCGCGCGAGATCAAGGCCTTGATCGACGCCAGCATGGCGCAGGTGGGCGCGGGGGCGCAGGTCGTGGCCCAGGCTGGGCAGGCCATGCGCGACATCGTGGCTTCGGCGGAGCGGGTGGATCGGCTGCTCGATCAGGTGGCGCACGGTGCCGCGGAGCAGGATGCGGGCATCGCCCAGGTTGGGCAGTCGCTGCAGGAACTGGACCGCATGACGCAACAAAACGCCGCCATGGTCGAGCAGACCGCCGCCGCGGCAGCGTCCATGCGCCAGCTCGCGCAGTCGCTGGCGCAGGAGGTGGATCGTTTTGTGTTGCCGATGCGGGGGTGAGGGCATGGTCGTGAAAGACGTTCATGTCGCGCTCGTGCAACATGCGGTCGGGTTTCGGCGTGAACGATTGGGCGGTTGAATACACTTTGCCAGTGCCGCGGGTGAATGCGGCACTGATGACCAACAGCATGCAAGAAGGGAGGGGCATGTGAGCCAGCATTCGGTAGGGATGGCGATGACGGTCGGTGCGCGGATTGCACTGGCTTTGGGGGTCGGCGCAGGCGCGCTGGGTTTGGCGGGTTGCGCGACGGAGACCAACCGGGTCGTCGCCGCCACGCAAACCCAGGCGGCGATGTCGCAGGCCGTGAACCCGGTTCCGGCGCAACAGCGGGTTCCGGTATCCATCGGCAAATTTGAGAATCAAAGCGCGTTCATGCGCGGGGCCTTTTCGGATGGTGTGGATCGCGTGGGCAATCAGGCCAAGACGGCGCTGATCGCGCATTTGACGCAGACGGGGCGCTTCACGGTCATGGACCGGGAAAACATGAGCGAAATCCGACAAGAAGCGTCCATCGCCGGAGGGCAGCTCAATCTGAAAGGCGCCCGCTTTGTCGTCTCGGGGCATATCACCGAGATGGGCCGCAAGGAGGTTGGCGACAAGCAGCTGTTCGGCATTCTGGGCCGGGGCAAGGAGCAGGTCGCCTACGCCAAGGTGATGATCAATGTCACGGACGTCCAATCCGGTGCCGTGGTGGCCTCAGCGCAGGGCGCGGGCGAATACGCATTGGCGGCCCGCGAGGTGCTGGGTTTTGGTGGGACGGCCGGATATGACTCCACGCTGGTGGGCAAGGTCATTGACCTGGCGATTCGCCAGGCGGTGGATGATCTGGTCAAAGGGTTGGACGTTCGCCGTTGGGCCAACTGACCGGAGGGTGAGATGCGCGCTGGATTGAGCACGTGGGCCGTCATTGCGGCCACGGTGGTTCTTGCGGGTTGTGCGTCCGGGCCCAAACGGGCGCCCTTGTATGAGTGGGGCCAATATCCCACGATCTTGCACGAGGATCTAAAGCAAGCGTTGCCCCCTGATCAGCAATTGAAGGCGATGGAGCAGCAACGCGCGCTCATGCAAAAAGCTGGGACACCGATGCCACCGGGCATGGCGATGCACATGGCATTGCTGCACCAGCGGTTGGGTCAATATGAGCAGGCCCGGCAGTACCTGGAGCTCGAGGCCGAGCGGTATCCGTCGCTCAGGGGGTTCGTCACCTGGCTGCAAAAACAAAACAAGGAGGGCAAGGCGGATGAGAAGTCGTGATCGTTGGCTGGGAGGAGTCGTGCTGTCGGCGGCGTTGAGCCTGCTCGCGACTGCGGGGGTTCAAGCGCAGGGCATCGAGGCGAGCCACGGGCATCCCAACCGTTTGGTGTCGGCGACGCCCGAGTTTGCCGTCGAGAAACCTCGTTCGGTGGTGGTGCTGCCGCCGGTCAACCACGCCAAGGACCTGCGGGCGAGTGAGAGCGTCTACCCCCATGTCTATGTCGCCATGGCGTCCAAGGGTTATGAGGTCCCCGCGCCGACCTTGGTCCAGGCGGTGTTGCGGGACAACGGCGTGGCCGATTGGGGCTTGGTGCAGGAGATTCCGGTCGAGAAACTGGCCGAGGTGTTCGGCACGGACGCGGCGCTCTTTGTGGACATCCACGAATACGGGACCCACTACCAACTGGTGCGAACGGTGGCCCGGGTGGAGCTGCAAGGGCGGCTGGTCTCGCTCAAGACGGGACGCGTGCTCTGGGAGGGGCGCGCCAAATGGGAGGACGTGGATCAGGACACCAGCAGCGTGGCGGCGTTGCTCATCAACGCGTTGGTGTCGCAGGTCGTGCGTGACAGCAGCAACTTTGCCTATCGCGTCGCGGGGTCGGCGGCGTCGCACTTGATCTGGAGTCAAAAACTGCCGGCTGGGACATTGTGTCCGGAGGTCGGCAAGGATGGGACGGACTGCTATCGTCCCCTCCAGTGACCCCGTGGCTGCGCCCCAGGGCGTCTGTTGACGCCTTGGGGTTCCCCCTCACCCCCGCATTAACGCCTCGATCGCGTCGGGCTCCACCGGCACGTCGCGGGTGATCAGTTCGCAGCCGTGGTCGGTCACCACGGCGTCGTCCTCGATGCGGATGCCCAGGTTCCAAAAGTGTTCGGGCACACCGGCGGCGGGGCTGACGTACAGGCCGGGCTCGATGGTCAGCACCATGCCCGGGCGCAGGATGCGGCTGGGGCGGTCGCGGATGATCTCGCCGCTCAGCGGGTCGCGCCGCTCGCTCACCTGGCCCACCTCGGCCGGTTCGATGTAGCTGCCGACGTCGTGCACGTCCAGTCCCAGCCAGTGGCCGGTGCGGTGCATGTAGAAGCGGAAGTAGTGCCGCTTCTCGATCACGTCATCCAGGTGGCCGACGTCGTTCTTGTCCAGCAGGCCCAGGTCCAGCATGCCCTGCGCCAGCACCTTGACCGTCGCATCGTGCGCATCGACGAAGCGCGCCCCGGGGCGGGTCGCGTCGATGGCGGCCTGCTGCGAGGCCAGCACCAGTTCGTACAGGTCGCGCTGGGGCCCGCTGAAGCGGCCGTTCGCGGGGAAGGTGCGCGTGATGTCGGATGCGTAGCCGTCCAGCTCGCAGCCGGCGTCGATCAGCACCAGATCGCCGTTGCGCACCGGGGCGGCGTCGGCGCGGTAGTGCAGCACGCAGGCGTTGGCGCCGGCGGCGACGATGCTGCCGTAGGCCGGCGACTGCGAGCCGCTGCGGCGAAACTCGTGCAGCAGCTCCGCGTCTAGGTGGTATTCGCGCACCTCCTCGCCGGCGCGGATCATGGCCGCGCAGCGGCGCATGGCGCGGATGTGGGCCCGTGCGCTGATCTGCGCCGCGCGCCGCATCACGTCGAGCTCGTGCGCGTCCTTCACCAGGCGCATTTCGTCGAGCAGGGCGCACACGTCGCGCTGCGCATCGGGGCACAGCACCCCATAGCGCACCCGGGCGCGCACCTTGTGCAGCCAGCCGTCGATGCGCGCCTCCAGCCCGGCGTGGGTGGCAAACGGGTACCAAACGGCGCGGCGGTTTTCCAGCAGCTTGGGCAGGCGCGCATCCAGTTCGTCGACCGAGTGGGCCTCGTCCACCCCCAGCGCGCCGGGCGCGGCCGCCGGGCCCAGGCGGTAGCCGTCCCAGATTTCGCGCTCCAGGTCCTTGGGCTGGCAGAACAGGGTGGCGTGTCCCTCGGCCGTCAGCACCAGCCAGGCGCGGGGCTCGGTAAAGCCGGTCAGGTAGTAGAAGTAGCTGTCGAAGCGAAAGGGGTATTCGCTGTCGCGGTTGCGCACCCGCTCGGGCGCCGTGGGGATGATGGCGATGCCGCCGTCGCCGAGCTGGGCCGCCAGCCGGGCACGCCGCTGCGCATAGCGGGCTTGGTGGGGGATGGGGGTCGTCATGGCGGGGATGATACGGGGGGCGCGATCCCCCGCAGCGGGGGCGGGCCATGGCCGATCCATGGCCGTGCGCTCACCCGCCCTCGAGCGTCGGGTCTGCCGCCGTGCCCGCCGTCTCGGATGGCGCGTTCAGCGCGGCCCAGCGTTGCGGGGTACCCACGTCGGTCCAGGCGCCTGCCCAGACTTCGGCGGTGACGCGGCCGGCGGCCATGGCCCGGCGCAGCAGCGGGGCCAGCGGCGCGGCCATGCCATCGGGGTTGCCGGGGGGGATGTCGCACCACGGCGGCTCGAACAACGCGCGCCGCAGCAGCGCCACGGTGGAGTAGGTCCAGCGCGGGCGCGGGTCGTCGGCCGGCAGATCCAGCGCGAGGCCCTGCGCATCCAGCCCGAAATCGCCGCGCGGATGGTGTGGCGGGTTGGGCACCAGCCACAGGTGGGCCAGGTCCGGGCTGCAGGCAAAGCGCGCCCGCGCCGCCGGGTCGAAGCCAAAATCCGGCATGAAGACATCCCCCGCCGCCAGCCAGAACACATCCGCCAGCCGCGGCAGGGCGCGGGCGATGCCTCCGGCCGTTTCCAGGGCGCGGCCGAAGTCCCGGCCCTCCATCGAATAGGCCAGCGCCATGGGACCGTGCGGGCCATCGTGCGCGTCGCCCAAAGCCGTCGGGATTTGCTCGCCCAGCCACGCGGTGTTGATGAGCACGCGCTTCGCCCCCGCGCGGGCCAGCGCGTCCAGATGCCAGACCAGCAGCGGCCGGCCGCGCACGGGCAGCAGGGGCTTGGGGCACGAGTCGGTCAACGGGCGCATGCGCTCGCCGCGGCCGGCGGCCAGCAGCAGGGCCTCGGCGGGCGGTTCGTGCGGTTCTGGGCTGGCCATCGGCGGAATGGGCGTTGCGGTGGGCGGCGCGCTTGGCGGGTGATCGTGCATGGGGGCATTTTGTCTACAATCCAGCGGGCGGCCATCGCTGCCGCTCCGTCCCGACAACCCTGGAGATCCCGCATGGCACACGTTCCCTCGACCGAGCACAGCGCCGCCGCGGCCGACCCGGCCGAGGCCATCGTCCCCGTGATCCCCTGGTTGATTCCGGTGGCCGGCGCCATTTTGATGTTCCTGCTGGCCTTCATCGCCGTCTTCATGGCCTGATCGGGCTTCGCGCGGGGGCGCTTGCCCCGTCACCGCGCAGCCCTGCGTGAGTGACCCCGCCGGGTTGTGGCCTGGTGGGGTTTTGTCATTGGCGCGTGGGTGAGGTACCAGGTGCCGCGGCCGTCATCGGGGTGTCATGATTCCATGCATATTTTGCATGGTGTTTTCGACGAGCGCGCCCCGGCCCGCGGGGGCGCTACATACAATGCCCGCTCGACCCCGCCGGACCGGCATGGGCCCGGGCCATCCCGCGGGCCTCGTGTCGTTGCCGCCACCGCGATCCGTGTGACGATCGGCCGTGGGGTCCCCGACGGCCGGTGCGCGGCACCGGCTCGATGCCATTGAGTCGCCGGAGCGTGTCGGCCAGCATCCGCTGGGGCAGGCTCGGGCGCACCGCGATCCAGGGTTTCACCGCCATGAATGCTCCCGTGATGCAGGGACTCCAGCTCAACACCCCCGCGTACGTCAAACACGCCCGCCTGATCGCCTGGGTGGCCGACATGGCCGCCCTGTGCAAGCCCGACCGCATCGAATGGTGCGATGGCAGCCAGGCCGAATACGACCGCCTGTGCGAGCAGATGGTCGCGGCCGGCACGCTCAAGCGGCTGGATCCGGTCAAGCGCCCCAACTCGTATCTGGCCTGGACCGATCCGTCCGACGTCGCGCGCGTCGAGGACCGCACCTTCATTTGCAGCGAACGCGCCGAGGACGCCGGCCCCACCAACAACTGGATGGCCCCGGCCGAGATGCGGGCCATTCTGCAGCATGGGCGCGACGGCCAGCCGGGTCTGTTCGACGGCTGCATGCGCGGCCGCACCATGTACGTCATCCCGTTCAGCATGGGGCCGCTGGGCTCGCCCATCGCGCAGATCGGCGTGGAGCTGTCCGACAGCCCCTATGTGGTCGTGAACATGAAGCTCATGACCCGCATGGGCCGCGCCGTCTACGACGTGCTGGGCAGCGACGGGCATTTCGTGCCCTGCGTGCACACCGTGGGCGCGCCGCTGCAGCCGGGGCAGGCCGATGTCGCGTGGCCGTGCAACCCCACCACCAAGTACATCGTCCACTACCCCGAGACGCGCGAGATCTGGTCCTACGGCTCTGGCTACGGCGGCAACGCGCTGCTGGGCAAGAAGTGCCTGGCACTGCGCATCGCCTCGGTCATGGGGCGCGACCAGGGGTGGCTGGCCGAGCACATGCTCATCCTGGGCGTGACCAGCCCCGAGGGCAAGAAGTACCACGTCGCCGCAGCCTTCCCCAGCGCCTGCGGCAAGACCAACTTCGCCATGCTGATTCCGCCCCAGGGCTTCGAGGGCTGGAAGGTCACCACCATCGGCGACGACATCGCCTGGATCAAGCCGCATGCGGACGGCCGGCTCTATGCCATCAACCCCGAGGCCGGCTATTTTGGCGTCGCCCCGGGCACCAACACGCTGACCAACCCCAACTGCATGGCCAGCCTGACGCGCGACGTCATCTTCACCAACGTGGCGCTGACCGACGATGGCGATGTCTGGTGGGAGGGCATGGGCCCCGCGCCCGCGCACTGCCTGGACTGGCAAGGCCAGGACTGGACGCCCGCCGATGGCGCCGCCGGGCGCAAGGCCGCGCACCCCAACGCCCGCTTCACCGTCGCGGCGACCAACAACCCGGCGCTGGACGCCCAGTGGGACGATCCGGCCGGCGTGCCGATCGACGCCTTCATCTTTGGCGGGCGCCGCTCCAACACCGTGCCGCTGGTGACCGAGGCGCGCACCTGGATGGAGGGCGTTTACATGGCCGCCACCATGGGGTCCGAGACCACGGCCGCGGCCTTCGGCGCGCAGGGCGTGGTGCGCCGCGACCCGTTTGCCATGCTGCCCTTCTGCGGCTACCACATGAGCGACTACTTCCAGCACTGGCTGGACATGGAGCACCGGCTGAAAGAGGCGGGCCACACCCTGCCGCGCATCTTCTGCGTCAACTGGTTCCGCAAGGACGCGGACGGCCAGTTCATCTGGCCCGGCTACGGCGAGAACATGCGCGTGCTGCGCTGGATGATCGACCGGCTGGAAGGCCGCGTGTCGGGCGAGGACCATGCCTTTGGCATCAGCCCCACCTACGACGAGATCCACTGGGAGGGCCTGGACTTTGGCCCCGAGCAGTTCGCTGCCGTCACCGACATGAACCCCGCGGACTGGGCGCGCGAGCTGGAACTGCACCAGGAGCTCTTCGACAAGCTGGCGCACCACCTGCCGACCGAACTGGTGCAGACCAAGGCGCGCATGGTGCAGCGCATCCTGGGGTGAGCGCACGCTCCTTCCCAAGGCAAAGGCCCCGCGTTGCGGGGCCTTTGCACTGGTGATCGGGGCGATGGGCGAGCCGTCGCGCGCCGGTCAAACGTAGTAGAGGCTGTAGCGCCGGCCGTTGGGCCAAGTCATCTGTTCGGCCTGGCTGAGCGTCCATTCGTACACCGCGTGGGCGGCGCCGGTCGGCTCGGGCCCCAGCGGGCTGAGGGCGTGCGCCCAGGCCGCGTCGGGGGTTTCCATGCGCTGGCGCAGGGCGTTCAGCTCGGCCTGCAGGCGGGCGTCCCGGCGCGCCAGCGCGGCGGTGCGGGCTTCGGCGCGGGCGACGGCGCGGCGCAGCGCCCAGCCGTTCAGGCCGGCCATGACGCGCTGGGCCGCGTGGCGGGCGGGCGAGGCCAGCAGCAGACTGCCCAGAAAGACGACCGCCCACATCAGCACCCAGGCGGCCAGCAGGTGGCCGTCGGCCCAGGTGTCGATGAGGCGATCCGTCACCACTGCCAGCGCGGCCACACCCGCTGCCAGCAGCAAGGTGGCCAGCGCGCGCGGGGCGACCGCACGGCGGGCGGCTTCGACGTGGGAGGCACCGGCCCCCACGGCGGGGGCCGGGTTCGGGGTGTGGATCAGCGTGGTGCTCATGGTGTGACTCCTGAATGCTGCGTTGCAGCAATGCGATGGTTCGCATATTAGGGTTTGCCCTGATGAGTTGCAAATTAATTTTTAGAATGTCATATATTCACCGGGGTGATAAATCGACTCAATTTCCGCACCCTCGACCTGAACCTGCTGCGCGTTTTTGACGAGGTGATGGCCGAGCGCAATCTGACGCGCGCCGCGCACAACCTGGCTCTGTCGCAGCCGGCGGTCAGCAACGCCTTGCGACGGCTGCGCGAGCTGCTGGGCGATGACCTGGTGCGCCGCTCTGGCTACGGTGTAGAGCCCACACCCCTGGCCCTGCAGATCTGGCCGGCGGTGCGCGAGGCGCTGCAACGCCTGCGCGAGTCGTTGGCGCCGGGGCCGTTCGACCCCACGCAGGCGCAGGATGCGTTCGTGCTCGCCATGGCCGATGCCACCGCCTCCAAGATCGTCCCCGGGCTGGTGGCAATCCTGGACCGGGAGGCGCCGGGGGTGACGCTGCGCGTGCTGCCCCTGACCACGCGCGACCCGCGCCCGCTGCTGGAGGACGGCGGGGTGGATCTGGCCATCGGCTATTTTCCGGGGGTGTTGGCCGAGCTGGGCGCCACCCACCTGCAGGAGCAGGCGCCGCGCTTTTTGTCGCGCCGGCTGTACGAGGGGCATTACGTCGTCGTGATGCGCCGCGGGCATCCGCTTGCCCAGGGGCCGCTGACGCTGGACGACTACTGCGCCGCGCGGCATCTGCTGGTGAGCTTTTCCGGGCGGCCGTTCGGCTTCGTGGACGAGGCGCTGGCCGCTCTGTCCCGCCGGCGCCGCATCGTGTTGACGGTCAACCAGTTTTTTACCGCCGGGCAGGTGGTGGCCACGTCCGATCTGTTGACGGTGCTGCCGCACCATTTTTTGAGCAGCACGGGGCGCGCGGCCGAGCTGGCCGTGCAGCCGCTGCCCATCGATGTGCCCACGGTGCATGTGGACATGCTGTGGCACCGGCAAACCGAGCTGGGCAGCGCCCAGCGCTGGCTGCGCGAGACGGTGGTGCGCGCCGTGGCCGGCGCTCCTTCCCCCGACGAGGCATGCTGATGCGGGTGCAACTGCTGTCGGATCTGCATTTGGAGGCCAACACCGGTTTCGTCCCCACGCCGGCGGCGGACGCCGACCTGCTGGTCCTGGCCGGGGACGTGGGCTCGTACCAACGGCGCGCCGATGGGGGGCGGCTGGGGCTGCCCGACTGGGGCTTGCAGGCCTTCTCGCCCTTGCCGCAATACGGGGGCTGGCCCACGCCGGTGCTTTACGTGCCGGGCAATCACGAGTACGACGGCCTGGACTGGGACGAGGCCCACGCGGGCCTGCGCGCGGCGTGCGAGCGGTTGGGCATCGTATGGCTGGAGCGCGAGGTGGTCGTCATCGACGGGGTGCGCTTCGTGGGCACGACGCTGTGGAGCGACTTCGACGCGCTGGCTTCGGTGCCGCTGCAGCGCCGTGGCCGGCCGCGGCCCATCACCGACCCGCAGGCGCACCGGCTGCACCAGCGACAGCGGGCCTTTCGGGCCGCCAATTTCCATTTGACCCAGATGGCCACGCAGCGCGCGGGCCGGCTGTTCGACGCGGCGGCCATGCGCGACGAGGCCCTGCGTTGCCAGACGTGGCTGCGCGCGGCGCTGTCGGCCCCTTTCGACGGCCCCACCGTCGTCGTGACCCACTTTGCGCCGACGCTGCGCAGCGCCGATCCGCGCTACGGCATCCAGCCCAGCACGGCCGGTTTTTGCAACGCGCTGGACGACCTGCTGCCGCTGGCCGACCTGTGGCTGCATGGCCACCTGCACTGCCCGCACGACTACCGCGTCGGCCGCTGCCGCGTGGTGGCCAATCCGCTGGGGTATGCCGACAAGGGCGAGCAGGGCGCCTTTGCCCCGGCGGCGGTGGTGGCGGTGCCGTCGGGGGCGCCGGCCGTACCCCCGGGGGATGCGCGGCGGGATAATGGGGGGCAGGACACACAGGCATGTTGAAGCGCATCCACGTCGAAGACGTCCGGTTGGGTATGTTCATCCACGGCTTTGCGGGGTCGTGGCTGGATCACCCGTTCTGGCGCAACCGCTTTTTGTTGGAAGACCCGGCCGACTTGGCGCGCATCCGCGCCAGCGCCGTGCGCGAGGTGTGGATCGACGTCAGCCAGGGGGCCGATGTGCCCCCCGAGGCGCCGGTGGCCGAGGCGGTGGACGCGCCGCAGGACATCGCGCCGCTGCAGGCCTACGACGAGCGCGTGCAGCGCCTGCTGGAGCCGGTCAGCCAGTCGGTCGAGCTGCAGCGCGCCGCCCGCCTGCTGGCCAGCGCCCGCGGCGCGGTCAAGGACATGTTCCAGGACGCGCGCATGGGGCGTGCGATCGACCGACAGGTCATGCGTGCGGTGGCCGACGACATTGCCGACAGCGTCACGCGCAACGCGGGGGCGCTGATCAGCCTGGCGCGCGTCAAGACCGCCGACGAATACACCTACATGCACTCGGTGGCGGTGTGCGCGCTGATGGTCGCGCTGGCGCGTCAGCTCGGCCTGCCCGACGACGAGACCCGCGCGGCGGGCTTTGCCGGGCTGCTGCACGACGTTGGCAAGGCCGACATCCCGCTGGAGATCCTGAACAAGCCCGGCCGCCTGACCGACGAGGAGTTCGCGATCGTGCGCGAGCACCCGCGCAAGGGCTGGGAGCGGCTGCGCGCCGCGGGCATCGACGACGCGGTGGCGCTGGACGTCTGCCTGCACCACCACGAGCGCTACGACGGCACGGGCTACCCCGATCGCTTGGCGGGCGAGGGCATCTCGCTGGTGGCCCGTATGGGCGCCGTGTGCGACGTGTACGACGCCATCACCTCCAACCGCCCGTACAAGGCGGGCTGGGATCCGGCCGAGTCGCTCAAGCGCATGGCGAGCTGGAAGGGGCACTTTGACGAGCGTGTTTTTCAGGCCTTCGTGCGCAGCCTGGGCATCTACCCGGTCGGCTCGCTGGTGCGGCTGAGCAACGGGCGCTTGGCGGTCGTGGTCGAGCCCTCACCGCGCAGCCTGCTCAAGCCGGTGGTCAAGACGGTGTTTCCACCCGCAGCGGGGAGCGGGTCGTGCCCGAGCGCGTCGATCTGTCGGCGCCGGGCTGCACGGTGCAGGTGGTGCAGCGCGAGGATCCGGCGCAGTGGAAAATCCCGGACCTCGACGAGATCTGGTCGGGCATCCCGGGGCTGGGGCGCGGCTGAATCCGGCGCCGGCGGGCCGTGGCTCAGGCCATGGGCTCGAGCAGGGTCGCCGCGGCGTCGCGCAGCGCGTGGGTCAGGCGGGTGAGCACGTCGGAGTCCAGGTTCCAGCAGTGCCAGTACAGCGGCACGGCGTAGGCGCTGCCCGGCGCCACGTCCACCAGCGTGCCGGCCTGCAGGGCCGGCCCCGCCACCAGGCGCGGCACCACGGTCACGCCCCAGCCGGCCAGCGCCGCGCGCACCTGCCCCTCGGACGAGGGGACGTAGCACTGCTGCAGCACCACCTGGGGCAGCCCGAAGGTCTGGCAGACGAAGTCGCGCTGCAGATCGTCCTTGCGGTTGAAGGCGACGAAGGGCACGCGGTGGAAGTTGTGGCGCGTCAGCCGCCCCTCCAGCGCCGCGGCGGCGAAGGCGGGGCTGGCCACTGCGACGTAGGCCATGCGGCCCAGCGGCTCCAGCCGGCAGCCGCGCAGCGGCTGCGCCAGCGAGGTCACGCAGCCCATCACCTGGCCCTCGCGCAGCCATTCGTGGGTGAAGTCCTGGTCGTCGTGGATGATTTCCAGCGGCACGCCATCGCGCACCAGCGGCGTGACGGCCGGCAGCGCCCAGCTCGCGATGCTGTCGGCGTTGATCGCCACCGAAATGCGCCCCTCGTCGCGCGGGCGGCGCGCCAGCGTGGGCGCCAGGTCGCGCAGGTCGTGCTCCAGGTCGGCGCGCAGCAGCCGCATCATCTTGGCGTGCTTGATGAGCAGCTGCCCCGCCGGTGTCGGCTTGATCGGGCGGCTGCGCACCAGCAGCACGGTGCCCACCTGCGCCTCCAGCGCGCGCAGCCGCTGCGACACCGCCGACTGCGTGATGGACAGCCGCTGGGCCGCGCGTTCAAAACCGCCCTCCTCGACGATGGCGGCCAGGCATTCGAGGGCGTCGGGATCGAAGGTGGCGGTCATGGCGGTTGTGCATTAGTTTTTCTGATGTTACCGCCGTTTGGTGAATCCCGCTTCATCTTTGTCGCGCCATCGCGCACACTCCCGCCCGACAGGCGGTTGGCGATCCGCGCGCGGGCGCGGCGGGGCCGCTCAAGGAGACGGACATGCGAGTGGTGGTTCTGGGCGCAGGCATCATCGGCACCTCGACGGCGTGGCACCTGCTGCAGCGCGGGCACGAGGTGGTGCTGGTGGACCGCCAGCCCGATGCGGCGCTGGAGACCAGCTTTGCCAATGCGGCGCAGATTTCGGTGAGCTACTGCGAGCCGTGGGCCAACCCCCAGGCGCCGCTGAAGGCACTCAAATGGATGTTCGACAAGCAGGCCCCGCTGCTGTGGCGCCCGCAGTGGGATACCGCGCAGTGGCGCTGGCTGTTGCAGTTTCTGGGCCAGTGCACCGACCGCGCGTTCGAGCGCAACGTGGCGCAACTGGTGTCGCTGGGCGCCTTCAGCCACGCCACGCTCAAGCAGATGGTGGCCGAGACGGGGATCGAGTACCCGCGCAGCGAGCGCGGCATTGCCCACGTCTACACCGATGCCCAGGCCTTTGCCGAGGCGGGCGAGGCCGCCGAGCTGATGCGCCGCCATGGGGTGCAGCGCCGGGTGGTCTCGCGCGAGGAGCTGTTGCGCATCGAGCCGGCGCTGCAGCCTTTTGCCGAGCAGATCGCCGGGGGCACCTACACCCCCACCGATGAGCACGGCGATGCGCGCGTGTTCACCCAGGCGCTGGCCCGACGCTGCGCGGCCCAGGGGGCGCAGCTGCTGTTCGGGCACGACATCGAGCGGCTGGAGGTGGCGGGCCGCGCCGTGCAGCGCGTGCACCTGCGCTGCCGCGCCACCGGCCAGGCACGCGCCCTGCAGGCCGACGCCTTCGTGGTGGCCTGCGGTTCGTACACCACGCCGCTGCTGGCCACGGTGGGCATCCGCGTGCCCATCTACCCTGGCAAGGGCTACAGCGCCACGCTGGCCCTGCGCGATCCGGCGCGGGCGCCGCAGGTCAGTCTGCTCGACGATGGGCGCAAGATCGCCATCTCGCGCCTGGGCGACCGCCTGCGCGTGGCGGGCACGATCGAGCTGGGCGGCTTCGACCTGCGGCTGGACACGCCCGTGGCGCGGGCGCGCTGCCACATGCTGCTGGAGCGTATCGAGCAGCTCTTCCCCGGCGTGGCCGACACGCGCACGCCGGAGCAGGGCGGCGAGCCGCAATTCTGGTGCGGCTTGCGCCCAGCCACGCCCACCAATATCCCGTTGATCGGCCGGCTGCCGCTGGGGCGGCTGTGGATCAACGCCGGCCATGGTACCCTGGGCTGGACGCACGGCGCGGGCTCGGGCCGGGCGTTGGCCGAGCTGATCAGCGGCGAGCGGCCGGCGATCGCCATGGACTTCGTCGGCGTGGCGGGGGCGCGCGACCGCACCGCCCGCCCCGCCGCGGCGTCCGCCACGGCCTGAACCGCGGCCCAGGGCGCCCAACCCGCAAGCGCCCAGTGCCCAAACGCTCAAGCCCAGTGCGGGCCCGGGCATCGCGCCGCCCGGCCACGTGCCCGGCGGCGGCAAGGCACAATCGCGCCCCATGTTCGAACCGTCGCCCGAGCGGTTTCGGGCCGCCCTTGGGCGCTTTGCCACCGGCGTGACCATCGTCACCGCGCGTGCGGCGGATGGCGTACCGGTCGGCCTGACCGCCAACTCGTTCAACTCCGTCTCGCTGGAGCCGCCGCTGGTGCTCTGGAGCCTGGCGCTGCGCTCGCGCGCGCTGCCCGTCTTCGAGTCGGCGGCGCATTACGCCATCCATGTGCTGGGGGTGGAGCAGCAGGCCCTGGCCCAACGGTTCGCCAGCCGGCAGGCGGACCGCTGGGCCGGCGTGGCGTGGACGCCCAACGCCGACGGCGTGCCGCTGCTGCCGGACTGCGCAGCCGTCTTCGAGTGCCGCAGCCGCAGCCGGTATGTCGAGGGGGACCACGTGATCCTGGTGGCCGAGGTGCTGCGCTGCCGCCACGACGGCACGGCCTCGCCCCTCCTGTACCATGGCGGGCGGTTCTACACCGAGCATCCGCTGTGACGACCTCCGCCGCCCTGCCCCAACGCAAGGACCACCTCGACACGCTGGCCGTGTCGTTGCTGGTGGTGTGCTGCGCGTTCTGGGGGTTTCAGCAGATCCTGATCAAGTTTGCCGGGCGCGAGATCCCTCCGCTGTGGCAGGCGTCGCTGCGCATGTGGGGCGCCACGGCGCTGCTGTGGCTGTGGTGCCGCGGGCGCGGTGTGCCGCTGTTCCAGCGCGACGGCTCGCTGCCGGGGGGGCTGCTGGTCGGGCTGCTGTTCGCGGCGGAGTTCGTCTTCATCTATCTGGGGCTGCAGCACACCAGCGCCTCGCGGTTGACGGTCTTTCTCTACACCAGCCCGTTCTGGGTGGCGTTGCTGCTGCCGCGCTTCGTGTCGGCGGAGCGGCTGCGCCCCATTCAGTGGGCCGGTCTGTGTCTGGCCTTTGCAGCGGTGGCGGTGGCCTTCAGCGAGGCGTTTTTGCACGGCTCGACGCCCGGGCAGTGGAAGGGCGACGCCATGGGGCTGGCGGCCGGCCTGTTCTGGGGCCTGACCACGGTGGCCATCCGCACCACCCGCATCGCCACGGTCGCCGCCGAAAAATCGCTGTTCTACCAGCTGGGAGTCACCGCGGCCGTGACCCCGCTGCTGTCCCTGGCCCTGGGCGAGCGCTGGGCGCTGGACTATTCGGCGCTGGCGTGGGGGTCGGTGTTTTTGCAGACCGCGGTGGGGGCGTTTGCCAGCTACCTGGCCTGGATGTGGATGCTGCGCCACTATCCGGCGACCCGCATGGCGACGTTTACTTTTCTGACGCCGCTATTTGCGCTGGTGTTTGGCGTGCTGCTGCTGGGCGAGCCGCTGACGCTGCAGTTGCTGCTGGCGCTGGCCGGGGTGGCGGCCGGCATCGTGCTGGTCAGCCGGCGCTGAACGCGGGCTGAACGCGGGGTTAGGGGGCCTGCACCGCCTCGAAGGCCGGGTGCAGCTCGTCGATCCAGAGCTCCACCTCCGCCGCGCCGATTTGCAGATGCGCCAGCGCCGCCTGCCCGTGCCGCGCCCAGTCGGGCGACGGGGGCACCCCTTCGTGCTGTTGCACCAGATGGTCGGCGATCAGCCCCATGGCGACCAGGTGCCGCACGGTGTCCGAATAACGGGTGTCGCCCAGGCAGGTGAAGTCGTGGTGCAGCCGGATGGCCACCGCCACCGGGGGCGGCAGGCGCCAGGTGCGCGCGACGATGGCGCCCACCACCGCGTGATCGGTGCGGTGGTTGGCGTTTTCGGTCTGGGTGAAGGTGCGGTCCTTGCGGGCCAGCGCCTCGGTGATCGTGGCGGCATAGCCGCGCACGCCGCGCAGCAGCACCGGCATGCCGACGTGGCAAAACAGGCCAAAGCTGTACGCCAGCCCGGGGTCCATGTCGTAGAGCTGGCGGCCGATGTGTTCGCAGGCGATGGCGCGGCGCGTGGAGCTTTCCCAGAAATGCGCCAGCACCGGCGAATGCACCTGCAACGCGTTGCGCGTCAGAAAGCCCATGAGCAACTGCACCGCGGGCCGCACACCCAGCACCGTGAGGGCCTGCCCCACGGTGGCAACGGGCTGGCTCAGGCCATAGAGCGGGCTGTTGGCCTGCCGGATCAGGGCGGCGGCCATGGCCACGTCGCTGCTGGCGATGGTGTCCAGCACCGCGGGGTCGGGCTCGCCATGCGCGGTGGCATCTTGCAGCTGGCGCAGCAACTCCGGGCAGGGTGGGATGACGATGTCGCGCACGGGCCCGCGCGAACGGGCTTGGTCCAATTCGGCTTCGACGGAGCGGTCGGTCATGCGCCGATTGTGCCGCGAAGCGGCGACGGGTCGGCCGGTTTGGGGTCATGCCCCCGCGGGGGCTGGCGGGGTATCGCCTGGGGCATGGGCTTGGCGGGCCTGGGCATAGGCCACGTACCAGGCCAGGCAGTCCGGGTTGGCCATGGCGTCGCGGTTGACCACGCGCTCCAGCGGCTGGCCCAGCAGCAGTTTTTTGATCGGCAGCTCCTGCTTCTTGCCGCTGAGGGTGCGCGGGATGTCCGGCACCTGCTCGATGGCGTCGGGGACGAAGCGCGGCGACAGCGCGCGCCGGATGGCGTCGCGCAGCCGCTCGCGCAGGGGCTCGTCCAGCGTCAGCCCCGGGCGCAGCACCACGAACAGCGGCATGAAGCTCTCGCGGCCCAGGTACTCCAGATCCACCACCAGGCTGTCCAGCACCTCGGGCAGCGCTTCGACAGCGGCGTAGATCTCGCTCGTGCCCATGCGCAGGCCGTGGCGGTTGATGGTCGCGTCGGATCGGCCGTAGATGACGCAGCCGCCATCGGGGCGCACTTCCAGCCAGTCGCCGTGGCGCCAAACGCCGGGGTAGGTGTCGAAGTAGCTCGACAGGTAGCGCGCATCGCCCTCGTCGTTCCAAAAGTACAACGGCATGGAGGGGATGGGGCGCACGCAAACCAGCTCGCCCACCTGCCCGACGACGGCGCGCCCGTCGTCGTCCCAGGCCTCCACCGCGCAGCCCAGTTGCCGGCATTGCATCTGCCCCGGCACCTGCGGCAGGCCCCGGTGACCGCCAATGAAGGCGCCGCAAAAGTCCGTGCCGCCGGAGATGTTGCACCACCACACCGGCCCGCCAGGGCCGCCCGGCAGGGCGGCCGGATCGGCCGCGCGGCCCGCGAGCGCATAGACGCGCGCGAACTGCGCGCTGCCCCAGCGTTGCACCTCCTCGGGCAGGGGCGATCCGGTGGAGCCCAGCGCGCGGATGGTGGACAGATCGTGCCCGCCCGCTTGCAGGGCGGCCAGATCCACGCCCGCCTTCATGACGTTGCCATAAAAGGCCGCTCCCGCACCAAAGAACGTGACGCGGTGCCGGGCGGCAAAACGCCACAGCACGGTCCAGTCCGGCTCGTCCTTGCGTCCGCCCGGGCTGCCGTCGTAGAGCACGATGGTGGTCCCGCCGGTCAGCCCGGCGATCTGGGCGTTCCACATCACCCAGCCGGTGGAGCTGTACCAGTGAAAGCGCTCGCCCAGGCTGTTGGGGTCGTAGCTGGGGCCGATGTCGTTGTGCAGGACTTTGAGCGCCAGCGTGGTCAGCAGGATGCCGCCATGCCCGTGCACGATGGGCTTGGGCAGGCCCGTCGTGCCGCTGGAGTACACGATCCACAGCGGATGGTCGAACGGCAGCCACTCGGGCGCAAAGTCGCGCACGGCCGCATCGTCGCGATCGACCAGCGCGGCAAAGTCGTGCGTGTCGGTCAGGCGCTGCGCCGCGTATGGCGTGCGCAGCGTGACCACATGGGACAGCGTCGGCAGGCCGGCGCGCAGCTCGCGCACGGTGGCGCTGCGGTCCAGCGGCCGGCCCGCGTAGTGCACCCCGTCCGCGGCAATCAGCACGGTCGGCTCGATCTGGCGGAAGCGGTCCAGCACCGCCGCCGTGCCCATGTCCGGCGCGCACACGCTCCAGATCGCGCCCAGGCTGGCGCAGGCCAGAAAGGCCACCACCGTCTCGGCCCGGTTGGGCAAATAGGCGGCCACGCGGTCGCCGCGCCGCACCCCCAGCGCGCGCAGGCCCACCGCCAACGCGGCCACGTCGCGCTGCAGCTCGCGCCAGCCCACGGTGCGCACGCGGCCCAGTTCGTCCTCGGCGATGATGGCCGGCTGGCCCGCGGCCTCGGCCGGCTCCACATGGCGCCACACCTGGCGCGCATAGTTCACCTGCGCACCGGGGAACCAGCGCACATGCGGCATGGCCGCGCCTTCCAGCACGGCGCGGTGCGGCGTGGGCGACTCCAGGGCAAAGTAGTCCCACACGCTTTGCCAGAACGCCCCCAGGTCGGTGGTGGACCAGCGCCACAGCGCGTCGTAGTCGTCAAAGCCCAGGCCATGGCGCTGCCGCAGCCAGTCCTGGTAGCGGCCAATCTGGGGGGTGTAGGGGGCGGGCATCCGGTCTCCTTCGGCGCTTGGCGCGGTCGGCCGCGCACGGGGGGCGCATGGGCCGAATTATCGAGAGCGGCGCCGCGCGGCCCGTCGCGTCGGCGTCAGGCGAGCCGGCCCGAATCCTGCTTGCCCCGGCGCGGGCGCCCGCGACCTGACACGAGGCTTGCAGGGGCATGGCGCCCGCGGGCAGAATCACGCCCATTTACCCGAAACCACGCGAGGAGCGAGAACCATCATGTTCCAATGGACGGAAAAATCCGACGCCGCCCTGCAGGCCGGCGGCGTCATCGGGCCGGATGAGCGGCTGCCCTGGCCGCAGACCGCCATGCTGGGGGTGCAGCACCTGATCGCCATGTTTGGCGCGACGGTGCTGGCGCCCATCCTGATGGGCTTCGATCCCAACGTCGCCATCCTGATGAGCGGCATCGGCACGCTGCTGTTCTTCGTGGCCACGGGCGGCAAGGTGCCCAGCTACCTGGGGTCGAGCTTTGCGTTCATCGGTGTGGTGATCGCAGCCACGGGCTATGCCGGGCAGGGGCCCAACGCCAACATCGGCGTGGCGCTGGGCGGCATCATCGCGTGCGGGGCGCTGTACTTCGTCATCGGGGCCGTCGTGCAGGCGGTGGGTACCGGATGGATCGAGCGCCTGATGCCGCCGGTGGTTACGGGGGCAGTGGTGGCGGTGATCGGCCTGAACCTGGCGCACATTCCGGTCAAGAACATGGCGCCGACGCCGTTCGATGCCTGGATGCAGGCGGTGACCTTCGTCTGCGTGGGGCTGGTGGCGGTGTTCACACGCGGCATGGTGCAGCGGCTGTTGATCCTGATGGGCCTGATCGTGGCCAGTGTCGTGTATGCCGTGCTGGCCAACGGCCTGGGGTTGGGCAAGCCGCTCGACCTGTCGGGGGTGGCCAATGCCGCGTGGATTGGCATGCCCAACTTCAGCGCCCCCGTGTTCAGCGGCCATGCGATGCTGCTGATCGCGCCGGTGGCCGTGATTCTGGTGGCCGAAAACCTGGGCCACATCAAGGCCGTGACGGCGATGACGGGCAAGAACCTGGATGTGTACATGGGCCGCGCCTTCATGGGCGATGGCGTGGCGACCATGGTCGCCGGCAGCGCGGGCGGCACGGGCGTGACCACCTACGCCGAGAACATCGGCGTGATGGCGGCGACCAAGATCTACTCGACCGCGATCTTCGTCGTGGCGGGCCTGATGGCCATTCTGCTGGGCTTCAGCCCCAAGTTCGGCGCGCTGATCCAGGCCATTCCGCTGGCGGTGATGGGCGGGGTCTCGATCGTGGTGTTTGGCCTGATCGCGGTGGCGGGCGCCAAGATCTGGGTGGACAACCAGGTGGACTTTTCCGACAACAAGAACCTGCTGGTGGCGGCGATCACGCTGGTGCTGGGCACGGGCGACTTCACGCTGAAGTTTGGCGACTTTGCCCTGGGCGGCATCGGCACGGCGACTTTTGGCGCCATTGGTCTGTACGCGCTGCTCGACCGGCGCTCGGCGGGCTGACGCCCGCGCCCGGGGCGGGGCCGTTCGTCGCCGCGTTGGCACGAAGTCCCGCCCCGGCCGTACACTGCCGGGTATGGACGGCAGGATCAACAGCGCGGCGTTGTCCGGGATGCGCGCGGCGCAGACCCGGCTGAGCAGCGCGGCCAACAACATCGCCAACGCGCAAACCGACGGCTACCGCCGCGAGCAGGTGCGCAGCGAGGCCGAGCCCGCGCCGGGCGCGGGGGTGCGCACCCGCATCGACAAGCGGCCCGAGCCCGGGGCCGATCTGGCCGCCGACATGGTGGAGCAGAAAATGGCGGCCACCAGCTTTGCGGCCAATTTGCAGGTGTTCAAAGCGGCCGATCAGGCGATGGGGCGCTTGCTCGACACCCGCGCCTGAATCGACATGCGCGCCGCGCGCGCGGCAACAAAAAACACCGGGAGCGGGGCTGCCGGTGTCGTCGCAAGCCACCTGTGGCGGTGGCACCTGGATCGTCTCTGTCGGGGTTTACCCTCAAACGGGCGCTTGGCTGGCGTGCCGCGCCATCGATTTGTCTCCTCGGTCCTCTCAGAGCTGCCCGGCTGCGCGCAGGCGCCGGTGTCCGAGTACGGACATTCTAGGTGGCGTTGTCCCCGCTGCGGCTTGGGACAAACCCGCAGCGCGGTCATGCGCCGGCCAGGATCCAGCGCGCGGCCTTCTCGGCGATCATCAAGGTGGGGCTGTTGGTGTTGCCGCTGGTGATGGTGGGCATGATGCCGGCATCGACCACGCGCAGCCCGCCGATGCGCCCGCCGCGCCCGTCGCGCACGCGCAGGTGGGGGTCGGTGACCGCCATCGGGTCTCCGTCGCGCCCCATCGCCGTGGTGCCCACCGGGTGGAAGATGGTGGTGGCGATGTCGCCGGCCAGCCGCGCCAGTTCCTCGTCGGTCTGGTACTGCGGGCCGGGCCGGTATTCCTCGGGCCGGTAGGGGGCGAGCGCCGGCTGGGCGACGATGCGCCGGGTCAGACGCAGGCTGTCGGCCGCAACCTGGCGGTCCTGCGCCGTGGACAGGTACTGGGGCGCGATGGCGGGCGCGTCCTCGAAGCGCGGGCTGCGCAGATGCACCGTGCCGCGGCTGGTCGGGTTGAGGTTGCATACGCTGGCCGTAAACGCCGGGAAGGGGTGCAGCGGCTCGCCAAAGGCGTCCAGGCTGAGCGGCTGCACGTGGTATTCCACATTGGGCCAGTCGAAGCCGGGCCCGCTGCGCGTGAAGGCGCCCAACTGGCTGGGCGCCATGCTCATCGGCCCGCTGCGCGTCAGCAGGTATTGCAGCCCGATGTGGGCTTTGCCCCACCAGTGGCGGGCCAGGGTGTTGAGCGTCTCGGCCCCCTGCACCTTGAAGACGGCGCGGATTTGCAGGTGGTCTTGCAGGTTGGCGCCCACGCCCGGCAGGTCGGCCAGCACCTCGAGCCCCAGGGGCCGCAGCACGGCCGCCGGCCCGATGCCGGAGAGTTGCAGGATCTGCGGGCTGCCGATGGCGCCGGCGCTGAGCACCACCTCGCGCGCGGCCTGGGCGGTCACGCTGCCTTGGGCGGTCCAGACCTCCACCCCCCGGCAGTGCAGGGCGCCGTCCGCGCCGCGCTCGATCAGCAGCCGCTTGACCTGCGCGCCGGTCCACAGGGTGAAGTTGGGCCGCCGCTCGCAGGTCGGGCGCAAAAAGGCCTTGGCCGTGTTCCAGCGCCAGCCGCTTTTCTGGTTGACCTCGAAGTAGCCCACCCCTTCGTTGGTGCCGCGATTGAAGTCGTCCGTGGCCGGGATGCCGGCCTGCTGCGCCGCCTGCGCGAAGGCGTCCAGAATGTCCCAGCGCAGGCGCTGCTTTTCCACACGCCACTCGCCCGTGCTGCCGGTGCGCCGATGGCCGTGCAGGGCGGCGAATGCGGGGTCGGTGTCCGCATCCAGCCGGTAGTGGTCCTCGTGCGCCTTGAAGTCGGGCAGGCAGCGCTCCCACGTCCACTCGTCGTCGCCGGTGATCTGCGCCCACTGGTCGTAGTCGCGCGCCTGGCCGCGCATATAGATCATGCCGTTGATGCTGGAGCAGCCGCCCAGCACCTTGCCGCGCGGGTAGCGCAGTTGCCGGCCGTTGAGGCCCGCGTCCGGTTCCGTCTTGTACAGCCAGTCGGTGCGCGGGTTGCCGATGCAGTACAGGTAGCCCACCGGGATGTGCACCCAGTGGTAGTTGTCCTTCTGCCCAGCCTCGATGAGCAGCACGCGGTGGCGCGGGTTGGCCGACAGGCGGTTGGCCAGCAGGCTGCCGGCGGTGCCGCCGCCGACCACGATGTAGTCGAAGGTGTTCACTGCGACGTCGGCATCACGAACTCGGCGCCCTTGGGCGTGCTCTCGGGCCAGCGCTGCATGACGCTCTTTTGCGCGGTGTAGAAGCGCACGCCCTCCTCGCCATAGGCGTGCATGTCGCCGAACAGGCTCTTTTTCCAGCCGCCAAAGCCGTGCCAGGCCATCGGCACCGGGATCGGCACGTTGATGCCCACCATGCCGACCTGCACGCGGCGCGCAAACTCGCGCGCCACATGCCCGTCGCGGGTGAAGCAGGCCGTGCCGTTGCCGTAGGCGTGCTCGTTGATCAGCCGCACCGCGGTGGCAAAGTCCGGCACCCGCACGCACGACAGCACGGGGCCGAAGATCTCGTCGCGGTAGATCGACATCTCCGGCGTGACGTGGTCGAACAGCGTGCCGCCCAGCCAGAAGCCGTGGTCACAGCCCGGGCCGGCGCTGCGGCCGTCGAAGCCCCGGCCGTCCACCAGCAGCTGTGCCCCTTCGCGCACGCCGGCCTCGATGTAGCCGGTGATGCGCTGGCGCGCGGCGTCGGTGACGATGGGGCCCATCTCGGCCTGCCGGTTCATCCCGTCCAGCACCTTCAGCGCCCGCGTGCGTTCGACCAGCCGGGGCATGATCCGGTCGGCCACGTCGCCCACCAGCACGCCGACCGAGATGGCCATGCAGCGTTCGCCGGCCGAGCCGAAGGCCGCACCGATCAGCGCGTCGACCGCCTGGTCCAGATCTGCATCGGGCATGACGACCATGTGGTTCTTGGCCCCGCCCAGGGCCTGCACGCGCTTGCCGTGGCGCGCGCCGGTCTCGTAGATGGTGTTGGCGATCGGCGTCGAGCCGACGAAGCTGACCGCCCGCACATCGGGGTGATCCAGCAACGCGTCCACCGCCGCCTTGTCGCCCTGCACCACGTTGAACACGCCGTCGGGCAGGCCGGCCTGCTGCAGCAGCTCGGCGATGCGCAGCGACGGCGACGGGTCGATGGGGCTGGGCTTGAGCACGAAGGTGTTGCCGCAGGCCAGCGCGACCGGGAACATCCACATCGGCACCATGACGGGGAAGTTGAACGGCGTGATGCCCGCGACCACGCCCAGCGGCTGGCGCATGGTCCAGTTGTCGATGCCGGTGGAGACCTGCTCGGTGTAGTCACCCTTGAGCAGTTGCGGAATGCCGCAGGCGAATTCGACGATCTCGATGCCGCGGGTGACTTCGCCCTGCGCGTCGGTGAACACCTTGCCGTGCTCGGCGGTGATCATGGCGGCCAGCTCGTCGCGGTGCTGATTGAGCAGCTCCAGAAACCGGAACAGGATGCGCGCGCGGCGCAGCGGGGGCAGCTCGGCCCAGGCGGGGAAGGCCGCGCGTGCGGCCGCGACGGCGGCTTGCACCTCGGCCGCATCGGCCAGCGCGACGCGGCCGGTGATGGCGCCCGTCGCGGGGTTGAAGACGTCCTGCTGGCGGCCCGACTGGCCGGCGACGGGGCGGCCGCCGATGTGGTGGCCGATGGCGGTGGGGGTCAGGATCATGGTCTTAAATCCGGCTCATGCGAAAACCCCCACTGTAGAAGAGTGCAGCTCGCCTGACCAGCGAGTTTTTCAAAAGTCAGACATAAGGTGATCTAATACCCGGATGGACCACACCGCCCTGCGCGCCTTTGCCGCCGTGGCCCGCGAAGGCAGCCTGTCGCGGGCGGCGCAGCGCCTGCACCTGACGCAGCCGGCCTTGAGTCTGCAGCTCAAGGCCTTGCAGACGCGGCTGGGGGTGCGGCTGTTCGAGCGCACCCCGCGCGGCATGCGGCTGACCCCGGACGGTGCGGCCCTGTTGCCCCTGGCCGACCGGGTGCTGGCGGCGCAGCGCGAGTTCGACGGCGCCGCCCAGCGCCTGCGCCAGCAGGTGCGCGGGGAGCTGGCCATCGGCACCATCCTGGATCCGGAGTTCACCCGCCTGGGGGCCTTTTTGCGCGAGCTGGTGGAGACCGCCCCCTTCCTGCAGACGGCGTTGCGCCAGGGCATGAGCGGCGAGGTGCTGCAGCGCCTGGACGCGGGCGAGCACGACGTGGGCTTCTACCTCGGTGACCCGGACCAGGACCGCGGGACGGCCGGGCGCTACCGCGTGCGCACGCTCACCCCGTTCACCTACCGCGTGCTGGCGCCCGCCGGGTGGGGGCCGCAGGTGCAGGGGCGCGGCTGGGCCGAGCTCGCGGCCTTGCCGTGGATCGAGACGCCGCCCGAGTCGGCCCATCACCGCCTGCTGCGCCGCACCCTGCAGCCGCTGGGGTTGCAGGTGCGGCGTGTGGCCCTGGTGGATCAGGAGGCGTCGATGCTGGACCTGGTGCGCTCCGGCGTGGGCCTGAGCCTGGTGCGCGACGCGGTGGCCATCCGCGAGGTGCAGGCGCGCGGGCTGGTGGTGGCCGACCGGGTGGCGCTGGGGTGTGTGTTGAGCTTCGTCAGCCTGGCTGAGCGGCAGGGCGAGCCGGCCATCGAAGCCGCCTGGACAGCGCTGGATCGGGTCTGGGGCGGTGCCGAGGGCGGCGTCTAGGGCGGCGATGACGGCCGCGGATCGTCCGGGGACGGCGCTCGCGTCACCAGTGCTTGGGCAGCGGAATCTTGCTGTAACCGTTGATCGGTTTGCCACCGCCGGCGGTGAACTGCGGGTCGCGGTGCAACACCTGATCGCGCAGGCGGTCCCGGATGTGGGGGTAGGCGATTTGTTCGAGACGTCCGCTCAGGACGTCGGGCATGCGGTCCATGGCAGATACACGGTGGGGGGTGAAATACCGTGATCGTAGCGCAGTCCGAGGGTGGGTTCAGCCGCGCCAAAAGAACACGGCGCTCATCACGATCCCGGTGCCGATGACCACCGCCCGCACGGCGGCAGCGGGCAGCCGCCGCGCGCCGTGTGCGCCGGCGTAGCCCCCGGCGGTGGCGGCCGCCATCATCAGCACCGCCGGGCCCCAGGCGATGGCACCGGCGAGCGCGAACGTCGCCACCGACAGCAGCGACAACACCAGCGAATTGAGGTTTTTGAGCGCGTTGGCGGTGTGGATGCGCGACTCCCCCGTCACGGTGTACAGCGCCATGAGCAGGATGCCCAGCCCGCCGTTGAAATAGCCGCCGTACACGGACACGGCCAGCAGCCCCCAGGTTCGCGCGCTGCGGCCCGGGACGCCGCCGCGGTGCTCGGCCAACCAGCGCACGCACCGCGGCCCGGCCATGAAGACGACCGTGGCAAACAGCAGCAGCCACGGCACGATGGCGCGAAAGGCGCTGGCCGGGGTGATCAGCAACAGCAGGGCCCCCGCCACCCCGCCCGCCGCGGCGATGCCGGCCTCCATGCGCAGGCGGTGCGGCGGCACCCGGGCCAGCTCGTCGCGCATGCCCAGGGTGCTGCCCAGATAGCCCGGGCTGACCGCGACCGCGCTGGTGGCGTTGGCGACGATGGGGTTGACGCCCGTGAACACGAGCGCAGGGAACGTCAAAAAACTGCCGCCACCAGCGATGGCGTTGAGCACGCCCGCGGCAAAGGCGGCGCTGGCCAGCAGCAGGCCGTCGGTCAGGGTCATCATGAATGGGGGGGATCCAGAGACAGGCGCCGGTCTTGCCGCACCAGGGTTTCGAAGGTGTCCAGGTCCACCGGGGGGCTGAACAGAAAGCCCTGCAGTTGATCGCAGCCGAGCGCGCGCAGAAATTGCATCTGCTCGACGGTCTCGACCCCTTCCGCGACGATCTCCTGGCGCAACTGCTGCCCCACGGTCACGATCGCGCGGGCGATGGCGCCGTCGCTGATCTGGTGCGGAATGCCGGTGACGAAGGAGCGGTCGATTTTGAGCGTGCGAATCGGAAAGCGCTTGAGGTAGGCCAGGCTGGAGTAGCCCGTGCCAAAGTCGTCCAGCGCCAGGCTCACGCCCAGCGGCAGCGGGTGCCCCTCGCGGTCCCGCGCCGTGGCTTCGCCGTGCCAGTGGCCGTCGTCGCTGTGCATCAGCGCGTCCAGCGGGGGCGGGGCGGGGTCTGCCCACAGGACGGGCCAGAGGGGCGTCGTGGCGCCGCCGCAGCGTCATCCACAGACGTCGGGTCTGGCCGCTGGCATCCGGCCGCTCGACCAGCAGGCGCAGGGCCTCGCCGTCGTGGGGCAGGGTCACCAGCTGGGCGTGGGTCGGGTCTTGCCGGTCGTCGAGCAGCCAGGGCAGCGGCTGCCCCAGGACGGCGGAGGCCGGCAGGCCAAACAGGGCGACGGCCTGCGCGGGCCAGTGGGTTACGAAGCCGGCGGCATCGAGTTCGATGTCGACGGCCGTGCCATCATCCTGCGCATCGCTCACGCCCGGCTCCCGCCCCGATCAGGTCCAAAGTCCAGTGACAGGCCGCCAGGATGCAGGCTTGGAACCGGGGGCCCTCCATCCCCCAGGCCGGCCAGTGGCGGGTGACGTTGTCGAGCGCACGGGCCTCGACCGCTTGCCAGGTGCGCAGCAGGGCCCCGACGGGATGCGCGGTCTGGTCGGGGGCGAGCAGGGCATCGCGCAGGTCGTCGCCGATGGCCAGCGGGCGCAGCAGCTCGGGCAAGGGCTGCCCAAACAGCACATCCAGCCGCGAGAGCATGCCCGCCATGAAGGCCAGGTCTTGCCCTACGCGGTCCAGCCCGGCATCCTGCGCCAAGGCCTCCATGCCGCGTGCGCGCAGGGCCACGTCCATCTGCAGCATGGCGCTGCGGGCGTCGTCGTCGCCCGCGGCAAAGACCAGCAGGTGCAGCCAGCGCTTGAGGGGCTGGCGCCCCATCATCAGGATGGCCTGCCCGTAGCTGGTGATTTCGCGGCGCGCGCCAAACGCGGCGGAGTTGACCAGCCGCAGCAATTGGTAGGACAGGGCCGCGTCTTCGCGAAAAGCCGCCTCCAGCTCGTGCAGATCGGCGTCGGCATGCACCAGCTCCAGCAGGCGCAAGGCGCGCTGGCGCGACGCCGTGTGGGCGGTGTTGGGCCGGGCCGGTGGCCTCAGGTACCACGTCCCGGCAGTCCACCGCGGGCCGTGGCCGTCCGGGGGCTGTGTGTGGGACTCGGCGACCTCATTCGGTTGGCACGGCGGGATGGTGTCCGCCGCGGGCGCCAGATCTTCGCGTTGGCCGATCCAGCAGGTGGGCCACCGCTCGGCCAGGGTCACCACCTCGGCCGACTGCCACCATGTGGGTTCCACCCCCTGGGGGCAGGGCAGCACATGCCAGCGCAGTCCCGCCGGCTGACCGGTGGGGCTGGCCAGCCACTCGGGCAGGGCGAGGAGGCGGTCGGGCGCGGCGGCGTGCATGTCGGCTATGCTAACCGCTCGCTACCGCCCCGGGCCCCGGTATCGCCCGGCTTCCCGGCCGTGCCACGCGTGACGCCCCGGGGATGGGGTCAGGGCGTGGCCGGCACGATCGGCGCCACCGGCTCCGGCGCCAGCAGCGTGCCTTGCCGCAGGCCCTTGATCGTGGCCAGCGCCAGCGCCGCGATCACCACCGACACCAGCGCCAGCAGCCCCAGTGCCGCCAACTGCAGCCCGGGGTGCGCCAGCGCCACGGCCAACTTGAAGGTCAGGGCGGTGAACGCCGCCAGCGGGAACGACACGGCCCAGAACGGCAGCGCGAACGGCTGCGCGAAGTAGCGCCGCGCCTGCGTGCCGACCCACAGCAGCATGAACAGGCCCACGCCCCACACGGTGGCTGCCACCCCCGGCGGCCAGCCGAAGCGCAGCGCGCACAGCCCCACAACCGCCGCCGGCGCCAGCGAGATGAACCACGTTGGATGCAGTCGCGGCGGCATCGGCCCGTGCGCCAGCCGCCGCACCACCAGCAGCGTGAACACCACCGGCCAGAAGAACACCCCGATGCCGAAGTGCACCGCCGACCACAGGGCGTGCTCGAAGCCGACGCCGGCCAGCGGCGCGACGACGTTGCCGACCACCGGGATGTAGAGCACCGGGGTGACGCCGTTCCACAGCGACTGCGCGTTGGGTGCGTGCGCCGTGGTGGGCGCCAGCCACTTGCCCAGCGTCCACACCGTGACGGTCAGCTGACCGAGCGAACCCACCCACCACAGCGCGTGCGCCAGCGGCTGCGCCAGCGCCATGCTTTGCAGCCAGGTGGCCACCAGCAGCAGCGACACCGGCAACGCCGCGATGAACGCGTGGCGCACCGGGTGGCGCAGGTCCTCGGCCACGGCCTCGGGGTGGCGCCGCCAGCGCAGCAGTGAGCCGATCAGCACGGCGACGAACACCGCCGCGGCCAGCGCGCCGATGACCAGCGCCGCCCCCTCGGCCCAGGGGCCGAGCACGGGGCCGGCGGCGTGCCACGCCAGTGCCAGGCCGCTCAGGCCCATCACCAGCGTGAACCAGCCCGGGTGCAGGAACTTCAGCGGGGTGGGATGGGCACCGTTCATCGCGGCCTCCGCCTCGCGCCTCAGCAGGCCTTGCAGGGGATGGCGGCCTCGGGCACGCCCAGCTTCTTCAGGATGATGGCCAGCGGGCAGAAGTTGGTGAAACCAAACTGGAACAGGTTCAGCCCGACGAAGGCGGTGAAGGCCAGGAACCACTCGCTGACGAACAGGGGGCTGGCGGGCGCGCCCAGCGCCACCGACAGGAACACGAACAGGCCCGCGATCACACGGATCCAGCGCTCGACGGTCATGATGTTCTCCTCACTTGCAAGGGGGTTGGGACAGGGTTGCGGAAAAACCGGGTTCAGGCGGGGCGCGGCGCACCCGGCGCCTCGTGGCAGCGCCGGTACACGGCGTAGTACAGCACCGGGATGACCACCAGCGTCAGCAAGGTGGAGACCGCGATGCCAAAAACCAACGACACGGCCAGCCCATTGAAGATCGGGTCGTCGAGAATGAAAAACGCCCCCAGCATGGCCGCCAGCGCCGTCAGCGCGATGGGTTGCGCACGCACCGCGGCGGACTGGATCACGGCCTCCTTGAACGGCATGCCGCGCGCGGTCTCCAGCTCGATGAAGTCCACCAGCAGGATCGAGTTGCGCACGATGATGCCGGCCAGCGCGATCATGCCGATCATGCTGGTGGCGGTGAACTGCGCGCCCAGCAGCGCGTGCCCTGGCATGATGCCGATCATCGTCAGCGGAATCGGCGCCATGATGATCAGCGGCGTCAGGTAGCTGCGGAATTGCGCCACCACCAGCAGGTAGATCAGCACCAGACCGACCGCGTAGGCCGCCCCCATGTCGCGGAACGTCTCGTAGGTGACCTGCCACTCGCCGTCCCACTTGATGGCGTAGCCGCGCCAGGGGTCTTCGGGCTGGCGGATCCAGTATTCGCCCAGCGGCCCGGCCTCGGGCAGCGCGGCCTCGGCCAGCCGGCTGCGGATGGCGAACATGCCGTACAGCGGCGAGTCGGTGCGCCCGGCCATGTCGCCCAGCACGTACACCACCGGCAGCAGGTCCTTGGTGAAGCGCGGCTGGTCGATGACGCCGTGCTCCACGCGCACCAGCTCCGACAGCGGCACCATGCGGCCGTCGGCGGCTTTGAGCGGCAGCGCCAGCACCGCGTCCAGCCCGACCTGACGCTCGCGCGGCAGCTGCAGCCGCACCGGCACCGCGTATTTGGCGTAGCCGTCGTGCAGGTAGGCCGCATCGCTGCCTGAGAGCGCCGTGTAAACCGTCTGCGCGATCACCTGCGCCGGGATGCCCAGCCGCTCGGCGCGCGCGCGCTCGATGCGCAGGAAGACGCGCGGCACCTCCTCTTTGAGCGTGGTGTCGATGCCGACGATGTCGGGCGTGTCGGCAAACGCTTTGGCCACGCGGCGCGCGAGCTCGGCGCGGCCGACCTCGTCCGGGCCGTACACCTCGGCCACGATGGGCGACAGCACCGGCGGCCCTGGCGGCACCTCGACCACCTTGATGCGCCCGCCGTGCGCCTGGGCGATGGCCTCCAGCCCCGGGCGCAGCCGCTGCGCGATGGCGTGGCTTTGCTCCTTGCGGTGCTTGGTGTCAACCAAGTTGACCTGCAGGTCACCCTGCTCGGCGTCGGCGCGTAGGTAGTACTGCCGCACCAGGCCGTTGAAGGTGATCGGGCTGGCGGTGCCGGCGTAGCCCTGCACATGGGTGACTTCGGGCTGCTGCGCCAAAAACGCCGTCATGTCCTGCAGCGCCGCGGCGGTGTCTTCCAGCGCCGTGCCGGCGGGCATTTCCAGCACCACCTGGAACTCGCTCTTGTTGTCAAACGGCAGCATCTTGAGGATCACCGCCTGCACCACCGCCAGTCCGATCGACAGGAACAGGCCCGCCAGCACGCCCAGCGCCAGCAGCCAGCGGTGACGGGCGTTTTCCAGAAACGGCGTCAGCACGCGCGTAAACAGGGTCTGCAGTCCGCGCGTCAGCCTGGACGGCCCGTGCGCCGCGTGGCCGGCAGCGCCATGCGCGCCCATCAGCTTCCACGCCAGCCACGGCGTGATGGTGAACGCCACCGCCAGCGAGATCGCCATGCCCATGCTGGCGTTGATCGGGATCGGGCTCATGTACGGCCCCATCAGGCCGGTGACGAAGGCCATCGGCAGCAGCGCCGCGATCACCGTCAGGGTGGCCAGGATCGTCGGCCCGCCGACCTCGTCCACCGCGCGCGGGATGATCTCGCGCAGCGGTGCCTCGGGCGTGAGCAGGCGGTGGCGGTGGATGTTTTCCACCACGACGATGGCGTCGTCCACCAGGATGCCGATCGAAAAAATCAGCGCGAACAGCGACACGCGGTTGAGCGTGAAGCCCCACGCCCACGAGGCAAACAGCGTCGCGGTCAACGTCAGGATCACCGCGACGCCGACGATGACCGCCTCGCGCCGGCCCAGCGCCAGCCCGACCAGCACGATCACGCTGCCGGTGGCGAAGATCAGCTTGCTGATCAGCTTGTTGGCCTTGTCGGCGGCGGTGGCGCCGTAGTCGCGGCTGATCGTCACCTCCACGCCCTCGGGGATCAGCGTGTTGTGCAGGCGCTCCAGCTGCTGCGTCGCGGCGCGCGCGACGTCCACGGCGTTCTCACCCGGCTTCTTGGTCACGATGACCGTGACGGCGGGGTAGGCCTGGCCGGGCTGCGCGCCCTGCGGCAGCGTCGCGGCCGGCCCCGGCGTGTGCCAGACGTAGCGGCGCGGCAGCTGCGCACCTTCCTCGATGCCCGCCACCTCGCGCAGGTACACCGGGCGGCCCTGGTGCACGCCGACCACGATGTCGCCGACGTCCTGCACGCTTTTCAGGAACTCGCCGGTTTCCACCGTCAGCAGGCCCGGCTCGCCGGGCTGCTGGCGCGGCTGCGCCACGGTGCCGGACGGCATGGCCTGGTTGGCGGCGGCGATCGCCTGGTGGATGGCCTGCAGCGGCACGCCGCGCGCGCGCAGCCGCTCCGGCTCGATCCAGACGTGGATAGCGCGGCCCGGGCCGCCGATGGTCTGCACCTCGCGCGTGCCGGGCACGCGCTTGAGCTCGGTCTCGATGGCGTGCGCGACGCGCTCGATCTCCCACGCGCTCGTGCCCGCGGGGCTCCAGAGCGTGGCGGCCAGCACCGGCACGTCGTCGATGCCCTTGGGCTTGACGATCGGCGGCAGCACGCCCAGGCCCTGCGGCAGCCAGTCCTGGTTGGCGTTGAGCACGTCGTACAGGCGCACCAGCGCCTCGGTGCGCGGCACGCCGACCTTGAACTGCACCGTCAGCACCGCCACGCCGGGGCGCGAGACGCTGTAGGTGTGCTCGATGCCTTGGATCTGCGACAGCACGTGCTCGGCGGGCTGCGCCACCATCTTTTCCACGTCCGCGGCGGAGGCGCCGGGGAATGGGATCAGCACGTTGGCCATCGTGACGTTGATCTGCGGCTCCTCCTCGCGCGGCGTGACCAGCACCGCAAAGAGGCCCAGCAGCAGCGCCACCAGCGCCAGCAGCGGCGTGATGGCGTTGGCCTGGAAGGCGCGCGCGATCACGCCGGAGATGCCCAGCCGTTCGGTCTGGGTACCGGTGGGGGTAGTTTGGGGTTCGGCGTTCATCGGCCGTTCTCCTGCGTGCGGGGAGGGGGACGATGGCCGATCACTGCGCCGGCTGCGCACCGCGCAGCCCCGCGCGCACCGGATCGAGCGCCACGCGCTCGCCCGGCTGCAGGCCCGACAGGATCTCGACCCCGGCCTCGCCGTGGTCGGCACCGGTGCGCACCGCACGCAGCACGAAGCCCGCGGGCGCCCCGGCCGGTGCCGCCACATAGGCTGCGGTCAGCTCGCCCCGGCGCAGCAGGGCGCTGGCCGGCACCACCAGCCGCTCGTCGCTGCCGGCGGCAAAACGCACCTTGACCGCCTGACCGGGCAGCACACCCTGTGCATCGGCGGCCGCGAGCGGCAGGCGCCACTCCACTGTCTGCGCCACGGGATCGGCGGCCGGCAGGCGGCTGCGGCCGCTGGGCTGCACCCAGCGCCCATCGGGCAGGCGCACCTCGACGCGCTGGGCGCGCTCCGCCAGCGCCGACTGCGACGCCGGCACATACACGGTGGCGCGCAGTGGCTGCGGCGCGTAGACCGTCAGCACCGGGCGGCCCGGCGCGGCCAGGTCGCCGGCCTCGGCGTGCGTGGCCAGCACGAAGCCGTCGAACGGCGCGGTCAACCGCGTGAAACCCTGCGCCAGCGTGGCCTGCGACTGCGCGGCCTTGGCCTGCTGCAGCGCGGCGCGTGCGGCGGCGGCCTGGGCCTCGGCGGTGTCCAGCGCCGCCTGTGACACGAAGCCCTGCGCGCGCAGCTCGCGCGTGCGCTTGGCGTGGGCCTCGGCGTTGCGCAGCTCGGCTTCGACCTGTGCCACCGCGCCGCCGGCGCGCTGCACGCCGGCCGTGGTCTCGCGGTCGTCGATCACCGCCAGCACCTGCCCGGCGCGCACGCGGTCACCGGCCTTGACGTGCAGCTGCACGATGCGGCCGCTGGCCTGGGCCGCCAGCGTGGCCTGCTGTTGCGCTTCGATGGTGGCGTCCAGCAACAGCGCCTGGCCGACCGGGCGGCGGGTGGCTTCGGCCACCGGCACGCGTGGGCCGGCCGCCTCGGGCTGGGCCCAGGTCAGGGGGGGCAGCGCGCCGCCGAGCAGCGCGGTGGCAACGGCCGCGCCGAGCCAGCGCCGGCGGGCCAGCAGGGGGAGGGGCGTCGTGCGTCGATCCATGGCTTGATCCTCCATTGGACGCGAGTATAGCGCCATACCCCCAGGAGTACAAGAGCTACGGCGTGTCGGCCTCGTCGACGGCGAACGGCACGCGCGCCGCCACCGCGCACAGCAGCTCGTAGGCGATGGTGCCGGCGGCCTGCGCCACCTCGTCCACCGGCAGCACCGCGCCGCTGCCGCTGCGGCCCCACAGCACCACTTCGTCGCCGAGGTGGCACGGGCCGCCGGCGGCCTCCACCGGGGTCAGGTCCACCGCCAGCATATCCATACTGACGCGCCCGACCAAGTGGGTGCGCACGCCGCGCACCAGCACCGGCGCGCCGGGGGCTTGCGACAGGCTGGCGTGGCGCGGGTAGCCGTCGGCGTAGCCGCAGGCGACGATGCCGACGCGCAGGTCGCGCGGTGCGGTGAAGGCGGAGCCATAGCCGACCGTCTCGCCGGCGGCCACCGGCTGGATGGCGATCAGCCGGCTGGCCAGCGTCATCGTCGGCTGCAGGTCCCAGTCGGCGGCGGCGTGCGCCGGGTGGTCCGGCGCGCTGCCGTAGAGGGCGATGCCGGCGCGCACCCAGTCCGCGGCCAGCGCCCCGCCGCCGTCGCCCAGGCGCAGCCGCAGCGCGTGGCGCAGCGTGGCGGCGCTGTTGCACAGGCTGCGCTCGCCGGGCAGGTCGCGCGTGGCGCGCACGAACGCCTCCACCTGGTGCAGCACGCCCTCGCGCCCGTGGCGCAGCCCGTCGGCGTCGGAAAAGTGCGTCATCAGCCCGATCTCACCCACCTGCGGCAGCGCCTGCAGCCGCGCCCAGGCGGCGCGGTAGGCCTCGGGGCGAAAGCCGAGCCGGTTCATGCCGGAGTTCATCTTCAGGAACACGTGGTGCGGCTGGTGGGTCTTGTGCGCCGCCAGCCAGTCGATCTGCTCCTCGGTGTGCACCACGTGCCACAGGTCCAGGCGCGAGCAGGTCTCCAGGTCGCGCGGCTCGAAGCAGCCCTCCAGCAGCAGGATCGGGCCGCGCCAGCCCAGCGCGCGCAGCCGCTCGGCCTCGGCCAGATCCAGCAGCGCGAAGCCATCGGCGCCGCGCAGCGCCGGCCAGACGCGCTCGATGCCGTGGCCATAGGCGTTGGCCTTGACGACCGCCCACACGCGCGCGTCGCCGGCGGCGGCGCGGCAGCGGTGCAGGTTGTGGCGCAGGGCATCCAGATGCACGGTGGCGAGGATCGGGCGAGGCATGGCAAGCAAAGGGAAAAGGGGAACTGGCGGACAGAGGACGGCGCAGGCGCATGCTATAAACCGCGCACCCTGCGCCAGACGCGACTTTCGCACAGGCGGGCGGTGCGCGCCCCCCGATTCGAGGCTTTCTTTCGGATATTTCGCCCCCATGAAGCGCGGCTTCTACACCATCATGACGGCGCAGTTCTGCAGCTCGTTGGCCGACAACGCGCTGTTCGTGGTGGCGGTGGAGCTGCTGCGCAGCCGCGGCGCGCCGGAGTGGCAGGCCGCCGCGCTGGTGCCGATGTTCGCGCTGTTCTACGTGCTGCTGGCGCCGTGGGTCGGGGCGTTCGCGGACTCGCGGCCGAAGGGGCAGGTCATGTTTATCAGCAACGCCATCAAGGTGGTGGGCTGCGTGCTGATGCTGACCCCCGTGCATCCGCTGCTGGCCTACAGCTTGGTGGGGCTGGGCGCGGCGGCGTATTCGCCGGCCAAGTACGGCATCCTCACCGAGCTGCTGCCGCCGTCGCAGCTGGTCAAGGCCAATGGCTGGATCGAGGGGCTGACGATCGCCTCCATCATCCTCGGCGTCGTGCTGGGCGGGCAGCTCGTCTCGCCGGCAGTGGCGGCGTGGCTGGCTGCGCACGAGGCGGCGTGGCTGCGCGCCTGGCTGCCGACGGCGGCGGAGCTGGCCATCGTCGGCCTGGTGGCGGTGTACGGGCTCGCGGCGGCGTTCAACCTGCGCATCCCGCGCACCACGGCGCCGCTGCGCCACCTGCCGCCCAACCCGCTGGCGCTGCTGCCGGACTTCTGGCGCTGCAACCTGCGCCTGTGGCGCGACCATCTGGGCCAGATCTCGCTGGCCACGACGACGCTGTTCTGGGGCGTCAGCGGCAACCTGCGCTACATCGTGCTGGCCTGGGCCGCCGCGGCGCTGGGCTACAACACCACGCAGGCCTCCAGCCTGGTCGGCGTGGTGGCGGTCGGCACGGCGGTGGGGGCGGTGGTGGCCTCGGTGCGCATGCGCATCGACCAGGCCCCGCGCGTGATGCCGCTGGGCGTGGCGATGGGGCTGCTGGTGGTGCTGATGGTGGTCATCCGCGACGTCTGGGTGGCTGCGCCGTTCCTGGTGCTGCTGGGGGCGCTGGGCGGCTTTCTGGTGGTGCCGATGAACGCGCTGCTGCAGCACCGCGGCCACAACCTGATGGGCGCGGGCCGCTCGATCGCGGTGCAGAACTTCAACGAACAGACCTGCATTCTGGGGCTGGGATTTCTCTACAGCGCCGCCACCGGCGCGGGGCTGTCGGCGTTCGGTGCCATCACCGCGTTCGGCCTGCTGGTGGCCGGGGTGATGGTGCTGATCACGCGCTGGCACCGGCACAATTTGCGCCACCATTCGCACGAGCTGGCCCGCTTGTTCGAGATCGCCCGCCGCGACGACCTGCACGGATGAGCAGCCCCGGGCACGGTCGCAGACGCCACCACCGCATCCGAGGAGACTCTGCCATGGTTCCACCCCGTTCGTCGTCCCATCCGTCGGTATCGTTGTCCCGCCGCGCCTGGCTGCACACGGCCGCGCTGGGGGTGGCCGCGCTCGCCGTGCCGGCCGCAGGCTCCGCCCAGACCGGCGGCTGGCCGTCGCGGCCGTTGCGCCTGTTGGTCGGTTTTCCGCCCGGCTCGTCGCCCGACCTGACCGCACGCACCCTGGCCGAGCCGCTGGCCCAGGTGCTCGGCCAGCCGGTGGTGGTGGAAAACCGCCCGGGCGCGGGCGGCAACATCGCCGCGGAGCAGGTGGCGCGCGCCAACGATGGCCACACCTTGGGTCTGATGATCAACGGCAATCTGACCATCGCCAAGATCCTCAACCCCGCCACGCCCTACGATCCGCTGACCGATCTGGCGCCGGTGTCGCTGGTCGGCACCGCGCCGCTGGTGCTGACGGCCTCGAACCGGTTGCCGGCCGAGCCTGCCGCCGTCCTGGCGGCGGGGCGCGAGGCGGGCGACCGCTGGAATTACGGCACCCCGGGGGCGGGCACGGTCGCCCACATCGGGATGGAGATGCTCAAGGCCGCCGCGGGCTGGCGCGCCGTGCATGTGCCGTATCCGGGCAATCCGCAGGTGGTGACGGCCATGATCCAGGGCGATGTGCAGGTGGCCCTGCTGCCGCCCGGCGTGGCGCTGCCGCAGGTGCAGGCGGGCCGGCTGCGCGCGGTGGGGTTGACCTCCCCCGGGCGCAGCACGCTGGCCCCGCAGGTGCCCAGCCTGGCGGAGTTGGGCCTGCGCGGCTTCGATCTGGAAATCTGGAACGCCGTCGCCGCGCCGGTGACCTGGCCCGCGGCCCAAATCCAGCGCGTGGCCGCGGCGCTGGCCGAGATCGTGCGGCGGCCCGAGGTGCGCCAAAAGCTGTTTGCCCAGGGCTGGCAGGTGGCCGGCACGGCACCCGAGGGGCTGGCCCAGCGCATGCGCACGGACACCGCGCGCATGAAGGCAATCATCGAGCGCAACGGCATCCGCGCGCAGTGAGCGCGTCGGGGCGAGGCGCGCCGCCGCGCCCGGACGTCCCCCGTTTCAGCGGGCCAGCAGCGCCAGCAGGCCCTGCATCAGCCAGGGCAAGGCCAGGGCGTTGAATAGGGCGGCCAGCCCCATGGCCAGTCCGGCGAAGGCGCCCATCGTGGGGCTGACCTGAAAGGCCCGCGCGGTGCCGATGCCGTGGGCCGTGACGCCCAGGGCAAAGCCGCGCACCAAGGGGTCGGCGATGTCCAGCCGTTCGAACAGCCAGCGCGCCGTCGCCGCGCCCAAGATGCCGGTGACCACGACCAGCACCGCGGTCAAGGACGGCAGCCCCCCCCAGGCGCTCGGCGATGCCCATCGCCACCGGCGTGGTCACCGACTTGGGGGCCAGCGAGGCCAGCGTCTGCGGGCTGGCCCCCAGCAGCCAGCCCAGCGCCACGGCGCTGACCGCCGCGGCCAGCGCCCCGGTCACCAGCCCTGCGACCAGCGGTGCCCAGGTGCGCCGCAGCAGCGGCCACTGCGCGTGCAGGGCGACGGCGAGCGCCACCGTCGCCGGACCGAGCAGAAAGTGCACGAACTGCGCCCCTTCGAAATAGGTGGCGTAGGGCGTGCCGGTCAGGGTCAACAGCCCGCCGATCAGCGCGACGGCGATGGCCACGGCCTCGTCTCCCAGCCGCTGCAGGTGTTGCACCCCCCCCCACCCCGGCCGGCACAAACAGCAGCGACAGATGCTGCAGCAGGCCCTGGGTGGTGGGCTGCAAGGCGTCGCGCCAGGCCGGGCGCGCCATCAGCAGCGCCAGCAACAGCGCCATGCCCAGCACCGGCCCGGGGATGGGCAGGCCCAGCATCCGCACCAGCACCTCCCCGGCCAGTTGCAAGGTCAACAGGGCGGTCAGAGCGGGCAGCATGGCGGGCGATGCGCTAGGCTGGGGTCCGTGCAGGGCTGGCGGCCAGGGCCTCGTCCACCACCTCCACCCAGTGGCGCACCGGGGTGGCGGTGCCGCTTTGCAGGTGGGTGATGCAGCCGATGTTGGCCGACACAATCGTCTGGGGGGCGGCGGCTTCCAGGTGCCCCAGCTTGCGGTCGCGCAACTGGCGGCTCAGCGTCGGCTGCAGCACGCTGTAGGTGCCGGCCGATCCGCAGCACAGGTGCGACTCCTGCCGTGCCAGCGTGACCTCGAAGCCCAGCTCGCCCAGGTGCCGCTCCACGCCGCCGCGCAGCTTCTGGCCGTGCTGCAGCGTGCAGGGGGGGTGAAACACCAGCCGCCGGGGCACCGACGCGGGCAGGCCGTCGCCCAGCCGCTGCCGCCAGGCGGGCACCAGGTCGGGCAGCAGCTCGCTCAGGTCGCGCGTCAGGTCGCTAATCCGGCGCGCCTTGTCGGCATAGGCCGGGTCGTGCCGCAGCGCGTGCGCGTAGTCCTTCACCATCACGCCGCAGCCCGAGGCGTTCATGACGATGGCCTCGACGCCGGGGCTGCCATCGGTGGGTTCGATCCAGGGCCACCAGGCGTCGATGTTGGCGCGCATGTCGTCCAGCGCCCCGACCTGGTCGTCCAGGTGGAAGCGGATGGCACCGCAGCAGCCGGCCTTGGGCGCCACCACGGTCTGGATGCCTGCGGCATCCAGCACGCGCGCTGTCGCGGCGTTGATGGTGGGCATCATCGCCGGCTGCACGCAACCGGCCAGCATCAGCACGCGGCGTGGCCGCGGGGCCTGCGGCCATGCGCCGGCCTCGCGCCGGGCCGGCACCTTGGCCCGCAGCGGGGCGGGCAGCACATCGCGCACGGCCTGCCCCAGCCGCATCGCCGGGCCGAACAGCGGCGAGGTCAACCCTTCGCGCAGCAGCCAGCGCACCGCCCGCTCGCCCGCCGGGCGCTGCACGCGCGCTTCGACCACCTTGCGCCCGATGTCCAGCAGATGGCCGTACTCCACCCCGCTCGGGCAGGTGCTTTCGCAGTTGCGGCAGGTCAGGCAGCGGTCCAGGTGTTGCTGCGTCGCCCGGGTGGGCTCGGCGCCTTCCAGCACCTGCTTGATCAGATAGATGCGTCCCCGCGGTCCGTCCAGCTCATCGCCCAGCAGTTGATAGGTCGGGCAGGTGGCGGTGCAGAAGCCGCAGTGCACGCAGCGCCGCAGGATGGCGTCGGCCGTCTGGCCGTCGGGTGTGCTCAAAAACTCGGCTGCGAGTCGGGTTTGCATGGATCAAAATCCCCAGACGCCCGGCTGAAAGAGGCCGTGCGGATCGAACGCGGCCCGCACGCGCTGCTGCAGCGCGCGCAACGGGCCCTCGGGCGGCGTGAAGCGGCCGCGTGCCTGCGGCGTCGCGGCCGGGGCGCGAAACAGCGTCGCATGCCCGCCCGCTTGCCGGGCCATGGTGCGCAGGGTGTCCGCGGCATCCAGCGGCGCCCACACCCAGCGCTGGCCGCCAAACCACTCGACCAGCGTCGGCCCGGGCAGCGCCAGCACGGGGGCGGTGGGCGCCACCGACAGCCGCCACAGCCCATGGGCGGGTGACGGCGGGTTGGCAAAGAAGGGCAGCGTCTGCTCGCGCGTGGCCTCCCACTCGCGCTGGGCGGTGGCGGGGTCCAGCCGATCCCCCCCCACCTCGGCCAGCAGCCGTTGGCAGGCCGTCTCGACCGCGGCGGCCGCACCGCGCAGCCGCAACAGCAGGGTGCCGCCCGCGTCGTCCTGCCATCGGCTGGCGTTGAGCGGCAGCGGCTGGGCGCGCCAGCGCGCCAGTTGCTGCAGCGCCGCGTCGGCGGACAGCGGCAGCCGCAGGGTGGCCTCACCGGCCGGCCGGGGCAGGACCTTGAGGGATACCTCCGTGATCAGCCCCAGCGTGCCGAGGCTGCCGGCCAGCGCCCGGCTGACGTCGTAGCCGGCGACGTTTTTCATCACCTGGCCGCCAAAGACCAAGTCCTCGCCCCGGCCATTGAGCAGCCGCGCCCCCAGCACATAGTCGCGCACGCCCCCCACAGCGGCACGCGCCGGGCCGGCCAGGCCGGCCGCCACCATGCCCCCGACGGTCGCCCCGTCGCCCAAGTGCGGCGGCTCGAAGGGCAGATACTGGGCGTGGCGGCCGAGGGCGGCCTCCAGTTCGCTCAACGGGGTGCCGCAGCGGGCCGTGATCACCAGCTCGGTCGGCTCGTGGCTCAGGATCCCGGTGTATGCGCGCGTGTCCACGACCTCGGCTTCGGCGGAGACGGGGTCGCCATAGAACGCCTTGGTGCCGCCGCCGCGCAGACGCAAGGGGCGGCGATCGGCGGCCGCGGCGCGGATGCGCTCGGCCCATGCGCGCAGCACGTCATCCGCTGCGCCGTCGCCGGGGGGCAAAAAGGGGGTATCGTCGGCCATGGGCGGCAATGGTAGCCCGCGCGGGCACCGCTGGCGTGAACTTTTTGAACGGCCGGCTTGAGCCGGTCTGCGCCGGCCGGGGGTGCCTTGGCACCGGCTCCTCCGGCCCCGTCAGTCCCAGTACGTCGCCGGCGGCAGGCCGGGGGTGGCCACCCGGCGCGCGAACACGGCACCGCTGTGCGGGTAGTGTGCCAGCTCGGCGGCCGAGCGGCGTTGCCGCGCCGTGGTGACGAACAGGGTGCGCAGGTCCGGCCCGCCAAAACACACCATGGTCGGACATTGGGCCGGTACCGGCCAGTCGGCCAGAATCTGCCCGCTGGGGCTCAGGCACAGCACCCGCGCCCCTTCGAACATTGCCACCCAGTAGTTGCCCGCGCTGTCGATGGCGGCGCCATCCGGACGGCCCCCGTACCCCTGGCCCAGGTCCTGCTCGAAGCGCCAGTCCGCCGGGCGCGCATCGAACCGCTTGAGCAACAACCGCATGCCCAGCACCGGCGGCCATTGGCCGGCCGATACCATCGGCAGGGTGTACACCGCGTGGCCGTGGGAATCGGCCCAATACAGCAACTTGCCGTCGGGCGCCCAGGCCAGCCCGTTGGAGGTGTACACGCCGGATTGGATCAGCGCGAGTTCCGGCCGCTGCCGGTCGCGTGCGCGCAGGCAGTACAGCGCGGCGTCGGGCCGGTCGCGGGCATCGACACTGCTGCCCACCCAAAAGCGCCCCCAGGGGTCGCACTTGCCGTCGTTGAAGCACACCCGGCGCGCGTCGTAGGGCGCGTCGGCGATGCGCTCCAGCGGCAGGGTCCAGTCCGACAGGTGGTAGATGCCGTCGCGCAGCGCGATCAGCCAGCCCCCGCGGCGGCAGGGCACCAGGGCCCCGGGCGCCTGGGGCAGCTCCCGGAACTCGCTGCGGCCGCTGGGCACATGCAGCCGCCACAGCCGCTGCAAGCCGGCGTCGATCCAGTACAGCCGATCCTCCAGCCCGCGCCAGACGGGCGATTCGCCATGGGCGCAGACGGGCGGCGTCAGGCAGGTCCAGCCGCCCATCCCGGCGGCATCGCCGTCGGCATCGGGGGGAGGGGTCGTGGCCATGCACCGATCTTATGCCATGCGCTGCGGGCGGCGCAGCCCCTGGCATACACTGCGGACCATGTTGTGGGTCAAAACCTTTCACATCGTTTTCATCGCCAGTTGGTTTGCCGGGCTGTTCTACCTGCCGCGCATCTTCGTCAACCTGGCGATGGTGCCGGCCGACAGCCCGGCCGAGCGCGAGCGGTTGCTGCTGATGGCGCGCAAGCTGTTGCGCTTCATGACGCTGCTGGCGGTGCCCGCGCTGGCGCTGGGTTTGTGGCTGTGGCTGGGCTATGGCATCGGTCTGGGGCCGGGCAACGGCTGGATGCACGCCAAGCTGGCGATCGTGGTGCTGCTCATCGGCTACCACCACGCTTGCGCGCGGCTGTTGCGCCGCTTCGAGACGGGCACCAACCGCCATGGCCACCGGTGGTACCGCTGGTTCAATGAGGTGCCGGTGCTGCTGATGCTGGTGGCGGTGGCGCTGGTGGTCGTCAAGCCCTTCTGAGCCGGGTGGCGGTGAGGCCGACTTCCGCGCCCCAGCCCGGTGCGCGCAGTTTGTCGCTGGCCTGGCCCTTGCTGGGCTGCTACACGGTGCTGGTCGTCTATGCCAGCCTGTTTCCGTTCGAGGGCTGGCGGGCGCAAGGGGTGGCGCCATGGGCCTTTCTGACCGCGCCCTGGCCGCGGTACTGGACCCGTTTCGACGTCGTCGCCAACCTGTTGGGTTATGTGCCGCTCGGGGCCCTGCTCACGGTGGCCCTGGCCCGCGCCGGGTGGCCGCGGGGGGCGCCCGTGCTGGGCGTCGTCGGGCCGGCGCTGCTGTCCCTGGCCATGGAGGCCACCCAGACCTACCTGCCGCAGCGGGTGCCGTCGCAAGCCGACGCCCTGCTCAACGCCATCGGCGCTCTGATCGGCGCGGTCGGGGCCACGGTGCTGCTGCGCTGGCGGGTGCTCGGGTCGTGGGCGCAATTTCGCGCCCGCTGGCAGCAGCCGGGTGGGCAGTGGGCATGGGCGGTGTTGCTGCTGTGGCCCCTGGCCGTGCTGTACCCCACGCCCGTGCCGTTTGGCACCGGCCAGTTCTGGCCGCGGCTGGAGGCGGCGCTGTGGCGGGCCGCGGAGGGCTCGCCGCTGCAGGCGTGGCTGCCGCAAAGCCCGCCCCTGGCTGCGCCCAGTCCCCTGACCGAAGCGCTGCTGGTCGCCTTGAGCCTTTGGCTGCCCGTGCTGCTGGGCTATGCCAGCGTGCGCCACATTGGGCAGCGCAGCGTCTTTGCCCTGCTGTTCGGCGCGGTGGCCTGGGGCAGCGGGGCCTTGTCGGCCGTGCTGTCTTTCGGCCCGCTGCACGCCTGGGCGTGGCTCACGCCGCCCACGCAGTTGGGCTTGGCCGCAGCCGGGGCGATGTCGCTGTTTGCCCTGCCGCTCGGCTCGCGTGCGGCGGCGCTGCTGGCCGTGCTCGCCGGGGGGCTGATGCTGGGCTTGCTCAACCGCGTGCCCGACCCCGCCTATCTGGGGGAGTGGTTGCAGACCTGGGAGCAGGGGCGCTTCAGCCGCTTTCACGGTCTGTCCCAGTGGCTGGGTTGGCTCTGGCCCTGGGCCGCCCTGGCCGCGGCGGCCCGGCTGGCCCTGCGCCGCAGCGAAGGGGCGTCCTACAATCGCCGCCCATGACCGATGCCACGAACGACGCGGCCACGCCGCCTTACTACCGCCGCCACATCTTCTTCTGCCTGAACGACCGGGCCAACGGCGAGGCCTGCTGCGCCCGCCACGGCGCCCAGCAGGCGTTCGAGCACTGCAAGGCGCAGGTGCGCGCCCTCGGTCTTGCCGGTCCGGGGCAGGTGCGGGTCAACAAGGCGGGCTGCCTGGACCGCTGTGCCGGCGGGCCGGTGGCGGTCGTGTACCCGGACGGGGTCTGGTACACCTATGTGGACCTCGCCGACATCGACGAGATCGTCACCTCGCACCTGCGCGACGGGGTTGCCGTCGAGCGCTTGCGCCTGCCGCCCGACGTGGGGCGCTGACGCCGCGGTGCGGCCCTGCCGATGAACGCCCACACCGAGTCGTCCTTCATCCCCGGGCCGGCCGGCCCGCTGGAGCTGGCGATCGATCGCCCCACCGTGCCCCGCCCGGACGGCGGGGTGGCGGTGATCGCCCATCCGCACCCCTTGTTTGGCGGCACCCTGCACAACAAAGTGGTGCAGATGCTCGCCCGCGCCTTCGTGCAGCAGGGCTGGGTAGCGGTGCGCTTCCATTTCCGCGGTGTGGGGGGCAGCGCGGGCGTGCACGACCACGGCGTGGGCGAGCTCGATGACCTGCTCGCGGTGGTGGGGGCGTGCGCGGCCGAGCCCGTCCCGCTGGCGCTGGCCGGGTTTTCGTTCGGCGGCTATGTGGCGGCGGCTGCGGCCGCCCGCCTGGGGGCGCAGCGGCCCGTGCAGGCCTTGGTGCTGGTGGCCCCGGCCGCCAGCCGCTTCACCCTCCCCGTGCTGGATGCGGAACTCCACGAGCGCACCCTGGTCGTTCATGGGGAGGTCGACGACACCGTGCCGCTGGCCGCGGTGCTCGACTGGGCGCGCCCGCAGGGGCTGCCCATCACCGTGGTGCCCGGGGGGGAACACTTCTTCCACGGGCGTCTGCCGTTGCTCAAGTCCTTGGTCGTGCGCCATCTGCGCGCGCTGTGATCCGCCGCCCCCGCCGCGGGTGGCCTGGAGGGTTTTCCGTCGTGTCCGTCGTTGCGTTGTTTTTGCCGTTCGCTGCCATCCGTGCCGGTCTGCACCGGCTGCGTCGCCTGGGTGGGGGCGCCCTCGTCGCGCTGTGCGCCTGGGCGCTGGGCGTGGGGCTGGCGCAGGCCCAGGCGCCCCAGCCGCCGGAGGTGGCCGCGCGGGCGTGGCTGCTGCTGGACGCCACCAGCGGTCAGGTGCTCGCCGCCAAGGACCCGGACGAAGCGGTCGAGCCGGCCTCGCTGACCAAACTGATGACGGCGTATCTGGTGTTCGATGCGCTCAAGTCGCGCAAGCTGGCCCTGGACCAAAAGCTCGTCGTCAGCGAGCGGGCGTGGCGCATGCCCGGCTCGCGCATGTTCATCACCCCCAATGCCCAGATTCCGGTGGAGGATCTGCTCAAAGGCATGATCGTGCAGTCGGGCAACGATGCCACCGTGGTGCTGGCCGAAGGTGTCGGGGGCACGGTGGAGCATTTCGTCGAGCTGATGAACCGGCAGGCCAAGGCCCTGGGGCTGACGCGCACCCAGTTCCAGAACCCGGAGGGGCTCACCGCCCCGGGCCACACCACGACCGCGCGCGATTTGGCCACCCTGGCCATGCGTCTGATGCGCGACTTTCCCGAGTACGTGGGGTACTACGCCATTCAGCGCTACCGCTACCCCGGCACGCCCGCGGCCAACGACACCAACCGCAACCTGCTGCTGTTTCGCGATCCCACGGTGGACGGGCTCAAGACCGGGCACACCGCCGCGGCGGGCTACTGCCTCGTGGCTACGGCGCGCCGGCCCGTGCCGGGCCTGGGCGAGGGGGCAGCTGGGCAGCGCCGCCTGATCAGCGTCGTGCTGGGGGCGGCCAGCGAAAACGCCCGCGCCGCCGAAAGCCAGAAGCTGCTCAACTGGGGCTACACCGCGTTCGAGGCCGTGCGGCTGTCGGCGCCGGGCCAGCCCGTCGCCACCCCCACGGTCTGGAAGGGCCGTGCCAGCGAGGTCAAGCTCGGCCGCCCGGAGGGCGTGGTGGTGACCGTACCGGCCGGCATGGCCAAAGGACTGCGCACCGAGGTGGTGCGCCCCGACCCGCTGGTCGCGCCGCTGCAAAAAGGCCAGCCACTGGGCACGCTGCGGGTGCTCTCCGCAGGGGGCGAGCCCGTCGCCGAAGTGCCGCTGGTCGTGCTGGAGACCGTCGACGAGGCTGGGCTGTTGGGGCGGCTGTGGGGCGCACTGCGCCTGTGGATCCGCTGAACGCGTCGTCCGGCCATTGCGCCCAACCCCGGCGCGTGTTACAGTAGCGGGCTTTTCGGATTCGTCCGAAGGGCGAATCGTTTTCTTTGACGTTTAGGGACGTTATGCCAACCATCAACCAACTCGTGCGCCACGGGCGGACGGTCGAGAAGACCAAGTCCAAGAGCCCGGCGATGGAGAACTGCCCCCAGCGGCGGGGCGTGTGCACCCGCGTCTACACCACGACGCCCAAGAAGCCGAACTCGGCGCTGCGTAAGGTCGCCAAGGTGCGCCTGACCAACGGCTTCGAGGTCATCTCGTACATCGGCGGTGAAGGCCACAACCTGCAAGAGCACTCGGTGGTGCTCGTGCGCGGCGGCCGTGTGAAGGACCTGCCCGGCGTGCGCTACCACATCGTGCGCGGCTCGCTGGACCTGCAGGGCGTCAAGGACCGCAAGCAAGCCCGCTCCAAGTACGGCGCCAAGCGGCCCAAGAAGGCCTGATCGGCGCATGCCACGCGTGTGCGGCCGTCATGCGGCTGTCACGCATCGGTGTCGGAATGCCTAGCTGGCGGGCCTCCGGCAGTGTGACCGCGGCAACCCCAGGGGTGCCGGTGGTCGAGTAAGTGAGGGTCCCGATGGCCCTCGTGGCACTTGGGTGCCAACTGAAGCAAAAAGGATCGAACCATGCCACGTCGTCGCGAAGTCCCTAAACGCGAAATCCTGCCGGATCCCAAGTTCGGCAATGTCGAGCTCTCCAAGTTCATGAACGTCGTCATGGAGAGCGGCAAAAAGGCGGTCGCCGAGCGCATCGTTTACGGCGCGCTGGAGCACATCGAGAAAAAGACCGGCAAAGACCCGCTGGAGGTCTTCTCGACCGCGCTCAACAACGTCAAGCCCCTCGTCGAGGTCAAGTCCCGCCGCGTCGGTGGCGCCAACTACCAGGTGCCGGTCGAAGTGCGTCCGGTGCGCCGCCAGGCCCTGGCCATGCGCTGGGTCAAGCAGGCCGCGCGCAAGCGCAGCGAAAAATCGATGGCGCTGCGTCTGGCCAACGAGCTGATCGAGGCCACCGAAGGCCGCGGCGGCGCCATGAAGAAGCGCGACGAGGTCCACCGCATGGCCGAGGCCAACAAGGCGTTCAGCCACTTCCGCTTCTGACGCCGTCCGAGCGCCAGGCCGCGACCTCAACCCCAAGCCCGCCACCGCACTGCACGAGGTCGGCGGGCTTCGCCCATCCAAAATCGGAGTTTTCTCATGGCACGTACCACGCCCATCGAGCGTTACCGCAACATCGGCATTTCGGCGCACATCGATGCCGGCAAGACCACCACGACCGAGCGCATCCTGTTCTACACCGGCGTGAACCACAAGCTCGGTGAGGTGCACGATGGCGCCGCCACCATGGACTGGATGGAGCAGGAGCAAGAGCGCGGCATCACCATCACGTCCGCCGCGACCACTTGCTACTGGCGCGGCATGGACCTCAATTTCCCCGAGCACCGCTTCAACATCATCGACACCCCGGGCCACGTGGACTTCACCATCGAGGTGGAGCGCTCCATGCGCGTGCTCGACGGCGCCTGCATGGTGTACTGCGCGGTCGGTGGCGTGCAGCCGCAGTCGGAGACCGTCTGGCGTCAGGCCAACAAGTACAAGGTGCCCCGTCTGGCCTTCGTCAACAAGATGGACCGCACCGGCGCCAACTTCTTCAAGGTCTACGAGCAGATGAAGCTGCGCCTGAAGGCCAACCCGGTGCCCATCGTCATCCCCATCGGCGCCGAGGACAACTTCCAGGGCGTGGTGGACCTCATCAAGATGAAGGCCATCATCTGGGACGAGGCTTCCCAGGGTATGAAGTTCGAGTACCGCGAGATCCCGGCCGAGCTGGTGGATCAGGCCAACGAATGGCGCGAAAAAATGGTCGAAGCCGCGGCCGAGGCCAGCGAAGAGCTGATGAACAAGTACCTCGAGACCGGTGAGCTGACCGAGGACGAGATCATCGCCGGCCTGCGCCAGCGCACCATCGCGGTGGAAATCCAGCCCATGCTGTGCGGCACCGCCTTCAAGAACAAGGGCGTGCAGCGCATGCTGGATGCGGTCATTCAGTTCCTGCCCTCGCCGGTGGACATCCCGCCGGTGGCTGGCACCGACGACAACGAGCAGCCCGCTTCCCGTCAGGCCAGCGACGAGGAAAAGCTCTCCGCCCTGGCGTTCAAGCTGATGAGCGACCCGTTCGTGGGTCAGCTCACCTTCGTGCGCGTCTACTCGGGCGTGCTGCGCAAGGGCGACACCGTGCTCAACTCGGTCAAGGGCAAGAAGGAGCGCATCGGCCGCATCGTGCAGATGCACGCCAACAACCGCCAAGAGATCGAAGAAATCCGTGCTGGCGACATCGCCGCCTGCGTGGGCCTCAAGGAAGTCACCACCGGCGAGACGCTGTGCGACCCGGCGGCGCCGATCGTGCTGGAGCGCATGGTGTTCCCCGAGCCGGTAATCCGGCAGGCGGTCGAACCCAAGGCCAAGGCCGACCAGGAGAAGATGGGCATCGCGCTGTCGCGCCTGGCCGCCGAGGATCCGTCGCTGCGCGTCTACACCGACGAAGAATCCGGCCAAACCATCATCGCCGGTATGGGCGAGCTGCACCTGGAGATCATTGTCGACCGCATGAAGCGCGAGTTCGGCGTCGAGGCCAACGTGGGCAAGCCGCAGGTCGCCTACCGCGAAACCATCCGCGGCACGGTGGAAGAGGCCGAAGGCAAGTTCGTGCGCCAGTCCGGCGGTAAGGGCCAGTACGGTCACGTCGTCTTCAAGATCGAGCCCAACGAAGCTGGCAAGGGCTTCGAATTCATCGACGCCATCAAGGGTGGCGTGGTGCCGCGCGAGTACATCCCGGCGGTGCAAAAGGGTGTCGAAGAGGCGCTGCAGACCGGCGTGCTGGCCGGCTACCCGGTCGTCGACGTCAAGGTCACGCTGCACTTCGGTTCGTACCACGAGGTGGACTCGTCCGAACAGGCGTTCAAGATGGCCGCCATCTTCGGCTTCAAGGAAGGCTGCAAGAAGGCCCAGCCCGTCATCCTCGAGCCCATGATGGCCGTGGAAGTCGAGACGCCGGAGGAATACGCCGGTAACGTCATGGGCGACCTGTCGTCCCGCCGCGGCATGGTGCAAGGCATGGACGACCTGCCCGGCGGTGGCAAGGTCATCAAGGCCGAGGTGCCGCTGTCCGAGATGTTCGGCTACTCCACCACGCTGCGCTCCATGTCGCAGGGCCGCGCGACCTACACGATGGAGTTCAAGCACTACAGCGAAGCCCCGCGCAACGTGCAGGAAGCCATCATCGCCGCGCGCGCGAAGTAATCCACCCTTCTGGTCTTGGGCACCCCGCTCGCGGGGGAGGTCCCGCTGCCCGTGGCGGGACCGTGCCCCAGACGTTAAACCCGCACGGGCACCGTTCTTTGATGCAAGGAAACTGCAATGGCAAAGGAAAAATTCGAGCGGACCAAGCCGCACGTCAACGTGGGCACGATTGGTCACGTGGACCATGGCAAGACGACGCTGACGGCGGCGATCACGACGGTGCTGGCGGCCAAGTACGGCGGGCAGGCCAAGGCGTATGACCAGATCGACGCGGCGCCCGAAGAAAAGGCGCGCGGCATCACGATCAACACCGCGCACGTCGAGTACGAGACGGCCAACCGCCACTACGCGCACGTCGACTGCCCGGGCCACGCCGACTACGTCAAGAACATGATCACCGGTGCGGCCCAGATGGATGGCGCGATCCTGGTGGTCTCCGCTGCCGACGGCCCCATGCCCCAGA
>NZ_LZDH01000044.1:0-502 GCF_001675355.1 Tepidimonas fonticaldi | reverse complement strand
ACATCTCCAACCTGGAAAACCCTCGCTCTCCGCGCGACTGGGCGGTCACTACCTTCGGGCAAGGGGTGACGGTTACGGCGATTCAGCAGGTAGCTGCTGTCGGAGCGATTGCCAACGGGGGAGAATTGCTGAAACCGCACATTATCAAAGAGATGCGCGATCCGCTGACAGGTGCCGTCGTCAAGCGCTCTGAGCGCGAGGTGGTCCGCCGAGTGGTCAGCGAAGCGACGGCGAAGCAGACGCGCGACATTTTGGAGACCGTAGTTACAGCTGAGGCAGGTACGGGGAAAGCGTACCGGATCGATGGCTACCACGTCGCAGGTAAAACGGGAACGGCGCAAAAATACGAAGGAAACAAGATCAAGCAAGGCCACTATATCGCTTCGTTTATCGGCTTTGCTCCCAAAGACGACCCGCGCCTGCTGGTCTACGTCGTCGTCGATGACCCGCAAACGGACCAGTGGTACGGGACGTGGGGAAGCACGATGGTTGCCCCGATCTT
>NZ_LZDH01000043.1:0-963 GCF_001675355.1 Tepidimonas fonticaldi | reverse complement strand
AAGTCAGCCATATGTATATCGATAACGCAGCCATGCAAATGATCAAAGCCCCATCTCAGTTTGATGTGGTGTTATGTTCTAACTTGTTCGGCGATATCATTTCTGATGAATGTGCAATGATCACCGGTTCCATGGGCATGTTACCTTCTGCGAGCTTAAATGAAGCTGGATTTGGTTTGTATGAACCTGCGGGAGGCTCTGCACCAGATATTGCTGGAAAAAATATTGCCAACCCAATTGCACACATTTTATCTGCTTCCATGTTGTTAAGATTTAGCTTAGACCAAGCCGATGCAGCAGATGCAATCGAACGTGCGGTCAATAAAGCCTTAGAAGAAGGTTATAGAACATCCGACTTAGCGGGTGCAGGTCAGTCAATAAGTACCAGTGAAATGGGCGATATTATTGCTCGTTATATTGCAGAAGGGGTTTAACATGGCCAAGACTTTATATCAAAAATTGTATGATGCCCACGTTGTCCGTGAGGTCGAAAATGAAATCCCTTTGATTTATATCGATCGCCATTTGGTACATGAAGTGACATCACCTCAAGCGTTTGATGGTTTGAGAACTAAGAAACGTCCTTTACATCAACCAAGAAAAACTTTTGCCACAATGGATCACAATGTATCAACGCAAACCAAAGATATTAATGCGTGTGGCGATATGGCTCGTATTCAAATGCAAGAGTTGATGAAAAACTGTAAAGAGTTTGGCGTAACTTTATATGATTTGAATCACCCATACCAAGGTATTGTCCATGTGATGGGGCCTGAGCAAGGTATTACTTTACCCGGTATGACCATTGTATGTGGAGACTCCCACACCGCAACACACGGTGCATTTGGCTCATTAGCCTTTGGTATCGGAACATCTGAGGTTGAGCACGTGATGGCGACTCAAACGCTGAAACAAGCACGCGCCAAAACAATGAAAATTGAAGTCGTAGGCAAAGCTCCAGCA
>NZ_LZDH01000042.1:0-881 GCF_001675355.1 Tepidimonas fonticaldi | reverse complement strand
ACATTTGAAACCCGGTGATAGCATGGATGTAGAACACCCAATGCTGAACAAAGAACCTTACATTGTTGTCATGGTTGATGAATTTGCCGACTTAATGATGACAGCTGGTAAAAAAGTGGAAGAGTTAATTGCACGGTTGGCACAAAAAGCACGTGCCGCGGGTATTCATTTGGTATTGGCAACTCAACGGCCATCGGTTGATATTATTACTGGACTAATTAAAGCAAATATTCCAACGCGGATTGCATTTACGGTATCCAGTAAAATTGACTCGCGCACGATCCTTGACCAAGGCGGCGCTGAATCTTTACTAGGCATGGGGGATATGCTGTATTTACCACCAAACTCTTCAATTCCTGTGCGTGTACACGGTGCTTTTGTTCGTGACCAAGAGGTTCATGCCGTTGTGAATGATTGGAAAGCTCGCGGTAAACCACAATATATTGATAGCATCACGGCCTGTAGTGACGATAGCGAAGGTGGTGGTTATGATAGCGGAGGTGAAGAGCTTGACCCACTGTTTGACCAGGCAGTTGAGTTTGTTGTTGAGAAACAACGCGTTTCCATTTCTGGGGTTCAACGCCAATTCAGGATAGGTTATAACCGTGCTGCAAGGATTGTTGAGCAAATGGAGCTCCAAGGTATTGTCAGTGAGCAAGGGCACAATGGTAACCGTGAAGTTCTTGCTCCTCCGTCAATGGGGCATTAATAATTTAGTGTGCTAATTGCTGGTTTAATTTAAGGGGTGTATAAAGACGTAACACCTCTTATGGTAATAATTTTAAGGTCTCTCATCGATGAAAAAAATGATGTTATTGGGTGCGTTAGCCATGAGTATACATATTGGCCAAGTATTGGCGGACGCAAGCCAAGACCTTCAA
>NZ_LZDH01000041.1:0-810 GCF_001675355.1 Tepidimonas fonticaldi | reverse complement strand
ATTTTCGCCAATATTCGAACGACGTCATTTCTCATCAACATGATGGGCAGTGGCAAGTCGTTTTGTCGTTATCTGGGCAGATGGAAATTAATATGTACCGGCAACATTTTCTGTTAAATGCAGGAAAGGGGGTCGTGATCCCGCCTAGTGTGAGTCATGCATTTAGCGGGCAGCTAGGAAATCAAAACTACGTATTAGAAATGCCAGCCACAGCACAATGGGCATTAAATGAAAAAATGACGCAATTTACTCTGACACCTGCCGCAATTGGTCTTTTGAATTGGTTGCAAAACTTCCCACAAGCTCTGGAACATAATGTTACGGTTGCTCGTCTATTGTTGGCACAGTTAAAACCTGAAAATAAATGGATTGATGAGCTTTCTCAATGGGTGGAACTGCGTCTACACCATCCTATTAGTTGTGAAGATATGGCAACGGCTTTTTGTATGTCAGTGAGTACGCTTCAACGAAAAATAAAGGCTGAAACACAGTTAACGGCGATGCAGTTTCTATTCCAAAAACGCATGGAGGCGGCAGGGCGCTTATTATTATCCAATAAATCAATAGAACAAATTGCATTAGCGGTGGGCTATGACTCACATTCGGCATTTAGTCATGCATTTCGCCAATTTTATAGCAAAACACCGAATGAATATCGTTTGCAGGGAAGTCACTTACGGTAGGTTATTTTGGCGAGCTTTGTTGCCAGATAAAAATTCGCCACCTCGCCCGCAGCCAATTTTTATCTTTTTACAGCTTAGACCATGCGGATCCCTTCAAATGGGTTCCAGTTGTCCAATCCTTTGGTTT
>NZ_LZDH01000040.1:0-1208 GCF_001675355.1 Tepidimonas fonticaldi | reverse complement strand
CAGTATAAATTACTGCGTGCGAAGGAAACCAGAAATACCTGTACCTACTGTTCTGTCGGCTGTGGGCTGTTAATGTACAGCCTCGGTGATGGCGCGAAAAATGCAAAAGAGAGCATTTTCCATATTGAAGGGGACCCGGATCATCCGGTAAACCGTGGTGCACTTTGTCCGAAAGGTGCTGGACTTATCGATTTCATCCACAGTGAAAGCCGCTTGAAATACCCAGAAGTGCGTGAGCCGGGTACCAATGAGTGGAAACGTATCACGTGGAACGACGCGTTTGACCGTATCGCTAAGTTAATGAAAGAAGACCGTGATGCGAACTTTATTGAGAAAAATAAAGAGGGTGTCACCGTTAACCGTTGGCTGACCACTGGTATGCTGTGTGCATCGGCTGGTAGTAACGAAAGTGGATTTGTAACACAAAAATTTACCCGCGCTCTCGGCATGCTTGCCGTCGATAACCAAGCGCGTGTCTGACACGGACCAACGGTAGCAAGTCTTGCTCCAACATTTGGTCGCGGTGCGATGACCAACCACTGGGTTGACATTAAAAATGCAAACCTAGTTGTCGTTGTGGGTGGTAATGCGGCAGAAGCGCATCCAGTCGGTTTCCGCTGGGCGATGGAAGCTAAACTCCATAATAAAGCCAAATTAATTGTGATTGACCCACGCTTTACCCGTACTGCGGCAGTGGCGGATTTTTACACGCCTATCCGTTCTGGTACAGATATCGCGTTCTTATCAGGTGTTATCAAATACTTACTGGATAATGAAAAAATTCAGCGTGAATACGTGGAAGCGTATACCAACGCCAGTTTAGTTATTCGTGAAGATTATGGTTTTGATGACGGCTTGTTCACAGGTTATGACGAAGAAAAACGTCAATACGACAAAACCACGTGGAACTATGAGATGGATGGAAACGGCCTTGCGCTGCGCGATCCGACTCTGAAACACCCACGCTGTGTGTTAAACCTATTAAAAGAGCACGTCAGCCGTTATACACCTGAAGTGGTGAATAATATCTGGTGTACGCCGATCAAAGACGTCCTACAAGTTTGTGAGTATTTGGCTGAAACCAGTGCTAAAGATACAACAGCCTCGTTCTGATACGCATTAGGTTGGACTCAACATACCGTGGGTGCGCAAAATATCCGTCCCATGGCGATGATCCAATTACTGCTGGGTAATATGGGGATGTTAGG
>NZ_LZDH01000039.1:0-756 GCF_001675355.1 Tepidimonas fonticaldi | reverse complement strand
ATCGATTGCAGGGTAAATAACTACCATGAATGTGAATGTGAATGTGGAGTTAGTTTATATTAAAGAATAGTAGAGATAATCCCAATAAAATCAGTAGAATTCCAATCGTTCGGTCCATAATAAATTGGTAGTTAAGAATTTTGTTTCTGACTGCTGGCGTTGCAAAGAAAATAGCAATTAGACTAAACCAAAGCCAATGAGTGAAAGAAATAAATAGGCCATAACTCAAATTTAGCCAAATTGAGTTCTGTGTACTGATAACTTGGCTATACACAGAAACCACAAAAAACATGGTTTTTGGGTTTAATGCATTTGTCAGAAAACCATTTTTAAACGCTTTTAGGGCCGGTAATGGCTTTTATACTGCTTTATCTGACGATATGTTTACTGTATTGGTCAATGAGTTAAATCCGATGTATACCAAGTAAAACACCCCAATAAGTTTAACGATTAAGAACAATGCGGGTGAACTCATAATGACCAAAGTGATGCCAAAAATGGTATAAAACACATGAACCTGCACACCAATAGCAATACCTAGCGCACACAGTAAGCCTGTTTTAATGCCATAGGTATAACTATTACGAGTTACCATAGCAAAGTCTGGCCCCGGACTAATGACTGCTAAAATGGTAATAGTTGCAACTGCAATAATTTCATTCATATTAATTTCCTAAAAGGTAATGAAAACAGACCAAAAACAGAGTTATTCTGAAATTGTTTGTTCATTTATTGTTTTTATTATCAATAGATTGA
>NZ_LZDH01000038.1:0-1052 GCF_001675355.1 Tepidimonas fonticaldi | reverse complement strand
ATGACAGGAGAAGAACTTTCTATTATCCGCAATTTAACCACGAAATACCCGCTAGAAAAAATAGTGATAGAAGCCCCTGAATTGATAGCCGCTGGGGGGGAAATACACCTTAATGGCAGAGAAAGTTCAGTAAAACTACCGTCTTATAAAATTGCCGACCATTCATTTAAAAACTCACAACTCAATCTTTATCGCTTAACCGTGACGGCTTATGACACTAATGGAAATGTCTCACCACAAGCAGAAACGTTAATTGAAGTTACCAACACAGGCGCTCTCACTATCACCCATAAGAATACCGCAAAAAGAAATAATGCTGTCGCTGATGGTAAAAATACAAATATATTCACTGTAGTAATTAAAGATACTCTTGGCCACCCAGTACCCAATGCGAAAGTCAATTTCACATTGCCTGCAAATCTTAATTCTATTAATCAAAAAAATACGGGATATTATTCATTACTTAATCATTTTATGTGGAAGGCTCAGGCAGAAAAATCAGTTTCTGACCAATCCCATAGCATCATCGCTAACAGTAAAGGTGAAGCTTCCATTCAATTTACTAGTTTGGTATCAGGAAGTTATGCAATAAAAGCAAATATTGAGCATGGTACAGAAATGACTGAGATGTATAACTTTAACTCCGATATTAGCCAGTCATTTATTGGTAGCATTGATATCATTCAAAACAATGCAGTGGCAGATGGGATCAGTAAAAACAAAATTAAACTGCATATTGTGAATAATAGCCGACAAAGCATCGCAGGGGCACGTGTTCACTTTGAAGCACCAAATGCCGTTATCACACCAACTAAATTGACTGATGAATATGGAAATACAGAATTAGAAATCAGCAGCTTAGTCGAAGGTTCTATAAATATCATTGCCACCCTGAATGGCGATAGTCGAACAATACAAGTTAACTTTCTAAGGAATGGATCTACGATAAATATTCACCCAAGTACTGGGACTCTTTTCAGATCTCCAGTAAATAAGCAAAATAGGCCTACACGCACGCCGTTAAGTTTGCTAAGGCAACTATTTCAAAAAAT
>NZ_LZDH01000037.1:0-878 GCF_001675355.1 Tepidimonas fonticaldi | reverse complement strand
AAATTAAAGCCTTGCCCCGCAATAGGATGCAGGGTCTGAGCAGCGTTCCCCACTAACACGACTCGATGACTAACAGGGTTAAGCGCCTTACGTAATACCAATGGATAACAATGACGCTTACCGGCCATGACGATTTCGCCTAGCCGCCAGCCGAATGCTTGCTGTAATTTATCCTTGAATGTCTCATCATCCCAAGACCTGATTGTGTCAGCTTGTTCTTGCTGATGACACCAAACCAATGAACTACGGCCTTGTGACATTGGCAACAAGGCTAATGGGCCAAATTCCGTAAAGCGTTCAAAGGCTTGGCCTTGTGGGTCTATGGCGGTTTTCACATTCGCGATAATAGCCACTTGCCCATAATCGTCCTGTTGCCATTGCATATGGCAGGCTTTACCCATCGCGGAATGGCTGCCATCCGCAGCAATCAGTAATTCCCCTGTCACCTTATCTCCATTATCCAAGGTGACCGTCACAATCTCTTGTTCACGATAAACATTTTCTACTTTTGCAGGGCAATAAAGGGTTACACCGGGGGCTTTACGTAACAATGAAAATAGGCGGGCACCAGCTTCGTGCAGTTCAATAACATTGCCTAGAGCTTCGATATGATATTCATCGGCTGCGATATTCACAAAACCAGCATGGCCTCTATCGGACACATGAACATGATTAATGGGGGTCACACAACCCGCTAAAGCAGGCCAAACGCCTATTTTTGATAACGACTGGCAAGTACCGTGAGCTAGCGCAATCGCACGTGCGTCGAATCCCGGATGTTTGCCATCAGGCAAAGCTGCCTCGATTAATGAAACCGATGATTTTCCTTGGCTAAGGGATGATATCGCCAGTGCTAATGTTGCACCCGCCATACCGCC
>NZ_LZDH01000036.1:0-698 GCF_001675355.1 Tepidimonas fonticaldi | reverse complement strand
TAAGGTCATTGACATACTTATTAATTAGGCAATACTGCGTTTCATAAAATCACGAGGGCGGAACCCGAGCACGTATAAAGCAACAAAATAACTTCCCGCACCAACAATCACGACGCCTATCAAACGTAGCATACGCATCAGCATATTACCTTCTTGCCAAGACGGCATAAAATGTAAGACACCAAATAGCACGGCACCCATTACAATTAACGCTATCAATAGTTTAACGATAAACCCTTTCCAGCCCGCTAAAGGCTGAAAAATATCTTGCTTGCGCAATTGCCAATAGAGAACTCCCGCATTAAAACCGGCAGCTAACCCAATGGTTAAAGCTAAACCTGCATGTTGTAATGGCCCGATAAAGGCTAAGTTCATCAGTTGCGTTAAGATTAACGTGACAATCGCAATTTTCACTGGGGTACGAATATCTTGGCGTGAATAAAAACCTGGTGCCAAAATTTTCACCAAAATCATCCCAGTTAACCCAACACAATAGGCAATTAAGGCATATTGTGTCATAAGTGAGTCATGCGCCGTAAAATTACCGTATTGGAATAAAGATACGGTTAATGCTTCAGAGAGTATCGCCAACCCTAACGCACAAGGTAGTGCCAGTAGCAGACAAAGGCGTAACCCCCAATCCATCAAGTGACGATATTCGTTTTGGTTGCCACTCGTAAAGCTTTTCGCAAGTGATG
>NZ_LZDH01000035.1:0-876 GCF_001675355.1 Tepidimonas fonticaldi | reverse complement strand
TTTGGCCATCCAGTAAGTTGTTCAACACTTCGGTCAATTCCGCCAATGCAGCAGGTTGGACACCACCAAAGGTGGCGATACGTAGCATAATATCGTTGCGTTGGCGTTCTTCGAATAATTCGAGGACATCCGCTGCAAGATTGCGTTTTAAGTGAACCAAAATAGTGGCGATAATTTGCGGATGTTCATCACGGATAATATCGGCAACGGTTTGGGGTTCCATATAGTTGAGGCTTTCGATCCCTGACGTGGTTTCTTGTTTTTCAAAGATGTCCTCAAGTAGGCTTGCAGCGCGTTCTTCGCCAAGTGCTTTCACCAATACAGAACGCAGATAGTCATTCGTGTTGATATTGAGTGCCGCGAATTGAATCGCTGACTCTTCAAATTCAGTTAATACTTCTGCCAGTTCGTTATTTGAGATTTGGCGCATGTTTGACACTGCCATACTCAATTGCTGCACTTCTTTAGGATTCAGGTGCTTAAATACTTCCGCAGCCTGGTCTTCACCGAGCGTCATTAACATGACGGCACTTTTTTCTGTTCCACTTAAACTTATTGGGATTTTCCTAACCACTGACGGATAACCATTGCCACGATTTGTGGGTCTTTTTCTGCCATTTCACGGATACGTTGGCTTTGGATCTCAGCACTAACACGTTGACGAGTCAGGCGACGGCGTGTTTGCTCATCCATTTCTTCATCAATCGCTTCATCAACCACGAGCGGGGTTTTCAGTTGTGTGGCAACAAAAACCTCGGCTTCAGCTTGGGCTTGTTGTGCTTTACGGTATTTAACCCATTGAGGTTTGATACCGAAACGCCACATAAACCAAGCAATAATGGCAATAAGCAGTATTTTTCCGTAATCCAGTAACTG
>NZ_LZDH01000034.1:0-140698 GCF_001675355.1 Tepidimonas fonticaldi | reverse complement strand
GCCCTGGCGCGGCAAGCCGCAAGTCATTCGCTGCGACAACGGGCCGGAGTACATCAGCGCCGCGCTGCTGAACTGGGCCAGTGCCCGCGGTATCCACATCGAGCACATCGAGCACATCCAGCCCGGCAAGCCCCAACAGAACGCCTACGTGGAGCGCTTCAACAGGACTGTGCGCTATGAGTGGCTGTCGCAGTACCATTGGTGCGATCTTGATGAGGTCCGCGAGTTTGCCACGCAATGGATGTGGCGCTACAACCACGAGCGCCCGAACATGGCCTTGGGCGGCATCACCCCAAAACAGCGGCTGGCCATGGCCGCATAGCTCTACTTCTCGGAGCGCTGGATTTCGGGGGGATTACCCTCAGCGGCCAAGACCTGGAGCAAACCCTCTTGCGCTACGCTTGGCTCTACAACCACCATCTGCCTCAGACTGCCCTCGATGCCCGCACGCCCATGCAGGCCATGAAGGACTGGTATCGGCGAAGATCGGATTTGTTCCAAAAGCGACCCCATAATCATCCGGGACATGACAACCGACGCACTCGATCCTTTTCTTGATCCGTCAAAGCCGACGACGGCGCCTGAGGAGATCACCAGCACCAAGAAGTGCATTGCCGCTGGCGACTTGGTCGTTTCGCGTCTGCGCTCGTACCTGCGAGAAATCGCCGTTGTGCTGCCGAGCGATGATGGGATCACGGCAGTTGCTTCGACCGAGTTCATCGTCCTCAGGCCGAAGAAGGGAACAACGCTGAGTGTCGAAGCGCTGTTGATCTACCTGCGCTCTCGCTTGCCGCAGATCGTCTTCAAGTGGTCCCAGGACGGCTCGAATCACCCACGATTCGATGAACGCGAATTGTTGAATCTGCCGGTACCGCGGGCACTGATCAGCGATCAAGCCACCTACCAGACGGCGGTGCGCCACATGGTGACGCATCGCCAACGCGCCACCCGCCTCCTCGATGCTGCCAAGCGCGCGGTCGAGATCGCCATCGAGGAGTCGGAAGCCTCAGCACTGGCGTATCTGGCCGCCGCCAACCCGCCCGACGCGGCCGATTGAGCCCCAGGTCATGGACCACGCCACCCTCAGCGCCTTGCGCGACCGCCACCCCGCCTGGCGGCTGCTGGCCTCGCCGCACGCGCCGCTGGTGGCGAGCTTCCTGCACCGGGTGTTCGTGGCGCCGAATGTGCGGGTGATGAGCGAGGCCGATCTTGTGGAAGCTTTGGAGGACGAGCTGTTCACCCAGCGTGAGCAGTTGGGGCCCGAGGCCTACCCCAAGGGCGCGCAGGACTACCTGAACGACTGGGCCGCGCCCGACAAGGGCTGGCTGCGCAAGTTCTACAAGCCAGGCACGGACGAGGCGCAGTTCGACCTGACGCCGGCCACCGAGAAGGCCATCGCCTGGTTGCTGACGCTGACCGAGCGCCCCTTCGTCGGCACTGAATCACGTCTGCTCACGCTGTTCGCGTTGCTGGAGCAGATCACCGCCGGCACCGAGGCCGACCCGATCAAGCGCGTGGCCGATCTGCGCAAGAAGCGCGATGAGTTGGACGCCGAAATCGCCCGCGTGCTCGCGGGCGACGTGCCACTGCTGGACGACACGGCGGTCAAAGACCGCTTTCAGCAGTTCCAGCAATTGGCGCGCGAGCTGCTGGCCGACTTCCGCGAGGTGGAACACAACTTCCGCCTGCTCGACCGCAAGGTGCGTGAGAAGATCGCGCTTTGGGAAGGCGCCAAGGGGGCGCTCTTGGACGAGATCATGAATGATCGCGATGCCATCGGCGACTCCGACCAGGGCCGCAGCTTCCGCGCCTTCTGGGACTTCCTCATGTCCAGCCGGCGACAGGAGGAACTCTCCGAGCGGCTGGAGCGGGTACTTCGGCTCCCCGCCGTCGCTCAGCTTTCGCCCGACCCACGCACCCGCCGCGTGCATCACGACTGGCTGGAGGCAGGCGAGCACACGCAGCGGACGGTGGCCCAGTTGTCGCAGCAGTTGCGCCGATTCCTGGACGACAGAGCCTTTCTGGAGAACCGCCGTATCCTGGACTTGCTGCATGGCATCGAGAGCAAGGCGCTGAGCCTCCGCGGGGCCGTGCCCGCTGGTACCGTGATGCATATCGACGCGATGGCGGCGGACATCGAGCTGCCGCTGGAAAGGCCGTTGTTTACGCCGAGCGTGAAGCCGCGCCTGGCTGATATGGCGCTCGTCGCTGGCGAGGGCGACATCGACACCGCGCGCTTGTTCGATCAGATCGTGGTGGACAAGGCGCGTCTGCGGTCCGCCGTGCAACGCGCACTGCGCCAAAAGGCGCAGATCACGCTGCGTGAGCTGCTGGAGCTTGAGCCGCTGAAACAAGGATTGGCTGAACTTGTGGCCTACCTGGAGCTGGCCCATGCTGGGGACGGCGACGCCCTGGAGGGCCTGCGCGCCATGGTGGACGAGGCCGTGCAGGACACCATCCGCTGGCAGGCCAGCAACGCCGAGGGAGAAGCCGTGACGCGCGAGGCGCGCTTGCCGCGGGTGATCTTTACGCGTTGACGGCGGTCACAAGTGGTAGATGGCCAGGTAGGGTAGAACATGAACGATGACGCACTGCACGAGAGCGATTCGGTGGAGTCGCCACCCAGCGCGCTGCCGGCGGTGCCCGAGCTATCGCAACTGATGGTGCACCTGCTCAAGGGTGTGCTCTACCGCGACGACGACGAGCGCTTGTGGGCCAGCCTCTTGCGCCTGCAGGCGCGGGTGCGGGAACAGGCCGCCGTGCTGCTGCTCGACCTGGTGCTGGACGAGGCCGAGGGCCATGCTTTTCTGAAAAGCCGCCCGGACCCGGACGAGGCCGAGGGGGCGCCGCGCCTGCCACGGCTCGTCGCGCGCCGGCCGCTTTCCTACCCGGTGAGCCTGATGCTGGCGCTCTTGCGCCGCCGCATGGCCGAGTTCGACGCAGGCGGTGGAGACACCCGGCTGGTGCTCTCGCGTGACGACATCGCCGAGCTGATGCGGGTGTTTCTGCCCGATGGCACGAATGAGGCTCGGCTGATCGACCAGGTGGATGCGACGATCACCAAGGTGGTCGATTTGGGCTTTCTGCGCCGTCTCAAGCCTGCTGCTGGCGGTGGGCAGGACAGAGGCCACTTTGAAGTGCGGCGCATCCTGAAAGCTTTTGTCGATGCGCAGTGGCTGGCGGAGTTCGACGCGCGGCTGGAGGTCTACCGCACGGCGCTGTCGGGCGGCGCGAGTCTGGGTACCGGCCAGGAGAAGGCGGATGCGTGAGGCACCGATGGACGCTGGGACACTGGGCCTGGACTTCGTCGCTGACGACAATCGCGTCGGCTTCCGCCTTGACCGGCTGGAAGTGCTCAACTGGGGCACCTTCGACAAGCGCGTGTGGCGGCTTACGCTTGCCGGGCGCAATGGCCTGCTCACGGGTGACATCGGTTCGGGCAAGTCCACGCTGGTCGATGCCATCACCACCTTACTCGTGCCAGCGCATCGCGTGGCCTACAACAAGGCGGCCGGGGCGGATGCTCGCGAGCGCTCCCTGCGGTCCTACGTGCTGGGCCACTATAAGAGCGAGCGCAATGAAGTCACGGGGAGCAGCAGGCCCGTGGCGCTGCGTGATGCGTCGAGCTACTCGGTCATCCTCGGTGTCTTCCGCAACGAGGGCTATGACCAGGCCGTGACGCTGGCCCAGGTGTTCTGGTTGAAGGACCCGCAGGGCCAGCCGGCGCGCCTGTTCGTGACCGCCGAGCGGGCGCTGGCCATCGCCGAGGACTTCAGCGGCTTCGGCAGCGACATCGGCGCCCTGCGCAAGAAGCTGCGCGGCGCCGGCTGCGAGCTGTTCGACAGCTTCCCGCCCTATGGCGCCTGGTTCCGCCGACGCTTCGGCATCGAGCATGAACAGGCCCTTGAACTGTTCCACCAGACCGTCTCGATGAAGTCGGTGGGCAATCTCACCGACTTCGTGCGCAGCCACATGCTGGAGCCCTTCGACTCGGGGCAACGCATCGAGGCGCTGATCCGCCATTTCGACGATCTGGACCGGGCGCATCAGGCGGTGCTCAAGGCCAAGCGGCAGGTGGAGATGCTCACGCCCTTGATCGAGGATGGCCATCGTCATCAGTCGCTGGCCGCCGAGATTCAGGGCTTGCGGGAGGCGCGCGATCAGCTGCGACCGTATTTCGCCAAGCTCAAGGGCGAGCTGCTGGACCGCCGCCTTGACCTGCTGGCGCAGGATGCAACCAGGCTGGATGCGCAGATCGAGCGTCTCGACGCCCAGCGCGAAGCCGAGCGCATCGAGGTCGGCCGTCTGGAACGCGCCCTGCGCGACAACGGCGGCGATCGCCTGGAGGAACTGGCAGCAGAGATTCGCCGTCTTGAGCAGGACAAGGCGCAACGCAAGCAACGCGCCGACCGCTATCGCGACTTGCTGGCGCGCATCGACGAGACGGCGCCGGGGGATGAAGCCGGCTTCCTCGCTCAACAGCAAAGCATTGCCCAGCGTGCCGAAGACTTGCGCGAGCGCATCGCCGACTTGGACAACCGCGAGCGCGAGGAGGACTTCGCGTTTCGCAAGGGCCGCGAAGAGCACGCGGCCTTGTCCAACGAGATCGACAGTCTCCAGCGTCGCAAGAGCAACATCGACGCCGCCCAAGCTCGCATTCGCGAGGCGTTGTGCGCGGCGTTGGGCATCGGCGAGGACGAGCTGCCTTTCGCGGGCGAACTTATCCAGGTGCGTGACGACCAGCGCGATTGGGAAGGCGCCGCCGAGCGGCTGCTGCGCGGCTTTGGTCTTGCTCTGCTGGTGCCGGATGCGCACTACCAGGCCGTGGCGGACTGGGTGGACCGCCAACATCTCGGCGCCCGACTGGTGTACTTCCATGTACGGCAAAGGAAGGGGGCGCAAGGCGGGATGCTGCATCCGCAGTCGCTGGTGAGAAAGCTCCAAATCAAGCCGGACTCGCCGCTCTACGAGTGGCTGGAGCAGGAACTCAAAAACCGCTTTGACTTCGCCTGCTGCGACACCGGCGAGCAGTTCCGCCGCGAGGGCCGCGCCATCACGCGCGCAGGGCAAATCAAGGACCCGAGCGGTCGCCACGAGAAGGACGACCGCAGCCGGATCGACGACCGCAGCCGCTACGTGCTCGGCTGGAGCAACGCCGACAAGCTGCGGGCCTTGCGTGACCAGCGGGAGCGTCTGGAGGCAAGGCTCGCCACACTTGGGCAGCGCCTGGGCGAGATCCAGCAAGCGCGCAACGAGCTGCGGGGGCGGCTGGAGGCACTGAGCAAGCTGGAAGAGTTCACGCGCTTTGCCGAAATAGACTGGATGAGCCCGGCGCGCCAGATCGCGCTGCTCGCCGAGGAGCGCGTGCGGCTTGAAGCCGCATCCAACACGCTGCAAGAGCTGGGGCACCAGCTCAAAGCGGCGCAAGGCCGGCTCGCGGAAACGGAACGCAAGCGCGACGAGGCCCGAGACAAACGCGCTGAGGTCGCAACCAAGCATGCGACGGCGCAGGAACTGCGGAATCAGACGGTCCACATTTGGAACGACTCGCCGCTGACGGAGGAGCAGATCGAGCACCTGGATGGATATCGTTCGAAGGCGCTGGGCGAGCATCAACTGTCGGTCGAGTCTTGCGACAACCGCGAGCAGGAGGTGCGCCAACGGCTGCAGCAGCACATCGACGCCGAGGACAAGCGCCTGGCGCGGCTCACCGAGCGCATCGTCAATGCCATGCGCGGTTTCAAGGAGGAGTTCAAGGCCGAGACCGTCGAGATGGACGTTGCACTGGCGGCGCTGCCGGAATACGAGCGGATGCTCGACGGCTTGAAGCGCGATGACCTGCCGCGATTCGAGGTGCGCTTCAAGGAGCTATTGAACGTCAACACGATCAACGAGATCGCCAATTTCAACGCCCAGCTCGCCCGCGAGCGCGAAACGATCAAGGAGCGCGTCGATTTCATCAACCAGTCGCTTGAGGCCATCGACTACAACCCCGGCCGGTACATCAAGCTGGTGGCCCAGCCCAGCCCGGATGCAGAAATCCGCGACTTCCAGCAGGATTTGCGGGCGTGCACCGAGGGCGCGATGACGGGCTCGGCCGACGAACAGTATTCGGAAGCCAAGTTCTTGCAGGTCAAGGCCATCATCGACCGCTTCCGAGGTCGTGAAGGGCTGTCGGACGCCGACCGGCGCTGGACCGCCAAGGTCACCGACGTGCGCAACTGGTTTTTGTTCTCGGCCAGCGAGCGCTGGCGCGCCGATGGTGCCGAGCATGAGCACTACTCGGACTCAGGAGGCAAGTCGGGCGGCCAGAAGGAGAAGCTGGCCTACACCGTGCTGGCCGCGAGCCTGGCCTACCAATTCGGGCTGGAGTGGGGCGCCGTTCGTTCGCGGTCGTTCCGCTTCGTCGTGATCGACGAGGCTTTCGGGCGCGGATCGGACGAGTCGGCGCAGTACGGGTTGCGCTTGTTCCAGCAGCTCAACCTGCAGCTGTTGATCGTCACGCCGCTGCAGAAGATCCACATCATCGAACCCTTCGTGGCCAGCGTCGGCTTCGTGCACAACGAGGGCGGACGCGACTCGCGGCTGCCCTGCCTGTCGATCGAGGAGTACCGGGCTCAGAAAGCGGAAGGCATGGCCGAAGCCAGGGCCGCCGGAGACCGCGCGGCACCATGAGCTGGACCACGCCAGCCGATCTGCGCGCTCAGGTCCAACGCTTGTGGGATCGGGGCGACTTGCTGCGGGCCACAGTGACGGACGCCGTTTCGTGGCCCCTGCGCCTGAACGTGAAGGTCCCCGCGGCTTCCGACCTGTCCGATCGATTCGAGGCCGTTCGTGAATGGGTGCGCGCCATCGCCGATACCCCTCAGGTCCGAATCGAATGGCGCGAGTGGAATCACCGCGTCCAGGGCATGCAGCGGCTCCCAGCGACCGTCTGGATCGATACCCTGCAAGACGCCTTGGCCTTCATCGGCAAGGTTCGGCAAGCGCAGCGGTTCGCGGCGCTCTGGCACAAAACGGCAGCCGCGCAGCCGCCGCTGCTGGCGTGGCTGTCTCGGCGGCCGATCCAGGCGCTGGATCTGGTCGACCGCTGGGATCGTCTGCTGGCCGTCGTCGCATGGCTGCAGGCCCATCCTCGACCGGGCGTGTACCTGCGCCAGGTTGACGTGCCCGGCGTGGACAGCAAGTTCATCGAGGGCCACCGAGGCGTCTTGGCCGAGTTGCTGGACCTGGCTCTGCCACCCGAAGTCATCGAGCTTGACGCGACCGGCGTCGCGCAGTTCGCGCGCCGATTTGGCTTCCTGGACAAGCCCGTCCGGATTCGGTTTCGCCTGCTCGACCCGTCGCTGCCCAGCCTTCCGGGCTGCCCATCTTCGTCGCAGAACCTGCCCGACATCACGCTGGACGCTGCGAGCTTTGTGGCGCTAGCGCTACCGGTCCGGCGCGTCTTCATCACCGAGAACGAGACCAACTTCCTCGCCTTCCCGCCGACTGCGGACGCCATCGTCGTTTTTGGCGCAGGCTACGGCTGGGAACCGCTGGCGCGCGCCTCGTGGCTGCATCGTTGCCAAATGCATTACTGGGGCGACATTGACACCCACGGGTTCGCCATCCTCGACCAGCTGCGTGGCCACTTCCCCGGCGTGGCGTCCTTCCTCATGGACCGGGAGACGCTGCTTGCCCACCGACTGCACTGGGGCGAAGAGCCCGAGCCTGTGCGCTACGATTTGCCGCGTCTCACGCCCGAGGAGGCGGCGGTCTATGACGAGCTCCGGTTCGATCGCCTGCAGCCCCGACTGCGTCTGGAGCAGGAGCGCGTGGGGTTTGGTTGGTTGACCGACCAGTTACGCAGCGGGTTGTGAGCGGACCGATAAAAGACCATATTCAGTCCTGTTCGATCTCAGCAGTGGGCCCATGCGCTACTCATCCCCAGTCAAGTCCATCAGTCAGCTACCTCAAGGCCAACGCTGCCGAGTTGCTGACCCAGCTTGCGGTGCTGGCACGTCGGCTGCTAGGCGCCTGACCCGCGGCGGTTCTGCGCGGTGATGGCACCTCCGCCGACCCCGGCGCGGCTACAATCCCTGCCGTCACTGGGGAGTAGCCGCTCTGCGACCGCCAGAGGCCTGCGTCAACATGCTTGGCAGTTTTGCCATGGCGCAGGCGGTTTCCGGACTTGGCAAGACCTTTGACCAGGGTGCCTCCGACTCGGCCGGGGATGCGCCGTGGTCATTCGTCTTTGCTCCGGCCGGGAACCGTCCATGGAATCTCTCTTCGTCTCGACGGGCGTCGTCGCCCTGGCCGAAATCGGCGACAAAACGCAGCTGCTCGCCTTCCTGCTGGCGGCCCGCTTCAAAAAGCCGCTGCCGATCATCCTGGGCATTCTGGTCGCGACGTTGGCCAACCATGGCCTGGCCGGGGCGCTGGGTGCCTGGATCACCGCCACCGTCAGCCCCCAGGTGCTGCGCTGGGTGCTGGGCCTGTCGTTCATTGCAATGGCCGTCTGGACCCTGATCCCCGACGAAATCGAGGAGGACGAGGTATCGATTGCGCGGCGCTTTGGCGTCTTTGGGGCCACGTTGGTGACCTTCTTCCTGGCCGAGATGGGCGACAAGACGCAAATTGCCACCGTGGCAATGGCGGTGCACTACGCCGCGCCGCTGATGGTGGTCATCGGCACCACGCTGGGCATGTTGATCGCCGACGTGCCGGCGGTGTTCGTGGGCGACAAGCTGGCCAACCGCATTCCGATGCGGCTGGTGCATGGGGTGGCGGCCGCCATTTTTGCCGGGCTGGGGGTGCTGACGCTGATGGGGGCGGGTGCCTCGCTGGGAGTGTGACGCTCAGGCCGGGGCGGGCCCGTCGGCGGCGTCTTGGCGGCCGTCGCACGGGCGCATCGCTGCGCCGTCCGCCCGGCGTCGATGGACTGTCGGCGGGCGTCGCCGTGCTGGTGCAATCGTTGTATGCTTATTGAGCGATCAAAAAGAGAGGGCTGAAAGCCGCTCGGCCCCGAGCCTGCCCCCGAAGGAGTTGCCCCCATGTCTTCTGTCGCCCTGTCCCGCCGCCGCTGGTTGCAAATCGCCGCCGGCTCCGGCCTGGTGGGGGCCGGCCTCGCCACCATGCCGGAGGTGCGGCTGTTTGCCCAGCAGTTGCAGGACTTTATCGAGGGGCCGCCGGTGCCCGATGTGAAGCCCGAGCGCATCGCCCCCCACGTTTGGATGATTTACGCTCAGGACGGCTTTCCCACGCCGGAAAACCGCGGGGTGATGGCCAATGTGGTGTTCGTCGTGACTTCGGTGGGGGTGGTGATGCTCGACGCCGGGTGCTCGCTGCAGCACGGCGAGATGGTCGTCCGCATGATCCGCACCGTGACCGACAAGCCCGTGGTGGCGATCTTCAACAGCCACTACCACGGCGACCACTGGCTGGGCAATCACGCCTTCGTCAAGACGTACGGCGAGGCGCTGCCAATCTACGCCTTGCCGCACACCATCGAGCAGATCAAAGGGGCCGAAGGCAGCCTGTGGCGCAGCTTGATGGAGCGCTGGACCAACCAAGCCACGATGGGCACACAGGTGGTGGCGCCCAACCGGCCGGTGCAGCACGGGCAGACGTTCACTTTTGGCGATGTCACCCTGCGCATGCACCACTACGGCAAGGCGCACACGCCGTCCGATCTGTGCGTGGAGGTGGTGCAGGATCGCTTCACCTATGTCGGCGACATTGCGATGGAAAACCGCATCGCCAACATCGACGATGGCTCCTACCCGGGGACGTTCAAGTACTACGAAGCGCTGCAACAGGCCGCCGGCGACCAAGTGTGGTGGCCGGGGCATGGGCGTGGCAGCAAGACGCTGCTGCGCGACTACGGCACTTTCCTCAAGGGCATTTGGGAGCCGTGCGTGCAGGCCGTCAAGGACGGCGTGCCGCTGGAAAAGGCCAAGGAACTCGTGCTCAAGGACCCCCGCGTGGCCGCACGGGCGCGGGGGATGGCGGGGTTCGACTCCAATATTGGCAAGTACACCAGTTTGGCGTACTTGGAAGCCGAGCGGGAGCTATTCTGACCCCACGGCCTTCCTGGGCCGGCGCTTTGGCGGCAGCCGCCACCACGGCAGCGTCGCGGTCAGAGAGAGCACGGCGCCGCAGTCCTGCGGCGCATAGCCTGGAATGCCGGCCAGTCGCGCCTGCCAGGCGGGCGTGGTCAACACGTCGCGCAGGGCGCGCAGCCCGGGTTGCTCCAGGGCAGTTTCGAGGCAGGCGAGGGCATAGCGTTCGCGCACCAAGGGGACGAAGCCCAGCCCCAGCCGCTGCGCGGCCGCCTGTGTACCCAAGCCCGCATCGGCGCTGCCGCTGGCCACCGTCTGCGCAACGGCGGCGTGCGAGGGCTCGCAGCGGTCGTAGCCCGGCAGCTCCTGCGGTTGCAGGCCCGCTTCGCGCAGCAGCTCATCCAACAGCAGCCGGGTCCCGGTGCCTTCGGGCCGATTGACGTAACGCAGCCGCCAGCGCACGACGTCCGCCAGACCGCGCAGCCGGCGGGGATTGCCTGGGGGGACGATCAGGCCCTGCCAGCGCTGCGCAAAGCCCAGCAGCTTGTGCCGCCCCGGGGCGAGCAGCGGCCGGTAGGCGCGCGCAGCGGGGCTGTCGATGCCTGGCTGCTCACGCGTGTGAAAGCCAGCGACCACGCAGCGCCCGTCGTCGAGTGCGCGCAGCGCTTCCACGCTGCCGCAAAAGCGGATGTCCAGGTGCAGGCGCGCGTGTTCGGCCGCGTGTGTCTGCAGCAGCGGCAGGGCGTCGTCGTGGCTGGCGTACAGCGGCAGCACATGGCTGTCCGGGTCGAAGGCCAGCGCGAAGGTGCGCTCCAACTCGGCCCGCAGGGCCTCGATCTGTGGCATCAGGCGGGCCTGCGCCAGCCGCTCGGTCCAGATGAGTTTTTCGGCAAACGGGGTGAGGGTGGCGGCCTGGCCCCGCTCCCAGTGCACGAGCGGTTGACCGAGCCGGTCTTCCCACGATTTGAGCTGTCCCCACGCATGTCGGTACGACCACCCCAGCGCACGCGCCGCCGCTGCGATCGAGCCGCCAGTGCGCACGGCGTACAGCAGATCCATCAAGGGGTTGCGCAGCGGGGCGGCATGGTCGCTGCCCGTGTCGTCCAGAAGGTAGTGAAGCCCAATCCTGCGCATGCCCACAGTGTGCCCGATGTGACGGGGGCACCGCCTGCGCTGCCGGTGTCCCCAGGCCTATGCACGCCGCTGCATACCGGGAAAGCCACGGGCGCTTGCCGTTTGCTCGGCCGCTACGATGCACGGTCATGGAGTCTTTTGCGCAGGGGTTGGCGGTTGCCTGGGGGTTGGTCCTGTCGGGGGACGCGACGTTGCGGCAGATCGTCGCGCGGTCGTTGGCGGTCAGTGCGACCGCTTGCGGGTTGGCGTGCGTGCTGGGGTTGTCGATCGGAACATGGCTGGCCGTGGCGCGTTTTCCGGGGCGCGCTGCCGTCGTGACGCTGGTCAATACGCTGCTGGCGGTTCCATCGGTGGTGGTCGGGCTGGTGGTGTACCTGCTGCTGTCCCGCTCGGGGCCGCTGGGCTTTCTGGGGTGGTTGTTTACGTTTCAGGCCATGGTGCTGGCGCAGACGGTGCTGGTGTTGCCGTTGGTCATCGGGCTCACGCGCCAGGTGGTGGAGGATGCGGAATCGCAGTACGGCGAGCAGTTGCGCGCGCTGGGCGCCGGGACGGTGTGGCGCGGCTGGCTGCTCGCTTGGGATGAGCGGTACGCGCTGCTGACGGTCGTGATCACGGCGTTTGCGCGCGCGGTCTCGGAGGTGGGGGCGGTGATGGTCGTGGGCGGCAATATCGATGGCTTTACCCGCGTCATGACGACGGCGATTGCGCTGGAGACCAGCAAGGGCGATCTGCCGCTGGCGCTGGGGCTGGGCATCGTCCTGCTGGGGGTGGTGCTGATCCTGAATGCCCTGGTGGCGCTGCTGCGACGCTGGCGCGAACGGGCGGATGGGCCTACACTGCTGGAGGCGCGCGCATGACGCCGCTATATGACTTTCGCGGGGTGCACGTCCGTCTGGGCCCTGCGGGGCAGGTACACGCCTTGCGCGGGATCGACCTGCGCGTGCAGTCTGGCGAGCGCGTGGCGCTGGTGGGCAGCAACGGCAGTGGCAAGAGTACGCTGTTGCGTACGCTCATGGGTCTGTTGCCGGTGGGGGGCGTATTGCACCGCGCCCCGGGGGTGCGTGCGGCCCTGGTGTTCCAGCGGCCGTACCTGATGCGCTCGAGCGCGTTGCACAACGTGGCGATTGCGCTGTGGTTGCAGGGGCAGCGCTGGGCACAGGCGCGGGTGCTGGCCCTGCAAGCGCTGGAGCGGGTGGGCCTGGCGGCCTACGCGGGGCGCAACGGGCGGACCTTGTCGGGGGGGCAGCAGCAGCGGTTGGCCCTGGCCCGGGCCTGGGCGCAGCACCCCAATGTCTGGCTGCTCGATGAGCCGACCGCCAGCCTCGATCCGCAGGCCCGGCTCGAGGTCGAGGCCTTGATCCGCACTTTCGCCGCTCCTGGCGCCTCACCAGCGCAGGAGGGGGGAGGGACTCTGATTTTCAGCAGTCACCAACTGGGGCAGGTGCGGCGCCTGGCCAGCCGCGTCGTCTATCTGGAAGCAGGGCGCATTCTGGCCGATCTTCCTGTGGATGATTTTTTCGACCCCGATGTCCTGGCGCGGCATTCGCCTCAGGCTCGTGCTTTTGTCCTTGGAGAAACCCCATGAAGTTGCTATCCTGGTTACTGACGGCTGTCGGCTGTCTCGTGGCGTGGACGGTTCACGCGCAGCCCCTCGTCGTGGCTTCCACCACCTCGACGGAGCAGTCGGGTCTTTTCGGCCACCTATTGCCACGGTTTCGACAGGCGACAGGGATCGAGGTCAAGGTGGTGGCGCTGGGGACCGGGCAAGCGATCGACATGGCGCGCCGCGGCGATGCCGATGTGTTGTTCGTGCACGATCAGGCGGCCGAGGAGCGCTTCGTTGCGGAAGGCTGGGGGGTGCAGCGGCTGGAGGTCATGTACAACGATTTCGTGCTGGTGGGGCCCAAGACGGATCCCGCCGGTGTTCGGGGGCGCGACATCGTGGAGGCGCTGCGTAAGGTGGCGGCAGCCGGCGCGCCGTTCGTCTCACGCGGCGACAGGAGCGGAACCCACGCCGCCGAATTGCGGTTTTGGGCGCAGGCGGGGCGACCCGAGCCTGGATGGAGCGGCTATCGGCCATGCGGCTGCGGCATGGGGGCCGCGCTCAACATGGCCGCCGCCACCGCTGCCTATGTGTTGACGGATCGCGGCACTTGGCTGAACTTCAAAAACCGCGCCGATTTGGCCGTGCTGGTCGAGGGGGACCCGCGCCTGTTCAATCCCTACGGGGTGATTCGAGTGAACCCCGAACGACACCCACACGTCAAGACGGCAGCGGCACAAGCGTTTGTGGATTGGATCACCGGGCCTATGGGGCAAGCAGCGATTGCCAGTTATCGGATCGGGGGGGAGGCGGCCTTCTTCCCGAGCGCGCGGCGCTGATCGGCGCGGCAGGTGTTGCCGGCCTCAGCGCTGGGCCAGCTTGCGATAGACCGTTGCCCGGCTGATTCCGAGTTGCCGCGCCGCTTCGGCCACATTGCCGCCAGCTTGCGCCACGGCGTGGCGGATGAGGGCCGCCTCCCGGCTTTTGAGAGGTAAGCTGGGGCCGTGTTGGGTGTCGTCGCCCCCCGACTGCGCCAACACCAGCAGCCGCAGCCCCAGCCAACTGGGTACTTCGAGCGGCCCGCGCCCCCGTCGCGCGGCGCTGAACAGGTCGCCATACGGCACGGCAAACACCTCGTCGGCGTGGGGCCAGCCGCCCGCGCTCGCCCCGATGTTCGCCCGCAGGTCCAGCATCTCGGTGGCCGTGCGGTTGGCGCCCACGATGCGCCCGTCGGCGTCGAGGATCAGGAGGCCATCGTCGTCATCGCCCGGCAGATGCCCGGGCCACGTCAGTCGCAGGCTCAGGGCATGGGGGCGCAACAGCACCAGGGCGTTTTCGATGCGGCGCGCCGTCACGCTGACCAAGTGCTTGAGGGCGCGGCGCTCCGGCGCCATGACACCGGTCAGATCGAGCATGCCGATGCATGCGCCGTCGGGGTCGAACAGCGGTGCCCCGGCGCAGCTGTAGACCGCGGTGTTGTCGAAGAAATGTTCCCCCCGGTGCAGCCAAACCGGCATCCGCTCGGTCAGCGCGGCGCCGATGGCCGAGGTGCCGATCGCGCTCTCCGACAGATCCACGCCGATGCGGGCGATTGCATGGATATGCCGGTTGCCGGGATCGACCGGGCCGTGCACGTCGATGACGATTCCGTTCGGATCGGTCAGCAGCGCAAAGTAGCCGGTGTCGGACATTGCCCGACCCAGCGTGCGGTCGATGATGGGGGTGGCCGCCTGCCTCAGGGTCTGGCTGGCTTCCAAGGTCCGCCGCATCACGGCGGCGCTGACACTGTCGAACACCACCCGCTCGCCTGGGCGTTGCCCGCGTGCCAGGCAGCGGCGCCACGAGGACGCGATCCACGGCTCGAGGCCCGGCACATCCCCGTCGAGCTGCGGGCCGTCGAGCATCCGGCGCCGGGCTTGGTCGATGGCGACGGTGCGGGCGTGCGGGGGGATCGGCCGCGGGCTGACCGATTCGCCGGGGCGGGTGGGGGCAAGGGCCAAGGTCGTCTCCTGATCGTTTTGGGGCTCCGCCGGGGCAATTGGACGGCAAATGCCGATTCGGCGCGACGCCCGTCGTACACGTTCACTGTCGCATTTTGAGAAATTCCGCACGCCTCCCCGGCCGACTAGGGTTATCCCCAAGGATGGCAGGGGATTCTCCTACAACAATACCAAAGCGGTGAACTTCACAAGGGCGTCCTTGCGGCCCCGCTACCCAGGAGACCAAGCATGCAAAAGGTGCTGCACATCGATCCGGCCAAGTGCACGGGCTGCCTTCAGTGCGAAATGGCCTGCTCGTTCGAAAACTACGGCACATACGCCACGTCCAAATCGCGCATCAAGGTGTTCGACTTCCACCACACCGGGCGCAAAGTGCCCTACACCTGCACCCAATGCGACGAGGCGTGGTGCCTGCATGCCTGCCCGGTGGAGGCCATCACGGTCGACAAGGTCACGGGAGCCAAGGTCGTCAACGAGACCACCTGCGTCGGCTGCAAGGTGTGCACCATTGCCTGCCCCTTCGGCACCGTCAACTACGTGCAGGAAACCGGCAAGGTCCAAAAGTGCGATCTGTGCGGTGGCGATCCGGCCTGTGCCGATGCCTGCCCCACGGGCGCCATCACCTTCATCGATGCCAATTGGACCGGCATCGACCGCATGAAGCAGTGGGCCGACAAACTGGGCAACCAGACGGCCGCGGCCTGATCGTCAAAGGAGCACGAACATGTCTTGGGCTGGAAAAATCCTGCGCGTCAATCTGACGGCCGGCACCTGCATGGCCGAGCCGCTGAACATGACCTGGGCGCGCCAATACCTGGGCTCGCGCGGGCTGGGCAGCAAATACCTGGTCGAGGAAGTGGACCCCAAGGTCGATCCGCTGTCGCCCGACAACAAGATCATCTGGGCCACCGGGCCGCTGACGGGCACCATGGCCTCCACCGGCGGACGCTACACCGTCATCACCAAGGGCCCGCTGACTGGGGCCATTGCCTGCTCCAACTCCGGCGGTTACTGGGGGGCGGAGCTCAAGATGGCCGGCTGGGACATGATCATTTTCGAGGGCAAATCGCCCAAGCCGGTGTACCTGTACGTCAACGACGACGTGGCCGAGCTGCGCGACGCCTCGCACCTGTGGGGCAAATCGGTCTGGCAGACGGAGGAAATCCTCAAGAGCTCGCTGCAGGACCCGCTGCTGCGCATTTCCAGCATCGGGCGCGCGGGCGAAAACCAGGTCCTGTACGCGGCAGTGGTCAACGACCTGCACCGCGCCGCCGGCCGCTCCGGCGTCGGGGCGGTGGCGGGCAGCAAAAACCTCAAGGCGATTGCCGTGCGTGGCACCAAGGGCGTGGGCAATGTCCGCGATCCCAAGGCCTTCATGCAGGTCACGAAAGAAAAGAAAAAGATCCTGGCCGACAACGCAGTGACGGGGCAGGGGCTGCCCAAATACGGCACGCAGGTGCTGATGAACGTCATCAACGAAATCGGCGCGTTGCCCACGCGCAACCACCGCGACGTGCAGTTCGAGGGGGCCAAAGACATTTCGGCCGAGGCCATGCTGACGCCGCGCCCCACCGACGGCAAGACGCACCTCGTGACCAACCAGGCGTGCTTTGGCTGCACCATCGCGTGCGGGCGCATCAGCAAGATCGACGAGACGCACTTCAGCGTGCAGAACAAGCCCCAGTACTGGGGGGCCAGCGGCGGGCTGGAGTACGAGGCCGCGTGGGCGCTTGGGGCCGCCAACGGCGTGAACGATCTGGAGGCGCTGCAGTACGCCAACCTGATCTGCAACGAGCACGGGATGGACCCGATCAGCTTTGGGGCCACCGTCGGTGCCGTCATGGAGCTGTACGAACTGGGCGTGCTGACCAAGGAACAGATCGGCATCGAAGCGCCGTTTGGCTCCGCCCGCGCGCTGTGCGAGCTGGCGGACATGACGGCCAACGGCGTCGGGTTTGGCAAAGAGATCGGGCTGGGCTCCAAACGCCTGTGCGAGAAGTACGGCCACCCCGAGCTGTCCATGAGCGTCAAGGGCCTGGAGTTCCCCGCCTACGACTCGCGCGGCATCCAGGGCATGGGCTTGGCCTATGCGACCAGCAACCGCGGTGCCTGCCACCTGCGCGGCTACACCGTGGCGTCCGAGGTGCTGGGCATCCCCGTCAAGACCGACCCGCTGACGGCCGAGGGCAAGCCCGAGCTGGTCAAAGCCTTCCAGGACGCCACGGCGGCGTTCGACTCGGCGGGCATCTGCATCTTTACCAGCTTTGCCTGGGGGCTGGCCGACGTGGCGCCGCAGGTTGCGGCCGCCTGCGGCGACGAGTACACCACCGAGGAGCTGGAGCGCATCGGCGAGCGCATCTGGAACATGGAGCGCGAGTTCAACAACGCCGCCGGCTTCACGGCCAAGGACGACAGCCTGCCGCCGCGCCTGCTGACCGAGCCCGCCAAGAGCGGCCCCGCCAAGGGGTTGGTCAACAAGCTGCCCGAGATGCTGCCCAAGTACTACGCGGTGCGGGGTTGGGACGCGGAAGGCCGCCCGACCGCCGAAACCAAGGCGCGACTGGGCCTTTGATCCAACGCACGACATGACCCACCACGTCATTCTGGGGGCCGGGCCGGCCGGGGTGATCGCGGCCGAAACCATCCGCAAGCATGCTCCGGCGGATCGCATCACGCTCGTCGGCGACGAGCCGGAGCCGCCATATTCGCGCATGGCGATTCCGTATCTGTTGATCGGGCACATCGACGAGGCCGGCACTCACCTGCGCAAGGCGGCGGACCACTATGACCGCCTGTGCATCGAGCGGGTGCAGGGGCGGGCGACGGCGGTGGACGCCGCGGCACGCACGGTGTCGCTGGACGGCGACCGCACGCTGACCTACGACCGGCTGCTGATCGCCACCGGCTCGCGGCCGGCCCGTCCGCCCGTTCCCGGCATCGATTTGGCCGGCGTGCACCATTGCTGGACGCTGGCCGATGCCCGCGCCATCATGGCGCGCGCCAGGCCCGGTGCCCGGGTGCTGCAGCTGGGTGCCGGCTTCATCGGCTGCATCATCATGGAGGCGCTGCAGCAGCGCGGCGTGGCGTTGACCATCGTCGAGATGGGTGACCGCATGGTGCCGCGCATGATGGGGCCGGCCGCCGGCGGCATGATTCGCGACTGGTGCGAGGCCCAGGGCGTGGCGGTGCACACCGGCACGCGGCTGGAGGCCATCGAGCGCGGGGCGCCGCTGTGCGTGCGTCTGTCCAACGGACGGCACGTCGAGGCCGACCTGGTCATCATCGCCGCCGGGGTCAAGCCCGCCATCGGCTTCCTGGAAAACTCGGGCATCCGCTGCCTGCAGGGCGTGCTGACGGACGAGCACATGGAGACCAACGTCCCCGGCGTCTTCGCGGCGGGCGACTGCGCCGAGGCGTTCGACAAGGTCTCGGGCACCACCATCGTCAGCGCCATCCAGCCCAACGCGGCCGACCAGGCGCGCGTGGCCGCCCTCAACATGGTGGGGCAGCGGGCCGAGCTGCGCGGCGTCACGCAAATCAACGTGCTCGACACATTGGGCCTGATCTCCACCAGCTTCGGCAACTGGCAGGGCGTGCCCGGTGGCGACCGCGTGGAGCGGGTGGATGCGCAGCACCACAAGGTGCTGAGCCTGTGCTTCGACGGTGACGTGATGGTCGGCTGCAACAGCGTGGGTTGGACCGACCACATCGGCGCCCTGCGCGGGTTGGTCGAGGGCAAGGTCCGCTTGGGCGCGTGGAAGCGCGAGCTGATGCAGGATCCGACACGCTTCATGGCCGCGTACCTGGCCACCGCCCAGGCGCAGTCCCGGTGGGCAGGGGCGGCCGACACCCGTCGGCGCTGAGGAGCCGCGTTCGCATGCAGGTCACATTCAAGCTGTTCGCGACGCTGGGGGACTACCTGCCCCCTGGCGCGCGCTTCAATCAGATCGAGCTGGAGGTCCCCGAGGGCACCACGGTGCAGACCGTCATTGACCACCATCAGCTCCCCCCGAAGCTGGTGCACCTGGTGCTGGTCAATGGTGTGTTCGTGCCCCCGTCCGAGCGCGCCGGGCGCGCGCTGGCCCCGGGGGACGTGCTGGCGGTCTGGCCGCCAATCGCTGGGGGTTGAGCGACCCTGGTCGCCCCCGTCCGGACCGCCCCGTCCCATGCAGTCGTATTACCCGGAGACCTTCGAGCGCGACATGGGGTGCACGGTCCAGGAGTGGCTGGGCTGGCTGCCCGCGGCGATCGGGGACCACCCCTGGTCGCGCACAGGCGACGGCGTGCAGGTCCGCATCGGCACGGGGACCCTCGTGCTTACCTGGCGACCCTTGCCCTTCCGGACCATCGCCCTGATCCGGCTGCCCCGGCTGTGGGTGGGCTTTCGCTTCGAGGGGCTGACCCCCGACGAACGTCACCGATTCATGCGCCGCTTCGATCTCTATCTGCAGCGCGGTGGCGGTTGAGTCTCGCCTCGCTGGGTCACGTGGCGCTGCCGCTTGGGCGGCCCAGTAGCCCCATCACGGTGTAGGCCAGCAGCATCGTGGCGACGAAGCCGGTACCGTAGACGATCAGGATCAGGAACCAGTCCGCCGGGCCGGCCGCGTCGGTGAAGCCCGACGACGACACCGCGGCCATCACCACCAGGGCGACACCGCCGCCGAGCAGGCCCAGCAGCTCCGACTGCACCAGCCGGCGCGACACGATGTGGCCGTCCCGCCGCCATACCCAGCCGAATCCCACCACCGTGCTCAGCGCGAGCAGCGGCAGGATCCACAGCAGCGGGCCCAGCATCTCTTGGAACACCGCGAGGAACACCAGAGGGTCGTAGGTCTTCATGATCGGGGTCTCCTAGGCGGTGAGGAGGTCAGGTGCGGCCGCGCAGCATGCTGATGTAGGTGGGTTTGAGGGCCATCGTCTTCATGACCCAACTCACCCACAACTCCTCCAGCGGCGCGATGAAACCGGGGAACGACTGATAGAGGTTGTCCTGGTAGTCGAACTCGATCAGCATGGCCCGACCCAGCCGGGTGATCAGCGGACACGACGTGTAGCCGTTGTATTTGTCCTGCGAGGGCTTGCCGCTGATGTCGCCGACCAGGTGATCCACTGCCACCGGCACCTGCCACTTGACGCTGGCGGCCGTCTTGCCCTTGGGCACGCCGGCGATGTCCCCGACGCCGAACACGTTGTCGTAGCGCTTGTGGCGCAGCGTCTCGCGGTCCACCTCCAGCCACCGCTCGCGGGCGAAGGGGCCGTCCTGCCAGGGCAAGGGACTGTCGCGCACCACGGCGGGCGCGCGCATCGGGGGCACGACGTGGATGAAGTCGTACTTCAGCTCCGTCGTCCCGGCGATCGAGCGGTACGTGGCGAGCCGGCGCCCCAGGTCGATGGACACGAGTTGGTGCTCGTAGTGCGGACGGATGCCGCGGTCCTGAAACAGCATGCGCACCTTCTCCGAGACGATGGGGACGGAGAACAGCGTTTTTTGCGGCGCGAGGTAGTGCAGCTCGGCCTTGCCCCGCATGCCCGCACGGCGCAGACGGTCGTCGGTGATGAAGGTGTACTTCAGGGGCGCCCCGGCGCACTTCATGTCGGTGTGCGGGCGGCCGAACAGCCCGACCCCACCTTGCGCGGCGAAGGCGGACATGACTTTCCAGGTGGCCGCGGCCGCCTCCGGGCCGTTGTACACGCTGCCCACCCCGTCGCGGCCGATCCAGGCGGTGTCCATGCCGTCGATGGCCGCGTAGTCGAGCTCCAGGCCGCAGGCGACGATCAGGAAGTCGTAACCCACCTTGCGCCCACCCGCCGTGGTCACCCGGCGCGCCTCGGGATCGATCTCGGCGGCGGCCTCCTGCACCCATTCGACGCCGGCCGCGACGTACTCCTGCGTCGTCGACACGACGTAGCTGACGGGCTTGATGCCGGCGCCCACCAGGGTAAAGCCGGGCTGGTAATAGTGGTCGCGCCGCGCGTCGATCAGGGTGATGCTCGCCTGCGGCAGGCGGCGGCGCAGGTGCGAGGCGCTGGCCAGTCCGGCCGCCCCGGCCCCGACGATGACGATGCGGGCCTTGCCGTCCACCGGTGTGGGGTCCGACCGGGACTCCCCGGGGGCGGCCATGAGCCCCAGGGCACCGAGTGCGGCCAGACGTGCGAGCGCCTCGCGGCGATCGGGATCGAATCGGACCATGACCGTCTCCTCATGGATGGTTGATACCCTTGGGAGTTTGTATGATGGGAGCGGAACGCGCGGGATTCCTTGATCCAGCGCAAGCGTCCCGCCCAATCGACCCCGGAGAAACCCGAACATGGACACACCGACCACCGTCACGCTCGTCCGCCGCAGCGGCTACCAGTTCGCGATCGATTTCGGCCTGGGCACGCCCCCCTTGCTCAGCGACGAGCCGCCGCCGCTGGGGGACTCCCACGGGCCGACCCCGAAGCACTTGCTGCTCGCGGCGGTGGCCAACTGCCTGAGCGCCAGCCTGACCTTCGCGCTCACCAAGTTCAAACAAGACCCGGGCGCACTGACCACGGTGGCGCGCGCCACCGTCGGCCGCAACGAGGCCAATCGCCTGCGTGTCCAGCGCATCGAGGTGGACATCCGGCTGGAGCGTCCAGGGACCGCCTACGAGCACCTGGAGCGGGTGCTCGGTCAGTTCGAGGAGTTCTGCACCGTCTCGATGAGCGTGCGGCAGGGCATCCCGATCGACGTGCGTGTGATCGGCGGCGACGGGCAGGTGCTCAAGGGCTGAGTCAGCGCCGCTGCTCACCGCCGAGCGCGGCGAGCAGGTCGCCGATCAGCGCCGACAGCTCGCCCGTGGCGATGGCGGCGTCGGTGTCGAAACCGTCGCCCTCGCCAGCGTCGTTGTCCTCGAAGACGCCGTCCTGGAAGGCGATGCGGCGCAGTTGCGCGCCGTCGGTCAGCACGAAGCTCACGCGGCCGTCCCAGTCCAGGGCCAGCTTGGTCGGCCGCTTGCCCTGCGCCAGGTGCCGCTGCATATCCTCGGTGTCGAGCACGTGGCGGGTGAAGCGCACCACCGCGGGGCTGTCGCCGTCGCTCTTGAGTTCGGCGTCGCGGCCAGGGGCGAAGTGCGTGGGCCAGTCCTGCGGCGCGGAGCCGAGCCAGCCGGCCATCGCCGTCGCCGGGGACAGTGCCGTCTCCAGCGGCTCGACACGCAGCCCGTCCAGCGCCCGGACCAGGGCGGTCACCACCGCGTCCACGCGCTTGGGCGACGTGCTGTCGAAGGCGATGCGCCCCGCGCCCACGTCGAGCCAGATCTGCACGTCCACCGCCTGCGCGAAGGCCATCGGCAGCAGCTCCTGCAGGATCGCTTCCTTCAGGTCGCGTTGCTCGCGCCGGCCCGGCTGGCGGCCCTCGGAGGCTTCGATCTGGGCGCAGCGCGCCTGCAGCGCGCGCTTGACGACGGCCCCGGGCACGCGCTTGGTCTCAATGCGGTAGCGCATCAACCGGTGGCCCGCCACCGACTCGACCAGGGGGGCATGGGGCTGGCCGCGCGGTGGCACCCAGCCCTCGCTCTGCATCTGGGTGGGGCCGCAGGGGTGGAAGGGCAGGGCCGCCAGGGCCTGCTCCATCTGTTCCAGGGTCGCGGCAAAGCCGTCGCCGATGCGAAAGACCGTCAGGTTCTTGAACACGGTGTGGGGAGCTCGTCGACGGCCGGACGTGCCATCGGTTGCAGGAACCGGCGGCATGCCGGCTGCGGGGATGCTGGAGCGGGCGATGGGAATCGAACCCACGTCTTGAGCTTGGGAAGCTCAGGTCCTACCATTGAACGACGCCCGCGTCGCCCCAGTATTGTAGAGCAAAGCCCGGGCGGGGCCGGGCCGTTCACGGTTTGCCGAGCAGGAAGTACAGGCCCGTGTAGCCGCGGGGGGCGTGCACCAGGCCGAGGTAGACGGGGCCGATGGCCGTGTCCGCGCCCAGGTATGCGCTGCTGCCCCAGCGCAGGTTGTCGCGGTAGCCCGACAGGCGCAGCCGCTCCGTCGCATCCCAGGCCCCGCCGGCCTCCAGCGTGCCTCCGACGAACAGCGCCCGCGCCACGCCCGGATTCAGCGACAGTCGCCGGTAGTAGCCGAGCCGCAGCAGCATCAGGGCATTGCCGGCCACCTGGCCGACCCGGTAGCCGGAGAGCTGCTGGAAGCCGCCCAGCGAGTACTCGTCTGCGGCGCCCGGCGGCAGCGCGGTGGAGCGGCTGAGGCGTCCGTAGAGGTTCCAGACGTGCGGCCCGTCGCGAAAGACCTCGTTGAGGCTCGCCTCCCAGCGGATGAAGTCCGTCGCGGTCCCCCGGGCGCGGTAGTGGCCACGTTGCCACTCGATCTGGTAGCGGTGCCCCTGCCCGGGGAAGTTGGCGTGGTCCAGCTGATCCGAGACCCACGCCAGGCGCCACGCATACTCGCGCCAGCCCACGTCGCGCAGCGTGCCGCGGCCGACCCGCTGGTTGTCGTAGTCGATCAGCGAGCGGCGGCGTGCGGCGATCGCACCGACGCGCACGTCGCCCCAGTTGCCGGCCCGCCCCAGGTGCCAGCCCAGGTCGGCGCCGATGCGCGTGGTGCGGCGGTGGAACAGCGCCAGGGGATCGCCGCCGGCGTCGAACCACTCGATCTTGCGCAGTTCATGGTCCGCGTACGCGCTCGTGAAGCGGCTGCGGTCGTCGCCCAGCGGCTGGTACCACTCGGTGCCCAGCGCCACCGTCGCGCCCAACTCCACCCGGGTGCGCCACTGGGCGCCCCGGTGGCCGGCGTCGCGCAGGGTATGGCTCAGGCGCAGGCGGAAGTCACCCTGGCCCTGGAAGTCGGTCTGCAGGTTCAGTCCGAGCCGAAGTTGGTGCCGCGCCCCGTCGTCGTCGCGCAGCCGGTAGATCAGGCCCTCGCCCGTGCCGTCGGTGGCGGGCGCCAGCCGGTAGTCGAGCTGGACGTAGTCGTCCAGCGCCACCAGCCGGCCCAGGTCCTCCTCGATGCGGTGCGGCTCCAGGGCATCGCCTGGGGCCACGTCGATTTGCCGCATCAGCCGCGCCGCCTGTGCCGACGAGACGCCCTCGATGCGCACGAAGGCCAGCGAGTCGGGCAGCGTTGCCAGCAGGGCCTCGTGCCGCGTCTGCCGCGCGGACTGCCACGCCGCGTAGGCCACTTCGTCGAGCGCGAAGCGCCGCAGGGCCTCGATCACGGAGGCCCCGTAGCGCTCCCCGATCGCCATCAGCGCCGGGCCCTGGTCGAAGCTGGCCGCCGTCAGCGAGCCCAGATCGGGGGTCAGCAACAGGTCGCGGCGGTTCAGGCCCTCGATGCTGCGGCGGACGTTTTGCTCCGTCAGGATGTTGATCATCTGCACCGTGACGCCCAGCGCGGTGCCCAGCGTTTCGCGGCGGGCCAGCGGGGTGCCGATGTTGACGGCGATGACGATCTCCGCCCCCATCGCCCGCGCGACGTCCACCGGCAAGTTGTTGACCAGGCCGCCATCGCCGAGGATGCGGCCGTCCCACTCCAGCGGCGAAAACACGCCCGGCACCGACATGCTGGCGCGCAAGGCGGCGGCCAGATCCCCCGACGAGAGCAGCACCGGCTCGCCCGTCTCCATGTCGGTCGCCACGGCGCGAAAGGGCGTGGGCAGCGCGTCGAAGTCCGGCAGGTGCCGGGTGTGCAGGGTGTAGCGGCGCAGCAGCAGCTCAAGCGACCTGCTCGACACCGCCCCCTTGGGGAACTGGAACTGGCCGTCCTTGAAGCCCAGCCGCACCGCAGGCGAGTAGGTGAAGTCCTCCTCCTTGCGGCGCTGGGTCAGGTCCTGCCGGGGCGGGCGGTCGTCGAATAGCCGACCCCAGTCCACCGCCAGAATCTCCCGCTCCAGCGCGGCCGGGTCCATGCCGCTGGCGTACAGGCCGCCGATGATGGCGCCCATGGAGGTGCCGGCGATGACGTCCACCGGCACACGCGCCGCCTCCAGCGCCTTCAGGATGCCGACGTGCGCGAAGCCGCGCGCCCCTCCGCCCGACAGGACCAGCCCGATGCGCGGCCGGTGGCCGGAGGGCGCGGCCGCGGTGTCCGGTGCTGGCGCGGCGGTGCGGTCGAGGAGGGGGCTGGCGGCGCCGGCGGCCTGGCCGTGCGCCGCCACCAGCCAGGCGAAGGCGGCCAGCAGCCGCCAGAGACAACGGATCATGGGATGCGTGCGGAGACCATCGGCAGGGGGCGTCGCCAGTGTACGGCCACCCCCGGCCGCTCCGTCACGTCACTTCAGCACGTCGCCGATGCAGACGTACTTCAGCTCCACGTACTCGTCCATGCCGTGGTGCGAGCCCTCGCGGCCCAGGCCGGATTGCTTGACGCCGCCGAACGGCACATGCTCCGTGGCCAGAATGCCGACGTTGATGCCCACCATGCCGTATTCCAGCGCCTCCGCGACGCGGAAGATGCGGCCCACGTCGCGGCTGTAGAAGTAGCTGGCCAGCCCGAACTCGGTGGCGTTGGCGGCGTCGATGGCTTCTTGCTCGGTGCGGAACTTGAACACCGGCGCAAACGGGCCGAAGGTCTCTTCCTTTGCGCACAGCATGTCGGGGCGGGCGTCGGCGATCACGGTCGGCTCGTAGAACAGCCCGCCCAGGCGCCGGCCGCCGGTCAGCACGCGGCCGCCCTTGGCGATGGCGTCTTCGACGTGGCGCTGCACCTTCTGGACCGCCGCCTCCTCGATGAGCGGGCCTTGGTTGACGCCGTCCTCGAAGCCGTTGCCCACCTTGGCCGTGGCCACCTTGGCCGCAAACTTTTGCACGAAGGCCTCGTAGACGCCCTCCTGCACATAGATGCGGTTGGAGCAGACGCAGGTCTGGCCGGCGTTGCGGTATTTGCTGGCAAACGCCCCTTCGACCGCGCTGTCGATGTCGGCATCGTCGAAGACGATGAACGGCGCATTGCCGCCCAGCTCCAGCGACAGCTTCTTGACCGTGGGAGCGCACTGCGCCATCAGGATACGGCCGACCTCGGTGGAGCCGGTGAAGCTCAGGTGCCGCACCACGTCGCTCGCGCACAGCACCTTGCCGATTTCCACGCTGCCCGGCCCGTCGCTGGTCAGCACGTTGAGCACCCCGGCCGGGATGCCGGCGCGGATGGCCAGTTCGGCCGCGGCCAGCGCGGTCAGCGGCGTCAGCTCCGCCGGTTTGATGACGACCGGGCAGCCGGCGGCCAGTGCGGGCGCTACCTTGCGGGTGATCATCGCCAGCGGGAAGTTCCACGGCGTGATTGCCGCGCACACGCCGATCGGCTGGCGCAGCACCAGCAGGCGGCGGTTGTTGTCGAACTGGGGCAGGGTCTCGCCGTTGACGCGCTTGGCCTCCTCGGCAAACCATTCGACGAAGCTGGCGCCGTAGGCGACCTCGCCCTTGGCCTCGGGCAGGGGCTTGCCCTGCTCGGCGGTCATCAGGCGGCCCAGGTCGTCCTGGTTGGCCATGAGCAGGTCGTACCACTTGCGCAGGATGTTGGCGCGCTCCTTGGCCGTTTTGTTGCGCCACGCCGGCCAGGCGGCGTTGGCGGCGGCGATGGCCGCTTCGGCGTCGGCGGGGCCCAGCTTGGCCACGTCGGCCAGCTTTTGCCCTGTGGCGGGGTCATGCACGTCGAATCGCTCGGCGCCCGACACCCACTGTCCGTCGATCAGAGCGTCGGTCTTGAGCAGCGTCGGGTCCTTGAGCTGGGCCAGCGGGGAGGCCTTCATGTCCATCGTCGTCTCCGTCACGTCCAAAAGATGGCGACACTGTAGCGCGAAGGCGCCCGTGCGACCGGTACAGCGGGTGACAGCCGCCGCGGCGCTGTGCGGGCCGCGCGGCCGATACAGCCCCGGGGCATATCGCGCGGCCCCGATCAGCGATAGGCCACGCCGGGCAGCACGCACAGCATCTCGTACAGCAGGTTGGCGCCCAGCAAGGCGGTGTTGCCGCTGGGATCGTAGGGCGGCGACACTTCGACCAGGTCGCAGCCCACCAGATTCAGCCCGCGGCAGCCGCGCACGATCTCCAGCGCCTGCGGCACGCTCAGGCCCCCGACTTCGGGCGTGCCGGTGCCGCCCGCGTAGGCCGGGTCGATGCCGTCGATATCGAAGCTCAGGTAGGTGGGAGTGTCCGGCCCGATGGCGGCCCGCACCTCGGCCATCAGCGGCGCCAGCGAGCGCCACCAGACCTCGTGCGCGGGCACGATGTGAAAGCCCTGCGCCCGCGGCCAGTCGAAGTCGTCCGCCGCGTAGCCCGTGCCGCGCAGGCCGATCTGCCACACCTTGTCCCCTTGCAGCAGGCCGTCCTCCACCGCGCGGCGAAAGGGGGTGCCGTGCGCCAGGGGTTCGCCGAACATGTGCTCGTTGACGTCGGCGTGCGCATCCACATGGATGAGGGCCACCGGCCCGTGGCGCGCGGCCACGGCCCGCAGGATGGGCAGCACGATGGTGTGGTCGCCGCCCAGCGTCAGCGGGATGCAGCCCGCATCGACGATCGGGCGGTAGTGCTGCTCGATGATCTGGACCGATTTGGGCAGGTGGAAGGTGTTGATCGGCACGTCGCCCAGGTCGGCGACCTGCAGCGTGTCGAACGGCGCCGCGCCGGTGGCCATGTTGTACGGGCGCAGCAGGCACGACTCGGCCCGGATTTGGCGCGGGCCGAAGCGGGCGCCCGGCCGGTGGCTGGTGCCGATGTCCAATGGCACGCCGATGAAGGCGGCGTTCAGCCCGGCGGGCGAGGTCGCGGCGGGCAGCCGCATCATGGTTGCCGGGCCGCCAAAGCGCGGCATTGCATTGCCGCCGAGGGGTTGGTGGGGCATGGTCGGTGGGGGGATGGGGTCAGCGCCGGCGGCCGCGCAGCCACTCCAGCGTCAGCATCAGGGCGGTGGTGAACAGCGTCAGCAGCGTCGCCACCGCAGCGATGGTGGGCGAGATGTTCTCCCGAATGCCCGTGAACATCTGCCGCGGCAGGGTGACCTGTCCCGGGCCGGCCAAAAACAGGGTGACCACGACCTCGTCGAACGAGGTGGCAAAGGCAAACAGGGCGCCGGAGATCACGCCCGGCGCGATCACGGGCAGGGTAACGCGGCGGAAGGTCTCCAGCGGCCCCGCGCCGAGGCTCAGGCTCGCGCGCACCAGGTTGGTGTTGAAGTTTTGCAGCGTGGCCAGCACGGTGGTGACGACGAAGGGCGCGCCCAACGCGGCATGCACCAGGATCAGCCCCAGGTACGAGTCGTTGAGCCCCAGCCGCGCGAAGTACAGATAGGTGCCGACCCCCACGACGACGATGGGCACCACCATGGGCGCGACCACGATGCTGTTGATCAACTCCTTGCCTGGAAAGCGCGTGCGCGCCAAGCCCATGGCGGCCAGCGTGCCCAGGACGGTGGCGATCACGGTGGCGGCCGGCGCGACGATGAAGCTGTTGCGCGCGGCGCGGATCCACTCGGGCGCATGCCACATCTCGCGGTACCAGCGCAGCGACCAGTTCTCGATGGGGTAGGCCAGGAAGGTGCTGTCGCTGAACGACAGCGGCACGATGGCCGCGATCGGCAGGATCAGGAAGGCCAGCACCGCCAGCGCCGCCAGGCGCAGCAGCCACCAGCCCAGCCGGTCGAACCAGCGGTAGTGCGAAGGCAGGTCGGGCAGCCAGCGTCGCATCGTCGGATTCCCCTTCAACCCAGGCTGAGCCCGCCGCGCGAGACACGCCGGTAGAACACGAACAGCACCAGCGTGGCCGACAACAGCACGGCCCCCAGGGCGCAGGCCATGCCCCAGTTGACTTCGACGTTGGTGTACTGGGCGATGTAGTAGCTGAGCATCTGATCGCTGGCGCCGCCCAGCAGCGCGGGCGTCACGTAGTAGCCGATGGAGGTAATGAACACCAGCAGGCTGCCCGCAGCGATGCCCGGGTAGGTCTGCGGCAGCACCACGCGCACGAAGGCCGCCAGCGGATGGCTGCCCAGCGAGACGGCGGCGCGCAGGTAGTTGGGCGGCACCGTCTTCATCACGCTGTACAGCGGCAGAATCATGAACGGCAGCAGGATGTGCACCATGGCGATGATGACGCCGGTGCGGTTGAACAGCAGCGGCAGCGGCCCGTTGGTCAGCCCGATGGTTTGCAGCCAGTGGTTGATGAGGCCGTTGTTCTGCAGCAGCACGATCCAGGCCGCAATGCGCACCAGCACCGACGTCCAAAACGGCAGCAGCACCAGGATCAGCAGCAGATTGGCGCGCCGCTCGGGCAGGGTGCTGAGCCAGTAGGCCAGCGGGTAGGCCATCAGCAGCGCGACCAGCGTCACGACCGCGCTGATCTCGAAGGTGCGCCACAGAATCTGCGAGAACACCGCCTCGTCGGCGGGGATGCGCTCGATCGCGCCGTTCACCGATCGGCGCAGGTCCACCGACGCCAGCAGGTAGTCCGGCGTCCAGCGCTGCGTGTTCTTGGCGATGGCTTGCCAGTAGGGCAGTTCCTCCCAGCGGGCGTCCAGCTCCAGCAGGGCCTGGCGGGCCTGATCGGCATTGCCGGGCGGGGCCGGCCAATCGCGCACGGCGCGGTAAGTGCCCATGATCAGCGAGCGCGCGCCGGGCGCCTCGCTGTTGAGGCGGCGGGCCAGGGCGCCGGCCCGCGCGGTTTCGGTGATGGCGCCCAGGTCGGAGGCGATGGCCGCGTAAGCGGCCGCGGGCGGCGCGGTGTTGCCGTCCCAGTCGGCCAGGGCCCGCGCGGTGGCCGGCAGGGCGTCGGCGACCTCCGGGTTTTCCACCGCGCGCACGAGCAGGCTGCCCAGCGGCACCAGGAAGAACACCAGCAGGAACAGCAACAGCGGAGCGGTCAGCGCCGCCGCGCGCCACTGCTGCCGGCGCTGGGCGCGGCGCAATTGCCGCGCCAAGTCGGCGCCGCCCGGGATCGCCACCGCCGCCGTCATTGCGCCGCCCACGCCGCGAAGCGCTTCTCCAGAGCCTCGCCCTGGTCGGCCCAGAAGCGGATGTCAAAGCGCAGCGCATCCTTGCCATTGGCCGGCGAGGTGGGCAGTTGCTCCTGCACCTTGGCGTCCAGCCGCGCCAGTGCCTTGTTGTTGGTGGGGCCGTAAGAGATCAGCTTGGCGTACTCGGCCTGCGCCTCGGGCGTGCTCGCGGCGGCGATGAAGCGGTACGCCAGATCGCGGTTGGGCGAGCCCTTGGGGATGACCCAGTAGTCCAGGTCGTAGATGCCGCCGCTCCAGCTGATCTTGAGGTTGCGGCCCTCGCGCTGGGCGGCGTCGATGCGGCCGTTGTAGGCGGTGGACATGACCACGTCGCCCGCGACCAGGAACTGCGGCGGCTGTGCGCCCGCTTCCCACCACTGGATGTGGGGCTTGAGCTCGGTCAGCTTGCGAAACGCCCGGTCCGCGCCTTCCTTGGTGGCCAGCACCTTGTACACGTCGGCGGGCTTGACGCCATCGGCCATCAGTGCGAACTCCAAGTTGTAGCGTGCGCCCTTGCGCATGGCGCGCTTGCCCGGGAATTTCTGCACGTTCCAGAAGTCCGCCCAGCTCGTCGGAGCCGTCTTCAGGCGGTCGCCGTCGTAGGCCAGAACCGTGGACCAAATGAAGATGCCCACGCCGCACTCATGTACCGCGGCGGGCTGAAAGTCGGCCTTGTTGCCGATCTTGCCCCAGTCCAGGCGCTCGAACAGACCTTCGTCGCAGCCACGGTTGACGTCGGGGCTTTCGACCTCGACCACATCCCAGGTGACCTTCTTGGCCTCGACCATGGCCTTGATGCGGGCCTGTTCACCGTTGTACTCCACACCGGTGATGCGCACGTTGTGGGCCTTCTCGAACGGCTCGAAGTAGGCCTTCTTCTGGGCCGCGCCGTTGGCGCCGCCGAAGTTGACCACGGTAAGAGATTGCTGCGCATGGGCGGCGGTGCCGCACAGGGCGGCGATCGCAAGGAGCGTGGCGGTGAGACGCATGGTCAGGGTTCTCCTGTGGGTGGGGGGGAAAGGGGTGTCAGCGGTAGCAGCGCACATGGGCCGCCGGCAGATGCAGCCGCAGGGTGTCGCCGGGGGCATGGGGCCGCTGCGACAGCGGGCGTTTGGCCGTCACCTCCGTGCCGCCGGGGCGCCGGCAGCGCAGCCGCAGGTGATCGCCGAAGTAGATGACATCGTCCAGCACGGCGTCGATCACGTTGCCATCGGGGCTGGGGCTGTCGTGTTCCAGCACCTCGATGCGTTCGGGCCGCACGCAGCAGTGCACGGCGTCGCCGGCAGCTGCGCCGTTGACGTTGAGGCCGCGCAGCCGGGTGCCATCGGGCAGCGCCACGATGGCGTCCGTGCCCGCGGTCTCCACCACGCGGCCCTCCAGCGCCGTGTTGTCACCGACGAAGGAGGCGACGAAGCGGTTGACAGGCGTTTCGTACAGGCGGTCGACGCGGTCGATCTGCTGGATCACCCCCTCGTTGAACACGGCCACGCGGTCCGACATGGTCAGCGCCTCGGACTGGTCGTGCGTGACGTAAACGAAGGTGATGCCCAGTTGCCGGTGCAGCGCCTTCAGCTCGATTTGCATGTGCTCGCGCAACTGCTTGTCCAGGGCGCCCAGCGGTTCGTCCATCAGCACGAGCTGGGGGTCGAACACCAGCGCCCGGGCCAGGGCCACGCGCTGCTGCTGACCGCCGGAGAGTTGCGCTGGGTAACGGTCCGCCATGCGCCCCATCTGCACCATGTCCAGTGCGCGCTTGACTTTGGCCTCGCGCTCCGCGCGCGGCATGCGGCGCACGGTCAGCGGATAGGCGATGTTGTCCGCCACCGTCATGTGGGGAAAGAGCGCGTAGTTTTGGAACACCATCCCGAAGTGCCGCTTGTGCGGCGGCGTGTGGGTGATGTCGCGCCCGCGCAGCCGGATCTCGCCTGCGGTGGGGGTTTCGAAGCCGGCCAGCATCATCAGCGTGGTGGTCTTGCCCGAGCCGGACGGCCCCAGCAGCGAGAGAAACTCCCCCGCTTCGATGTCGAGGTGCAGGTCGCGCACCACCAGGTGCTCGCCGTCGTAGGTCTTCTGGACGCCGGAGAAGGTGACCAGGGGGGCTTGTGTCGTCATGCGTCGTTGTCAAGTACCACTGGCGCGAATCTACCGGGCAATGGACCCCATCGCCGATACAGTTGGGGCCGCTCGTCGGCCCGGGTGTGCTGCTGTCACCTCCACTACAGGGAAACCCCTATGGTGCGCCGAGGGCGGTTGTGGCAGCGCCGTGCTGGCAGATGGTGCATGCCGCCGCGGCCATGCCCCCATGGGGTGCACCGTCCGCCGGCATGCCACGCTCAGCGCCCGCTGGAGCCGTCTGCCCATACTGCCCGGTCGGCGTTCAGCGCCGGGGGCGGGCGCTGCGCCGTGGGCCGCTGGCCGTCGAAGAGCACTGGATGCGCCACCATCGGGGGGCGGCCCGGTGCGGCGGGCAGCACCATGCCGCGCGCCTGCACATGCGGGTGGGCCATCACCTGCCCAATGTCATGAATCGGCGCGCAGGGCACGCCGGCCGTGTCCAGTTGCCGCACCCAATCGGCCGTGTCGCGTGTGCGGGTCCATTCGGCGATCTGCGGCACCAGGAGGCCGCGGTGTTCCACCCGCGCCGGGTTGGTGGCAAAGCGCGCATCGCGGGCCACCTCGGGGTGGCCGGCCACTTCGCAAAAGCGCTGAAACTGCCCGTCGTTGCCCACGGCCAGCACCAGGTGCCCGTCGCGGGTGGGGAACGCCTGATAGGGCACGATGTTGGGGTGGGCATTGCCCATGCGCCGGGGTGTGCGCTGGCCGATGAGCTGGTTGCTGGCCTGGTTGGCCAGCATGGCCACCTGCACATCGAACAGCGACGCATCCAGTACCCGGCCGCGGCCGGTGTGCTGGCGCTCGTGCAGCGCGGCCAGGATGGCGGTGGCTGCGTACACCCCCGTCATCAGGTCCGTCACGGCCACGCCCACCTTCTGCGGTTCGCCGTCGGGCTCGCCGGTGATGCTCATCAGCCCGCCTTCGGCCTGGATGGCAAAGTCGTAGCCGGCTTTGTGCGCCAGCGGGCCATTCTGGCCGTAACCGGTGATGGAGCAGTAGATCAGCCGCGGGTTGATGGCCTGCAGGTTGCGCGCATCCAGGCCGTATTTGGCCAGTTGGCCGACCTTGTAGTTTTCGATCAGCACATCGGCTTCGCGCGCCAGTTCACGCACCTGCTTGATGCCCTCGGGGCTGGCGATGTCGATGGCGACCGAGCGTTTGCCGCGGTTGGCGCAGACGAAGTAGGCCGCCACGCGCGCATCCCCCCGCGCCGGGTCGGGCTGCCACCAGGGCGGTCCCCAGGCGCGGGTGTCGTCGCCGCTGCCGGGCCGCTCCACCTTGATCACGTCGGCCCCGTAGTCGGCCAGGATTTGGCTGGCCCACGGGCCGGCCAGCACGCGCGACAGGTCCAACACCCGCACGCCCGCCAGCGGGCGGGGAGGCTCGGTACCGGCGCCTGGGGCGCCCGAAGTGGCATTCGGCACCATGGCGCATCAGGCCGAGAAGGCCGCAATGCCCGTGATCGCGCGGCCCAGGATCAGCGCGTGGATGTCGTGCGTGCCTTCGTAGGTGTTGACCACCTCCAGGTTCACCAGGTGGCGGGCCACGCCGTATTCGTCGCTGATGCCATTGCCGCCCATCATGTCGCGGGCCATGCGGGCAATCTCCAGCGCCTTGCCGCAGCTGTTGCGCTTGAGGATGGAGGTGATTTCCACCGCGGCCTTGCCCTCATCCTTCAGCCGCCCCAGGCGCAGGCAGCCTTGCAGGCCCAGGCTGATTTCGGTCAGCATGTCGGCCAGTTTTTTCTGGATGAGCTGGTTGGCGGCCAACGGGCGGCCAAACTGCTGGCGGTCCAGCACATACTGGCGGGCTCGGAAGTAGCAGTCCTCTGCCGCGCCCAGCGCCCCCCACGCGATGCCGTAGCGCGCGCTGTTGAGGCAGGTGAACGGGCCTTTGAGGCCGCGAATCTCGGGGAAGGCGTTTTCTTCGGGGCAAAACACCTCGTCCATCACGATTTCGCCGGTGATGGACGCCCGCAGCCCCACCTTGCCGTGCACGGCGGGGGCGCTCAGGCCCTTCCAGCCCTTCTCCAGAATGAAGCCGCGAATCTGCCCCTCATCGTCCTTGGCCCAGACGACGAACACGTCGGCGATGGGGGAGTTGGTGATCCACATCTTGGCGCCACTCAAGGAGTAGCCGCCCGGCACCTTCTTGGCCCGGGTGATCATGCTGCCGGGGTCGGAGCCGTGGTTGGGCTCCGTCAGGCCAAAGCAGCCCACCCATTCGCCGGTGGCCAGCTTGGGCAGGTATTTCTGCTTTTGGGCCTCGGTGCCGAATTCGTAGATCGGCACCATCACCAGCGAGCTTTGCACGCTCATCATGCTGCGGTAGCCGCTGTCGACGCGCTCCACCTCGCGCGCCACCAGGCCGTAACAGACGTAGTTCAGGCCCGCGCCGCCGTATTGCTCGGGGATGGTCGGGCCCAGCAGGCCCAGTTCACCCATCTCGTTGAAGATGGTGCGGTCGGTCTTTTCGTGGCGGAAGGCCTCCTGCACGCGGGGCAGCAGGCGCTCCTGGCAGTAGGCATGGGCGGCGTCGCGCACCTGGCGCTCGTCGTCGGTGAGCTGCTCGTCCAGCAGGAAGGGGTCGGACCAGGAAAAGCGGGCGTGGGAAGCCATGGGGATGTCTCACATCTGGAGGGGTTGCGAACGGGCCCATCCTAAGGCGGGGAATCGGGCTTGGCAAACGAAAAATTTTCGGTCAGATATGATCGAATCGAATAAAAGGCGTGCTGGTCTGCACGATGACCCGAGGCGTGACCATGAGGCGCAAGCTCCCCTCCACCCAAGCGTTGAACTGCTTCGAAGCCGCAGCCCGCCACCAGAGCTTCACCCGCGCCGCGCAAGAGCTAAACCTGACGCAAGGCGCCGTCTCGCGTCAGGTGGCGGCGTTGGAGGCATTTCTGGGTGTGCCGCTGTTCAAGCGCACCCAGCACGGCATGGCGCTCACCCCCGCCGGGGCCGACTATGCCCGCCAGGTGCGTCAGCGGCTCGACGCCCTGGAGCGCGACGCCGTGGATCTGATGGGCCGCCGCGGGCAGGGCGACAGCCTGACGCTGGCCACCGTGCCCACCTTCGCCACCCGCTGGCTCATTCCCCGCCTGCCCCGGCTGGCCGCGCAACACCCCGACTTGCTGGTGCATCTGGAAACCAGCACCCGGCCCTTTCTGTTCACCGACACCGGCATCGACGCCGCCTTGTGGGCGGGTACCCCGCAGCAGTTGCAGCAATGGGCCGGCACCCAGGCTACCCACCTGATGGACGAAGACGTGCTGCCGGTGTGCAGCCCGCGCCTGCTGCCCCAGGGCCAGCCCGTCGAGCCGGCCGCGCTGGCCGAATGGCCTCTGCTGCAGCAGTCCACCCGGCCCGAGGCCTGGCGCCAGTGGTTCGACGCCCAAGGTGTTGACGCCCCCCGCGCCATGGCGGGCCCCCGATACGAACTCTTTTCCATGCAGGCCGCCGCCGCCATGGCCGGCCTGGGCGTGGCCCTCATGCCCACCCTGCTGGTGCAGGCGGAGCTGGCCAGCGGCGCGCTGGTGGTGGCGTGCCCGCGGCCCTTGAAAGCCCAGCGGGCGTACTATCTGGTGCAGCCGCAGGTGACCGAGCGGCCGGCGCTGTCGGCGTTCAGGGCGTGGGTGATGGGGGAGTGTGGGCGTTGATGGCCGGGCGCCGATGTTTTACGCATACACTATGCGCATTCCGTCTGTCAAGGACTTTGCACATGTTCGCCTCGTCCAGCCCCACGTCTCGCCGAGTGCGCAACCGCTCCGCGGCCCGCGCAGGGGCTTCTCAGCCAGCCAAGCGAGCGGTCAATCTCAGCCTGAGCGCGGATGTGCTGGAAGACGCCAAACGGCTGGGTGTAAACGTGTCCCAGGTTTGGGATGCACACCTGCGTGAGGTGGTTCGCCGGGAGCAGGAGCGGCGCTGGCGTGCCGAACATATCGCATTTCTGGCCGCCTACAACCGCATCGTCGAGGCCGAGGGGCTGCCCTTGCAGGAGTGGCAGAGCTTCTGATGGCTCGCTTTGACGTATTCGCCAATCCCGGTCAGTTGGCGACTACCACGCCCTACTTGCTTGAGGTCCAGAGCGACCTCCTGGATGGTCTGGACACCACCGTCGTCATTCCCCTGCGGCGCCTGGACGCCTTCGGGGGATGCGGCCACCGGAGCGGTTGATGCCCGTTTTCGTGCTCGATGAGGTAGAGCTGGTGCTGGAGACCCCCAAGTTGGGCGCTATTCCACGCCGACTGCTGCGCCGCCGGGTGGATAACTGGTCAGCGCAACAGGATGTGATCAACGGGGCGTTGGATTTTCTGTTTCACGGGTTTTGAGAGAGTGCGGCCAAGCCGCACTCCCCCTCACCCCTTGGCCGCCTTCAGCGCCTCACCCATGATGGCCAGCCCTTCGTCCAGCAGCGCATCGCTGGCGGTCAGGGGCACCAGAATGCGGATGACGTTGGCGTACACGCCGCACGACAGCAGCACCAGCCCGCGCTTGAGCGCTTCGGCGCACATGCGCTTGGTGAGTTCAACGGCGGGCTTGCTGTGGTCGCCGCCGTCGAACAGTTCGATGGCCACCATGGCACCCAGGCCGCGCACGTCCTGAATCTCGGGGTGCTGTTGCGCCAGGGCGCGCAGTCCGGCTTGCAGGCGCTCGCCCACGGCGCGGGAGCGCTCCAGCAGCCGCTCTTCCTCGAACACGTCCAGCACGGCCAGCGCGGCGGCGCAGGCGAGCGGGTTGCCGGCGTAAGTGCCGCCCAGGCCGCCCGGCAGGGGCTTGTCCATGATCTCGGCCTTGCCGATGACTGCGGACAGGGGAAAGCCCCCCGCCATGCTCTTGGCCATGGTGATGAGGTCGGGCGCCACGCCCCACTGTTCGCAGGCCAGCCAGGTGCCGGTGCGGCCGGCGCCGGTTTGCACCTCGTCGGCGATCAGCACGATGCCGTGCTGGTCGCACAGCGCGCGCAGGGCCTGGGCGAACTCGCGCGGGGCCACGTAGAAGCCGCCCTCGCCTTGCACCGGCTCCAGGATGATGGCGGCCACGCGCTGCGGCTCCACGTCGTATTTGAAGATGTGCTCCACCGAGCGCAGGGCGTCGGCCACGCTGATGCCGTGCAGCGGGTTGGGGTATTCGGCGTGGTAGATCTCGGCCGGGAAGGGGCCAAAGCCCGCTTTGTACGGCGCCACCTTGCCGGTCAGCGCCATGCCCAGCAGGGTGCGGCCGTGGAAGCCGCCGCCGAAGGCGATCACGGCCTGGCGCTGGGTGGCTGCGCGCGCAATTTTGATGGCGTTTTCCACCGCCTCGGCCCCGGTGGACAGGAAGAAGGCTTTCTTGGCGAAGTTGCCCGGCGCCTTGGCGATCAGGCGCTCGGCCAGCTCGACATACGGCTCGTAGGCCAGTACCTGGAAGCAGGTGTGGTGCACCTTGTCGAGCTGGGCCTTGACGGCCTCGACGATCTTGGGGTGGCGGTGGCCGGTGTTGAGCACGGCGATGCCGCCGGCAAAGTCGATGTAGCGGCGGCCCTCGACGTCCCAGATCTCGGCGCCTTCGGCATGGTCGGCAAAGACCTCGTAGGTCTGGCCCAGGCCGGCGGGCAGGGCGGCGCGGCGGCGGGCCATCAGCGCGGCGTTGGTCTTGGCGGCGGATTGCAGTTGGGGGTCGCTGTGCATGGGGGTCTCCGGTCGAGGGACGGCGGCGCGAGGGAACGGCCGCCACGATGGATGGCACTGTATCGGCCCACTGGCCCGATAACATATACAGAGGCGTCTTTTGTGCCGATGCACTGTATTGCCCCGACGCCCGATACAGCCCGATACAGATTGGCCCCGATGTTTACCCTGGACCCCCAACACCCCACGCCCCTGGTGCTGCAGATCGTCGATGGTTTTCGCGAGCTGATCCGCGCCGGCGTGCTGCGCCCCGGGGCCAAGGCGCCATCGATCCGGCAGTTTGCGCATGCACATGGCGTGAGCGTGTACACCGTGGTCGATGCCTACGATCGGCTGGTGGCGCTGGGGTACTTCGTCTCGCGGCCGCACTCGGGGTTTTTCGTGCGCAGCCGCGAGAGCCAGGCGGAGGCGGCGGCCGGGCCAGGGCCCCAGTACCACTTCGACTCCATGTGGTATTTACGGCGGGTGTTCGAGAACCGCAACCTGCGCCTCAAGCCCGGCTGCGGCTGGCTGCCCAACGACTGGCTGTTTGGCGACGGACTCAAGCGCAGCCTGCGTGCGCTGGCGGGCGATTCGGTGGATTTGGGCGGATACGGCGAGCCCAAGGGCTTTACCCCGCTGCGGCAACTGGTGCGCGACCTGCTGGCTGAGCAGGAAATCGTGCTGACCAGCGACCAGGTGCTGCTGACGCACGGCTCCAGCCAGGCGATGGATCTGGTGGCGCGGCGCTTGGTGCAGCCGGGCGATGCGGTGTTGGTGGACGAGCCCGGCTACCCAAACCTGCTGTTCTCGCTGCGTTTTTTGGGAGCGCGGCTGATCGGCGTGCCCCGCACCCCGCAGGGCTGGGACCTAGCCGCGCTGGAAGCGCGCATTCTGGAGCACCGGCCCAAGGTTTTTTTCACCCAGCCGCGGTTGCAAAGCCCCACCGGGTCCGTGGCGCATCTGTCCCATCTGCACCGGGTGGTGCAACTGGCCGAACGCCACCAACTGCGCGTCGTGGAAAACGACATCTACGCCGATCTGGACCCGGAGCCGCGTCCGTCGCTCGCCAGCCTGGACCAGTTGCAGCGCGTGGTGCACATCGGCAGTTTTTCCAAAACGATCTCGCCCAACCTGCGCGTCGGCTACGTCGCCGCGCACCCCGATGTGCTGGAGGACTTGGCGCAGCTCAAGATGATCTCGGGGCTGACGTCATCGGAGTTTTCGGAGCGCCTGGCCTACGGGGCGCTGATCGACGGGCGCTGGCGCAAGCACCTGCGCGTGCTGCGCCAGCGTCTGGCCGATGCGCACCAGCGTACCGCCGAGCGGCTGGAGCGCAAGGGCTTCGGGCTGTTTGCGCAGCCCGCGGCGGGCATGTTCCTGTGGGCGCGGCACCCGGCGATCGATAACGCCTCGACGCTGGCCTATCAGGCGGCGGAGCAGGACATCCTGCTCGGGCCGGGTCACTTGTTTGGGCTGGATTTGTCACCCAGCCCATGGCTGCGTTTCAATGTCGCCTTCTGCGAAGACGAGGCGCTGTGGCGCTTTTTGTCCGAGGCCACGGGCGGGCGTTGACGGCGCGGCCCCGCCGGGGCAGGCGGAGGTGAGGCGAGGGCGCGGCCGGGCTCACACTGCCCAAGTGGAGCCGTGCTCGGGGACGAGCGCCGGGCGGTGCAGCTCCCGCTCGATGCGGCCGCGCAGGGTGTCGGCCGCATCCGCCTCGCCGTGGGTGACGAAGACGCGGCGGGGTTCGCCCGGGATGGCGCGCAACCAGGCCATCAGCCCGTCGGCATCGGCATGGGCCGACGCGGTCTGTAGCAGCGCCACTTCGGCCTGCACGGCCCAGTCCTGACCGTGGATGCGGACCGTCGGGGCGCCGCGCTGCAGCGCATCGCCGCGCGTGCCCGGCGCCTGGTAGCCGGTGAGAATGACCATGTGCCGGTGGTCCCCCAGGTAGAGCTTGAGGTGGTGCAGCACCCGACCGCCCGTGGCCATGCCGCTGCCGGCAAGGATCACCTTGGGGCCGTGGTGGCGCGCGATGGCCTTGGATTCGTCCGGCGTGCGCGCCGCCTGCACCCCGTGGGCCATGTGGTGCACCTGGGCCGCGCTGAGGCGGTGCTCCCCCGGATGGTCGGCGAGCAGTGCCGTCGCCTGCATGGCCATCGGGCTGTCCAGATAGACCGGCAGCGACCGCGGCAGCCGCTGCTGGCGCTTGAGCTGGTCGATCGCATGCATCACCGCCTGCGCCCGCCCCACGGCGAAGACCGGGATGACGGCGGTGCCGCCGCGGGCGGCGACGCGCGCCAGCAGCGGCGCCAGCTCGTCGATCAAATTGCCCGCTGGGTGCAGGCGGTTGCCGTAGGTGGATTCCACCACCACCACGTCGGCCGCCGGCGGGGGATCGGGCGGGAACATCAGCGTGTCGTCCACGCGGCCCAGATCGCCCGAGAACAGCAGGCGCCGCCCGCCGACCGTGATCAGCACCGATGCGGCCCCCAGAATGTGCCCTGCGCCAAAGAACTGCACCCGCCAGCCAGGGATCGGCTCGAACGGCTGGTACAGCGGCTGCGCGCGAAGGTGGCGCAGCGCGCGCATGGCGTCGTCCACCGTGTACAGCGGCAATGCGGGCGAATGGCGGGAGAAGCCGTGCCGGTTGGCAAAGGCGGCGTCCTCCTCCTGCAGGTGGGCGCTGTCGGGCAGCAGAATCTCACACAGATCGCGCGTGCCGGCGGTGCACCAGATCTTGCCGTGGAACCCTTCGCGCACCAGCAGCGGCAGGTGGCCGCTGTGGTCGATGTGGGCGTGGGTCAGCACCACGGCGCGGATCTGCCCCGGCACGATGGGCAGCGGGTTGCGGTTGCGCAGCCGCAGCGCCTTGTAGCCCTGGAACAGGCCGCAATCCACCAGCAGCGCGTCGCCGTTGTGCTGCACCAGATACTTGGAGCCGGTGACGGTGCCCGCGCCACCGAGGAATTGAATGCGCACGTCCATGCGCGCATCGTACCGGACGGCGTGCTGGCCGGGGTGGTTGCCTGTTCAACGGTCCCGGGGGCGACGCAGGCCGCGCAGGGCGGAGGCGGCCTGGGCGCGGGCCGCCCGTCCGGTCACGAGAAAAAATCCCGCGCCTTCTCGAACCAGCCCTTTTCGTTGGGACTGTGTTTGTTGCCGTTCTTTTTGAGCGATTCGTCCAGCTCGCGCAGCAGCCGGCGCTGGTGCTCGGTCAGCTTGACGGGGGTTTCCACCGCGATGTGGGCGTACAAATCCCCGGGGTAGCTGGAGCGCACGCCCTTGATGCCGCGGCCGCGCAGGCGGAAGGTCTTGCCGTGCTGCGTGCCTTCGGGAATGTCGATCGTGGCCTTGCCGTCCAAGGTCGGCACGTCCACCTCGCCGCCCAGCGCCGCGGTCGTGATGCTGATGGGCACCTGCACATGCAGGTCGTCGCCGTCGCGCTCGAACAGGTCGTGCTTGCGGATGCGGATCTCGATGTACAGGTCGCCCGGCGGGCCGCCGTTGCGCCCGGGCTCGCCGTTGCCGCTGGAGCGGATGCGCATGCCGTCGTCGATGCCGGCCGGGATCTTGATCTCCAGCGTCTTGTGGCGCTTGATCTTGCCTTCGCCGCGGCAAGTGGGGCAGGGCTCGGGGATGATCTTGCCGCTGCCATGGCAGTGCGGGCAGGTCTGCTGCACACTGAAGAAGCCTTGGCGCATCTGCACCACGCCATTGCCGTGGCAGGTCGGGCAGGTCTTGGCACTGGTGCCGGGCTTGGCGCCCGTGCCGTGGCAGGTGTCGCAGTCCTCCCAGCTCGGGATGCGGATTTGCGCATCCTTGCCGCGGGCGGCTTCCTCCAGCGTGATTTCCATGGCGTACGACAGGTCGCTGCCACGGTACATCTGCCGGCCGCGACCGCCGCGCGGGGCGCCGAAGATGTCACCGAAGATGTCGCCGAACGCCTCGGAGAAGCCCGCAAAGCCGTCCCCGCCCGCGCCGCCGGCGCGCATGTTGGGGTCCACCCCGGCGTGCCCGTACTGGTCGTACGCGGCGCGCTTCTGGGGGTCGGAGAGCATCTCGTAGGCTTCCTTGACCTCCTTGAACTTCTCCTCCGCCGCCTTGGCCGAATCGCCCTGGTTGCGGTCGGGGTGGTACTTCATGGCCAGCTTGCGGTACGCCTTTTTGATGTCGTCATCGCTGGCGTTGCGGGCCACGCCCAGGATCTCGTAATAGTCACGTTTGGCCATGTCGATCCACGGATGTCATGAGCACGAAAGCCGCGCCGGGAGGAGGCCCGTGCGCGGCGTGGGGTCGTCCAAGCAGCGACGGCGATCAGTCGCGCTTGACCTCCTTGACCTCGGCGTCGACGATGTCGTCCGCGCCGCCCTTGGCACCGCTGCCGCCCGCGCTGCCGGCACCGCCCGCCTGCGCGTCGGCCGTGGCCTGGGCCGCCTGCATGTCGGCGTACATCTTCTCGCCCAGCTTCTGGCTGGCGCTCATCAGGGCCTCGGTCTTGGCTTCGATCGCGGCCTTGTCGTCGCCCTTGACGGCGTCTTCGACCTCCTTGATCGCGGCCTCGATGCGGTCGCGCTCGCCCGCGTCGAGCTTGTCACCGTAGTCCTTCAGGCTCTTGCGCACCGAGCTGACCAGCGCGTCGGCCTGGTTGCGGGCCTGCACCAGCTCGACCTTCTTCTTGTCCTCGGCGGCGTTGAGCTCGGCGTCCTTCACCATGCGCTCGATTTCGTCCTCCGTCAGACCCGAATTGGCCTTGATGGTGATCTTGTTCTCTTTGCCGGTGCCCTTGTCGCGCGCCGACACATGCAGGATGCCGTTGGCGTCGATGTCGAAGGTCACCTCGATCTGCGGGATGCCGCGCGGCGCCGGCGGGATGCCCTCCAGGTTGAACTCGCCCAGCAGCTTGTTGCCCGCGGCCATCTCGCGCTCGCCCTGGTAGACCTTGATGGTCACCGCCGGCTGGTTGTCCTCGGCGGTGGAGAACACCTGGCTGAACTTGGTCGGAATCGTGGTGTTCTTCTTGATCATCTTGGTCATGACGCCACCCATCGTCTCGATACCGAGCGACAGCGGGGTCACGTCCAGCAGCAGCACGTCCTTGCGCTCGCCCGACAGCACCGAGCCCTGGATGGCCGCACCGACCGCCACCGCCTCGTCGGGGTTGACGTCCTTGCGCGGCTCCTTGCCGAAGAACTCCTTGACCTTCTCCTGCACCTTGGGCATGCGCGTCATGCCGCCGACCAGGATCACGTCGTCGATCTCGCTGACCTTGACGCCCGCGTCCTTGATCGCGATGCGGCACGGCTCGATGGTGCGCTCGATCAGGTCCTCAACCAGGGCCTCGAGCTTGGCACGGGTGAGCTTGATGTTCAGGTGCTTGGGCCCCGAGGCATCGGCGGTGATGTAGGGCAGGTTGATCTCGGTCTGCTGGCTGGACGACAGCTCGATCTTGGCCTTCTCGGCGGCTTCTTTCAGGCGCTGCAGGGCGAGCACGTCCTTGGTCAGGTCCACGCCCTGTTCCTTCTTGAACTCGCCGATGATGTAGTCGATGATGCGCTGGTCGAAGTCCTCGCCACCCAGGAAGGTGTCGCCGTTGGTGGACAGCACTTCGAACTGCTTTTCGCCATCGACGTCGGCAATCTCGATGATCGAGATGTCGAACGTGCCACCGCCCAGGTCATAGACGGCGATCTTGCGGTCGCCCTTGCCGGCCTTGTCCAGACCGAAGGCCAGCGCCGCGGCGGTCGGCTCGTTGATGATGCGCTTGACCTCCAGCCCCGCGATGCGCCCGGCGTCCTTGGTGGCCTGGCGCTGCGCGTCGTTGAAGTAGGCCGGCACGGTGATGACGGCTTCGGTCACCGGCTCGCCGAGGTAGTCCTCGGCGGTCTTCTTCATCTTGCGCAGCACCTCGGCGCTGACCTGCGGCGGGGCGAGCTTCTGGCCGCGCACTTCCACCCAGGCGTCGCCGTTGTCGGCCTTGACGATGGAGTAGGGCATCAGGTCGATGTCCTTCTGGACTTCCTTCTCATCGAACTTACGGCCGATCAGGCGCTTGACCGCAAACAGCGTGTTGCGGGGGTTGGTGACGGCCTGGCGCTTGGCCGGCGCGCCGACGAGGATTTCGCCATCCTCCATGTACGCGACGATGGAGGGCGTGGTGCGCGCGCCTTCGGAGTTTTCGATGACTTTGGGGGCGCCGCCTTCCATGATGGCCACGCACGAGTTGGTGGTGCCCAGGTCGATGCCGATGATCTTGCCCATGTTGGTGCTCCTGATCGGTTCTGAATCGAGGGAATGTTGAAACTGTTTCGAATGTGGGGACGCCTGCGCGCCATTCAAGAGCGGTGTCGCGCGGTCACTGGGGCGCCGCGACCGTCACCAGGGCGGGGCGCAGCACCCGCTCGGCCATCAGGTAGCCTTTTTGCAGCGTGCTGACCACGGTGTTGGCGGGCTGATCGGCCGGCACCATGCTGATGGCGTGGTGCTGGTGCGGATCGAAGCGCGCCCCCGCGGCGGGCGCGATGGGCGTGACCTTGTGGCGCGCCAGGGCCGAGAGCAGCTGCTGCAGCGTCGCCTCGGCGCCTTCGCGGATTTGTTGCGGCGTGGCTTCCTGCACGGCAAGCCCGGCCTCCAGGCTGTCCACCACCGGCAGCAGGCTCTCGGCAAACGCCTCGACGGCAAACTTGCGCACCTTGGCGATTTCCTCCTCGGCGCGGCGACGGGTGTTGTCGGCATCGGCCAGCGCGCGCAGCAGCTGGTCGTTGAGCTCGGCATTGCGCTGGCGCAGCGCGTCCAGCTCGGCCTGCAAATCGGCCGCGGCCGTGTCCTGCGCAGCGGACGACGAGGCGGGCGCATCGGCGCCGGGGGTGGGGGTCGGAGAGTTTTCGGGATTCGTCATGGTCGTCGTCATGGTCGTTGTGCGAGAGGCGTTCGACACCAGTTGGGCCAGATGGGGGCGCGCGACGGCGGTTCAAGGGGGGCTGGCGGGGATCGTGTCAGAATCGACGGCGAAGGAGCCACGCAGATGAAACTGTTCCGTCATGGGGCCCCCGGCAACGAGCGCCCGGGTTTGCTGGATGCGCAAGGGGTGCGCCGCGACCTGTCCGGGGTGATCGGCGATCTGGCCCCGCACACGCTGGGGCCCGATGCCCAGGCCCGGCTGGCGCGCCTCGACCCCGCCCGGCTGCCCGAGGTGGACCCGGCCGAGCGGCTGGGGCCCTGCGTCGGGCAGATCGGCAATGTGATCGCCATCGGCCTCAATTATGCCGACCACGCGGCCGAAGCCGGTCTGCCCATCCCGAAGCAGCCCATCGTCTTCAGCAAACACACGGCCGCGGTGAGCGGGCCACACGACGACGTGTGGTTGCCGCCGGGGGCGCACAAGCTGGATTGGGAGGTCGAGCTGGCGGTCGTCATCGGCCAGCCGGCGTGGCATGTGCCGCCCGAAGCGGCGCTGCAACACGTGGCGGGCTACTGTCTGGCCAACGACGTGTCCGAGCGCGCCCATCAGATCGAGATGGAAGGGCAGTGGATCAAGGGCAAGAGCTACCCCACGCATTGTCCCCTGGGGCCCTGGCTGGTGACGGCCGACGAGATCCCCGATCCGCAGGCGGTGGACCTGTGGTTGGACGTCAACGGGGTGGCGCGCCAGCGGGGCAACACCCGCACCATGATCTTTGGCGTGGCGCAGATCGTCAGCTACCTCAGCCGCTTCATGCGGCTGCTGCCGGGCGATGTGATCCTCACCGGCACGCCCCCCGGTGTGGGCATGGGCCAGCGTCCGCCGGTGTACCTGCAGGCGGGTGATGTCGTCACGCTGGGCAGCCCCGTGCTGGGCGAACAGCGACAGCGCATCGTCGCGGCGCCCGTGCCGGCCTGAACGGCCACCCCCGGCCCCCGGCTAGGCGGGGCGTTCAGGCGTCGGGTCCCAGGTAGATTTTGCGCAGCAGCCGGATCAGGGTGGCGCGTTCCCCGGCGTCCAGGTGGGTGACGTCGGAGGTTTCCAGCGCGCCCACCTGCGCCTGCGCCTGCGCCTGCACTTCGGCCCCCTGCGGCGTCACATACAGCCCCTGCGCCCGGCGATCCGTGGGGTGACCGCGTTTTTCCACCCAGCCCCGCCGTTCCAGCGCCCGCACCAGCCCCACCAGATTGGGCGGCAGGATGTCCAGTGCCGCGCAAACCTGCCGCGAGGTGATGCCCGGGTTATGCGCGATGACGGTCAGCACCGAAAAATCCACCACCCGCAAGCCAAACGGGGCCAGCCGCTGCAGCACATGGCCGATGATGGCCAGCGCCGCACGGCGCGCGTTGTAGCCGATCAGCGACTCCAGAAAACGCGTGTCCAGGCGCGGGGCGGGGGCGTCGGCGGCGTCTTCGCCGCAGCGCGGGGAGGGTTGCGGGGTATCCACGGCCGGGATGTTAGCGCGACTGCGCGCGCGGCCCGGACTGGGGTGCCCTCGCCGGGGTGGTCCGCTGCGCGGGGCGGGCAATGGCACCTGCCAACCGCCGGGGGCGGGCCTGTGGCGGCTACCATGCCGGCCACCATGACCGATGCGCTCTCGACCCCTGCCGCCGCCAGCGCGGCCCGCGCCGATGTGCTGGTGCTGCAGCACACGCTGGAAGACCCGCCCGGCTACCTGGCCACGTGGCTGGACGCCGTCGGGGCGCGCTGGGATGTGTTCTGCGCCGAGGCCGGGCAGGTCTACCCGGACTCGGTGGCCGGCTACCGGGCGCTGGCGGTGCTGGGCGGGGAGTGGAGCGCCAACGACGAGCGCGCCAGCCTGCGCCACGCCGAGGCACTGATCCGCGAGGCCGACGCGGCGGGCATCCCGGTGCTGGGGCATTGCCTCGGCGCGCAGCTGATGGCGCGCGCGCTGGGCGGCCGGGTTGAGCGCCTGCCGCGGCCGGAGATCGGCTGGCTGCCGATCCGGCACGACGGCAGCGCCGCGGCGCGCGAATGGCTGGGCGAGGAACCCGCCCCGGTGGTCTACCAGTGGCACTACGACGGCGTGGTGGCGCTGCCGCCGGGGGCGGCCGTGCTCGCGGCCTCGGCCGCCTGCGCGGTGCAGGCGTTCGCGCTCGGGCCCCATCTGGGCATGCAGTTCCACATCGAGATCACGCCGCTGAAGATCGAGAGCTGGCTCGCCAACCCCGGGGAGGTGTACCCGGACGCGGTCGGCGCGCACCCGCAGACGGTGCAGGCGCCGGCGGCGATGCGCGCCGCCACCGCCACCCACCAGGCCGCCAGCTACCGCCTGGCCGACCGCATCTACGGCGCGTGGCGGCGGCGCTGGCGCACGGCTTAGCCGAGCGCGCGCTCGACCATCTCGCAGCGCCAGGCCTGTTCGGGCCAGACCCAGCGGTCGAAGGCCGCGCCGACCTCGCTGTCCCACGCCGCGTCGTGCCGGCCCAGCCGGGCGCGCGCCCAGCCCATCAGCGTCAGCGCCACCGCCCGCAGGAAGTCCCCCGCCACGGGCCACAACGCCAGCCGCTGCGCCTCGTCGGCCGCCGCCAGCCGGGTGAGCAGCGCGTGCAGCCGCTGCGCGCCGGCGTGCCACGCGGCGTCGGCCGGCGCGTCGGCTTGCAGCTCGCGCAGCAGCGCCGCGAGCGCCGCGCCGCCGTCCGGCAGCGTCTTGCGCAGCAGCAGGTCCTGCGCCTGGATCTCGTTGGTGCCCTCGTAGATCATCGTCACGCGCGCGTCGCGCACGATCTGCTCGATGCCCCACTCGCGCACATAGCCGTGGCCGCCGAACACCTGCAGGCAGTCGCTGGCGCCGTGGAAGGCCTGCTCGGTCCACGCGGCCTTCAGCACCGGGGTGATCAGCGCGCACCAGCGCTGCGCGGCTTGGCGGCGCGCGCCGTCCGGGTGGTGGTGGGCGACGTCCAGTGCCAGCGCCGTGCGGTAGGCCAGCAGCCGGCCGGTGTCGATCCAGGCGCGCTGCGTGTCCAGCAGCCGCTGCACCGCCGGGTGGTCGATGATCGGGTCGGCCGCCTGCGCCGGGTCGCGCCGCTGCGGCGCGCGCATCTGGCGCCGCTCGTGCGCGTAGGCGTGCGCCTTCTGCCACGCGGCGTCCAGCAGGCCGATGCCCTGCAGCGCCACGTGCAGCCGCGCGGCGTTCATCATCACGAACATCGCCGCCAGTCCCTGGTGTGGCGCGCCGACCAGCCAGCCCTCGGCGCCGTCGAAGCGCAGCACGCAGGTAGGGCTGGCGTGCAGGCCCATCTTGGCCTCGATGCGTTCGCAGACGATGGCGTTGCGCCGGCCGTCCGGCAGCCACTTCGGGGCGAGCAGCAGGCTCAGGCCCTTCGGGCCGGGCGGGGCGTCCGGCAGCCGCGCCAGCACCAGGTGCACGATGTTGTCGGTCAGGTCGTGCTCGCCGCCGGAGATGAAGATCTTCGTGCCCTCGATCCGGTAGCCGTCGTCGCCCGCCGGCGTGGCGCGCGTGCGCACCAGGCCCAGGTCGCTGCCGGCGTGCGGCTCGGTCAGCGCCATGGTGGCCAGCCACTCGCCGCTGACCAGCTGGGGCAGGTAGCGTGCCTGCAGCGCGGGGCTGGCGTGGTGGCGCAGGCACTCCACCGCGCCGTGCAGCAGGCCGGGCGCCATGGTCCAGCCGTGGTTGGCGGCGCTCAACCACTCGTAGAGCACGAACTCCAGCGCCACCGGCAGGCCCTGGCCGCCCAGCGCCGGCGGGGCCGACAGCGCCGGCCAGCCGGCGCGCCAGAACGCCTGGTAGGCGTCGCGAAAGCCGGGCGGCATCGTCACCGCGCCGTCGTGCCAGCGCGCGCCGGTCTCGTCGCCGACGCGGTTCAGCGGCGCCACCACCTCGTGCACGAAGGTGGCGGCCTCCTCCAGCACCTGGCGGGTGAGGTCGGCGTCGGCGTGCTCGGCCAGCGCCGACAGCTCGCGCCAAGTGGCCGGCGCATCCAGCACGTCCAGCAGCCAGCGCGCGGACAGCGCCGCGTCGGGGCGATAGGGTTGCGTCATTCCTTCAGCCTCCGCACAGGGCGCGGATGTCCGCGGGGATCGGGATGGCTTTGATGCGGCCCGGGTCGTCCGGGTGACGGATGCAAAAGGCGCGCGTTTCGCGCCCTTCGCACAGCAGCTCGTCGCCACGGCGCACCTGATGGTGCTGGATGAAGACCTTGTCGCGCCACTCCTGCACGCGCGTGTGCACGTGCAGCCGCTCGCCGTAGGTGGCGGGGCGGTAAAAGTGCGTATGGATTTCCAACAAGGGCGTGCCGATGATGCCGGTGGTTTTGATGAGTTCGCGCCACGGCGGCACGCCACACTGCACGAAGAAGTGCAGCGAGGCGGCGTCCATCCACTTGCAGAAGTTGGGAAAAAAGACGATACCGGCGGGGTCGCAGTCGCCAAACAGGACGTCGACCTCCCACACGGTGGTTTTGCTGCTCATGCCGGGCTCCAGGGGGTCAACGCGGCGGCAGGCGCAGCGCGCCGTCCAGCCGGATCACCTCGCCATTGAGGTGGCCGTTGGTGACGATGTGGCAGGCCAGATCGGCAAACTCCTGGGGGCGGCCCAGCCGCGACGGGAACGGGATGCTGGCCGCCAGCGACTGCTGCACGGCCTCGGGCAAGGTGCGCATCAGCGGCGTGTCGAACAGCCCGGGCGCGATGGTGCAGACCCGAATGCCATGCTGCGCCAGATCGCGCGCCATGGGCAGCGTCATGCCCACCACGCCGCCCTTGGACGCGCTGTAGGCCTGCTGGCCGACCTGGCCGTCGAAGGCCGCCACGGAGGCGGTGAATACCATCACGCCGCGCTCGCCATCCTCCAGCGGGGGCAGGGCGGCGCAGGCGGCGGCGAACAGGCGCGCGGCGTTGTAGGTGCCGATCAGGTTGACGCGCACGACGCGCTCGAAGTCCTCCAGCGGGGCGGGCTGGCCGTCTTTGCCGACGATGCGCCGCGCGGTGCCGATACCGGCCACGTGCATCAGGATGCGCGCCGGGCCGAGCGCGGCGGCGGCCTGGGCAAAGGCGTCGCGCAGGCCGTCGGCGCTGGCGACATCGGCAGCCAGCGCCAGTGCCGTGCCGGCGCCGTGGGCGGCGTTCAAGTCGGCGGCGACGCGCGCGGCGGCTTCGCCCGACAGGTCGATGACGGCCACGCGTGCGCCACGGGCAGCCAGCTCGCGCGCCGTGGCCTCGCCAAGGCCGGAGCCGGCGCCGGTGACCAGGGCGGTTTGTCCATTCAGTTGCATCGGTGTCTCCTGGGGGCCGCGGGGAGGGCGGCCCAGCGTTGGGGGTGGGTGTTCGATCAGGCGGCGGTCGGGGCGTCGGGGTTTTCCAGCAGCAGCGCGATGCCCTGGCCGCCGCCGATGCAGGCCGAGGCTACGCCGTAGCGCCCGCCGCAGGCGCGCAGCGCGCGCGCGCAGGTCAGCGTCAGCCGCACGCCGGTGGCCGCCAGCGGATGCCCCAGCGCGATGGCGCCGCCGTGCACGTTCAGGTGCGCCTCGTCCAGCCCCAGCTCGCGCGCCACGGCCAGCACCTGCGCGCCCTGCGCCTCGTTGATCTCGAAGCGGTCGATGGCGTCCAGCGTCAGCCCGGCGCGCTGCAGCAGCAGGCGGATTGCGGGTGCCGGGCCGATGCCCATGATCTCCGGCGGCACGCCGACCACCGCGGCGGCCGCCACGCGCGCCAGCGGCGCACGTCCGGTGCGCGTTTGCCAGTCGCGGGTGAACGCGCCACCCGCCACCACGGCGGCCGCCGCCGCATCCACCAGCGCCGAGCTGTTGCCGGCCGTCTGCACCCCGCCCGGGTGCACCGGGCGCAGGCGCGCCAGCGCCTCCAGCGGCGAGGGGCGCGGGTGGGTGTCGGTGTCCACGCGCTCCACTTTCGGCGGCAGGCGCAGCGCCCGCGGCGCGTAGCCCTCGCGCTCGAAGGTGGTGGGGGTGACGGGCTCGATCTCGCCGGCCAAAAAGCCACTTGCCTGCGCCGCCAATGCCCGCTCGAACGAGCGCGCCGCATAGGCGTCCACCTCGGCGCGGGTGATGCCATAGCGGCGCGCCAGGTTCTCGGCCGTGCCGATCATGTCGACGCCGGCGGCCGGGTCCTTCAGCGCCTCCCACATGAAATCCTCGAACTTGACTGGGGCGCCGAGCTTGAAGCCGGTGCGGTGCTCGAAGGCGGCGATGGGGTTGCGCGTCATGCTCTCGGTCCCCGCCAACAGCGCCACGTCGACGCCGTCGCGCAGGTGCAGCCCGGCCTGGCGGAACAGCTCGAAGCCGGTGCCGCAGATGCGCTGTACCATCAGCGCCGGCACGTCGATCGGCACGCCGGCGTACAGGCCGATGTGGCGCGGCAGCATGTACTGAAAGCTATCGCCGGGGGCCATGTTGCCGGCCAGCACGGCGCCGACCGCCTCGGGAGCCACGGCGGCGCGCTGCAGCGCCGCGCGCGCGGCGTGGATGCCCAGGTCGGTGGGCGACAGGCTGCCGAAGGCGCCGCAGTAGTCCACCATCGGCGTGCGCGCGCCGTCCAAAATCCAGCAGTCGTCGAACAGGTTGAACAGGCCGCGCGGCTGGCGCAGGGGGTCGCTCATGGCAAGGTCCTCGTGGAGGGGGTGTCGGTCGGGGGCTAGACGGTGGGCTTGACGATGTGGCGCAGCGCATCGGCGTACAGCTGCTCCACCGTCTCGGCGCGGTGGGTGAGCACCGCCCGTTGGTTGATCGAGCCTTTGTCGGTAATCTCGCCGCGGTCGATGGTGGGCGGATCGGCCAGCAGTACCAGCCGGGCGATGCGGTTGGCGCTGCCGGTGGCCTGCCGCGCCAGCTCGTCGACCACGCGCTGGAAGTGCGCCAGCACCGCCGGGTGTTCAACTACGTCGTGCAGCGAGGCATCGGGCGGCAGCGGGCAGAGCTCGCGCACCCGGGGGGTGGGGAACACCAGCGCGCCCACCTCGTTGCGGTTCAGGCCCGTGATCACCCCGTCCTGCACGTAGGGGGCGCCCGCTGCGATCAGGCGTGCGCGCAGCGGGCCGACGCTGACGAAGGTGCCGGTGGCGAGCTTGAAGTCCTCCGCGATGCGGCCGTCGAAGCGCAGCCCGCGGTGCACGTCGGTTTCGTCGATCCAGCGCACCGCGTCGCCGGAGCGGAAGAACCCTTCCTCGTCGAAGGCGGCCGCGGTCTCGTCGGGGTTGCGCCAGTAGCCGGGCGTGACGTTGGGGCCGCGGTAGCGCACCTCGGTCTTGCCCTCGATGTCCACCAGCTTCACTTCCAGGCCCGGGGTGGGGATGCCCAGGTCGCCCGCGCGCACATCCGGGCTGGTGACGAAGAGCGCAAACGGCCCCGACTCCGTCATGCCCAGGCCGGAGGTCATGACGATGCGCTCGCCGGTCTCGCGCACCTCGCTCTCGTACAGGCTGTCCCAGATGGGTTGGGCCAGCGCCGCGCCGGCATAGAAGAACATGCGCACGCGCGACAGCAGGGTGCGGCGCAAGGCGTCGTCGGTCTTCATCGCGTGGGCGATCGCCTCGAACCCGGTCGGCACGTTGAAATACACGGTCGGTGCGATCTCGCGCAGGTTGCGCAGCGTCTCGCCGATCAGCGCCGGGGTGGGTTTGCCGTCGTCGATGTAGAGCGTGCCGCCGTGGTAGAGCACCATGCCGAAGTTGTGGTTGCCGCCAAACGTGTGGTTCCACGGCAGCCAGTCCACCAGCACCAGGTCGCCTTCGGCCAGTACCGGCATGGACTGCGTCATTTGCTGCTGGTTGGCGCACCACATGCGCTGGGTGTTGATGACGGCCTTGGGCGCTTTGGTCGAGCCGCTGGTGAACAAAAACTTGACGATGGTGTCCGGCCCCGTGGCGGCCATGGCGGCGTCCACGGCGTCGGTCGCAGGGGTGGACGCCAGCGCCGAGAACGCCGTGGCGGGCCGATCGGGCAGCGCGCCTTCGGCCAGCACCGTCTCCACCTCGGTGGGCACCACGGCCTGGATGGCGCGGGCGTAGCGGGCATCTTGGGCGAACACCAGGCCCGGGGTGACCGTGCGCCAGACGTGGCGCAGCTTGTCGAAGTCGCTGCTGAGCAGCGCATAGGCCGGGGACGCCGGCACCCAGGGCACGCCCGCCACCAGACAGCCCAGCGCCAGCAGCGCGTGCTCCAGGCTGTTTTCGCTCAGAATCAGCACCGGCCGCTCGGCGGACAGTCCCCGCGACAGCAGGCCCTGGGCAATCGCGCGCGCGGTCTGCCAGGCCTCGGCAAACGTGACGTGCTGCCAGTCGCCCAGCCCCGTCGTGCCGTCGGCGCGCACCTCGCGCCGGCGGCGGGCGAACAGCGTGCGCTGCGGCCGGGTGTGCGCCCAGTGCCGCAGGCGATCCGTCAAGCGGTCGGGGTAGGGGTGCAGCGCCTGCTCGGCACGCAGGTAATGGGTGCCGCGCTCGCCGTCGCGCACCTGCACGCGCGTCACGCCAAAGCGCAGCGGGCGAAACGGCGCCTGTGCGGCATCGGGCGGCCCCGGTGGAATGTCCATCGCGTTCATGTCTCCTCGTCCTCTCTGGTCGTGCGTGTCGTGGGCGGCCGGCTCAGGCGTCTTTGCGCACTTTGGCGGCCTTGCCTTCCAGGAAGGCGCGCAGCCGGGCCTTGGCCTCCGGTGCCGCCTGGGCAATGGCGGAGATCAGCGCCTCGGTGAACAGGCCGTGGTCGCTGGCCTGCTCGGCAATGCGGGGCAGGGCGTGCATCAGCGCAAAGTTGGTCAGCGGGGCGTTCTCGGCGATGCGGCGGGCCAGCTCCAGCGCCTTGGGCAGCGCCTGGCCGGCCGGCACGCGGTACTGCGCCAGCCCGATGCGCTCGCCGGCCTCGGCGTCGTAGACCCGGCCGGTCAGCATCATGTCCATCATGCGCGGCACGCCGATCAGCTTGGGGATGCGCACCGAACCGCTGCCGCCCACGAAGATGCCGCGAGAGCCTTCGGGCAGGGCAAAGTACGCGCTGTCGTCCGCCACGCGTACATGGCAGGCGCTGGCCAGCTCCAGCCCGCCCCCGACCACGGCGCCATGCAGGGCCGCCACCACGGGCACGCGGCCCTTCTCGATGGCTTCCAGCGCCGTGTGCCACAGGCGGGAGTGCATCACGCCTTCCCCAGCATCGCGCTCGCGCAGTTCCGACAGATCCAGCCCGGCGCAGAAGTGCTCGCCCTCGCCGCAGATGACTGCGGCGCGCGCGGCCTCCGGCAGGGTTTCGAAGGTTTGGCGCAGCGCCAGGATCAGCCCATCCGACAGGGCATTGCGCTTGGCCGGGCGCCGCAACCGAACGATGGCGACGGCGCCGTCCAGGGTAACGTCGACGGCTTGGAGATCGGGGGTGGCATTCATGAATACAGTTACAAAAAATAACGATATGGCGAATGTAGCGGTTTCACGCCCCGTTTCGGATCCAGGAAAACCCGCAGACGCCATCTCCCCGATCCCAGGGCCACCCGAAGAGCCCGAGCGGGAGCGGCATACTCCCGTGCCATGCACGACGACACTTCCAGCCCCTTCTATGCGGTCCATGACGGTGTGGCCACGATCACCCTCAACCGTCCGCGCCACCGCAATCGCCTGCACGACGAAGACTTGCGCGCGCTGGTGCGCCATGTCGAGTCGGCCAACCGCGACGCCTCGGTGCGGGTGCTCGTGCTCGGTGCGCGTGTGCTGCCGGATGCGCCGGTGTTCAGTGCCGGTTTCCACCTGGGCGGATTCGGGGCGGATGCCGGGGCGGCCGTCGATGCCTTTGCCCATGCAGCCGACGCGCTGGCCCGGGCGCGCCCGGTCACGGTCGCGGCCTTGGCCGGCAGTGTCTATGGCGGGGCCACCGACCTGGCCTTGGCGTGCGACTTTCGCATCGGTGTCCAGGGGATGGAGCTGCGCATGCCCACAGCCGCGCTGGGCCTGCACTACTACCCCAGCGGCATGCGCCGCTGCGTGGCCACGCTGGGGTTGTCGGCGGCGCGCCGGCTGTTCCTGTTCGCGGAACCGCTGGGCGCGGCCGAACTGCTGGCGCTGGGCTATCTGGATGAGTTGGTCGAGCCCGCCGACTTGGACGCCGCCGTGCGCCGCCGGTGCGCGCAGGTGCTGGCCCTGGCACCGCTGGCCGTCCAGGGCATGAAACAGACACTGCACGACATCGCCCTGGGGGAGCGCCGCCCGGACGATTGGCGCGCGCGCGAGGTGGCGACCCACGCCAGCCGCGACTTCGCCGAAGGCCGAGCGGCGTTTGCCGAGCGCCGCCCCGCCCGCTTCGAGGGCCGTTGATCCCGCGCGACGGTCACAGACCGCCAATGGCCCCCAGCCGTTGCGACAGCCGTTCGGCGGCGGTGCGCAGGGCGTGGGCTTGGGTGCTGCCGGGGCTCAGGTCGAGCAGGGCACTGGGGCCGATGGCGGCAATCGCCAGGGCCAGGCGGCCAAAGCCGTCGAACACCGGCACCGCCATCGCGCTGATGCCGGGCAGCAGCTCGTCGCGCACGCGGCTCAGGCGCTCGCGTCGGATGGCGTCCAGCTCGGCCACGAAGGCCGGATCCTGCAGGGCGTGCGTTTCGCCCTCGCGCGCCAGGGCCTCGGTCACCGCCGCGGGGGGCGCAAAGGCGGCAAAGATTTTGCCCGTGCCCGTGTGGCGCAGCGACGCCGGAGTGCCGTGGCGCATGGCCACGTGCACAGCCGTGGGGCCGTGCTCCACATGCACGATGATGGGGCCCACCGGCCCCCACACCGCGGCCGACACCGTGCAACCCACCGCTTGCGCCAGCGCAGGCAGCTCGGCCACCGCCAGCCGCACCGGGTCCACCTGCTGCAGCCCGATCAGCCCCAGCTGCAACGCCAACGGCCCCAGGCCGTAGTGACCACTGACCGGGTCTTGCTCGATCAGGCCGATCTTGCCAAAGCTCACCAGATAGGGGTGCGCCTTGGCCGCGGCCATGCCCGCGGCGCGCGCCAAGTCCTTCAGCGGCAGGGCCGAGCCGCTGCGCACCAGCGCCTTGAGCAACTGCCCCCCCACCTCCACGCTCTGAATGCCGCGCGGTCCGCGCGACTCGGCCTCGTCGCCCAGACCGCCGTCCGTCGCCAGGGAGGGTTGCCGTGCTGGATTCATGTCCATCATTGTCGGGCCGCCGGTCGGGTCGCGCGGGCGCACCGGCGTCAGGGTTTTCACGTAGTCGAATTCGTTAGACATGGTACAACGACCTCGCGTATCATCCGCGTTGTTGTATGACAAATGCGTTAGGTATGGATAAATTTCCGGCCTGCGCCCACGGAGTCCCCCGATGAGCACCAAAGCCTTTGCCAGCCAGGCCGACCTGCAGGACAAGCAGGTCAGCTTCACGAAGCTGTCCGACCACGCCTACGCCTACACCGCCGAGGGCGACCCCAACACCGGCGTCATCGTCGGCGACGACGCGGTGATGGTGATCGACACCCAGGCCACGCCCGTCATGGCGCAGGACGTCATCCGCCGCATCCGTGAGGTCACCGACAAGCCGATCAAGTACGTGGTGCTGTCGCACTACCACGCGGTGCGCGTGCTGGGCGCCTCGGCCTACCAGCCGGAGCACATCATCGCCAGCCAGGACACCTACGACCTCATCGTCGAGCGCGGCGAGCAGGACAAGGCCAGCGAGATCGGCCGCTTCCCGCGTCTCTTCCGTGCGGTCGAGTCGGTGCCGCCCGGCCTGACCTGGCCGACCATCACCTTCACCGGCAAGATGACGATCTGGCTGGGCAAGCTGGAAGTGCAATTGCTGCAACTGGGCCGCGGCCACACCAAGGGCGACACGGTGGCCTGGCTGCCCCAGCAGAAGATCCTGTTCTCCGGCGACCTGGTCGAGTTCGACGCCACGCCCTATGCCGGGGATGCCTACTTCAAGGACTGGCCGCAGACGCTGGACAACATCGCCGCGCTCCGGCCCGAGAAGCTCGTGCCCGGCCGCGGTGCAGCGCTGCAAACGCCCGAGGAAGTGCAGGCGGGCCTGGCCGGCACCAAGGCGTTCATCTCCGACGTGTACGCCTGCGTCCAGGAAGGGGTGAAGGCCGGCAAGGACCTCAAGACGGTCTACAAGGACACCTACGCGCGGCTGCAGCCGAAGTACGGCCACTGGGTCATCTTCGACCACTGCATGCCGTTCGACGTGACGCGCTGCTACGACGAGGCCACGCAATACCCCGACCCGCGGGTGTGGACCGCCGAGCGCGACCGGCAAATGTGGGAAACCCTGGAAGGCTGATCCCGCACCACCTCAGAGGAGACAGATCATGAAGATCGAACGCATCCATCACGTCGCCTACCGCTGCAAGGACGCCAAGGAAACCGTCGAGTGGTACGTGAAGCACCTGAACATGAACTTCGTCCTGGCGATCGCCGAGGACCAGGTGCCGTCCACCAAGGCACCCGATCCCTACATGCACGTGTTCCTGGACGCCGGCCAGGGCAACGTGCTTGCCTTCTTCGAGCTGCCCAACTCGCCGGCCATGGGCCGTGACGAGAACACGCCCGAATGGGTCCAGCACATCGCGTTCAAGGTGGACAGCGTGGAGACGCTCGAGGCCACGAAGGCGCGCCTGGAGGCGGCCGGCATCCCCGTCGTTGGCGTGACGGACCACACCATCTTCAAGAGCATCTACTTCTTCGACCCGAACGGCCACCGCGTGGAACTGGCGGCCGATGTCGGCACGCCCGACATGTACGGGAAGCTCGATGCGGTCAAGTGGGACATGCTCAACGAGTGGGCCCAGACCAAGCGCGCGCCGAAGCACGCCGCCTGGATGCACGAGAAGGAATTCCACGCGCTCGACTGAGCCGCCCGATTTCCGCGTGACAGTGACCCGTCGGCCGCTTCGCCAGCGGCCTGGGCTGGTTTCGCCCTGAGGAACCCTTGACCATGTTGCACACCTACACCTATCCCAAGTACGAGTATCGGCAGAGCGACGAACAGCGCAGCGGCGAGCGTGTGCGCCACCCCGTGGTGGTGATCGGCGCCGGCCCCGTCGGCATGACCCAGGCCTTGGACTGCGCGGCCCGTGGCATTCCCACCGTGGTGCTGGACGACAACAACACCGTGAGCATCGGCTCGCGAGCCGTCTGCTACGCCAAGCGCCCGCTGGAGATCTGGGATCGCCTGGGCCTGGGTGACGATCTGGTGGCCCAGGGGGTGCAATGGAAGGTGGGGAAGGTGTTCTTCCGCGACGAGCTGGTCTACCAGTTCGACCTGCTGCCCGAAGACCACCACAAGATGCCGGCGATGATCAACCTCCAGCAGTACTACCTGGAGGAGCGGCTGGTGCGCGCGTGCGACGAGTCGCCGCTGGTGGACCTGCGCTGGAAGCACAAGGTGCTGGCGATCGAGACGCACGACGACCACGTGGTGCTGACGATCGAGACGCCCGACGGCATCTTCAAGACCGAGGCGTCGTGGCTGATCGCCTGCGACGGCGCCAGCAGCGACACGCGCCGCATGATCGGCGCGGACTTCACCGGCCAGTTCTTCCAGGACCGCTTCCTCATCGCTGACGTGGTGATGAAGGCCGACTTCCCGACCGAGCGCTGGTTCTGGTTCGACCCGCCCTTCCACCGCAACCAGAGCGTGCTGCTGCACAAGCAGTGCGACAACGTCTGGCGCATCGACTTCCAGCTCGGCTGGGATGCCGACCCCAACGAGGAGAAGAAGCCCGAGAAGGTCATCCCCCGCATCCAGGCCATGCTGGGGCCGGACGTGCCGTTCGAGCTGGAGTGGGTGTCGGTGTACCAGTTCGCGTGCCGGCGCATCGACCGCTTCCGCCACGGCCGCGTGATCTTCGCCGGCGATGCGGCGCACCAGGTCTCGCCCTTCGGCGCGCGCGGGGCCAACAGCGGCGTGCAGGACTGCGACAACCTGAGCTGGAAGCTCAAGGCGGTGCTGGACGGCGACGCGTCCGAGGCCCTGCTGGACACCTACCACGACGAGCGCGCCTTTGCCGCCGACGACAACCTGCTCAACTCCACGCGCTCGACGGACTTCATCACGCCCAAGAGCCGCACCTCGCTGCGCCTGCGCAATGCGGTGCTGGAGCTGGCGCGCACCGAGCCGTTCGCGCGCCCGCTGGTCAACAGCGGGCGGCTGTCGACGCCGACGCCCTACGTGCACTCGCCGCTGAACACGCCGGATGCCGAATCGTTCGCCGGCCGCATGACGCCGGGAACCAACTGCGCCGATGCCCCGGTCGAAGTCGACGGCCGTCCGGGCTGGCTGCTGAACGAGCTCGGCCGGGGTTTCGTCCTGCTGAGCTTCGGGCCCGCCGAGCCGGTGCGCGTCGGCAACGTCGAAGCCGCGGTCTTGCAGGTCGGCCGGGACATCGTCGACCGCGCCGGCGTGCTCACCCAGCGCTACGATGGTCAGCCGGGCACGGTCTACCTGATCCGCCCAGACCAGTACGTCGCAGCCCGCTGGCGCCGCTTCGACCGCGCCGCGGCCGAGGCCGCCCTCGCTCGGGCGCTCGGCCGCAGCCTTGCCTGATCGTCGCCTGACCTCCCGACTGCCAACGCACCGTGAAGCCATGTCTCTGAACCGTCAACCCAACATCGCCGAGCCCGACGCCTTTTACGAGGAACTGATCCACGCCCAGCGCGACCTCCAGGACGAGCAGGCGGAGATGTTCTTGGCCAAGCTCGTGCTGATTCTGGCCAACCACGTCGGCGACCGCGCCGTGCTGTCCGAGGCGATCGCGCTGGCCCGCGCCAACACCCTCGCGACGGCCGGCTGAACGCCACCCCGGCCGGATGCCTTCGAGCGCGATACCCCCGCCCACACCCTTGCCGCCCATGTCCTTGCTCAACGAAACCCACGACCCCGCCCTGCGCAGCTGGGTGGACGGTGCCAACCGCCCGGGTCACGACTTTCCCATCCAGAACCTGCCGTTTGCCAGCTTTCGCCGACGCGATCGCGGCGAATCCTGGCGCGGCGGGGTGGCGATCGGCGACGCCATCGTCGATCTGGCGGCGCTGCACCGGGCCCACCCGTTCGAGGGTCTGGCCGCCGAGGCGCTGGCTGCGGCGGCACAGCCGCAGCTCAATGCGCTGATGGCCTTGGGGCCGCCCCACTGGAGCGCGCTGCGGCTGGCCCTGTCGCGGGCGCTGCGCGAGGGCAGCCCCCAGCGCACCGTCATCGAGCCCTGTCTGGTGCCGCAGGCCGAGGCCGAGTACGGCCTGCCGGCGCGCATCGGCGACTACACCGATTTCTACACCTCGGTTCACCACGCCACCAACATCGGCCGCCAGTTCCGGCCCGACAACCCGCTGCTGCCCAACTACAAATGGGTGCCCATCGGCTACCACGGCCGCAGCTCCAGCATCGGGGTGTCGCCGCAGGCCTTTTACCGGCCGCGCGGGCAGGTCAAGGCGCCGGACGCCGATGCCCCCACCCTCGCGCCCAGCCGGCGGCTGGACATCGAATTGGAACTGGGCGTCTTCGTCGGGCCCGGCAACGCGCTGGGTGACGCGATCCCCGTGGCCGAGGCCGAGGCGCATGTGTTCGGCATCGTGCTGCTCAACGACTGGTCGGCGCGCGACATCCAGGCCTGGGAATACCAGCCGCTCGGGCCGTTCCTGGCCAAGAACTTTGCCACCACGATCTCGCCCTGGGTCTTGACGCTGGAGGCGCTGGCCCCGTACCGTGTCCCCTTCGAGCGGCCGGTCACCGACCCCCAGCCGCTGCCGTATCTGGACGATCCGGCCAACCGCGCGCAGGGGGCGTTCGACATCCGCCTGTCGATCGGCTGGCAGACGCCGCGCATGCGCGAGCAGGGGATGGCCGATCACGTGGTGGCGCAGACCAGCTACCGCCACGCCTATTGGACCGTGGCGCAGATGGTGGCCCACCACACGGTCAATGGCTGCAATCTGCAGCCGGGGGATTTGTTGGGCACCGGCACGCTCTCCGGCCCGACGCTGGAGCAGGCGGCGGCTTTCATCGAGCTCACGCTCGGCGGCAAACAGCCCCTGAGCCTGCCCGGTGGCGAGCAGCGCACCTTTCTGGAGGACGGCGACACGGTCGTGTTGCGCGGCTGGTGCGAGGCGCCGGGCGCGGCGCGCATCGGCTTTGGCGAGTGCCGGGGCACGGTGCTGCCCGCCCGCGGCTGATGATGGGCCCCCACCCCGAGGACCGGCCGCCGGGCCATGGCGTGCCGTTGAACCGGGTATTGCGTTTTGCTATAGCAGTTTGTTTGCCATGGCAATTTTGCAAGCCAACGGCACGCACTACAGTTCATGCGCACGACCGTTGGGCCGACGGTCCCGGGCGCCTAGGGCAAACCCCTAGGTTGGAAATCGACACACCGATTGATTCATTGCAATAATCGTCAGTGTGCTGTTTATTTTCGGCATACCCACCCTCGCGCGGCCACCCGCGCCATCGCAATCCGCAGGAGACATGACATGAAAACCCCCTGGTCGCTTCGTGCACTGACCGTCGCCCTCGGTGGCGCGGTGTTGGCCGGTGCCGCGTGGGCACAGCAGGTGACGCTGCGCGTGCACCACTTCCTGCCCGCGCAGGCCAACGTGCCGCGCCTGGCCATCGAGCCGTGGGCCAAAAAGATCGAGGCCGAGTCCGGCGGCCGCATCAAAGTGCAGATCTTCCCGGCCATGCAGATGGGCGGCACGCCGGCGCAGTTGTTCGACCAGGCGCGCGACGGCGTGGCCGATGTGACCTGGACGGTGCTGGGCTACACCCCCGGCCGTTTCCCGAAGATGGAGGTGTTCGAGCTGCCCTTCATCACCCCGAACAGCGACCGCGCCGGCGAAATCACCTCGCGAGCGGCCTGGGAGTTCGCGCAACGCTTTGCGGCCGACGAGTTCAAGGACGTCAAGCTGATTGCGGTGCACACCCACGGCCCGGGCCTGTTCCACACCAAGCAGCCCGTCACCGGGCTGGAGAGCGTGCGCGGCATGAAAATCCGCGGTGGAACGCGCATCGTCAACAACATGCTGACCAAACTGGGCGCCACGCCCGTGGGCATGCCCGTGCCGCAGGTCACCGAGGCGCTGTCCAAGGGCGTGATCGACGGCACCACCATTCCCTGGGAGGTGGGCCCGTCCCTGCGCGTGCACGAGATGGTGAAGAACCACACCACCTTCGCCGGCGACAAGGCGCTCTACAACATGGCCTTTGCGTTTTCGATGAACAAGGCCAAGTACGAGTCGCTGCCGCCCGATCTCAAGAAGGTCATCGACGACAACGCCGGGGCGGAGACGTCGGCCTTCTTTGGCAAGGCCATGGACCAGGGTGACAAGAGCGGCCGGGAAATCGCCACCAAGGCCGGCAACAAGATCACCCAGCTCGAGCTGGCCGAGACCCAGCGCTGGCTGCGCATCGCAGGCAGCGTGGAGGACGACTGGGTCAAGGAAGTCCGGGCCAAGGGCATCGACGGTGCGCAACTGGCGAGGGAGGCCCGCGCCCTGCTGGCCAAGTACGCCAAGTAAACTGTCGTGCAGTGGGCGCGCGCATGGCGATTCGCCATGCGCGTTTTGCCAACTGCAGCCCCCGCGCCGGGGCGCCTCACAGACGAGAAGATCAACATGACGACTTGGGTATTTCGACTCGCGCGCTGGTCGGCCATCGTGGGCGGCGTGGTGCTGTGCGCCATCACGCTCATGAGCGTGACCAGCATCACCGGCCGGGCGCTCTCCGGCGTGGGGCTCGGACCGGTGCCGGGCGATTTCGAGCTGGTGGAGGTCGGCACCGGCGTGGCGGTGTTTTTGTTCCTGCCGTGGACCTATCTGCGCGGCGGGCACGCGACCGTGGACCTGCTCTACAACCACCTGCCGGCCTTTTTGCAAAAGACGGTCTCGATGGTGTGCGATGTTTTGATGCTGGTCTTGTGGCTGGCACTGACCTGGAAGCTGTGGGACGGCATGCTCGAAAAGCGCGAGTACCTGGAGACCACCTTCATCCTGCAAATGCCGGTTTGGTGGGCCTATGCCGCGTGTTTCGTGGGCGCGGTCATCGGCTGCCTGGCCTACCTCACCAAGACGTTGATCAATCTCGGACTGGCGCGCTATCCCGAGGGTTGGCCGGTCGAATCCGCGGGGGTGCATTGAGATGACGGGAATCGAACTGGCCGCGTGGTCGTTTCCGGTCCTGCTGGCGCTGATCTTCATTCGCGTGCCCATCGGGCTGGCCATGGCCGTGTGCGGTCTGGTCGGGGCGTACCTGGTGTACGGCACCCCCGTGCCGCTGCTCAATCAGCTCAAGCAGGTGACGTTCACCACCTTTTCCAACTACAACCTGTCGGTGATCCCGCTGTTCCTGCTGATGGGGCAGTTTGCCGCGCTGGGGGGGCTGTCGCGGTCGCTGTTCAAGGCGGCAGAGGCCTGGATCGGCCACTACAAGGGCGGTGTCGCCATGGCCGCCGTCGGGGCATGCGCGGGCTTTGGGGCCATTTGCGGCTCCTCGCTGGCCACGGCGGCCACCATGGGGCAGGTGGCCTTGCCCGAGCTGCGGCGGGCCGGCTATTCCGGCGCCCTGTCCACGGCCTGTCTGGCCGCGGGCGGTACGCTCGGCATCCTCATCCCGCCGTCGGTGGTGCTGGTCATCTACGCCATCCTGACCGAGCAGAACATCGCCAAGCTGTTCCTCGCGGCGTTCGTGCCGGGCATTCTGGCCGCCGTCGGCTACATCATCGTGATTTCGATTTATGTGCGCCTCAAGCCCGACAGCGCCGGGCGCATGGCGCCCGTGCCCATGGCCGAGCGCTGGAAAGCCCTGGGCAGCACCTGGCCGGTGATCGTCATCTTCCTGTCCGTCGTGGGCGGGATTTACACCGGCCTCTTCACCCCGACCGAAGGGGCCGCGGTCGGCGCCTTCGGCACCGGGTTGGCGGCGTGGCTGGCGGGCGGGCTCAATGCCAAGACGCTGCGCGAGGCCATCTACGGCACCGCCATCGCCACGGGCATGATTTTCATGATCGTGCTGGGCGCGGGGCTGTACAACACCTTCTTGGCGCTGTCGCAACTGCCGCAGGAACTGGCCCAATGGGTCATCGGCCAGGGCCTGAGCCCGTGGCTGGTGCTCACCCTGATCCTGGTGATTTATCTGCTGCTGGGCTGCGTCATGGACTCGCTGTCCATGATTTTGCTCACCATCCCGATCTTCTTCCCGATGATCATGGGGCTGGACTTCGGCATGACGCCGGAGGAGACCGCCATCTGGTTCGGCATCCTGGTCCTGATCGTGGTGGAGGTCGGTCTGATCACCCCGCCCGTGGGCATGAACCTGTTCGTCATCAACAACATGGCGCGCAGCGTGCCGATCGTGCAGACCTACCGCGGGGTCATGCCGTTCGTGATCAGCGATCTGGTGCGCACGGCCATCCTGGCGGCCTTCCCCAGCATCACCCTGTTTGCGCTGTGGATAACGTCGTGAGCGATGCCGCAGAGACCGAGCCGGCGGTCACGCGCGTCGGCCTGGTCGGGCTGGGGGAGGTGGGGACGATCCTGGGCCGGGCCCTGGCTCCCCAGGGCCTGCGTTGGCTGGGTGGTTGGGACGTCAAGCTCGCCCACGCCGACACCCGCGACGAAGTGCTCGCGCGCGCCCAGGCGGCCGGCGTGCAGCCGTGCGACGGCATGGCCGCGCTGTGTGCGCAGGCCGAATGCATCGTCTGCGCCGTGACGGCCGCCAACACGCTGGCCGTCGCGCAGGAGGCGGCCCGGCATCTGCGGCCGGGCACCTGGTTTCTGGACCTGAACTCCGCCTCGCCGGGCACCAAGCAGCAGGCGGCCGCCGCCATCGAGGCGGCCGGTGGGCGCTACGTGGAGGCCGGGGTAATGACCTCGGTGCCGCCCTACGGCATTCGCGTGCCCATGTTGCTGGGCGGCCCCCACGCCGCGGCGTTGCAGCCCATCGTTCAAGGCTGGGGCATGCAGGTGCAGGTGGCGTCCGACCGCCTGGGCGTGGCGTCGGCCACCAAGATGTGCCGCAGCGTCATGATCAAAGGGCTGGAGGCCCTGGTCATCGAGAGCTTCACCGCGGCCCGCCACTACGGGGTGGAGCAGGCGATGATCGCCACGCTGCAAGAGACGTTTCCGGGCATCGACTGGCCGGCGCAGGCGGCCTATTTTTACAGCCGGGTGGCGCAGCACGGTCAGCGTCGCGCGGAGGAGATGCGCGAAGTCGCCCGCACCGTGGCCGAGGCGGGCTTCGAGCCGCTGATGGCCCGTGCCATCGCCGACAAGGACGACTGGATGGCGGCGCAGCGGCGCGCCGGCGCGTTTGCCGGGGTCAGCGATCCGGCGGTGTGGCAGCAGTGGGCGGATGCGCTGCTGGCGGCACGGCGCCCGGGCGACGATCCGATGCCCCGTTGATCGCGCCCAGGCGTTCCTGGCACAGCGCGCGGATCACATCGGCGGCGGCCTGCTGGGTGCGCGTGCCGGGCCGGTGGGCGCTGCTGACCAGGGCCACGCGCGGGCGCAGCTCCGGCTGGGTGATCGGGCGGGTTTGCAGGGCGCTTGGCCGCGTCCAGCTCGCCACCGCATGGGACGACAGGATGGCGCAGCCCAGCCCCTCGGCCACCAGTTCCAGGATCGCGGCCACGCCGTCGATTTCCAGCACCACGTGCGGCTTGTGCCCCAGCGCCGCCAGGGCCGTCTCCACCTGCATGCGCAGCGCGTTGGGGCGGCTGGGGATGATCAAGGGCAGGGCGGCGACGTCGGCCAGGGGAATGGGCAGCGGCGGATCGTCGGCCAGGCCCGGCGGTCGGGCCTGCACCAGCGCCAGCGTCCCGTCGAACAGGGGCTCGACCTGGTGGTCGGCCGACACGGGCGGGTTGTAGACCAGCGCCAGGTCGAGCCGGCCTTGGTGCACCTGGTCCCACATGGCGGCGGACAGGCCCTCGGCGATGGTGAGCGTGGCTTCCGGCAGGGCGCGGCGGAAGGCGCGCGTCAGGGGCACCGCCAGCAGCCGGGCCAGGCTGGGGGGCAGGCCGATGGCCACGCGCCCCGCCAGCGCCCCGCGCACGCGGCCCAGCTCCTCCCGCGCGCGCTCGACCTGGTGCAGGATGCCGCGTCCGTGCGCCAGCAGCACCTGGCCGGCCTCGGTCGGGACGGCCCCGCGGCCGTTGCGCAGCAGCAGGTTGTGGCGCAGCTCCACCTCCAGTTGGCGGATTTGCCGGCTCAGCGCGGGTTGGGCGACGCCCAGGGCATGCGCCGCGCGCGTGAAGCTGCCCAGCTCGGCCACGCGCACGAAGTATTCCAACTGCTTCAGATCCACGGCTGTCCCGCCGCGTCGGCGGCTCCTATAGATACAAAATTGCGATACCAGATAGACTGCTAAGCGTATTCTGGCATAACCCAATCCGCGCCAGAATGGTGCCCTGTGACCCGCGACACCGCCATTCCGTCCATGCCCCATTCCCTGCCGTCGGCCGTAGTTCCACCCCCCTTGCGTGGCCTGTCCTCCATGGCGACGCGGCTGGTGCTGGCCGACTTGGTGGACGCGTGGCGCGCCGCGGGCGGCGGCCCGGTGGAGATCGAATCGCTGGGCGGGGTCGATGCCGCCCGCCGCGTCGAGGCGGGCGAGCCCGTGGATGTGGTGATTTTGGCGGCCGATGCCATCGACCGCTTGATGGCGGCCGGCCATCTGCTGCCCGGCAGCCGGGTCGATCTGGTGCGCTCCGACGTGGGCGTGGCGGTGCGCGCCGATGCCCCGGCGCCGGACATCGGCACCGAGGCCGCGGTGCGTGCCGCGGTGTTGGCCGCCCGGCGCATCGGGTATTCGACCGGCCCGAGCGGGCAGGCGCTGGCGCAACGCTTTGCGCGCTGGGGCATCGCCGACCAGGTTGCGCCCAAGCTGGTGGTGCCCCCGCCGGGCGTGCCCGTGGGCACGTTGGTGGCGCGGGGCGAAATCGATCTCGGCTTTCAGCAACTGAGCGAACTCATCCACGTCGAGGGCATTCGGTTGCTGGGCACGCTGCCGCCCGAAATCGGCATCGTCACCGTGTTTTCCGGGGCCGTGGCCCGCACCAGCCAGCACCCCGAGGCGGTGCGTGCGCTGCTCGCCTTCATGGCCTCGCCAGCGGCCGAGGCCGCCAAACGCCGCCAGGGCATGCGCCCGGCGTGATCCCCGTCCGATTCCCCAGGAACCCCCCATGCGACCCCCGCTCGTCATCGACGTCCACGGCCACTACACCACCGCGCCGAAGGCGCTGGAAGATTGGCGCAACCGGCAGATCGCCGGCCTGCAAGACCCGGCCGTCGCGCCCACCGCGGCCGATTTGCACATTCCCGACGACGCCATCCGCGAATCGATCGAGACCAACCAGCTCGCCAAGATGCGCGAGCGCGGCAGCGACCTCACCGTTTTTAGCCCGCGCGCCAGCTTCATGGCGCACCACATCGGCGACTTCAACACCTCGGCCACGTGGGCGGCGATCTGCAATGAGCTGGTCTACCGCGTCACGCAGCTGTTCCCCGAGCATTTCGCCGGCGCGGCGATGCTGCCGCAGTCGCCCGGCGTCGATCCGCGCACCTGCATCCCCGAGCTGCGCAAGTGCGTCGAGCAGTACGGCTTCGTCGGCCTCAACCTCAACCCCGACCCCTCCGGCGGCCACTGGCGCGAGCCGCCGCTGACGGACCGCTGGTGGTACCCGATCTACGAGGTGATGGTCGAGTACGACATCCCGGCGATGATCCACGTCAGCACCTCGTGCAACGCGTGCTTCCACACCACCGGGGCGCATTACATCAACGCCGACACCACGGCCTTCATGCAGCTGATCCAGGGCGACCTGTTCAAGGACTTTCCGACGCTCAAGTTTCTGATTCCGCATGGTGGCGGCGCCGCGCCTTACCACTGGGGCCGCTACCGTGGGCTGGCGCAGGAGCTCAAAAAGCCGCCGTTGCAGCAACACCTGCTGGGCAACGTGTTCTTTGACACCTGCGTGTACCATCAGCCGGGCATCGATTTGCTGACCAAGGTCGTGCCGGTGGACAACATCCTGTTTGCCAGCGAGATGATCGGCGCGGTGCGCGGCATCGATCCCGAAACCGGCCACCACTACGACGACACCAAGCGCTACGTGCTGGCCACGCCGCACCTGGACGATGAGGCGCGCCGCAAGGTGTTCGAGACCAACGCGCGGCGGGTCTTCCCGCGCCTGGACGCCAAGCTCAAGGCGCGCGGCCTGTGACCCACCCCCACTGACGCAGGAGGACTCCCGATGCACTACGAACTCGGTGTCGTGTACCGCCGCATTGAGCGCGCCCCACGCGATGTCGCCGACGCGCTGGCTGCCTTTGGCAGCGCCACCGTGCACGAGGCCATGGGCCGCGTTGGCCTGATGAAGCCCTACATGCGCCCGATCTACCCCGGCGCGCAGGTCGGCGGCACGGCGGTCACCGTGCTGCTGCACCCCGGCGACAACTGGATGATGCACGTGGTGGCCGAACAGATCCAGCCCGGCGACGTGGTCGTCGCGGCCCTCACCGCGGAGTGTTGCGACGGCTACTTCGGCGACCTGCTGGCCACGAGCTTTCAGGCGCGCGGGGCGCGCGCGCTGGTGATCGACGCCGGCGTGCGCGACGTGCGCACGCTCACCGAGATGGGCTTTCCGGTCTGGAGCAAGTGCATCAGCGCCAAGGGCACGATCAAGGCCACGCTCGGCTCGGTCAACATCCCGGTGGTGTGCGCCGGCGCGCTGGTGAATCCGGGTGACGTCATCGTCGCCGACGACGACGGCGTGGTGGTGGTGCCGCGCGACAAGGCCGCCGCGACGCTGGAGGCGGCACGCAAGCGCGAGGCCGCCGAGGCCGACAAGCGCGCCCAGCTCGCCGCGGGCGTGCTGGGGCTGGACATGTACGACATGCGCCCGGCGCTGGCCAAGGCCGGCCTGCGCTACGTCGATTGAGCGGGAGGGCAGCATGGACCGACCCACCACCGGTGGCTTTGTCAAAACGCCCGGCTGGCTCGACTGGTACGACGGCCCGAGCCAGCCGCACTTCCAGTTGCCCCCCGGCGCCGTGGACGCCCACTGCCACGTCTTCGGCCCGGGCGAGCGTTTCCCCTACGCGCCCGAGCGCAAATACACCCCCTGCGACGCCAGCAAGGAGCAACTCTTTGCCCTGCGTGACCACCTGGGCTTTGCGCGCAACGTCATCGTGCAGGCCACCTGCCACGGCGCCGACAACCGCGCGTTGGTGGACGCCTGCGTCGCCAGCGGCGGGCGGGCGCGTGGCGTGGCCACCGTGCGGCGCAGCGTCACCGACGCCGAACTGCAGACCCTGCACAGCGCCGGCGTGCGCGGCGTGCGCTTCAATTTTGTCAAGCGCCTGGTGGACTTCACGCCCAAGGACGAGCTGCTGGAGATCGCGCAGCGTATCGCGCCGCTGGGCTGGCACGTGGTGGTGTACTTCGAGGCGCAGGACCTGCCGGAGCTGTGGGACTTTTTCACCGCGCTGCCCACCACCGTCGTCGTCGACCACATGGGCCGCCCGGACGTGACGCAGCCGGTGGACGGAGCGCAGTTCGGGCTGTTCCTGCGCCTGCTGCGCGAGCACGAGAACGTCTGGACCAAGGTCAGCTGCCCGGAGCGGCTGTCGGTCTCGGGCCCGCCGGCGCTGCCGGGCCGCTGCGGGCCCGAGCAGCCGCCGTACGCCGACGTGATCCCGTTCGCGCGCCGGCTGGTGGAGACCTTCCCCGACCGCGTGCTGTGGGGCACCGACTGGCCGCACCCCAACCTGAAGGACCACATGCCCGACGACGGGCTGCTGGTCGACTGGCTGGCGTCCATCGTCCCGGACGAGGCGCACCTGCGCCGGCTGCTGGTGGACAACCCGATGCGCCTGTACTGGCCCGACGAGTGGAAAGGAGCCTGACGCGATGGCCCTGCACAAGCCCTACGCCGACATCCCCGGCACCGTCGTCTTCGACGCCGACCAGAGCCGCAAGGGCTACTGGCTCAACCAGTTCTGCATGAGCCTGATGCAGGACGCCAACCGCCAGCGCTATCTGGCCGACCGGCGCGCCTACCTCGACGAGTGGCCGATGACCGAGGAGCAGAAGCAGGCCGTGCTGGACGGCGACCTCAACCGCTGCATCCAGCTCGGCGGCAACATCTATTTCCTCGCCAAGCTCGGCGCCACGCACGGCAAGAGCTTTCAGCAGATGGCCGGCTCGATGACCGGCATGACCGAGGAGGAGTACCGCGCGATGATGCTGGCCGGCGGCCGGCGCATCGACGGCAACCGCCGCCTCGGCGAGGACGGCGACGCCCAGCCGCACCGCCAGCCGCAGGGCCACGGCAGCGGCCGCCTGCTCTGACCCCCACCCTTCCGGAGACGACCCCCATGGCACGCATCACCGCCTCCGTCTACACCAGCCACGTTCCCGCCATCGGCGCGGCCATCGACCTGGGCAAAACCCACGAGCCGTACTGGCAGCCGCTGTTTGCCGGCTACGAGTTTTCCAAACAGTGGCTGCGCGAGCACACGCCCGACGTCGTGTTCCTGGTCTACAACGACCACGCCACCGCGTTCAGCCTGGAGCTGATCCCGACCTTCGCCATCGGTACCGCGGCCGAATTCCCCATCGCCGACGAAGGCTGGGGGCCGCGCCCGGTGCCGCCGGTGATCGGCCACCCCGAGCTGGCCAGCCACATCGCGCAAAGCGTCATCCAAGAGGACTTCGACCTCACCATCGTCAACAAGATGGCGGTGGACCACGGCCTGACCGTGCCGCTGTCGCTGATGTGCGGCCAGCCGTCCGAGTGGCCGTTCAAGGTCATTCCGTTCGCGGTCAACGTGGTGCAGTACCCGGTGCCGTCGGGGCGGCGCTGCTTCGCGCTCGGGCAGGCGATCCGCCGCGCCGTCGAGAGCTTCGACGAGGACCTCAACGTGCAGATCTGGGGCACCGGCGGCATGAGCCACCAGCTGCAGGGCCCGCGCGCCGGCCTCATCAACCGCGAGTGGGACAACCGCTTCCTCGACCGCCTGATCGACGATCCGGCGGGCCTCGCGCAGGTGCCGCACATCGAGTATGTGCGCGAGGCCGGCAGCGAGGGCATCGAGCTGGTCATGTGGCTGATCGCGCGCGGCGCGATGGCCGACGTGGCCGGCGGCCCGAAGCCCCGCGTCGCGCACCGCTTCTACCACGTGCCCGCGAGCAACACCGCCGTGGGCCACCTGATCCTGGAGAACGCCGCATGACCATCCACGTCGCCCTGGCCGGGCCGGGCGCCTTCGGCCAGAAACATCTGGACGCGATCCGAAACATCCCCGACGTCAAGGTCGTCTCGCTGATCGGCCGCGAGCCGGCCAAGACCGCCGAGGTGGCCGCCCATTACGGTGTGCCGCACACCACCACCGAGCTGGCCGAGGCGCTGGCGATGAAGGAGGTGGACGCCGTGATCCTGTGCACGCCGACGCAGCTGCACGCCGCGCAGGCCAAGGCGTGCCTGCAGGCCGGCAAGCACGTGCAGGTGGAAATCCCCCTGTGCGACGTGCTGCGCGAGGGCGAGGAGGTGCTGGCCCTGCAGCGCCAGACGGGTCTGGTGGCGATGGTGGGGCACACGCGCCGCTTCAACCCCAGCCACCAGTGGATTCACCGGCGCGTCGTGGCGGGTGACTACACCGTCCAGCAAATGGACGTGCAGACCTACTTCTTCCGCCGCACCAACATGAATGCGCTGGGCCAGCCGCGCAGCTGGACCGACCACCTGCTGTGGCACCACGCGGCGCACACGGTGGACCTGTTCGCCTATCAGACGCGCAGCCCGATCGTGCAGGCGCACGCGATCCAGGGGCCGTACCACCCCGAGCTCAAGATCGCCATGGACATGAGCATCCAGCTCAAGGCCGCCAGCGGCGCCATCTGCACGCTGAGCCTGTCGTTCAACAACGACGGGCCGCTGGGCACGTTCTTTCGCTACATCGGCGACACGGGCACCTACATCGCGCGCTACGACGACCTGGTGCAGAGCCACAGCAAGGGGCCGGAGACGCCGGTGGACGTCAGCGGCGTGGACGTGTCGATGAACGGCATCGAGCTGCAGGACCGCGAGTTCTTCGCCGCCATCCGCGAGGGGCGCGAGCCCAACGCCAGCGTCGCGCAGGTGCTGCCGTGCTACCAGGTGCTGCACCAGCTGGAGCAGCAGCTGCTGGCGGACAACGGCCCGGCGCCGCGCTGAGCCCGGAGATGCGAGCATGACCGGCCGTTCCGTGGGTGGCCAGACGGCGCCCGCCCTCATCGCGCCGCCGACGCCGTGGCCGACGCGGCGCCTGGGGCCGTTCGAGGTCTCGGCCATTGGTCTGGGTTGCATGAACATCTGCCACGCCTACGGCGAGCCGGTGCCGCAGGCCGACGCCGCGCGGCTGCTGCTCGCCGCGCTGGACGCGGGCGTGACGCACTTCGACACCGCGGCGCTGTACGGCTTTGGCCTGTCGGAGGAGTGGATCGGCCGCCATCTGGCGCCGCACCGCCAGCGCTTTGTGCTGGCCAGCAAGTGCGGCATGACCGGCGAGCCCAATGAGCGCGGCGTGAAGGTGCGCGTCATCGACGGCCGGCCCGCCACGCTCAAGGCCACCTGCGAGCAGGCGCTCAAGCGCCTGCGCACCGACGTCATCGACCTGTACTACCTGCACCGCTGGGACCGGCGCGTGCCCATCGAGGACAGTGTTGGCGCGCTGGCCGATCTGGTGCGGGAGGGCAAGATCCGCTCGATCGGCCTGAGCGAAGTCTCGGCCGCGACGCTGCGCCGCGCGCATGCGGTGCACCCGATTGCCGCAGTGCAGTCGGAGTATTCGCTGTGGACGCGCAACCCCGAGATCGCGGTGCTGGAGGCCTGCCGCGAGCTGGGTGTGGCCTTCGTCGCTTTCAGCCCGCTGGGGCGTGGCGTGCTGACCGCCAGCCCGCCCGACCCGGCGGCTTTCCATCCGAAGGACATCCGCCGCACCATGCCGCGCTTCGAGTCGCCGCACTGGGCGCACAACCTGCAACTGCAGCAGCGGCTGGCGGCGCTGGCGCAGCAGGCCGGCTGCACCCCGGCGCAACTGGCGCTGGCGTGGGTGTTGGCGCGCGGGCCGCATGTGCACGCGCTGCCCGGCACCACCCGCCTGGACCATCTGCAGGAGGATCTGCAGGCCCTGCGCGTGCGGCCCGGCCCGGCGCTGTTGGCCGAGCTGGACGCCACCTTCACCCCGCAGGCCGTCAGCGGCGCCCGCTACAACGCCCAGGGCGAGGATGAAGTGGATACCGAGCGCTTCTGACACCCCCCGAGCGGTTGCCGTGCACCGCAGCGGGACCCGACCCGTGGAGACCGCAAGCCCATGAACCCGCACACCCCCGCGACGCGCACCATCCCCGGCACGCAACCTTTTGACGGCGCGCTGGCACAGCGCGGTTATGCGCTCAACAAAATGTGCTACTCCTTCAACGAGGCGGCCAACCGCGAGGCCTTCCGCGCCGACCCGGAGGCCTACATGGCCCGCTTCGGCCTGAGCGAGGAGCAAAAAGCCGCCGTGCGCAGCGGTCAGGTGCTGCGGATGCTGGCCGCAGGCGGCAACGCCTATTACCTGGCCAAGCTGGCCGGCATCTTCGGCTGGGACATGCAGGACATCGGCGCGCAACAGACCGGCGTGACCAAGGCCGAGTTCCAAGCCAAGCTGGTGGCCGCCAACCAGCAGTGTTGAGGCCTACCGCCCCAGGAGACGTTCCCATGGCCCAGATCGTCGGTGGCCTGGCCACCTCGCACATCCCCGCGATCGGCAACGCGATTGCCAAAGGCAAACAGGCCGAGCCGTACTGGAAGCCGTTCTTCGACGGCTTTCCCCCCATCCACGCCTGGCTGCGGCAGGTGCAGCCCGAGGTCGTCGTCGTGTTCTACAACGACCACGGGCTGAACTTCTTTCTCGACAAGCTACCGGCTTTTGCCATCGGGGCCGCGGCCGAGTACCACCATGCCGACGAGGGCTGGGGCATCCCGACCACCGCGCCGCTGGCCGGTTGCCCGGAGCTGTCGTGGCACCTGGTCGAGCAGCTCACCGCGGCGGAATTCGACCTCACGGTCTGCCAAGAGATGCAGGTGGACCACGCCTGCACGATTCCCTTCCAACTGTTCTGGCCCGACCAGCACCCCGCGCCGGTGCGCATCGTGCCCATCCACATCAACACGGTGCAGTTTCCCTTGCCGCCGGCCCGGCGCGTGTATGCGCTGGGGCGGGCGGTGGGGCGTGCCATCGGCCGCTGGGGCGACGCCCGGCGCGTCGCGGTGATGGCCACCGGCGGGCTGAGTCACCAGTTGGAAGGCGAACGGGCGGGCTTCATCAACAAGCGCTTCGACCTGCAGTTTCTGCAAAGCATGGAGACCAACCCCGAGTGGGCCACCCAGTTCAGCGACCGCGAGCTGGTGGAATTGGCCGGGACGCAAGGGGTGGAGCTGTTGATGTGGCTGGCCATGCGCGCCGCACTCACCGAGGCCGGCAGCGGCGTGCGGCTGGTGCACCGCAACTACCACATCCCCATCTCCAACACCGCCACCGGCGTCATCGCGCTGGAAGCTGTGCCCTGATCGGAACGCCCAGCGCCGGGCCGCGGGGCGCGGGCGCCGTGGCCTCGGCCGCGCCCAGCTGAAACACCGACACCGCCTGCAGCAGCCGTTGCGCCTGCTCGCGCAATGCCTCGGCCGACGCGGCCGACTGCTCCACCAGCGCCGCGTTCTGCTGCGTGCTCTGATCGAGCTGGCCCATCGCGGCGTTGACTTGGCCGATGCCTTCGCTTTGATCGCGCGCGGTGTGGGTGATCTCGCCGATCGTGTCGGCCACGCGCTGGATCGCCTGCACGATGTCGTCCATGGTCTGACCGGCCTGCTGCACCTGGGCGCTGCCGGCCTGCACCTTGGCGACGCTGGTCTCGATCAGCGCCTTGATCTCGCGCGCGGCTTGGGCGCTGCGCTGGGCCAGCGCGCGCACCTCGCCGGCCACCACCGCGAAGCCGCGCCCGGCCTCGCCGGCGCGCGCGGCCTCCACCGCGGCGTTGAGCGCCAGAATGTTGGTCTGGAACGCGATGCCGTCGATGACGCCGATGATGTCGGCGATCTTTTGGCTGCTGGTCTGAATATCGGCCATCGTGCTGACCACCTGCGCCACCGTCTCGCCGCCGCGGCGTGTGGTGTCGGCGGCCTGCGCGGCCAGCTCGTTGGCGCTGCGCGCCGCATCGGCGCTGTGTTGCACGCTGTCGGTCAGGTGCTGCAGGCTGGCACCGGTTTGCTGCAGGCTCGCCGCCGCGCTTTCGGTACGGCGGCTCAGGTCCTGCGTGCCGCCCGCGATCTCGCCTGCGGCATTTTCGATTTGCTGCACGGCGCTGCGGATGCCGGTCACGGCGCTGGCGATGCGGCCGATGACGTCCTTGAGCCGCTGCGCCAGCGGCGTCGTGGCGCGCAGGTGGGCCACGTCCAGCACCACATGCCCGCCACGGGACAGGCTGTCGGCCAGCGCGGCCACTTCGGCGTTGTCGCGCACCTGGCGTGCCAGCCACAGGATCAACATCACCTCGAAGCCGGTCTGCACGACCACGTAGGCCGCGTGCAGGAGGATGACCGGAAAGTTCGGCTCGCTCAGGCAGTACAGGCCCCAGCCGGCCGCCTGCAGGCGGTCGAACGCCACGTGGTGCACCGCGAACAGCCCCGCCGACCACACCACCGGGCGCCAGTCCAAGTAGGTCATCAGCAGCGCCAGCGTCACGAACACGCCGAAGTGGAACTCGATCATCCCGGCCGAGACCTGGATGTGCAGCATCACCAGCGTGGACAGCGACGTGGCCAGCAGCAGCCGGCTGGCCAGCGTGCCGCGCAGCACCGCAAAGCCGATCACCCCCGGTAGCGACAGGCCGACCAGCCACGCCAGCTCCGCCCCCAGGCTCAGGCCCGGCCGCTGCATCAGCAGCAGAATCGGCACCGATGCGACGGCATACAGCGCCAGCGCGACGAGCATGGCCAGGTCACCCCGGCGGTAGATGGGCAGCAACGGGTCGCGCGGGGTGGCGGCGGTCACGGAGGTTCTCCAAGGCAACGGTCCGGGGGTACCTCGCGGTCACCCCCTTCTTCAACGACGTCATGCAGCAAGCGCGGCCAGTGTCGCCGATTTTTTTGACGTTGGGGTGATCTATGTCAATCGCGCGTGTCGGCGGCCGCACCGTCTCGGCCGTCGGGGTTGGGGTTCTCGCCCGCGGGGGATCGGGGCGCGATGCGGGGGCAACGGATGTGAAAGGTCGTACCGCATCCCGGAGCGCTGCTCAGATCGATATGCCCCCCGAGCATGCCGGTCACCAAGTTGTGGACGATGTGCAGCCCCAGCCCGCTGCCGCCGCGGCCCAGGCGCGTGGTGAAAAACGGGTCGAAGGCCCGGGCCCGCACTTCGGCTTCCATACCACGGCCATCGTCGGCAACCGTCAGGATCACCGACTCGTCATCGGCCGCCGCCGTGACCGAGATGGTGCCATGGTCGCGCCCCTCGAATGCATGCACGATCGCGTTCTGGATCAGGTTGGCCAGCACCTGACCCCAAGGGCCGGGGTAGCTGTCGAGCGTAATGCCGGGGGGAATGTCGATGTCGAGCCGGTACGGGGTGCGCTTCAGGGTGGGCTGCAGAGTCAGCGCCAATTCCGCGACCAGCTCCCGCAGATCGAAGATGCGCCGCTGGGTGCTCGTCTGGTCGACCGCCACCTGTTTGAAGCTGCGCAGCAGTTCCGAGGCGCGATGCAAGTTGCGCTCGGCGATGTCCTCGGCGGTGCCGATCTGTTCCAGCAACCGCGCCACGTCGGAGCGCCGCACACCGGCGTCGAGCCGCTGCGCGAAGCCCGCGGCCCGCTCGCGCAGGGTGGAGATGGCCATCAGCGCGTTGCCGATGGGGGTGTTGAGTTCGTGGGCGACCCCCGCCACCAGACTGCCCAGCGCGGCCAGCTTGTCGGCCTGGACGAGCTGGGCCTGCGCCTGGCGCAGCTCATCCAGGGCGCGCTGCAGGCGCTCGTTGGCCTCCGTCAGACTGCGTGTGCGGTGCTGGACCTTTTCCTCCAGGCTGGCGTTGAGGACACGCAGTTCCTCCTCCAGCCGCTTGAGTTCGGTGATGTCGATGTCCATGCACACGAACAGCGGTTCATCCGCGGTGGGGCCAGGGATTGGAAAGGTCGTCGAGTAAATCCAGCGGCGCTCCCCCCGGCTGGTCTGAACCTCCCCCTCGAAGGGCCCGTACGCGCCCCCCGAGCGGGCCAGTTCGTCCAGGATAGCCTCGAACTGGGCCTGCTGCTCGGGGGTGTAGTACAGTTCCAAGGGCCGGCGCCCCAGCGCTTGGTCTCGGGTGAAGCCCAGGATCTTTTCGCTCGCCGGGTTCCAGTCCAGGATGCGGGTGTGGCGGTCGTACACCTGGATCGCCACCGTGGGGCCGAGATCGACGATGGAGCGCAACTGCTGCTCCCGCTGGCGGATCTGGCGCACCATATCCGCCAGACCCTGTTCCAGCCGCGCCAGCTCCTCGATGCGGCTGTCCGGCAGCGGTTGCGAGTAGTCGCCGCGCGCCACGGCCTCTGCAAAGCGAATGCTGGTGCGCAGGCGACGCTGCACCCACGCCGAGCTGACCGATACGGTGCCCAAGGCGGCCAGCGCGGCCAGACCGGCCACGACGGCGGTGACCCAGAGGGCGCCGCGCGCCGCGCTCTCGGCCACTTCCAGCGGATAGCCGGCGAACACCACCCACCCCAGCCGCGGCAGTTGCAGCGCATACCCTTCGAGGCGCAGGCCGGCCAGCTCCAGGCGGCCCTGCGCACTGCCATTGAGCCGGGCGTCGAACAGCGGGGGCAGGTGCCCCAGGTTGCGGCGGTGCAGCCGGTCGGTCGGGTCGGGGGAACGGATCACCTCACCCGCGCGGTCGGTGATCAGCAGGTGCACCCCTTCCAGCGCCTGCAGGCCCAGCGCCGAGTCGCCCAGTCGATCCACCGAGAGTTCGGCGAGCCAGAAGCCGTCCTCGGTGCGCAGTGCCAGGGCCACCACCGGCTCGCCGACCACCGGCGACAGGTACTGGTCGCTCCAGGCCACGCCGTCGCGTTGGGCGGCCGCGCGCAGTACCGGCAGATTGCCCAGGTCGTAACCCCGCAGGTCGGGCCGTGTGCGGGCCACCGTGGTGGCGCCGCGCCGGATGTGGCCATCCGGCGCGATGTCGTATAACCCCAGGAACGCGGCCTCGCTGGCGATGGCTTGCAGCCGCAGCGAGCTGGCGGCGGTGGGGGCCGGACGGTCCTCTGCGGAAAGGCGGGCCAGAAAGCGCAGCGTGCGCTCGGCCAGATCGAGGTCGGTCTCGACCCGCAAAAGGGCGAGTCCGGCGGCGCGGCGCTGTTCCTGCGCCTGCTGCTCGCGCGCCTGGGGCAGGCGCCAGTTCGCCATCAACACCGCGAGCGCCACGATGGCCACGGCGATCACCAGCGCAAACTGGGCAATCAGCACCGTGCGCAGCGGGACGGTGCGGCGGCGGTTCATGCGGGCACGGTCATGAAGCGTTGCTGACGCACCTCGGTGACATACAGCGGACGGTCGCAGTCACCGTAGTCATCGAACACGATGGCGTTCTGCACCCCATCGAAGCGCCGCAAGCGCAGCAGCGTGGCCTTGAGCGGCTCGTCCCGGCGTCGCTCGGCCAACGCCTGCAGCACGATCCGGGTGGCGTCGTAGGCCGCCGTCTCGGCAAAACCGGGCATGCGCCCAAAACGCGTTTGGAACGCCTGCGCGAAGGCCAGGTACGCCGGGGCCTGGCTGTCGCGGTCGAAAAACTGGGTGACCAGCACGCCTTCCACGGCGCGACCACCGCCCAGGATCAATTGATCGGTGGCGGCCCACTCGGCGGCGATGAGCGCCGGGCGCTTCGGGTGGTGGGTGATGGCTTGCGCGAGCAGGGCCGTGTCGCGCGCGTTGGCCACGATGACCAGTGTTTCGGGGCCGCTGGCCAGCGCGGCAGCCAGCGCCTGTTCTGCGCCGTCATGGGGCGTGCCTGGCCCGTAGGCGGTCTCGGCCACGACGACCGCCCCCTCGCCGCGCACCGCTGCGATGAAGTGCTCGCTCCAACTGCGCGTGTAGGCGTGGTTGCTGTCGTCGCGCACCAGGGCGAAGCGGCGCCAGCCGTGCCGTCGCACCGCGTGGAGCGCCGAGTGGCGCGCGTATTGGCGCGTCGTCGAGCAGATGCGAAAGAAGTGGTCGTCCTGTCCGGCGAAGTCATGACTGGTCACCGTCGGCGAGACCGACAGCAGCTTTCGCCGCTCGGCTTGCGGAATCCAGCCCGCGGCCATGCTGCTGGTGGCCGGGCCGATCACGGCCACGCAGCCGGCGGCCTGCACCGCATCGGCCAGTTCGGCGGCTTGATCGGGCCGCTGCCGGTCGTCGAACTCGACCAGCTCCACCGCCGGATTGGACTGCGCCACGGCCAGCAAAGCCCCGTTGCGCAAGGCCACGCCAATGTCGCTGGTGGGCCCGGTCAGACCCGCGACCAGCGCCAAGCGGGGGGGGCGCGACGGGCCGCAACCCAGCAGGGCAGGACTGGCACCCACCCCCAAGAGGCTGCCAGCGGCGGCCCCCAGCCAACGTCGGCGCGTGAACGCGGTCGCCCGGTTCATGTGGCGGCCCCTGCTGGCGCTGTGCGGGCGCGCGCTTCGAGCCATGCCTGCAGCGGCTCGAAGGCCATCGGGCGGGCGATGCCGAAGCCCTGGCCCTCGTGGCAGCCCAGCGCCAACAGCCGCTGGCGCACAGCGTCGTCCTCGACCCCTTCGGCCAGCACGCGCAGGCCGAGCTTGTGGCCGAGCTGCGTGATCAGCTCGGCGACACGGGCCTCGTCGCCCTGTTGCAGACGACGGACGAACGCGCGGTCGATCTTGAGGCAGTCCAGCGGCAGCCGCTCCAGATACGCCAGTGACGAGTACCCCGTGCCGAAATCGTCGATCGCCACCGACAGGCCCGCGGCGCGCAGCCGCGCCAGGACACTCTGCACGACGTCTTCGCCCAGCATCGCCACCGACTCGGTGATCTCCAGTTCCAGCCGCTGCGGGGGCAGGCCCAGCCGTTCCAGCGTCGCCAGCACGCGGTCGGCAAACGTGGCGCCCCCGAACTGGATCACCGACACGTTGACCGCCACGCGCCCGGGATCGAGCCCCATCCGCAACAGCCGCAGCAGGTCGTGGCAAGCGGTCTGCAGCACCCATTCGCCCAGCGCATCGATCAGGCCGGACCGCTCGGCCACCGGGATGAAGGTGTCCGGCGGGATCAGCTGTCCGTCCTCGCGCCGCCAGCGCACCAGCGCTTCCATGCCGACCAGGCGACCGCTGGCCAGCTCGATCTGCGGCTGGTAGACCACGAACAGTTGATTCTCGTTGAACGCGGCGTTCAGGCGGGTGAGCAGCTCTGCCTGGTGGCGGGAGCGCACCGCCATGTCGCGGTCGAATGCCACCCAGCGCCCGCGATGCTGTTGTTTGGCGTGCTTGAGCGCGACCTGGGCGTTGCGCACCGCGTTGACACCCCGGCCCTCGAACAGGTCGTCGTCGCACGAGCCGATCGAGACCCGCACCCGAAAGGGCTGTCCATCGACGTCGAGCGGCTCGGCCAGCGCGGCGCTCAGGCGGGCCGGATCCAAGGCCACCTGTGGACCGTAAACCGCAAAGGCGTTGCCCGCCACGCGGGCCACCAGCACACCCGGGGGCAACAGCGCGCGCAGGCGCTGCGCGGTCGCCTGCAGCACGCGGTCGCCAAACTCATGGCCCATCAGCTCGTTGATGCCGCTGAAATCGTCGATGTCGACCAGTGTCAGCCGGCGGGGCTGTCGTGCATCGCGCTCGTCCTCGTCGATGCGTTCGACCAGACGGGTGCGATTGGGTATCCGCAACAACCCGTCTTCGTACGCCAGGTGGTGCAGCCGTTCGATCAGCTCCATATTGCGCAGACAGGCGCTGAGGTTGACGCAGAACACGTCGATCAGTTGCTGCGTCACCGCATCCAACGAGCGGCCCGTGGGCAAGTAGGCGGCCAAATCCAGCCCGCCGGCGCCGCCTGGGATGAACAGCACCGTGTCGTCGGGGCCAAAGAGCGAGGTACGCCGGTCCAGCGCGTCGCGCAGCCGGTCCACCGCGGGGTGGTCGTGCAGCCGCTCCAGCGGCTGCGCCATCAGGCTGGTGTAGCGCCCCGCAGCGGCCAGCACCGTCAGACCGTGTGTCGGACTCGCGCCCTGTGCACACACCAGCCCCTCCGGCGGTACGTCCAGCAGCCCGGCGAGCTGGGTCAGCACGCCGTCGGCGAAGCGCTGCAGCCCCGCCATCTCCAACAGCGAGGCGGAGCCCTCGACGATGCGCTGCAGTCCGCGGCGGCTGGCCTCGATGGTGCGAATCTGCTCGTACGAGCGCAGCGCCGTCGTCAGGGTCGTCAGCAGCCGGTGGCGGGTGAACTCGCCCTTCGATTTGTAGTCGTTGATGTCGTAGCGCTGCAGCGTCTCGTGCTCGGGGGCGTAGCCGGGCTGCCCGGTGCGCAGCACGATGCGCGTCGCCGTCATGCCCAGGTCACGCCGGATGTGGTCGACCAGGCCGAGGCCGGCGTCGGGCGTCTCCATCACCACGTCGAGCAGGATCACCGCCAGATCCCGCTCGTGTGCCAGCAGCGCGCGGGCCTGCTGCGCCGAATGGGCGTGCAGCAACTCGACCGGGCGGCCCAGCAACCAGGTGTCGGCCAGCGCGAAATCGGTGGCCGCATGCACATCGGGATCGTCGTCCACGACCAGCACACGCCAGCCGCCCAATCCCGATGCGGCGGGGACGCCTGAACCCGCGTCGTCCGTTCCCCACAGCAGGGGATCGTCGTCGGCCGAGGAGGCTGGGGTCATCGCAGGCGGCGTCATCGGGTGTGGCAAGTCGTCGACGGCATGGTTTTTGCTGACACGGAGGCAGTCATCATGGTGAGCCGCACACGGCTCCGTCAATGAACAGACCGATTATTGTGATATTTTTACCACACGGAACTGGCTTGGTCGTGTCGCTTTCCGGTCATCTTAGCCACGTCAGTCCCCGCGTCGCGAGGCGGATGAACTCGGGCTGGGACCGACGGTGGCGAGCGCCAGGCCGCGACCGTTGACCGGTGGCGCGGCGTGCGCATATGCTGTCACAACAATCATGAATGCGTAGGACGTCTATGGGTGTGGGTGATCGAAAAACACAAGTTTGGTCGGTGGGCGCCAAGCTGTGGGCGGGTGTTGCAGCCGTCGTTTTGGGCTTGGTCGCGGTGGTTTTGCTGGCGGCGCTGACCTCGCGGCAGTTGACCCGGGAGTCCGAGGCCGTGCTGGCCTTGATGAGCGAGAAAGTGCAGCTGGCCACGCGGTGGGCGGGTCTGACGGAAACCAACGTCACCCGGGTGCAGGCCACGTTCGTCTCGGGCAGTCCTGCCCTCGAGGCGTTGTACAAGGATCTGATCCCGCAGACCGTCCAGCAAATTTCGGAGCTGCAAAAACGCCTGGAGGGCATGCCGCTGACGGAGCCCGAGCGTGCCCTGATGGCGCGCATCGCGCAGCAACGCCAGGCGGTGCTCGACTCCTTGGCCAAGGCCCGACAGTTGAAGGCCGATGGCCAACCCGACGCGGCCTTGCAGGAGATCGAGCAGCGGTTCAACCCGGGCGTCCCCCCCTACATCGCCAGTCTGCGGGAGTTCGCCGATCTGCAGGCGCAGTTGCTGCAACAGTCGCAGGCCGAGTTTGCCGAGCGCCGTGTCCGCAATGTGCTGACCGCGGCCGTTCTCGTCGCCGCGCTGGTCGTGGCCATCATCGGCGGAGCGGCCGTGCTGATCCGCAGCATCCGGCGGCCCCTGCAAGAGGCGGTGACCTTCGCGCAGCGCATTGCCGACGGGGATTTGACGGCGCGGCTGGCGTCCACGCGCCGCGACGAGTTTGGCCAAATGATCGATGCACTTCACGCCATGCGGGATCAGCTCTCGCAGGTGGTGGCGGACGTCCGGCAAGGCACCGACAACATCACCGTGGCGGCCCACGAGATTGCCGCGGGCAACCAGGACCTGAGCGGTCGCACCGAGCAGGCCGCCAGCAACCTCGAGCAGACCGCGGCCAGCATGGAAGAAATGGCCGAAGGCATCCGCCACTCGGCCCAGGCCGCGCAATCGGCCAGCGAGCTGGCCACGGCGGCTGGTCGCAGCGCGGAGCAGGGCCGCGACGTGGTCAGCGGTGTCGTGCACACCATGACCGACATTCAGCAGGCCTCGCAGAAGATCGGCGACATCATCGCCGTGATCGATGGCATCGCCTTCCAGACCAACATCCTGGCGCTCAACGCCGCGGTGGAGGCCGCCCGTGCCGGCGAAGCGGGCCGCGGCTTTGCCGTCGTGGCCAGCGAGGTGCGGGCCTTGGCCCAGCGCAGCGCGCAGGCCGCCCGGGAGATCAAAGACCTCATCCAAAACAGCGTCGAGCGCGTCGGCGCGGGCGTGGATGCGGTCCACCGCGCCGGTGAGGTCATGCAGGCCATCGTCGAGCAGGTGGTGCGGGTGCGCGACATCATTCAGTCCATGTCCTCGGCCGCAACCGAGCAGGCCGAGGGGGTCGCCCAGATCAACGCGGCCCTGGGGCAACTCGACCAGATGACGCAACAAAACGCGGCTTTGGTGGAGCAGAGCGCCGCGGCGGCGACGGCCATGAGCGAGCAAGCCCGCCAACTGTCGGAGGTGGTGCGGCGCTTCCGGCTCGACGCCACTGATCAGGGGCACGCCCACATCCAGCGGCTGCGCGTCGAAGATCTGCACCGTTCCGGCACGGCTAGGCGCCGCCCCCCGCCGCTGCCGCCCGCCGAGGTGAACGCATGAGGATCCACGACTGGCGTGTCCGCACGCGCATTGCCGTCGGCCTCGGGCTCATTTTGGCGCTGGCCGTGCTCAGCGCCGGTATCACGCTCTGGCAGAACCAGCGCATCAAGTACGAAACGGGCGAAGTGGCCAACTCGTGGATCCCGGCGCTGGAAAACCTCGGCATCATGAAGAGCACGCTCTCGGATCACTACCGCCTGGTGGCCGATCGCATGGCGGGACGCGATACCCGGACATGGGCGGACTTTCGCACCGCGGTCGAGGCGCTCGAGCGCCAGCTGGCGCAGGCCACCGACGTTTACGCCCAGACATTGGAGACGTACCTTCCCGGCGATCCGCTCGCCGACGAGGAGAAGGCGCTGTATGCCACTTACCGGCAGGCGCACGATGCGTACCGCGCCGCGGCCCAAGCCGGCTTGTCCGCGCTGGAGAACGCAGGGGCGACCGAAGAACTGGTCGAACTGGCCCGCGATGCGTTCGACAGCGAGACACCGGCCGCGTTCGCCAAAGCCTATGCCGCGATGGAGTCGATCCACCAGTTCAACCTGCGCGGCACGGCGCGCGCGGCCACCTCGGCCGCGGCCGGGGTGGCGCGGACGGAGCGCATCATGCTGGCGATCACCGGCGTGGTCGTCGTGGTGGGGATCGGTCTCATCGTCTGGGTGCCCACCACGGTGACCCGACCGGTGGAGCAGGCGGTCGCGGTGGCGCGTGCCATCGCGGCGGGTGACCTGACGGTGAGCGTCCCCACGCAGCGGCGGGACGAACTCGGTCTGTTGCTGGCGGCGCTGTCCGACATGCGCGACAACCTGCGGACCGTGGTGGGACAGGTTCGCGACGGGGCGGAGGCCGTCGCGCACGGGGCATCGGAGATCGAGCAAGGCAATCGCGACTTGTCTGCCCGGACCGAATCGCAGGCCAGTGCCCTGGAGCAAACTGCGGCCAGCATGCAGGACGTGTCGGGGACCGTGCAGCGCAATGCCGAGGCGTCGGGGGCGGCCCATGCGGTGGCCCAGGAGGCCATGGCCGGCGCGCAGCGCGGGGGCGAGACGGTCGAGCGGGTCGTCGCCACCATGGCCGACATCGAGACGTCGAGCCGCCGCATCGCCGAGATCACGGGTCTGATCGATGGCATCGCCTTCCAGACCAACATCCTGGCCCTCAACGCGGCGGTCGAGGCGGCGCGGGCGGGCGAGGCCGGGCGTGGGTTCGCCGTGGTGGCGGCGGAGGTCCGGTCACTGGCCCAACGCAGCGCGGATGCGGCGCGGCAGATCAAGGAACTGATCACCGCCAGCGTGGAGCGGGTGTCGCAGGGCACGGCACTCGTGCACGACGCGGGCGTGGCCATCCGCGACATGGTCGAGGGCGTCCAGCGCCTGGGCGGGCTGGTGGCGGAGATGAATGCCGCCAGCCGCGCCCAGGCGGCCAGCATCGATCAGGTGGGCGCGGCGGTGGGGCAGATCGACCAGGGGACGCAGCAAAATGCCGCCCTGGTCGAAGAAATCGCCGCGGCGGCCTCGAGCCTGCGCCAACAGGCCAATGAGCTGGTGGCCGCCGTGTCGCGCTTTCGCGTGTCCTGAGCTTACAGGTTGTCCAGGAAACTGCGCAGCTTCTCCGACCGGCTCGGGTGCTTGAGCTTGCGGATCGCTTTGGCTTCGATCTGGCGGATGCGCTCGCGCGTGACGTCGAACTGCTTGCCGACCTCCTCCAGCGTGTGGTCGGTGGACATTTCGATGCCGTAGCGCATGCGCAGCACCTTGGCCTCACGCGGGGTCAGGGTGTCCAGGATCTCCTTGACCACGTCGCGCAGACCGGCCTGCATCGCCGCGTCCATCGGCGCCACGTTGGCCGTGTCCTCGATGAAGTCGCCCAGGTGGCTGTCGTCGTCGTCCCCGATGGGCGTCTCCATCGAGATCGGCTCCTTGGCGATCTTCATGATCTTGCGGATCTTGTCCTCCGGCATGTCCATCTTTTCCGCCAGGATCGAGGCGTCCGGCTCGACGCCGAACTCCTGCAGGTGCTGGCGGCTGATGCGGTTCATCTTGTTGATCGTCTCGATCATGTGCACCGGGATGCGGATGGTGCGTGCCTGGTCGGCGATCGAGCGCGTGATGGCCTGCCGGATCCACCACGTGGCGTAGGTGGAGAACTTGTAGCCGCGCCGGTATTCGAACTTGTCCACCGCCTTCATCAGGCCGATGTTGCCCTCCTGGATCAGGTCCAGGAACTGCAGCCCGCGGTTGGTGTACTTCTTGGCGATCGAGATGACTAGGCGCAGGTTGGCCTCGATCATCTCGCGCTTGGCGTCGCGGGAGGTGGCCTCGCCTTCGTTCATGCGCTTGTGGATCGCCTTGAGCTGATCCAGCGGAATCACCACCTGGGTTTGCAGGTCGATCAGGCGCTGCTGCAGCTCCTGGATGGCGGGGATGTTGCGCCCGAGCACCGCGCTCCAGGGTTTGCCGGCCGCGGCCTGCCGCTCCACCCACTGCAGGTTGAGCAGGTTGGGCGGGAAGTCGGCGATGAATTTTTCCTGCGGCATGCCGCACTTGTCGACGATGATGCGGCGCAGCTCGCGCTCGACCTTGCGCACCATGTCCACCTGCTGGCGCACCTTGTCGCACAGCGTCTCGATGGCCTTGGCGGTGAAGCGGATGGTCATCAGCGTCTCGGTGATGCGCGCCTGCACGGCCTGATAGCGCGGCGAGCCCCAGCCGTCCTGCTCGTAGACTTGGCGCAGCTCGTCGAACAGCGCGCGGATGGCGTCGAAGCGCTCCAGCGCCTCGCGCTTGAGCTCCTCCATCTTGCGCGTCAGCGCCTTGGAGCCGCCCTTGCCATCGTCGTCGTCCTCGTAGTCGTCGAAGTCCTCTTCCGCGACGTAGTCGTCGGCCTCGTCGGCATCGGCAAAACCGTCCACGACGGCCGAGATGATCGTCTTGCCTTCGCGGATTTCCTCCGCCATCGAGAGGATGTCGTGGATGATCGCCGGCGACTCGGAGATCGCGGCCATCATCTCGTGCAGCCCGCTTTCGATGCGCTTGGCGATCTCGATCTCGCCCTCGCGGGTGAGCAGCTCCACGGTGCCCATTTCGCGCATGTACATGCGCACCGGGTCGGTGGTGCGGCCGAATTCGCTGTCCACGGTGGACAGGGCGGCCTCGGCTTCCTCCTCGGCCTCCTCCTCGGTGGTCACGGCGGTGGGCGCGCCGGTCAGCAGCAGGGTTTCGGCGTCCGGCGTCTGGTCATAGACCGCCACCCCCATGTCGTTGAGCAGCGAGACGACCACTTCCAGCGTCTCCTGCTCGACCAGCTTGTCCGGCAGGTGGTCGTTGATTTCGCCATGGGTCAGGTAGCCGCGGGTCTTGCCCAGCTTGATGAGCTGCTTGAGCTTTTCGCGGCGCAGCTTGGCTTCTTCCTCGGTCAGCACCGTGTCGTCCAGGCCAAACTCCTTCATCAGGGCGCGTTCCTTGGCCTTGGACAGCTTCATGCGCAGCGGTTTGGCCTTCTCGGCCGGCTCGGCCTCCGCCGTCTCGTCGGCAACGGCCTCGACTTCCTCGTCGACCAGATCGTCGTCGAGGTCGCCCAGCTCGGCGTCGTCGAACACATCCTCCTCGGCCTTCTTGGCCGGCTTGCGGCCGCGCTTGGCGCCCCCTTTGGACGCCGCGCCGGCCTTGGCGGTTTTGGCGGCGGTCTTGCGCGCGGGCTTCTCGGCCGGGGATGCGGTGGCTACCGTTTCGGCGGCAGCGTCCGTGGTCGCCTCCGGCGTCACGGCCGCGTCGGCCGAGGCGGCGGCCGCTTTGCTCGTGCGCTTGCGTGCCGGGGCGGCGGGCGCGGGCGCGGCTTCGGGGGTTTCGGCGGGGCTGGCAGCAGTTTTCTTGGAACGGGTGCTCACGGCAAACGCTTTCTGCCCGGTTCGGGGCCGGGCCTGACGGGGACGGACGAGCGGAACACGACCGGCGGGGACGATGCCGTCGCGCGTGGGCTACCCTGGGTGGCGACACGCACACCCAGGCACGCAGACTACGACATCGACGCACGGCCACGCCCACATGGGGATGGCCGGCCGGCTTCGCAAGCGGGGTGGGCGAACATTTGGTGTGCAGTCCTTGCGGGGCGGGCGCCTGGTGCGCCCTGGCCAACGGGGTGTCGTCCCGTGTGCGCGGCTGGCGGTCGGCGGGATGGGCCCGCGCCACCAGTCCGACTTATGGCCCTGTCCGGAGGTGCTGCTGTCGCACTTGCGAAGCTTTATATTATATCGAATCGTCTCCCTGTTGCAACAGGGCGCGTTCCGCCACCACCTCGCGGTAGCGGGCTTGCGCATCGGGGTCGGAGCCGGCGCGGGCGAGCAGCGCCGTTTCCAGCTGTTTGAGCGCCTCGATCCGCATACGCCGCAACAGCTCGCGCAGCTCGCGCCGCATCTCGGCGGCGTCGGTCGGGGCATCGTCTGCCGCGCCGTCGTCCATCCGAGCGAGCCCGAGGCCGCTGTCGTGCAGCGCCACCGCCAGCGCCTCGAACGGCTGGCCGCGCAGCCCCTCGCGCAGCGCCGCCCAGGGCTGCGGGCCGTGCTCCAGCCACTGCGCTTCCAGCCAGGCAAACAGCGGCCCGTGCGGCGGCGGCTCCTGCGCCAGCAGGGCATGGTCGTCGGCGGTCAGCCAGTCCCAGGCCTCCGGCGTGGTCAGCACGATGCGCGCGATGCGGTCGCCGCGGCCGAGCAGCCCGCGCGCGGCGCGGCGCGCCTGCAGCGCCGCCGCATCCGGCCGCGCTGGCCAGCGCGTGCGCGGCGCCGCCGCGGGGGGCGGGGTCTGCGGCGTCGGGGCCGTGGCGTGCGGGGAGGATCGCACCGTGCGCCCCGGCGGCGCGGCGGCGGGGCGGCTGGCGTGGGCCGGGCCGCGCGCCGGGGGGGCGGCGTCCTGCCAGAGCTGCTGCAGGTCGCGCACCTCCAGCGCGGCCAGGTCGGCCAGCTCGTGCAGCAGCTGGCGCTTCAGCGCCCCATCCGGCAGCGCCTGCCACAGCGGGCGCGCCTGCGCGGTGGCGCGCGCGCGGCCCTCGGCGGTGGCGAGGTCGCAGCCGTCGGCGGCCACCTCCAGCACGAAGCGGCTCAGCGGCGTGGCCTGCGCCAGCGCCGCGGCGAACGCCTCGGCGCCGTGGGTGCGGATGTAGCTGTCCGGGTCGTGCTCCGGCGGCAGGAACAAGAAGCGAAAGCGCCGCGTGTCGCCGGCCCACGGCAGTGCGGCGGCGAGCGCCCGCTGCGCCGCGCGCCGCCCGGCCGCATCGCCGTCGAAGGCGAACACCACGTCGTCGGTGAAGCGCAGGAGCTTGCGCACGTGCTCCGGCGTGCAGGCGGTGCCCAGCGTCGCCACCGCGTGGCCGAAGCCCAGCTGCGCCAGCGCCACCACGTCCATGTAGCCTTCCACCACCAGCGCGCAGCCGGCTTGGCGGATGGCGCTGCGCGCCTCGTACAGGCCGTAGAGCTCCTCGCCCTTGTGGAACAGCGGCGTCTCCGGCGAGTTCAGGTATTTGGGCTCGCCGCCGTCCAGCACCCGGCCGCCAAAGCCGATCACCTCGCCCTTGACGTTGCGGATCGGGAACATGATGCGGTCGCGGAAGCGGTCGTGGCGGCGCGCCTCGTCGCCGTCCCCCTCGACGACCAGCCCGCACTCCACCAGCCGCGCGTCCTGGTAGTCGCCGAACACGGTCGACAGGAAGCGCCGCTGCGCCGGCGCGTAGCCCAGACCGTAGGTCTTGGCGATCCCGCCGGTCAGGCCGCGGCCCTTCAGGTAGTCGATCGCGCGCGGGCTGGCCTTCAGCTGCGCGCGGTAGGCGCGCGCGGCCTGTGCCATCAGTTCGGCAAGCGTCTGCTGCGCGCGGCGCTGCGCCGCCTCGCGCGCGCGCTGCTCCGGCGAGCGTTCCTCCTCCGGCACCGTCAGGCCCACCTGCGCAGCCAGATCGTGCACCGCCTCGCGGAAGCCCGCGCCGGTGTGCGCCATCAGAAAGTCGATCGCGTTGCCGTGCGCGCCGCAGCCGAAACAGTGGTAGAACTGCTTGGCCGGGCTGACGGTGAAGGAGGGCGACTTCTCGGCGTGGAACGGGCACAGGCCCAGGTAGTTGGCGCCGCTCTTGCGCAGCGCCACGTGGCGGCCGACCACCTCGACGAGGTCGGCGCGCGCCAGCAGGTCCTGCAAAAAGGCGGAAGGGATGCTCACGCACGCATTGTCGGGCATCGGGCGCCCGGTCACCGCCGGGCGCGTGACGATGATATGCAGGCGGGGTGGCGCGTCAGGCCGTCGGCTCGCGCGGTTGCGTGCGCGCCTGCGTCTCGAACTGCTCCACCGGCATCGGCCGCCCGTAACGGTAGCCCTGCAGCAAGTGGCAGCCGTGGCTGAGCAGGTAGGTCTCCTGCCGCTCGGTCTCCACGCCCTCGGCCAGCACCTGCATGCGCAGCTTGCGGCCCAGCGCGATGATGGTGGTGATGATGGCATCGTCCTGCCGGCTGTGCTGGCCCAGGCGGGCGACGAAGCGCTGGTCGATCTTGATGATGTCGAACGGCAGCTCGGCCAAATACGCCAGCGACGAGTAGCCGGTGCCAAAGTCGTCCAGCGCCAGCGATACCCCCTGCGCGTCGAGCGCCCCCAACGTGGTGCGCGCGGACTCCAGATCTTCCAGAAACACCGACTCGGTGATTTCCAGCTCCAGCAGCCGGGCGGGGATGCCGTGCTGCGCCAGCGCCTGCTGCACCCGCTGGCCAAACGCCGGGTCGCGGAACTGCTTGGCGCTGACGTTGACCGACAAGTGGAGGCCGGCGAGCACGGGGTCGTCTTGCCAGCGCCGCAGCAGCGCGGCGGCCTGTTGCAGCACCCAGTCGCCCAGCGGCAGGATCAGGCCGGTTTCCTCCGCCAGCGGGATGAACTCGCCGGGCGGCACCAGCGTGCCGTCGGCGCGCAGCCAGCGCACCAACGCTTCGGCGCCGACGATGCGGCCGGCCGCATTCACCTGCGGCTGCAGATAGACGCGCAGCTCGCCGGCCTCGATGGCGCGGGCCAGGTCGTGCTGAAGCTGGTGGCGCTGGCGGATCGCAGCCTCCATCTCGGGGTCGAAGAAGGCCACGCCGTTGCGGCCGGCCTGCTTGACGCTGTACATGGCCAGGTCGGCGGCCTTGAGCAGTTCGGTGGCGTGGTCGTCGTCGTCTTGGTCGCCGTACAAGGCGATGCCGATGCTCAGCGTCAGCGTGATGGCTTGGTCCTGGTGCGGGATGGGTTGGCGCAGGGCCGCGCCGAGCTTGTCGGCCACCGTCTGGGCGGCCAGCGCCGCGTCGTCGCGGCGCTCGAAGGTGGCGGGCAGCAACACCAGGAATTCGTCACCCCCCAGCCGGCCGGGGGTGTCTTGCTCCCGGAGCGTGGTGCGGATGCGCTCGCCGATGGTGCGCAGCACGGCGTCGCCGGCATCGTGGCCGAAGGTGTCGTTGATGCTCTTGAAAAAATCCAGGTCCAGAAACAGCACCGCGCCCCAGCGCGCGTTGCGCCGCGCCTGGCGGATGGACTGCTGCAGCCGATCCAGCAACAGGCGGCGGTTGGCGAGTCCCGTCAGCGGGTCGAAGAAGGCCAGGTTTTCGATCTGCGCCTCGGCCTGCTTGCGCCAGCTGATGTCGTGGAAGATGGCCACGTAGTGGCGCACCTTGCCCACCGCATCCGTGACTGCGCTGATCGTCAGCCACTCGGGGAAGATGTCACCACTCTTGCGGCGGTTCCAGACCTCGCCTTCCCAATGGCCGCGTTCGCTGAGGGCCTCCCACATCGCCCGGTAGAAGGCCGCATCGTGGCGGCCCGAGCGCAGCAGCTCGCCCGGTGTGCGGCCGTGGGCGTCCTCGGCGGTGTATCCGGTGATGGCCTGGAAGGCGCGGTTGACGCGCACGATGCGTCCCTTGGCGTCCGTGATCAGCACGCCTTGCGTGCTGTCGAAGGTCTTGGCGGTCAGCGCCAGTTCGTGGAGCAGCGCGGATTTGTCACGCAGCGCCTGGCGCAGGCGGCGGCGCTGGTGCTCCAGCAGGGCCAGCAGGGCCAGCAGCACCAGCACGGCCCCGCCGACGGCGGCCAAGGGAGCGGCGTTGAGTTGTACCGTCTCGCGCCAGGTCAGTTGTGGCACGCCGAAGGGGCGCACGCGCAGCTCGCGCAGGAGGTCTTCCACGGCGACATAGCCCTGGGGCAACACGAAGCCTGCCAGTCCGCCGGTTCGCAGGGCGGGATCGTCGCGGACGTCCAGCAGCGCCAGCAGCAGCGCCCGTCGCGTCTGGCTGTCCACATGGGGCAGGGCGGCCACCGGCCATTCGGGCACCAGGGGGGTGCTGACGGCGATCGGATACCCCGGCAAATCCTGCCGTTGCAACACGCGCAGGCGATCCGGGGCGACGCGGCCCGTGGCCAGCATCGCCTCCAGCACCCCATCGCGCACGAAACCCGCGTCCACCCGGCCATCCAGCACGGCCTGAACCACATTGTCGTGGGGCATGCCCACGCGCACCCAAGTGACCTCGTCGTCGCGCACGCCGCGGCGGAGCAGCTCGTAGCGCTGCAGGTGCCAGCCGCCGAGTGACTCCTCGTGCGGGACGCCCACCCGCTTGCCGCGCAGGTCTTGCCAGTGTTGCAGCGGGCTGTCGGTCCGCACCAGCACCGTACCGCCAAAGGCCTCGGTCTCGATGCCGAGGCGACGGCGCGCCACGGCCGCCAACACGGTGCTGAGCCCATCGCTGTAGCGCAGCGCCACATAGTGGCCGGGGTTGGTGATGACGACATCCAGCTCGCGGGCGCGCACAGCATTGTCCAGCGCCGTGTAGTGCAGCAGGCGCACATGCAGCCGCACGCTGGGCAGCCGGTGCTGCATGGCATCGATGACGGGGGCCCAGTCGCGCTCCTCCACGTCCATCGGGCGATAGGCCAGGATCCCCACTCGCAGTTCGGTGTGGTCGGCGCGCGCAATCCCAGGGCTGGACAGGAGCGCCACCACCGCCATCGCCGCCAGGATGGCGGCGTGCAACACGGCAGCATACAGACGCCGCACCATCACCGCGGTTCCTCCGCGGGCAGGGCACTGCCGACGACCAGATCCTCGGGCAAGCGCAGCGGCCGCAGTATGTTGACGCGGCCCATGAACGACGCCAGGCCTTCGGCGGCGCGCTGCAGCGGGGCGGGTTGGCCGATTAGCCATTCGCGGTTGTCCGCCCAGTTGGTCAGCCGCAGGCCGCTGAAGGTGCGCATCGCCGCCGCGTGGGGCACGTCCAGCCAGGGTGCCAGCCGGTAGGCGGCGTCCACGGGCAGCGTCATCAGGTGCCGCTGGGCCGCAAAAATCTGGCGCACCAGCGTCCGCAGGGCCGCGCGCCGGCTGGGCCAGGCATCCGCGCGGATGGCCAGGACATCGGCGATCGGCCGTTCCGGGGGCAGTTGGCTGCTGTCGAACAGCCGTTTCGCGCCCAGCGACTCCAGCCGCGAGGCCGTGGGCTCGAAGGTGACCAGCAGATCCACCCGCCCGTCCTTCCAGGCCGACAGGTGTTCGTCGGCCGTGAGATGCACCCCCGTCACGTCCTCGGCACGCAAGCCGGCGTATTCCAGCCAACTGGCCGTCATCAGCTCGCCGACGGCGCCCGTCTCGTGCCCCAGCCGGGCGCCGACCCAGCGCGTGCGGTCAGTAAAGCCCGGCTTGGCCAACACCACATCGGCCCCATGCGACAGGTTGAACAGTGCCACCACATGCAGCGGCAAGCCGTCGGCCACGGCCAGTAGCGTCTCGTCTAGCGTGAGCGCGGCGGCCTGGGCCCGGCCCTCGGCCAGCGCCACACGCGAGGCGCTGGCGGAACCCGTGGGCAGGCCGCGCAGGCGCCCGTCGTCCCACCAGCCCAGGCTGTCCGCCAGCTTGAGCGGTGCGTAGCCCGGCCAGGGGTGGTAGGCGACGGTCAGCGGGGGCTCATCGTTACAGCCCAGCAGTCCTGGCGCCAGCGCCGCCCCCGCGCCCAGCACGGCGGTGCGTTGCAGCCAAGCACGACGCTGGTGATTCATCCGGTCATCACCCGGTTTTTGCCCGCGCGCTTGGCGCGGTACATCGCGGCGTCCGCGCGCGCGATGGCGGCCTCCACCGACTCGTCGTGCCGCAGTTCGGTGATGCCGGCGCTGAAGGTGATCAGCACCTTTTGCTCGCCCTGCAGAAACAGGTGGGCGCTCAGGTCGCGCTGCAACCGCTGTACGACGCCGGCGGCCTCCTCCGGCGTGGTGTCGGGCAGCACGATGATGAATTCCTCGCCGCCGTAGCGGCCGATGGTGTCCTGCGGGCGCAGGCTGCGGCGCGCGACGTCGGCCAGGTGCTTCAGCGCCGCGTCTCCGGCCAGGTGGCCCAGCGTGTCGTTGAGGCGCTTGAAATCGTCCACGTCCAGCAGCGCGATGCACACGCGCGTGCAGGTGCGCTCGGCGCGGCGCGTCTCGCGGTCGATGGCGCTGGCCAGTCCCTTGCGGTTGAGCACGCCGGTCAGCAGGTCGTGCGTGACCAGCTCGGCCATCTGATCCAGCTCGGCGCGCAGGCGCTGCACCTCGGCCTCGGCGCGGTCGGCGCGGTCGCGCAGCTCGGTCAGCTCCTCGGCCACGCGCTGGGTGTCCACCGCAAAGGCGCGTGCGGTCTGGATGGCATCCTGCACCACGGGGGCCATGTCGGCCAGGCTGTCGGCGCGCTCCAGCGCCTGCGCGCAGGCTTCGAACTTGGCCTGGTACTGGCCGGTGCTGGTGGCGGTCTGCGCCAGCCGTTCCAAAAAGGTGGCCAGCGTTTCGCGCATCAGGGCCTGCGCGCGCACGGTTTGCTCGCGCGCCTCGGCCTGCTTGACGATGACGTCTTTCAGCCGCGATTGCAGGTCCTCCAGCCGGCGCTGCGACAGCGGCGGCTGGGCGGCCTGCACCAGCGCCTGCATCTGCTGGCGCAGCCACGGGTTGTCGGGGCTGATGGCGTCGATGTGCTCGAACACCTGCTTGAGCAGCCCCAGCAGCCCCTGCCGCACGCCCAGCTGCTCCTCCACGCCGAACGAGAGCCGGTAGGCGTAGTCCGCCAGCATGCGGCGCAGCGTCGGGGCGTGCTGTTGCTCCAGCCGCAGGTAGCGCACCAGCTCCTCGCCCATTTCGCGCAGGCGGGCGTCGTCGGCGGCCACCAGCGGCAGGCCCACGTCGATCAGGCGCGCAGTCTGTTCGGCCAGGTCGGGCGGTAGCAGGGCCCCCTCGCTACCGGCGGCGGAGGCGGGGGGGACGCTGGGCGCGCGGGGCACGGCAGGCTCTGGGGCTGCGGCCGGTGCGGCGCTCGCCAGCGGGTTTTGCGTCAGCAGCTTTTCCAGGTCGTCCCAGCTGTGACGCGAGACGGCCTTGTTGAACAGGGCCTTGAAGCGCACCTGGGCCGGGGTGCGCTCCGGCAACGCCTGCGCGATCTGGCGCAACTGCGCCAGCGGAAAGGGCTGCAGCGGCCGGGTGCCGGCCACCTCGTGGTAGGCCGCCTGGAAGTTGTCGGGGGTGGGTGGCAGGCGCCGCGCCGTCAGCAGTTTGACGGCTTCGCGCGCGATTTCCTGGGGGGTGGAGGCGGGGCTGCCCATGGCGCCGAAGTATAGGGCGGGACCGCTTGCCGGACCGGTGCGGCGACTTGACGCCGATCAGCCGCCGCGCGGTTGGCCGCCCGTCGCGTCAGCGCGGCTGCATGCGGATCGCGCCGTCCAGGCGGATCACCTCGCCGTTGAGCATGTCGTTTTCGATGATGTGCTTGACGAGCTTGGCGTAATCCTCCGGGCGGCCCAGGCGCGACGGGAAGGGCACCATGGCAGCCAGCGCATCCTGCACCTCCTGCGGCATGCCAAACAGCATGGGGGTGCCGAAGATGCCCGGCGCGATGGTCATGTTGCGGATGCCGAGCCGGGCCAGGTCGCGCGCGATCGGCAGCGTCATGCCGACCACGCCGCCCTTGGAGGCGCTGTAGGCCGCCTGGCCGATCTGGCCCTCGAAGGCGGCGACCGAGGCGGTGGAGACGATCACGCCGCGCTCGCCGGTCGGCTCGGGGTCGTTGGCGCTCATGGCCTGTGCGGCCAGGCGGATCATGTTGAAGGTGCCGACCAGGTTGACCTGGATGACCTTGTTGAACAGCGCGAGGCTGTGCGGGCCGTTCTTGCCCACGGTTTTTTCGGCCGGGGCGATGCCGGCGCAGTTGATCAGCCCGGCCAGCTTGCCCAGCGCCACCGCGCGGTCGATCGCGGCCTGGGCGTCGGCTTCCTGGCTCACGTCGCAGCGGACGTAGACGCCGCCGATGTCCTGGGCCACGGCCTCGCCGCGTTCGGCCTGCATGTCGGCGATGACCACGCGGCCGCCGTTCGCGGCCAGCATGCGCGCCGTGCCTTCGCCCAGGCCCGAGGCGCCGCCCGTGACCACATACACCTTGCCCGCGATTTCCATGGCCGATCTCCTGTTGAATTGACGTTGACGTAAACGTCAATCATAGGCCAAAAAAAGCGCCCGCCGGTGGGGCGGGCGGCAAGCACCATCGGGTGCACACGACCAGGAGAGGGTGGGGCGCCGCCCAGGCGGCGGCGCCGGGGGTCACTTGTAGCCGGCGCGGTCCAGCATTTGCTGCACTTTGGTCAGGTTCTTGGCGACGACGGCCAGCGGGATGTTTTCGGCCTTGAAGCGCTCGCCCCCGATGGCCCGCAGCGCAGGGTTGTCCAGCCGCACGCCGCGCGCCGCAGGGAACTCGTTGTTGCCATTGGCGAAATACTCCTGCGCCAGCGGGCTGGCGAGGAACTCCATGAACGCGATCGCGGCATCCACGTTCTTGGCGTGGCGCGCCACGGCCGCCCCCGCGATGTTGACGTGGGTGCCCGTCGTGGCCTGGTTGGGGAACACCACCCGCACCCGCTCCATCACCTTGCGGTCTTCCGGCTTGTCGGACTTGACCAGCCGGGCGATGTAGTAGGTGTTGGACAGCGCCACCCCGCACTCGCCGCTGGCCACGGCGCGGATCTGGTCGGTGTCGCCCCCCTTGGGTGCGCGCGCCATGTTGGCCACCAGGCCGTTGAGCCAGGCCTGCCCCTTCTCGTCACCCAGCCGCTCGATCACGGTGGCAAACAGCGACAGGTTGTAGGGGTGCGAGCCGCTGCGCGTGCACAGCAGGCCCTTGAGCTTGGGATCCGCGAGCTGCTCGTAGGTGGCCACGTCCTCGGCCTTGACGCGCAGCGGGTCGTACACGATGACGCGCGCGCGGGTGGAAAAGCCCGTCCACGTCACGCCGTCGGGGGTTGGCGCGGCGCGCAGCTCGGGCGGAATGGCCGCGTCCAGCTTGGCCGATTTGATCGGGCGAAACAGCCCCTGCGCATCGGCGGCGGCCATGCGGGCCGCGTCCACCAGCAGCACCACGTCGGCCGGCGAGGCGGGGCCCTCGGCCCGCAAACGCGCGACAATGCCCGCGTCGTCGCTGTCCACGCGGTTGATCTTGATGCCCGTGGCCTTGGTAAAGGCTTCGTACATGAACTCGTCGCCGGGGTAGTGGCGCGCCGAATACAGGTTGAGCACCTTGTCCTGCGCGGACGCGGCGGTGGGCACCAGCATCCATGGCGCGGTCAGCGACAGGAGCGTCAAAGCCCCTTGCATGACACGGCGGCGCAGCGACGACGGAAGGTTCGACATGGGGAGAACTCCTTGTTCAGACCGGAATCGGTGTGGCGAATGGGGGTGAGGGAAAGGATGCGCTACGGGATGCATATTATCACAAACGAGAATCATTATCGTTATGTTTGAACGATTGAATCGGAAGACGAACCGACCATGGGCCCAAACGCCCGACCTTGCCCGTCGCCGATGGCTGGGCGGCGGGGCGGCGGCGGTGGCCGCGTGGGCCCTGGCGGGATGTGCGGTGCCGCCCCGCGAGCCCGAGTCCCCGCCGGTTCCCGCGGTGCCCCCGGCTGCGCCGCCCGCCCCACCCACGCCGCCGCCGACGCGGCCGCCGCGGGTGGGGCTGGCTCTGGGCGGTGGGGCGGCGCGCGGTTTTGCCCACATCGGCGTCATCCAGGTGCTGGAGCGCGAGGGCGTGCGCCCCGATCTGGTGGTCGGTACATCCGCCGGCAGTCTGGTGGCGGCCCTGTATGCCCATGGACTGTCGGGTGCGGCGCTGGAGCGCGCGGCGCTGGAGATGGAAGAAGCGACGATTGCGGACTGGACCGTGCCGATCTTCAACCGGGGGCTGTTGCGCGGCGAGGCGCTGGCGCGCTATGTCAACCGCATGGTCCAGGGGCGGCTGATCGAGGCCATGCCCTTGCCACTGGGCATTTTGGCCACCGATCTGGCCACCGGTCAGCCGGTGCTGTTTCGCCGCGGGGACACGGGGACCGCCGTGCGGGCCTCCAGCGCGGTGCCGGGGGTGTTTTCGCCGGTGCCGATCGCGGGGCGGACCTATGTGGATGGCGGCCTGGTGGCGCCGGTGCCGGTCGAGCAGGCGCGCGAGATGGGGGCCGAGCTGGTGATTGCGGTGGACATCTCCAGCCCCGCCGAGCCGCTGGGCCAGACCGACCCGGTGCGGGTGCTGCTGCAAACGTTCACCATCATGGGCCAGACGATCAACCGTTATGTCCTCGGCAGTGCGGACGTCGTGATCCGCCCCCGGCTGGACGGCATCGGCAGCGCGGACTTCGCCTCGCGCGAGCGCAGCATCGCAGCGGGGCGCGCCGCCATGCAGGCGGGGTTGCCGCGCCTGCGCGAGCAGCTGCTGGCCCTGCGCCGGCCGCTGCTCGCGGGCCCGCAGGCCGCGCGCTGAACGGCCCCACGCCGAAAAAAAGCCCCGCCGAAGCGGGGCTGGTAAGGGTCCCTGAATCTGATTTCGAAGAGACCCGAGGAGACAACTCGAAGCGAAAGGGTCGCCCGTCAACCTGCGTTGCGGCGCGTCCGGGTGGCGGTTTTGGGGGCCTGGGCGGCGGCGGACGGCAGGTTTTGCTGCGCCTGGGCCACCGCCTGGTGGAAATTGGCTTCGGCCAGCTCTGCGGCCTGCTTGACGGCCTGCTGGACGGTTTCCATGGCCGAGGTGGCGGCATTGACGGCGTTGCGCATGGCCTCCACCGCGGCTTCGGTGCCGGCCGGAGCGTTCTTGGCGACGTTGTCCATCACGGCCATGGCTTTGTGCTGAACGTCGGCCGCGTTTTGCTCGGCCGCCTGGGCAAAGGCGCTGCCCGTCGTGGCCGCAATGTCGTAGAGCTGGCGGCTGTAGTTGACGGCCTTTTCGGCCAGCGGCTGCAGCAGGGCGGCCTGACGTTGCAAAAGTTCTTGCGCGTCTTTGACCGACAGCAGGGCCTGGGTGTTGTCCGCAGAGTCGCGCAGCGCCGCCTTGGTGGCCTGCAGGTTGAGTTCGACCAGCTTTTCCACGCCTTCGAAGGCCTTGCGGGTGAGGCCGAACAGCATTTCGATGTTGGCCTTGTGGGCGGCGGCCAGTTGTTCAGGGGTCAGCATGTCGTCCTCCGCTGGTCGTGGTGGTGAATTTGCTGCGCTGCAGCATGGCTTTCATTATACGGACGCCGTTGAATTTTGCAAGCCATGTTGCGCCGCAGCATTTGTGCCGGGTGCGCGGTGGGACGGAGGGCGTCAGGACGGCATATGCGGGGCATAGGGCGCCGGCCGGCGGGCGTGGCGCCGCGCTGGCACACTGCGGCCATGCAGGTGTTTTACGCGACCCAATTCGTGCTGCCGCTGCCCCCGGGCCACCGCTTCCCCATGGCCAAGTACGCCCTGTTGCGCGACGCCCTGGCCGGCGAGCCGGACATTCGCCTGCAGCAGGCCGAGCCGGCCAGCGACGGCGAGCTGGCGCTGGCCCACACACCCGCCTACATCGACGCCATCACCCACGGGACGCTCGCCCCGGCGCTGCAGCGGGAGATCGGCTTTCCCTGGAGCCCGGCGATGGCCGAGCGGGCGCGCCGCTCGGTCGGCGCCACCATCCAGGCCAGCCGGGTGGCGCTGGCGGGCGAGGGCGTGGCCGCCAACATCGCCGGGGGCACTCACCACGCCTACGCCCACAAAGGGGGTGGGTTTTGCGTCTTCAACGACGCCGCGGTGGCGGCGCGCCTGATGCAGGCCGAATGGGCCCGTCGCGGGGCGTCGGCACGCGTCCGGCCCTTGCGGGTGGCGATCGTCGACCTGGACGTCCACCAGGGCAATGGAACGGCCAGCATCTTTCGCGACGACCCGTCGGTGTTCACGCTGTCGCTGCACGGGGCGCGCAACTTCCCCTTCCGCAAGGAGCCGAGCGACTGCGACGTGGAGTTGCCCGACGGCTGTGGCGATGCCGAGTACCTGCAGGCGCTGGAGTGGGCGCTGCGCGAGCTGGAGCGGCGCTTTGAGCCGGACTTCGTGATCTACCTGGCGGGCGCCGACCCCCACGAGGGCGACCGCCTGGGGCGGTTGCGCCTCACCGACGATGGGATGGAGGCGCGCGATCGGCGCGTATTCGACTGGGCGTGGCAGCGGCGCCTGCCCGTGGCCATGACCATGGCGGGCGGCTACGGCCGCGACATCGCCACCACGGTGCGCGTGCAGCGCACCACCTATGCGGTGGCGCTGTCGTACTGGCGACGCTGGCGGGCGGTGGCAGAATCGGCGGCAGAACCACCGAGGAGACCCCCGCCGTGAGCCCCGCCGCGCCCGCGCCCCAGCGCCCGCAGCCCTTGCCCAGGACGCACTTTCGCGCCTTTCACCCGATCGGCACGCGCTGGATGGACAACGACATCTACGGGCATGTCAACAACGTCGTGTACTACAGCTGGTTCGACACCGCCGTCAATGCCCACCTGATCGAGCAGGGGGCGTTGGACATCCACGGTGGTGACGTCATCGGCCTGGTGGTCGAGACGCAGTGCCACTACTTCGCGCCGCTGGCCTTTCCGCAGCCGGTCGAGGCCGGCTTGCGCGTCGCCCACATCGGCCGCTCCAGCGTGCGCTACGAAGTGGGCATCTTCGCCGCGGGGGCGCAGACCTGCGCCGCGCGCGGCCACTTCGTCCACGTCTATGTCGATCGCGACAGCCGGCGGCCGGTCGCCGCGCTGCCCGCTGCCCTGCAACGCACCCTGGAGGCCCTGACATGAACGCACCCGAGCCCATCGCCGGCGCCGAGGCGGACCTGGATCCGCTGCGCGCCTGGGCCCAGCCGCTGGATCCGGCGCAGGTCGAAGCGGCCATCGTCGGTCGCCGCTCGGTGCGCGCCTTTTTGCCGCGGCCGGTGCCCCGGCCCCTGATCGAGCGGCTGCTGCGGGTGGCGGCGCGTGCGCCGTCGGGCACCAACACCCAGCCCTGGAAGGTGTACGTCCTGCAGGGGCAGGCGCGCGACACGCTGGTGGACAAAGTGTGCGCCGCCCACGATGCCATCCGCGCCAACCCGGCGCTGGCGGCGGAGTACCAGGAGGCCTACGACTACTACCCCAGCCAGTGGGTGAGTCCCTACATCGACCGCCGGCGCGAGAACGGCTGGGGCCTGTACGGGCTGCTGGGCATCGGCAAGGGCGACAAGGACAAGATGCATGCCCAGCACCAGCGCAACTTCCGCTTCTTTGACGCGCCGGTGGGGTTGATGGTGACCATCGATACCGTGATGGGGCGCGGCTCGCTGCTGGATACGGGGATGTTTTTGCAAAACCTGATGGTGGCGGCGCGCGCCCACGGCCTGGACACCTGCCCCCAGGCGGCGTGGAACCACTATGCGCGCATCATCCTGCCGCACATCGGTGCGTCCGAGCAGGAGATGCTGGTGTGCGGCCTGTCGCTCGGCTACGCCGACCCCGAGGCGACGGTCAACCGCTTCGTCACCCCGCGCGAACCGATCGAGCGCTTCGTGACGTGGCTGGAATGACCCGTTTACCGCTGGGAGTGGCCCATGCATGATTCCGCCGTCCGTCGGCCGTCGGTCCTGGTGGCGCGCGCCGTGTTCCCCGAGGCGGTGCAGCGTCTGCGCGCGCACTTCGACGTCGAAGCCAACGAGGCCGACGAAGACTGGTCCGCCGAGGAGCTGATCCGCCGCCTGCAAGGCAAGGCCGGGGCTTTGCTGACCGGCACGCAGCGCATCGACGACGCGCTGCTGCGCGCCTGCCCCACGCTGCGCATCGCAGCCAACATGACGGTGGGCTACAACAACTTCGACGTCGCCGCGATGGACGCCCACGGCGTGGTCGGCACCAACACCCCCGACGTGCTGACCGAGACCACGGCCGACTTTGGTTTTGCGTTGCTGCTGGCAGCCGCGCGCCGGGTGACCGAGAGCGAGCACTACCTGCGCGCCGGCCGCTGGACGCGCTGGTCCTACGACCTGTTCGCCGGGGCCGAGGTGCACGGCACCACGCTGGGCATCCTGGGCATGGGCCGCATCGGCCAAGCGATTGCCCGGCGCGGCGCGCATGGCTTTGGCATGCGGGTGCTCTACCACAACCGCAGCCGGCTCGATGCGGCCATCGAGGCCGACTGCCGTGCGACCTGGGTGGACAAGGACACCCTGCTGCGCGAGTCGGACCACGTGGTGCTGGTGCTGCCCTACACGCCGCAAAACCACCACATCATCGGCGCGGCGGAACTGGCGCGCATGAAGCCCACCGCCGTGCTGGTCAACCTGGCGCGCGGCGGTATCGTGGACGATGCCGCGCTGGCCCAAGCCCTGCGCGACCGGCGCATCGCCGCCGCGGGGTTGGACGTGTTCGAGGGCGAGCCGGCCGTCCACCCCGGGCTGCTGGAAGTGCCCAATGTGGTGCTCACGCCCCACATCGCCAGCGCCACCGTGCGCACGCGCCGGGCCATGGTCGATCTGGCGGTGGACAACCTGATCGCCTACTTGACCGAAGGCCGCGCCTTGACACCGGTGAACCATCCCCGGGAGCCGCGCCCGTGAATCGGACTGCGGCGCGGGCGCAGGGCAGGGTGGGGGTGGCCGTGCGGGCACGCGGGCCGGCCCTGCGCGCGGGAACTCTCCCGCCGGTGCGGAATCCGTCGTTCGAGCACGGCACCGCGCAGGATCCTTGAGGAGGCGGGGCCTGGCGGATCGATAGCCACCCACCGACCATGGCCCACGCCCACCACACCCCGCACGCACCGGATGCCGGCCTCGGCCTCGCTGCGCGGGTGGCGTTCACCCTGCTGCCGGTGGCGGCGCTGGCCTGGGTGCTGGGGCTGCTGAGCCACTACGATTTGCCGATCCAGGCCCGCTGGGCCTGGGTGCCGAGCGCGGGGATCGAGCTCGCCTTCTACATCGACGGGCTGTCGGCGCTGATGCTGCTGATGATCACGGGCGTGGGCACGGCCGTGTTCGTCTATGCCGGCGGCTATCTGGCCGGTCACCCTCAGCAAGGGCGGCTGTACGGGCTGCTGTCCCTCTTCATGGCGGCGATTGCTGGTGACGGGAACCGGCGGTCTGGCGCTGCTCGCGGGCTTCATCCTGCTCGGCCAGGCGATGGGCACCACGAGCATCAGCACCATCGTCGCGCAACTGCCGCAGATGCCCGCATTCCCGACCCTGACCGCGGCGCTGGTGTTGATGCTGGTCGGCACGTTTACCAAGAGCGCGCAGTTTCCATTCCATTTCTGGCTGCCCAACGCCATGTCGGCCCCGACGCCGGTGTCGGCGTACCTGCATTCGGCCACGATGGTCACGCTGGGGGTGTATCTGCTGGCCCGCTTCGACCCGGGGTTTGGCGAATGGACGTTGTGGAAGTGGGCGCTGAAGGCAGCCGGGTCGCTCACCGCGGCGTGGGGCATGGTGCTGGCGCTGCGGGAGCGCGACCTCAAGCGCATCTTGGCGTGGTCCACCGTGGCGACGCTGGTGACGCTGGTGGGGCTGCGCGGCGAGGGCGCCACGGTCGCCGTGGGGGCGCTGCTGCTGGCGCACGCGCTGTACAAGGCGCCCCTGTTCTTCGTGGCGGGCAACATCGACCACGGCACGGGCACGCGGGTCATCGACCGGCTGGGCAATCTGCGCCATGCCATGCCGTGGACGGCCGCCGCCGCGCTGCTGGCCGGGGCGTCCATGGCGGGCATGCCCATGTCGTTTGGCTACATCGCCAAGGACGTGATCCTGGCTGCCAAGGGAGGGGATGAGGTGTTCGCGTTCGCGCGGGCGGCCAACACCGTGTTTGGCGCCATCGCCGTGGCGGTGGCGGCGGTGGCCGCGATCCGCTGGCTGCAGCACGGGCGCCTGCCGGGCTACGGGGTGGCGATGCTCGCGGTATTGACGGCCGCCTTGGGCACCGTGCTGCTGGGGGGCGGGGCGGTTCTGCTGGTGATCGCCGCCTGGGGCGTCGTCGCCCTGCCCGATGCCTTGTCGCGCCAGCATGCCGCGACCAAGGCGGGCACGTTGGCGGTGGCGCTGGTGTGCGCGGGTGCAGCGTTTGCGGTGGCGGAGTCGTCGTGGACCTGGCGCCTGCTGCTGATCATCGGTTTTTTGCTGGCGACGCTGCCCGTTGCCTCCAACCTTCTGGCCCGTGCCGCGGTGCGCGAAGCCGGGCAGGAGGCCGACGCTGCCCGCGCCCCGGTGGTCGGCAGTGATGCGGGGCCCGCAGCACCCGGGTCGCTTCCCCCCCGGCCGCGGCTGATCGCCGCGCCGAAAACGCCCCCGGCGCGCTTCCCTACAATCGGTGGTTTTCAACCCGTCCCGCCCTGCGGCGGATCGGGCGCCGTGCGCGCCTGTCCCATGCCAGACCGATTGCCGTGCTGCTGTTGATCGTCTTATTGCCCTTGCTCGTGGGCACCACTTTGACAGGGTGGCTGGGCGGCCGTTCGCGCCGCTGGACGGTGGTGGCCGCCGCGACCGTCACCGCCTGCAGTCTGGCCTTGCTGGCCCTGCACGCGTCGGCCGTTTGGAGCGGTGCGGGGGTGTACGAATTCCACCCCTGGGTGAATGACATCGGGCTGAACATCGGCTTGCGGCTCGATGGCCTGTCGTTCCTGTTCGCGGGCCTGATCACGGTCATCGGGCTGTTGATCATTCTGTACGCGAGCTACTACCTGTCGCCCGAGGATTCGGCGGCCAAGTTCTACGCGGTGATGATGCTCTTCATGGCCGCGATGCTGGGCGTGGTGCTGTCGGACAACCTGCTGCTGCTGGTCGTCTTTTGGGAGCTGACCAGCGTGTCGTCCTTCCTGCTGGTGGGGTACTGGAGCCACCGGCCCGAGGCTCGCAGCGGCGCGCGCCAGGCCCTGGCCGTGACCGGCGGCGGCGGGCTGGCCATGCTGGCGGGTTTGGTGATGCTGGGCTGGATCGCCGGCACCTTCGAGCTGAGCGAAATGACCGGCCGCGCGGCCGAGATCCAGGCGGACCCGCTGTTCGTGCCGGCGCTGCTGCTGATCCTGCTGGGGGCGTTCACCAAGAGCGCGCAGTTTCCGTTCCATTTCTGGCTGCCCGACGCCATGGCCGCGCCGACGCCGGTGTCGGCCTACCTGCACTCGGCCACGATGGTCAAGGCCGGCGTGTTCCTGCTCATGCGCATGTACCCCGTGCTTGGCGGCTCAGGCTGGTTCGAGGGCATCGTCACCGCGGCGGGGTTGGCGACCTTGGTGTTTGCCGCCATCATCGCCATCTTCAAGCACGATCTGAAGGGCTTGCTGGCCTACTCCACGGTCAGCCACCTGGGGCTGGTGACCTGTCTGGTTGGCCTCGGGTCGCCGCTGGCCGCCGTGGCCGCGGTGTTTCACGTCCTCAACCACGCCACGTTCAAGGCGTCGCTGTTCATGGTGGCCGGCATCGTGGACCACGAGACGCATTCGCGCGACATGCGGCAGTTGGGCGGGCTGTGGGCGTTCATGCCCTGGACGGCGACGCTGTCCCTGGTCGCAGCGGCCTCCATGGCCGGGGTGCCGCTGACCAACGGCTTTTTGTCCAAAGAGATGTTCTTTGCCGAAGCCGTGGCGGGTGCCTCAGCGGCAGGGGTATGGCTGCCGGCGGCGGTGACGATCGCGGGCATCTGCAGCGTGGCGTATTCGCTGCGCTTCGTGCACGACACGTTCTTCAACGGTCCGCTGGGCGAGGTGCCCAACCGCCATCCCCACGAGCCGCCGTTGGGTATGAAGCTGCCGGTCATCCTGCTGGTGGTGGCCTGTCTGGCGGTCGGGGTGTTGCCGGCCGCGACCTTCGGGCCCCTGGTGCATGTGGCGGCGACGGCCATGGTCGGGCGCGAGTTGCCGGACTATCACCTCGCGATCTGGCATGGCGCCAATCTGCCGCTGCTCATGAGCGTCGTGGCATTGGTGGGCGGCGGGCTGTTCTACGCCCGGCTGGCCCGGGGCCGGCGCCTGCACCGCATCCAATCCGAAGCCTGGTTTGGGACTTTGACGGGGCGGCAGATCTTCGAGTCGGCGGTCGATGCGACGTTTGCCCTGGCCGGGCGCGTGTCCGTGGCGCTGGAAAACGGTTCGCTGCAGCGCTATGTGGCGTGGATGCTGGGCGCCGCCATCGTCGTGGCCGCGGCCCCGCTGATGGGGGAACACATCGGCACCGGCGGGCGCGAGCTGTTGCCGGCCAACCCGCTGGCCGTCGTGGTCTGGCTGCTGCTGGCGGCCACCTGCGTGACGCTGGTGATGACGCACCACCACCGCTTTCAGGCCGTGGTGCTGGTGGGGGTGGTGGGGTTGGCGACCTCGCTGGTGTTCGTGGGGTTGTCGGCGCCCGATCTGGCGCTGACGCAGTTGTCGGTGGATCTGGTCTCGACGGTGCTGCTGCTGATGGGGCTGGCGCTGCTGCCCCAGCACTCCCCGCGCGAATCGTCGAGCAATCGCCGGCTGCGCGACGCCGCGCTGGCGCTGGCGGGGGGCGCGGGGATCGCCTGGATCGCGTGGGTGATGCTGACGCGCGATCACGCCTCGATTGCCTGGTATTTCCTCGAGCAGTCGCTGCCCATGGGAGGGGGCGCCAACGTCGTGAACGTGATCCTGGTCGATTTCCGCGGTTACGACACCTTTGGCGAGATCACGGTGCTGGCCATCGCGGCGATCGGGGTGCTGGCGCTCATGGAAGGGATGCGCACCCACCGCCCGATCGTCGATGCGCAGGGCCGGCGCTGGACCTTCGCGCAGCATCCGCTGCTGCTGCGGGTGGCGGCGTCGGTGGTGCTGCCGGTGGCGATGGTCGTGGCGATCTACATCTTCATGCGCGGCCACAACATGCCGGGTGGGGGCTTCATCGCCGGGCTGGTGACCGCCGTGGCGCTGGTGCTGCAATCCATGGCGATGGGCCAGGACCGCGCCGAGGCGCTGCTGCGCACCGGGGGCGGGCGGCGGTTCGTGCGCTGGATCGGCTCGGGGCTAACCATCGCGGGGCTGACCGGTGCCGGGGCGTTTGTGTTTGGGCGGCCGTTCCTCACCAGTGCGCATGGCCATCCGCAGGTGCCCCTGCTCGGTGAGCTGCCGCTGGCCAGCGCCGCCCTGTTCGACCTGGGGGTGTATGCGACGGTGGTGGGCGCCACGCTGTTGACCATATCGGTTCTGGGGGCGGCCAGTGTGGAGGCGCCTCCGTCCACCCCACCCCGCGGAGGACGTCACCCATGAGCATGGAGTTTCTCGTGGCCACGGGCATAGGTCTGGTGGCCGCCTGCGGCATCTACCTGCTGCTGCGCGGGCGGACCTTCCCGGTGGTGCTGGGTCTGTCGCTGATCAGCTACGCGGTCAATGTGTTCATCTTCGTCATGGGACGGCTGTGGACCGATGCGCATCCCATCCTCGTCGGCAACGAGCCCGTGGCGGATCCGCTGCCCCAGGCGCTGGTGCTGACGGCGATCGTGATCGGCTTTGCCACCACCGGCTTCATCGTGGAGCTGGCGCTGCGCAGCCACCACGAGGGGGGCAGCGACCATGTGGACGGGGCCGAGCCGGGCGGCAGCCGCGGGGCGGCGCCGGGCGCGCGTGACGGAGGGGCGGCGTGATGGGGGCGGCGTTGCTGGGTTTTTGGGAGCAGCACGCCCCGGTGCTGTCGGTGCTGCTGCCGTCCTTCACCGGGATGGCCCTGCTGTTGTTGGGCGATCACGATGGGATGTCCGCGCAAGGGGGCGGGCACGAAGGCGGGCGGGCCGCTTGGCGGCGGCGCCTCAGCCTGGCGTCGGCCCTGCTGGGGTTGGCCCTGGCCGTGGCCCTGGTGGGCCGGGCCAGTGGGGGCGAGCTGACCGTCTATGAACTGGGCGAGTGGCCGGCGCCGTTTGGCATCGTGCTGGTGCTGGACCGCCTGTCGGCGCTGATGGTGCTGCTGACCTACCTGGTGGCGGTCCCGGTGCTGTGGTACGCCTGCGGGGGGTGGGACACGCGCGGCCGGCATTTCCACGCCATCTTCCATTTGCAGCTCATGGGGCTCAGCGGGGCGTTCCTCACGGGCGACCTGTTCAACCTGTTCGTCTTTTTCGAGGTGCTGCTGATCGCGTCCTACGTGCTGATGCTGCACGGCCTGGGGCGCGAGCGCTTGCGCATGGGGGTGCACTATGTGGTGCTCAACCTGACGGCATCGGCGCTGTTTTTGATCGGGTTGTCCATGTTCTACTCGGTCACCGGCACGCTCAACATGGCCGACGCCGCCCTGCACGTGGCGCGGCTGGACGGCGCATCGCTGCGGCTGGCACAGTCTGCCGCGCTGATCCTGCTGGTGGTGTTTGGCCTGAAGGCGGCGCTCGTGCCGCTGTACTTCTGGCTGCCGGGGACCTACGCCGCGGCCAGTGCCCCCGTGGCGGCGCTGTTCGCCATCATGACCAAGGTGGGTGTCTACAGCATCGTGCGCGTCCATTGGGTGATTTTTGGGGTCGATGCCGGGGCCGCGTCGCTGACGGTACAGCCCTGGTTGCTGCCCGTGGCGCTGTTGACGAGTGTCCTTGGGGTGTTGGGCGCGTTGGCGGCCCACACCCTGGGGCGGCTGGTCGCGTACCTGACCGTGTCCTCGGTGGGCACGATCGTTGCGGGGGTGGCCCTGTTCACGCCGGAGACCTTGTCCGCGGCGATGTACTACCTGCTGCACAGCACCGTCGTGATCGCCGGGCTGTTTTTGTTCGTGGAACTGGCCGCGGCGCAGCGCGGGGCCATGCACGACCGGCTGCAGCCGGCCCCCGCGGTGCGCGAGCCCGTGCTGCTCGGCGTCATGATGCTGTTTGGCGCAGCGTCGGCGGCGGGGCTGCCGCCGCTGCCCGGGTTTTTGGGCAAGGTGATGCTGCTGCAAAGCACCGCGGGACTGCCCGCGCAGCCCTGGGTGTGGAGCGTGCTGATCGGGGTGGGCTTTCTGACCCTGTTGGGGCTGGCCCGCGCCGGTGTCGTCATGTTCTGGCATGTGCAGCCCGCGGTGGCACCACAGGCGTCGGGCACCAGCGCCCGCTTGCTGGCCGCCCCGTGGGCCTTCATGGCCGTGACCGTGGCCATGGCCGTTTGGGCCGCGCCCATCAAGGACTACACCGACGCCCTGGCCCAGCAGTTGACCGACAAGGCCCGCTATGCCAGCGCCGTCCTGGCCCGCCAGGGCGGCGTGGGCGTGCCCACCACGCGGCCCTACGACGGACGCCGCCCGGCCGCGCCGAGCAGCCCGGCGGTACCGCCGACCGATGCACAGGAGAGCCGGCCATGAGCGCCATCCCCCGTGAGCCGACCCGCCCCGGCACGCCGCCCACCGGCTGGCGGGTGCTGTTTCCCCATCCGGTGCTGTCGCTGCAGCTCGGCGTGACGTGGCTGATGCTGTCCCACAGCCTGGCGCTGGTGCATCTGCTGTCGGCGCTGGCGCTCGCTTGGGGCGTGCCGCGCCTGCTCGCCCCCTTTCTGGGCGATGCGAGCCGCCTGCACTGGCCCACGGTGGTGCGCCTGCTGCTCGTGGTGTTGTGGGACATCGTGGTGTCCAATATCACGGTGGCCCGGCTGACGCTCGGGTCGATGCAGCGGCCGCGCCCTGCGTGGTTGCGCGTGCCGTTGGCCACCGACCACCCGCGCGTCAATGCGCTGTTTGCCAGCATCATCACCACCACACCGGGGACCGTGTCCATGACCATCGACGAAGAGCGGCGCGAAATCCTGGTCCACGCCCTCAATTGCGACGATCCGCAGACGATGGTGGCCGACATGAAGGCCCGCTACGAGGCCCCGCTGATGCGGATTTTTCAGGTCGATCTCGACAGCCCGCACGGTGTGCGCACGGGAGGGCAGGCATGAGCAGTCCATTGCTGCTGTGGGCACTCAACATCGGTATCGTCGTCGTGGCGCTGTCGGTGCTGCTGTGCAGTTGGCGCCTGCTGCGCGGGCCCGAGCTGCCCGACCGTATCCTGGCGCTCGACACCCTCTACATGGGGATGGTCGCTTTGATCATCCTGCTCGACATCCGCTTCGACACCGAGCTGCTGTTCGAGGCGGCGCTGATCGTGGCCATGCTGGGGTTCGTCTCGACCGTGGCGCTGGCGCGCTATGTCACCCGCGGTGACGTGATCGAGTGAGAAGGGGCCGAACGTGAGCGTCGTACTGGAAAACCTGGCCGCGGTGCTGATCCTGGTTGCGTCGTTTTTTCTGCTCGTCGGGGCGATCGGGTTGATCCGCTTTCCCGATTTCTACATGCGGCTGCATGCCCCCACCAAAGCCTCCACGCTGGGCGTGGGCGGGGTGTTGATCGCGTCCATGCTGGTGACGCTGGCGCATGGCCGGCCCGGCATCGCGGAGCTGCTGATCACGCTGTTCGTGTTCGTGACGGCGCCGGTGTCCGCCAACCTGATGGCCCAGGCTGCGCTGCACATGCGCCTGGCATCCCAGGCGCCCGTCCCGCGCGACGCCGTGCCGGAGCGCCGCGCGGCAGACCGCTGACGCAGGGGCGTCCCGCGCGAGCCGTCCCGCTCAAGCGGCGGGAGTGCCGTCCACCGGGCAGGCCTCGGGCAGGCCATAGAAGTGGCGAATGCCCTCCCAGGCCGCCTCGGGCGTGTCCACATAGGTGAACAGATCCAGGTCCTCGGGCGAGATGACGCCCTCGTCGACCATGGCGTCGAAGTCGATCAGGCGCTTCCAGTACGCGCTGCCGTACAGGAACACCGGTACCGGCTTGGCCTTGCGGGTCTGCACCAGGGTCAGCACCTCGAACAGCTCATCCAGCGTGCCGAAGCCGCCGGGGAAGGCCACCAGCGCCTTCGCGCGCATCAAAAAGTGCATCTTGCGCAGCGCAAAGTAGTGGAACTTGAAGCACAGCTCCCGGCTGATGTAGGGGTTGGGGGCTTGTTCGTGCGGCAGCAGGATGTTGAGCCCGACGCTGGGCGCTCCGAGGTCGTGCGCGCCGCGGTTGGCCGCTTCCATGATGCCGGGCCCCCCGCCCGTGACGATGTAGAGCTGATCCACCTTGGGGCAGGATTGGCTGTAGGCCGCCACCAGTTGGGCAAAGCGCCGCGCCTCGTCGTAAAAGTGGGCGTTGCGCCGCAGCGCCTCGGCGCGGCGGATCGCTTCAGTATCACCACTGGCCTGCGCCCGGTGCCACGCGGCATCGGCCTCGGCCGGTTCGCGAAAGCGGGCGCTGCCAAATACGACGATGGTGTTTTCGATGCCGGCGTCGGCTTGCGCCAGATCGGGCTTGAGCAACTCGAGCTGGAAGCGGATGCCGCGTGTCTCGCGCCGCAGCAGGAACTCCGGGTCGGCGAATGCCAGCCGGTAGGCGTCGGGCGGCGGGCGGGTGCCGTCTTCGGACAGCAGGTGCATCTCGACGATGGCATCGGCCAGCCGACGGGTTTGCAGGTCGTGGATGTGGTCCGGATGCGTGGGGGCGGTGGCGTCGTCGTGCATGATCGCGGGTGCTCCAGGCGTGAAAAAGGCCCCGGATGGGGCCTGTTGGATTCCGCAGGCGCCGGCAAATTCCGGCGCCCGGTCGGCTTGGCGGTATCAGACGCGCTTGCGGTATTCACCGGTGCGCGTGTCGATTTCGATCTTGTCGCCTTGCTCGACGAAGATCGGCACCATGACCTCGAAGCCGGTGGCGATCTTGGCGGGTTTGAGCACCTTGCCCGAGGTGTCGCCCTTGACGGCCGGCTCGGTCCAGGTGACTTCGCGCACCAGCGACGTCGGCAGTTCCACCGAGATGGCCTTGCCCTCGTAGAACACCACCTCGGCGGCCATGCCGTCCTCCAGGTAGTTGAGCGCGTCGCCCATGTTCTCGGCCTCGACCTCGTACTGGTTGTACTCGGTGTCCATCCAGACGTACATCGGGTCGGCGAAGTAGGAGTAGGTGCACTCCTTCTTGTCGAGAATGATGTTGTCGATCTTGTCGTCGGCCTTGAAGACGACCTCGGTCGCGCTGTTGTTCAGCAGCGCCTTGAGCTTCATGCGCACGGTGGCGGCGCCGCGGCCGCCGCGCTGGTATTCGGTTTTGAGGACGATCATCGGGTCCTTGCCCTGCATGATCACGTTGCCGGCGCGGATTTCTTGGGCGAGTTTCATGGTACCTCTGGCGGGGGGCGTGATTCGACTGATCAGCCTCACATTGTACCGCGGCGGCCGTACACGAAGGCCAGCAGCCGCGTCAACAGGTCGTCCTGCGTCCACAGGCGGTCGCGGGCGGCGCGGGCGGCGGCCTGCCACTGGGCCAGGCGCTCGGTCGTCAGCGCGGGGGGGTCGACCCCCGGGACGCCGTTCCACGCCCGCAGCCAGGCCTGCCAGTCCGCCGGGGCGTCCAGCCAGGCCAGAAAGGCCTCCAGCTTGTCGTGGTGGGCGCCATCGTCCTGCGGGTAGAGCTGCCACAGGAATGCGCGACCGGCCCACAGGGCGCGCACCAGGGAGTCCTCCCCGCGCACCAGGTTGAGGTCGCACGCCCACAGGCGTTCGTCGAAACCGGGCTGCGGCACGTTCTCGAGTACGCGCGCGGCGGCGCGGCTCGGCAGGGGCGGTGCCAGGGCGGCCCAGGCCGCGGCGCTGCGACCGGCCGCGACCAGCCATTGTGCGGTGGCCAAGGCGGGCTGGACGACCAGCCGGGGCAGGGCGCCCGGCTCGTAGCAAAACAGGCTGACCCAGGGGCCAGCATGGGGTCCGAGTGCCGCGCGCCAGGTCTGGGCGTCGAAGCGGGCTTGGTGTTGCGCCAGGTCCGCCTCGCGCAGCAGTCCGCCGGTGTCGGGCGTGAAGCCGGGGAAGAAAAACCACTTGGTGCGCCCCGCCAAGGGGCCACTGAGCACGGGCGAGGGCAGGCCGTGGCTGCGCGCGACCCACGGTTCGGCGCTGAGGTACTCCAGATTCAGCCAGACGGTGGGCCGTCCGTCGCGGCCCACGGGCGGCAGCAGCGCCGCCACCCAGGCGTCGGGCACATGGCACCCAAAGGCCTCCACCAGCACGTCTGCCGGGGGCAGGGACGGGGGCGGGCAGTCAGCCCGGCCGCGCGGCCACGGGTGGATCTGCACACCGGGCACGTGCCCGGCGCGCGCGCCGGGGGCCATCCAGTCCAGCGCGGCGGCGTCGTCGATCCACAGCCGCACCCGCTGACCCGCCGTGGCGAGTTGCTGGCACAGGCGCCAGCAGACGCCCACATCGCCCCAGTTGTCGATGACATGGCAAAACACGTCCCAGGTCAGTGGGGGAGGGGCCGCGTTCAGCGAACGCGGGGCGGCGGGCGCGGTACAGTGCGCGCTGTCGCGGCCCCCGGTGGCCGGCGCGGTGGAGTGCAAGACGGGATCGGACATGTCAGCAGTGCATTCGGACGAGTTGTTGCGCGCGGTGGCGGCCTTGCCGTCGCTGCCGGGCGTGTACCGGTATTTCGACGAGGCCGGCACGCTGCTCTACGTGGGCAAGGCGCGCGATCTGAAAAAGCGCGTCAGCAGCTACTTCCAGAAAACCCATGACGGCACGCGCATCGGCCACATGGTCGGCAAGATCGCCCGGCTGGAGACCACGGTGGTGCGCTCCGAGGCGGAGGCGCTGCTGCTGGAAAACAACCTGATCAAGACCCAGCAGCCGCGCTACAACATTCTGTTTCGCGACGACAAGAGCTACCCCTACCTGCGCCTGAGCGCGAGCACCTGGGTGCCCGATGCGCCCCAGGCAGGGCGCACCCCAGGCGCCGCCAACCCCGACCATTATCCGCGCATGTCGTACTACCGCGGGGCGGTGGATCGGCGCCACCAATACTTTGGCCCCTATCCCAGCGCCTGGGCGGTGAAGGAGACGATCCAACTCCTGCAAAAGGTGTTTCGCCTGCGCACCTGCGAGGACACGGTGTTTGCGCACCGGACCCGGCCCTGCCTGCTCTACCAGATCAAGCGCTGCAGCGGCCCGTGCGTGGGCTTGGTGTCGCCCGCGGACTACGCGGCCGATGTGCGCGCGGCCAGCGCCTTTCTGAACGGCGAGAGCCAGGCCGTGCTGGCGGAGCTGGAGGCGCGCATGTTTGCCCACGCCGAGCGGCTGGCGTTCGAGCAGGCGGCCGAGGTGCGCAACCAGATCGCGGCCCTGTCGCGCGTGCTGCATCAGCAGAGCATGGAAAGTCTGGACGACCAGGACGTGGACATTCTGGCCGTCCGGGTGCAGGGGGGGCGGGCGTGCGTCAACCTGGCGATGGTGCGCGGCGGCCGCCACCTGGGGGACCGGCCCGCTTTTCCGGCGCATGTGGAGGACGGCGCGGCGTTGGCCGATCCGGACCAGCCGGGCACGGTGGAGCAGCGCGTGCTGGAGGCCTTTTTGGCCCAGCACTACACGCAGGTGCCGCCCCCGCCCGTGCTGGTGCTGGGGGCGCCGGTGGACGAGGCGCTGCTGGCGGCCCTGTCCGAGCAGACCGGGGTGCGGCTGCGGCCCGTGTTCCACCCGCGCGAGCAGCGCCGGCTGTGGCTGGAGATGGCGCAGAAAAACGCCGATTTGCAACTGGCGCGCCTGCTCGCGGAAGAAGGCTCGCAGCAGGCGCGCACCCGCGCCCTGGCCGAGGCATTGGGCCTGCCCGCCGAGTCGCCCGAGGCCCTGGCGCGCCTGCGCATCGAGTGCTTCGACATCTCGCACACCGCGGGCGAGGCGACCATGGCATCGTGCGTGGTGTTCGAGGGCCACCAGATGCAGCCCTCGCAATACCGGCGCTACGCCATCGAGGGCATCAACCCGGGCGACGACTATGCCGCCATGCGCCAGGTGCTGCAGCGCCGCTATGGCAAGCTGGCCGCCGCGCTGGCGGACGCCGGCGGGGACGCGGGCGTGGCTGCGGCGGAGTCGGATGCGCAGGGAACGACCCGCCCCCGCAGCGAGGCCCAGGTCCGTCTGCCCGACGTCGTGCTCATCGACGGCGGTGTGGGCCAGGTCAACGCCGCGCGCGAGGTGTTTGGCGCCCTGGGTCTGGACCTGGGGCGCTTGGTCGGCGTGGAAAAGGGCGAGGGCCGCAAGGTCGGGCTGGAGGAGCTGGTGTTTGCCGACGGGCGGGAGAAGATCTACCTGGGTGCCGACTCCGCCGCGCTGATGCTGGTGGCGCAGATTCGCGACGAAGCGCACCGCTTTGCGATCACCGGCATGCGGGCGCGCCGCGCCAAGGCCCGCACGGGGGGCAGCCGGCTGGAGGACATCCCCGGCGTCGGGCCCAAGAAGCGTGCCCGCCTGCTGGCGCGGTTTGGCGGGGTGCGGGGGGTTGCGGCGGCCAGTGTGGAGGATTTGGCCGCGGTGGAGGGGATTTCCGCCGAACTGGCCGAGACCATCTACCGGGCCCTGCACGGATAAGGACGCATAATCGGACGCCATGTTTTTCAACCTGCCGACGCTGCTGACCTGGGCCCGCATCGCCGCGATCCCGCTGATCGTCGCGGTGTTCCACTGGCCCGGGTTGACGCTGCCGGCGCAAAACGCCCTGGCCACGGTGCTGTTCGTGGTGTTTGCGCTGACCGACTGGGCCGACGGCTATCTGGCGCGGCGGCTCAACCAAACGTCGGCCTTCGGTGCCTTTTTGGACCCGGTGGCGGACAAGTTTTTGGTCTGCGCCTGCGTGCTGGAGCTGGTCAGCCTGGACCGCGTCCATGTGTTCGTCGCGCTCATCATCATCGGGCGCGAGATCGCCATCTCCGCCCTGCGGGAATGGATGGCCACCATCGGCGCGGTGCGCAGCGTGGCCGTGCACATGGTGGGCAAGGCCAAGACGGCCACGCAGATGGTGGCCATTCCGTTTTTGCTGTACGACGGGGTGCTGATGGGCATCGACACGCGCTGGTGGGGCACGGTGCTGATCTGGGCCGCCGCGGTGCTGACGGTGTGGTCCATGGTGTACTACCTGAACAAGGCCGTCCCCGAGATTCGCGCCCGCGCCCGATGACTGCCGCCGACGACTCCGCCTGGATCCGCGCCATGCCCGCGGTGTTCGTGCTGATCTGGAGCACGGGCTTCATCGTCGCGCGCTTCGGCATGCCGCACGCGCCGCCGATGACCTTCCTGGCGTGGCGCTACGCGCTGTCGATCGCCTGCTTCGGCGTGTGGATCGCGTGGGCCCGCGTGGCGTGGCCGCGCGCGCCGGCGCAATGGGGGCACCTGGCCGTCACCGGCGTGCTGATGCACGCCGGCTACCTGGGCGGCGTGTGGGCGGCCGTCAAGGCCGGCATGGGGGCGGGGCTCTCAGCCCTGATCGTCGGGCTGCAGCCGGTGCTGACGGCGGTGTGGCTGTCCGCCACCGGCGGGCGCGTGACGGCGCGCCAGTGGCTGGGGCTGACGCTGGGCTTGGCGGGGCTGGTGCTGGTGGTTTGGCACAAGTTCGGCCACGGCGGCCCCGGCGACAGCGCCACGCCGGTGAACGTGGCGTTCGCGGTGGCGGCGCTGCTGTCCATCACCGCCGGCACGCTGTACCAGAAGCGCTTTCTGGCCCCCTGCGACGTGCGCACCGCCAACACCGTGCAGCTGGCCGCGGCGCTCGTGGTGACGCTGCCGCTGGCGTGGCTGGAGCGCGAGCCGATGCACTGGAACCTGGAGTCCGCCGGCGCCATGGCGTGGTCGGTGCTCGGCCTGACGCTGGGCGGCAGCTCGCTGTTGTACCTGCTGATCCAGCGCGGCGCGGCCGCATCGGTGGCGAGCCTCATGTACCTGGTGCCGCCGTGCACGGCGCTGATCGCCTGGGTGCTGTTCGGCGAGCCGATCACCGCCACGACGCTGACCGGCACGGCGCTGACTGCCCTGGGCGTGGCGCTGGTGGTGCGCGGCGGTCCGCCGCGCTGAACCGTCGCGCCGAGACCATCGACCAAGGAGACCGCTTGATGACCGCCTCGCCCATCCCCGCCCCGGTGCACCGCATCGCCGTCATCCCCGGCGACGGCATCGGCACCGAGGTCATGCCCGAGGGCCTGCGTGTGCTGGAGGCCGCGGCCAGCCGCTTCGGCCTCGACCTGCGCTTCGAGACCTTCGACTTCGCCTGCTGGCCGTACTACGAGCGCCACGGCGCCATGCTGCCGCCCGACTGGCAGGACCTCCTCGGCGGGTTCGACGCGATCTACTTCGGCGCGGTCGGCTGGCCCGAGAAGATTCCCGACCACGTCTCGCTGTGGGGCTCGCTGCTGCAGTTTCGCCGCGCGTTCGACCAGTATGTCAACCTGCGCCCGGCGCGGCTGATGCCGGGGGTGCGCTCGCCGCTGGTGCGCGCCGACGGCACGCCGTACGCGCCCGGCGAGATCGACATGCTGATCGTGCGCGAGAACACCGAGGGCGAGTACTGCAGCATTGGCGGGCGCATGTTCGAGGGCACCGAGCGCGAGCTGGTGGTGCAGGAGACGGTGATGACGCGCCACGGCGTGGACCGCGTGCTGCGCTTCGCGTTCGAACGGGCGCGCCGCCGCCGCGGCCGCCTGACCAGCGCCACCAAGTCCAACGGCATCGCCATCACCATGCCGTACTGGGACGAGCGCGTGCGCGCGATGGCGGCGGGCTACCCGGACGTGGCGGTGGACCAGTACCACATCGACATCCTGACCGCGCACTTCGTGCAGCGGCCCGACCGCTTCGACGTCGTCGTGGCCAGCAACCTGTTCGGCGACATCCTGAGCGACCTGGCGCCGGCCTGCACCGGCACGATCGGCATCGCGCCGTCGGCCAACCTGAACCCGGAGCGGCGCTTTCCGTCGCTGTTCGAGCCGGTGCATGGCTCGGCGCCGGACATCGCCGGCCGCGGCATCGCCAACCCGATCGGGCAGATCTGGTCCGGCGCGCTGATGCTGGACTTCCTTGGCCACCGCGACGCGCACGACGCCATCGTGCGCGCGATCGAGGCGGCGCTGGCGCCCGGCAGCGGCGCGCCGCGCACGCCGGACCTGGGCGGGCGCGCCGGCACCGCCGACCTCGGCCGCGCCATCGCCGAGGCGCTGCGGGCCGAGGCGCTGTGCGCCGGGGCATGAAACGGCGTGGGTAGAATACGCCCCTTTTTCGCGCCGGTGGGCCGTCGCGTCCGCCGGATTTGGAGAGAGTCTTGCACATGAACAAAGCACAACTGATCGATCACATCGCGGAGCGGGCGGAATTGACCAAGCAGGAGGCCGCGCGCGCGCTCGACGCCTTCCTGGCCACGGTCTCGGACACGCTGGCCCGCGGCGGCGACGTCACGCTGGTGGGGTTTGGCACCTTCCAGGTGGATGAACGCGCGGCCCGCAAGGGGCGCAACCCCAAGACGGGGGAAGTGGTCGATATCGCTGCGGCTAAAATGCCGAAATTCCGTCCGGGCAAGGCGCTCAAAGACGCCGTCAACGGATGACCGCTCCGGCTGCCGGCCCCGTGGTCCTGGCAGTCACCGGATCGGGTGCTTAGCTCAGCTGGTAGAGCGGCGCCCTTACAAGGCGTAGGTCGGCGGTTCGATCCCGTCAGCACCCACCAACCCTTCCCGAAGCGCGCAGGTCATGTTCGACGTCTTTCGCAACAACATGAAGGTGCTCATGGCCCTGCTCATGTTGTTGATCATCCCCTCGTTCGTCTTCTTCGGCATCGAGGGCTACACCCGGTTTCGCGACCAGTCCGAGCCCGTGGCCCGGGTGGGCGGCGAACGCATCACCCGCACCGAATGGGACGCCGCCCACCGGCGCGAGGTCGAGCGCCTGGCGGCGTCGATGCCCGGGGTGGACCGTGCCCTGCTGGAGGGCGAGGACAGCCGGCGCGCGACCTTGGAGCGTCTGGTCACCGAACGGGTGCTGGCGCGCGCCGCCCAGGACATGCGGCTGGTGGCCACCGACCGCCGGCTGGCGGCCGAGCTGCTGCGCGACCCGACGATCGCCGGCCTGCGCAAACCCGATGGCACCCTGGATGTGCAACGCTACCAGGACCTGCTGCGCGCCCAAGGCATGACGGCCGAGCAGTTCGAGGCGGGCGTGCGTGCCGACCTCGCGCGCCGCGCGGTCACCCAGGCGGTGGCGGACAGCGCCGTCATGCCCAAAGCCTCGGCCGAATGGGCCGCACAGGCGTTTTTCGAGCGGCGCGAAGTCGCGCCGGCGTTCTTCCGGCCGGCGGATCACGCGTCGGCCATCCAGGTGTCGGATGCCGACCTCAAGGCGTTCTACGACGAACATGCGGATGAATTCCGCACGCCCGAGCAGGCGGACATCGAATACGTGGTCCTGGATCCCCAGGCCGTCGCCGCGCGCATTACCCCCAGCGAAGCCGAACTGCGCGACTACTACCGGCAAAACGTGGCCGACACCTCGCGCGCCGAGCAGCGTCGCGCGTCCCACATCCTGCTGCTGCTCCCACCCGGCGCCTCTGCCGACGAAAAGGCCCGTGTCCGTGCCGAGGCCGAGCAGATTCTGGCCGAGGTGCGCCGCGATCCCAAGCGGTTTGCCGAGCTGGCCCGCACCCGCTCGCAAGACCCGGGTTCGGCTGCGAAGGGTGGCGACCTGGATTGGTTTGGCCGTGGCGCGATGGTCAAGCCCTTCGAAGATGCGGTCTTTGCGCTGCAGAAGGGGCAGATCTCCGACATCGTGGAGAGCGAGTTCGGTCTGCACATCATCCAGCTCACCGACGTGCGCCAGCCCGAGGCCGAGCCGTTCGAGAAGGCCCGCCCCCGCATCGAGGCCGAGGTGCGCCGCCAGCTCGCGCAGCGGCGGTTTGCCGAGGACGCGGAGCGCTTCAGCAATCTGGTGTACGAACAGTCCGACACCCTGGCACCGGCCGCCCAGGCCCTGGGTCTGACGGTGCACCGGGCGACGGTCGAGCGCACCGGCCCGGTCGGGGCTGCGGCCGATGCGCTGCTGCGCGAGCCCGCTCTGCTGCGCGCCGTCTTCAACGAAGAGGCCCTGGGCCAGAAGCGCAACAGCGCGGCGATCGAATTGGGCGGCAACCGGTTGCTGTCCGTGCGCGTGTTGGCGCACCGGCCGTCCGAGCGGCGGCCGTTCGAGGCCGTGGCGTCCGAGGTGCGCCAGCGGCTGGTTCAGCAACGCGCCCGCGCGGCGGCGCTGGAGGCCGCCCGTGCCGCCCAGGCCCAATGGTCCGCCCAGACCCCGGCCGCATCGGCACTGCGCACGCCGGTGCTGGTGTCGCGCCAGGACGCCCAGGGCCTGCCGCCGGCGGCCGTGCGCGCGGCCATGAGCGCCCGGCTGGAAGGCGACGCCCCCGCGTGGGTGGTGGTCGATCTGGGGGCCGACGGTGCGGCCGTGCTGCGCGTGCGGCGCGGCCCCCCGCGCGAGGCCCCCGATGCGGTGCGTCTGCTCAACGAACGACAAGAACTCGCCCGGCTGTGGGGCGAGGGCGAGGCCCAGGCCTACCTGGGGGCCTTGCGGCAGCGCTACAAGGCCGAGATCCTGGTCAAGTGAGTGGCGCGAGGGGGAACCCCCCAAAAAAACGGCGATATAATGTCGGCTTCTGCGGTGGCTGTAGCTCAGTTGGTAGAGTCCCAGATTGTGATTCTGGTTGTCGTGGGTTCGAGTCCCATCAGCCACCCCACCCCCATTTGACGATCGTCAAATGCCCACGCGGTGAAACGACAGCCGTTCCGCGTGCGCACCGGGCAGCATGAGATGATGACCATCGACCATGCAGCTGCCCGCGTCTCCATCCCCCTGTTCTGACGTCGATCCCAAGGCGGTTTTCGTCGCGCGCGGACTGTCCAAGGTCTATGGCAGCGGCGAGGCCGCGGTGCATGCTCTGCGCGGCGTGGATCTGGACATCCGGCAGGGCGAGTTCGTCGTGCTGCTGGGGGCCTCGGGCAGCGGCAAATCGACGCTGCTCAACATCCTGGGTGGGCTGGACACCCCCACCGCGGGGCAAGCCACCTGGTTCCATGCCGGGCAGGCGCACGACCTGGCGCAGGCCGACGACGCGGCCCTGACGGCCTACCGGCGCGATCACGTCGGCTTCGTCTTCCAGTTCTACAACCTGATCCCCAGCCTGACCGCGCGGGAGAACGTGCAATTGGTGACGGATCTGGTGCCCCATCCCATGGACCCCGCCGAGGCCCTCGCGCGGGTGGGGTTGGGTCACCGGCTGGACCACTTCGTCTCGCAATTGTCCGGAGGCGAGCAGCAGCGGGTGGCGATCGCCCGCGCGATTGCCAAGCGCCCGGCCGTGCTGCTGTGCGACGAGCCCACGGGTGCGCTGGACTGCGCCACCGGTGTGCGCGTGCTGGAGGCCATCGAAACCGTCAACCGATCCGTGGGCACCACCACGGTGGTGATCACCCACAACGCCCCCATCGCCGCGATGGCCGACCGGGTGCTGCGGCTGGTGGACGGGTGCATCGTGGACGTGCAGCCCAATCCGCACAAGGTGCCGGCGCGCGACCTGCGCTGGTAGTCGGGGGGGATGGTGCGGGCCCTGGACATCAAGCTCTGGCGCGATCTGCGGCAGCTCTGGGCCCAGGTGTTGACGATTGCCGTCGTCGTGGCGATCGGGGTGGCGGGCTTCGTGGGCATGTTTGCCGTCTACGACTCGCTGTTGTCCTCGCGGGACGCCTTCTACCGCGACAACCGCTTTGCCGATGTGTTCGTCGCGGTCAAGCGCGCGCCGCTGGCGGTGCGCGACCGGCTGGCCGCCGTGCCCGGGGTGGCCGAGGTGAAGACCGAGGTGGTGTTCGATGCCCAGGTGGATCTGCCCGGGGTCGCGACGCCGGTGTCCGGGCGCTTCGTGGGGCTGGATCTGGCGCGTGCCCAGCAGGGGCGCCAGGGGCTCAATGCGCTGACGTTGCTGTCCGGCCGCTGGCCCGAGGCGGGCGGTCCGCTGGAGGCCGTGGTGACCGACCGGTTTGCTGTGGCGCGCGGCTTGCGCCCCGGCGACGTGGCCCATGCCATCCTGGCCGGCCGCCGCGAGGCGGTGCGCATCGTCGGCACGGTGGCGACGCCGGAGTATGTGTTTGCGATGCGCGGCGACATGCCGGATGACGAGTCGTTCGGGGTCTGGTGGATCGACGACGAGCGCATGGCGCGGGCGTTCGACATGACGGGCGCGTTCAATCGCGTCGCGCTTCGGCTGCACCCCGGCGCGGCGCCGGCCCCGGTGATTGCGCAGGTCGATCATCTGCTGGCGCGGTTTGGTGCGCTCGGCGCCACGGGCCGCGACTTGCAGATGTCGCACAAGATCGTCACCGACGAGCTGTCGCAGCTGCGTGTGATGGGGACGGTGCTGCCGGGCATCTTTCTGGCGGTGGCGATGTTCATTCTGAACGTCGTGCTGCACCGGCAGGTCACCACCCAGCGGGCGCAGATCGCGTCGCTCAAGGCCTTGGGGTACGCCAACGCCGCCATCGCCCGGCACTATGTGCGCTTTGCGCTGGTGATCGCGCTGCTGGGCGTGGCGCTGGGGCTGCTGGGCAGCCAGGCCATCGGCCGGCTGATGCTGTGGGTGTATGCCGAGGTGTTCCGCTTTGGCCGCCTGGCGTATGCGACGGCCCCGTGGTTGATCGTGACGGCCGCGCTGATCGCGGTGCTGTGCGCGACCCTGGGGGCGTGGACGGCGATCCGTGCCGTGGTGCGGCTGCAGCCGGCTCAGGCCATGCAGCCCCCCGTGCCGGCGGGCTATCGCCCGACCCTGATCGAGCGCCTGGGCTATGGCCGCCATGTCACGGCGGCGGCGCGCATGGTGGTGCGCAACGTGGAGCGCCGGCCCCTGCGTGCCGGCCTGACGGTACTGGGCATTGCCGCGGCGGTGGCGCTGCAGATTTCCGGGGCGTTCTGGCTGGATGCGATCGCGCACATCGTGGATGTGCAGTTTCGGCAGGTGCAGCAGGGGGACGTGTGGGTGGACTTCGATCGGCCCATGCCGGCGACCGTGGTGAACGATCTGCGCCGGCTGCCCGGTGTGATCGATGCCGAGGGCTATCGCAACGAGCCGGTGCGCCTGCAGGCGGGTGCGCGGCGCGTCGATACGGTGCTGTCCGCCCTGCCCGCGCATGGCCGGCTGCTGCGCGTGGTCGACGAGGCACGCGGGCCGCTGACCCTGCCCGCGCAGGGGGCGGTGGCCTCGGCCTTGCTGGCGCGCGAGCTGGGCTTGCGCCCGGGCGACCGGGTCACGGTGGCGTTTCGGCTGTGGAACCGGCGTGTCGTGGAGGTGGAAATCGTCGACATCGTGCACACCCAGTTCGGCAAGGCCCTGTACATGGAGCTGGCGGCGCTCAACCGGCTGGCACGTGACGGCGACGGCGTCACCCATGCCGCCCTGCACGCCGATCTGGCGCAGCGCGAGGCCCTGTGGCAGGCGGTCAAATCGGCCCCCTTCATCAGCGCGGTGGTGGACAAGGATGCCGTGGTGCGCGCCTTCAACGCCCGCACCGAGCGCAACATGGGTGTCTTCAGCGGCATCCTGACCGCGTTTGCCGTGGCGATGGCGGTGGGCATCATCTACAACGCCGCGCGCATCGCGCTGTCGGAGCGGGCGTGGGAGCTGGCCAGCCTGCGCGTGCTGGGCATGACGCGGCGGGAGGTGTCGGTGCTGCTGCTGGCCGAACTGGCGGTGGAGCTGCTGCTCGCCCTGCCGGTGGGGGCGGCGCTCGGCTGGGCGCTGGCGCATCTGCTGATGCGGCTGATGTCGTCGGACGCCATCGATTTTCCGGTCGTGATCGCGCCGGCGACGTATGCCGGGGCGGCGCTGGTGGTGCTGGCCGCGGGTGTGGTCAGCGCCTGGCTGGTGCGCCGGCACATCGACCGGCTGGATCTGGTCGCGGTTTTGAAGGTGAGGGAATGAACGAGACACCGACACGGTCGCCCTGGGGGCGACGCGCAGCCATCGCGGCTGGGGTGCTGGGGGTGGCTGTGCTGGGGGCGTGGGTGCTGCAGCCGCGCCCGCTGGTGGTCGATGTGGCCGCCGTGCACGAGGGCCGCTTCGAGCAGACGGTGCAGGAGGACGGCCGGCTGCGGCCCGTACAGCGCTACACCGTCGCGGCGCCCTTGCAGGGGCGCCTGGAGCGCCCGACGCTGGACGTGGGCGCGGACGTGCGCGCCGGGGACGTGCTGGCAGTGCTGCATCCGGCGGCGCCGGCGCTGATCGATGCGCGCACGCGCGCCGTGCTGCAGCAGCGCGTGGGCGCGAGCGAGGCTGCGCTGGCTGCGGCCGACGCGCAGGGGCAGCGGGCGCGGCTGACCCACGATCAGGCGCGCGCCGACCTGCAGCGCACGCGCGATCTGGCGCAGCAGCGCTTCGTCGCGCCATCGGCTGCGGAGCAGGCCGAGCGGAGCGAGCGCGCGGCCGCCCAGGCCTTGGCCGCCGCCGAGGCGGAGCGCCAGCGCGCGCGCTACGCCGTGGCCGAGGCGCGGGCCGCGCTGGCCCAGGCGGACGGCGGCGCGCCGGGGCGCCCTTGGCCGGTGCGCAGCCCCGTGGGCGGGCGCATCCTCAAGCGGCATGTGGACAGCGCGGTGCCGGTCAATGTCGGTCAGGCGCTGTTCGAGATCGCCGATCTGGCACAACTGGAGGCGGTGGTCGATGTGCTGTCCGCCGACGCCCTGCGCATTGCGGTGGGGGCGCCCGCCACGGTGTCGGTGGGGCCCGCCGTACCCCCGTTGACCGCCCGGGTCGCCCGGATCGATCCGACGGCCTTCACCAAAGTGTCCGCGCTGGGCGTGGAGGAGCAGCGCGTGCCGGTCGTCCTGGCTTTGGAGGGCCCGCCCGCCGAGGCGATTCTGGGGGATGGCTACCGGGTCGAGGCACGCATCGTCGTCTCGGCGCAGGAGCGGGTCACGCTGGTCCCCACCGGGGCGCTGGTGCGCGACGGCGCGGGCTGGCAGGTGCTGGTCGTGGAAGGCGGGCGCGCCGTCGCGCGCCAAGTGGCGTTGCGCGATCGCAACGCCGACGTGGCCTGGATCACGGACGGTGTACGCGCCGGCGACACCGTGGTGTTGTATCCGGGACAACTGGTGCGCGATGGGCAACGGCTCCGTCCCCGCGCGGCGCCGGGGCAAGTATCGGGCTGAGTGCGCTGCTGCCCCCCCACCCCGGGCTGGCACAATTCACGCACCCTGATTGCTGTCAAGACATCGAATGGCCAAAGGCATGATCCTCGCCGCGGGGCAGGGCACCCGCGTGCGTCCGCTGACCAAAGACCTGCCCAAACCGATGGTGCCCATCCTGGACAAGCCGGTGATGGAGTACCTGGTGGAGCGGCTGGCCGCGCACGGCGTGCGCCAGATCATGGTCAACGTGGCCTGGAACCACCACAAGATCGAGCAGTACTTCCGCGACGGGCGCCGCTGGGGCGTGGAGATCGGCTACTCCTACGAGGGCGTCTACGAGCACGGCGACATCCTGCCGCGGCCGCTGGGCTCCGCGGGCGGCATGAAGCGCATCCAGGACATGAGCGGCTTCTTCGACGAGACTACCATCGTCCTGTGCGGCGACGCGCTCGTCGACCTGGACATCACCGCCGCGCTGGCAGAGCACCGCGCCAAGGGGGCGCTGGCCAGCGTGGTGACGCTGCCGGTGCCGCGCGAGCAGGTCGGCAACTACGGCATCGTGGTGGCCGACGAGGACGGGCGCGTGGTCTCGTTCCAGGAAAAGCCCCGGCCGGAGGAGGCGCGCTCAAATCTGGCCAGCACCGGCATCTACATCTTCGAGCCGGCGGTGCTGGACCTGGTGCCGTCGGGGCGGGTGTTCGACATCGGCGCGGAGCTGTTTCCGCTGCTGGTGGAGCGCGGCCTGCCGTTCTACGCGCAGAGCCGGCCGTTCCACTGGATCGACATCGGGCGCGTCAGCGATTACTGGTCGGTGCTGCAGCGCGTGATCAGCGGCGAGATCGCCGACCTGTGCATGCCCGGCACCGAGGTGCGCCCGGGCGTGTGGGTGGGGCTCAACACCCGCATCGACTTCGACCGCGTGCAGGTCACCGGGCCGGTTTACATCGGCTCCAGCGTGCGGCTGGAGGAGGGCTGCTCGATCGTCGGGCCGGCGTGGATCGGCCACGGCAGCCACCTGCGCGCCGGCTCGCGCGTGGAGCGCAGCGTGCTGTTCGAGTACACGCGCATCGGCGCCGGCATGCTGTTCCAGGACATGATCGTCTCGCCGAGCTACTGCGTCGACCGCCACGGCCGCGCCACCTACGTCGGCGACGACCGCTGCCCGCTGCGCTGGGGCGACGCGCGCGCCTGACGGCGGCCTCCGCCACGGCAGGCCGTCCAGTCCGACGGGAGGTTGGTCAGCGCCCGGCGGCCGGCTCGCGCGCGGGCGCCAGCCACGCCAGCGTCAGCGTCGCGGCGGTGGAGGCGATCAGCGCCCCGGCGAACGGCGCCAGCGTCGGCACGTTGGCCGGGAAGGTGGCGGCCACCAGCCCCTGCCACAGGTTGCCGGCGGCCCAGGCGTCCGGCAGCACGGCGCCGACCAGCCCGGCCGCCATGCCGATCAGCGCCGCGTGGCGCGGCGTGCGCCGCCACAGCCCCAGCAGCAGCGGCACCGCGGCGGTGGCGCACAGCAGGTCGGCCACCAGGAACAGCCGCAGCACCGACAGGCCCTGCCACGCCACGGCGACCACCGGCACCATCAGCAGCACGGTGGCCCAGCGTGCGCCGGCCAGCGATGCTTGGCGGCGCTGCGTCACCAGCAGGGCCGCGATGCCGCTTTGCAGCGTGTCCACCGACGACGCCACCAGGGCCACGGCCAGCACCAACACCGGCGCGACAACCCAGTCCGGCGCATGCTGCACCAGCGCAAAAAACGGCACCGGTGGCGTCCCCAAGGGCAGGCCCTGCTGGGCCGCCAGCATCCCCAATCCCCCGACCAGCGCGATGGCGGCCGCGGTCGTCACGGCGCCCAGCCACGCGCCGCGTTGCAGCGCGCGCTCGCTGTGGGCTGCCCAGATGCGCTGCCAGTAGCCCTGGTGGAACAGGTTGGCCGCCGTGACGGCAATCACCAGGGTGAGCGCCACCGACAGGCCCACGGGCAGGGGAGCGGCGGCCGGCGCCGATGGCGCAGCTGCCGTGGACGCCGGTGGGGGTGCCGGCGCCTGGACGACCACCGCACCCACCCAGGCCAGCAGCGCCAGCAGCAACCACGCCTGCCAGCGGTCGGTGGCCAGACTGGCGCGCAGCCCGCCCCAGGCGGTGTAGATCAGCGTGACGGCCGCCACGGCCAGCACCGCCCAGCGCCCGTCCTGCCCGGTCAGCAACGCCACGATGCCGCCGATGGCGGTCAGCTCCGCGGTCAGAAAGCACAGCATGTACAGCAGCGACAGCAGCAGCACCCAGCCGCGCACAGCGCCCCCGAACCGCTCACCGGCATACTCGGTCAGGCTGCGCCCGGCGGGCATTCGGCGCCGGATGGCCGGGCCGCACCACGCCAGCACCAAGAAGGGCAACGCCGCCCCGATGGCATAGCCGGCCAGTGCCACCGGGCCGACGAAGGCGCCGATTTCCGGCGGCACGAACAAAATCCACGCCCCCAGCCCCGAGGCCAGAAAGGACAGGCCCAGGGTGGTCGCGGACTGCGAGCCGCGGGCGGTCAGGTATTCATCGAGGGTGGTGTCCGCCGAGCGGGCCCGCAGACCCACCCACAAAAAGGCGAGCAAGGCCCCACCCACCGTAGCGATCGGCAACGCATTCATGTCGCACTTCCTCCGCCGGTACGAACCGGATCAGGTTCCAGGGTCTGGTCGTCGGCCCCCATGGCCCACGCCCACTCTCAGCCCGTTGCGCGCCGGTCACGGCGGCTCAGGGCTCCCCTGGCGACGTTCGAGAACCGCGATTCTAGTGCGCGTTGCGCAACACCACCTTGCCCATCACCCGGCGCGATGCCATCAAGGCGTAGGCTTGGGGCAGCTGTTCCATGGGCAGCACGCGGTCGATCACGGGCTTGATGTGGCCCTGCAGATACCACTGCGCCAGCGTCTGCAGCATCGCGGCGTTGGCCTGAGGCTCGCGGCGGGCGAAGTCGCCCCAGAACACGCCCACCAGCGACGCGCCCTTGAGCAGCGGCAGGTTCAGCGGCAGTTGCGGAATGGGGCCCGCCGCGAAGCCGACCACCAGATAGCGGCCCCGCCAGGCGATCGAGCGGAAGGCGGGCTCGGCCAGCTCACCGCCCACCGGGTCGTAGATCACATCCGGCCCCCGGCCTTCGGTCAGCCGCTTGATCTCGTCGCGAAAGCTCCCGCCGGCCGTGTGCACCGAGTAGTCCAGCGTCGCATCGGCCCCCAGGCGTTGCGCCAGGGCGCATTTGTCGGCGCTGGAGGCGGCGGCGATGACCCGGGCGCCGTGGTGTTTGGCGATCTGGATGGCCGCAGTGCCCACGCCACCCGCCGCGCCGAGCACCAGTACCGTCTCGCCCGGCTGCAGCGCTGCCCGGTCGATCAGGGCGTGGTAGGACGTGGCATAGGTCATGATGAACGCCGCGGCGTCCGTCAGGTCGAACGCCGCGGGCAGCGGGATGCACCGTTCGGCCGGCGCCAGGGTGTGGGTGCCAAACCCCCCGGTGCCGCTGAGGCAGGCGATCGGCTGGCCCGGCTGCAGGTTCGTCACGCCCGGGCCGACGGCGCGGACGGTCCCGGCGTACTCCGATCCCGGCACGAACGGCAGCGGGGGCTTGAACTGGTATTTGTTCTGAATGATCAGCAGATCGGGGAAGTTGAGGCTCGCGGCCGCAATCTCGACCAGCACCTCGCCCGGGCCGGGGGTCGGGGTCGGCAGTTCCTTCCAGGTCAGGGCGTCGACGCCCACAGGGTTTTCGCACAGCCAGGCGTGCATCCGGTGTCTCCTTGGGGTGATGTGTGGTTTGCGCGGGGAGTCGCGGCATCATAGGGGCGGGCGCCCCCCAGGGGTGTCACCGGCGTTGCGGTCGGGCCGCCTACAATGCCTCGCCATGAGGATCCTGCTCTCCAACGACGACGGCTACCAGGCGCCGGGCATCGTGGCGCTGGCCCGCGCGCTGTCCGCGTTTGCCGACGTCGAGGTCGTGGCGCCCGAGCACAACAACAGCGCCAAGTCCAACGCGCTCACGCTCAACGCCCCGCTGTATGTGCATCGCGCTTCCCCCGGGGTGCGTTATGTCAACGGTACCCCGGCCGACTGCGTGCACATCGCGCTCACGGGGCTGCTCGACTACCGGCCCGATCTGGTCGTCTCCGGTATCAACAACGGGGCCAACATGGGTGACGACACGATCTACTCCGGGACGGTGGGCGCGGCCATGGAGGGCTATCTGTTCGGCATCCCGGGCATTGCGTTTTCTCTGACGGAAAAGGGCTGGGCCCATCTGGATACCGCCGCCGCCCTGGCCGCGGAGCTGGTGCGGGCCTTGCAGCCGGCCGCCGAGGCGCATCGCCGCGCCATGGCCGATGCGGCGCCCGATGCCGCCCATCCCGGCCCGTGGCTGCTCAACGTCAACATCCCCAGCCTGCCGCGCGAGGCCATCCGCGGCTTCAAGGTCGCGCGCCTGGGGCGCCGCCATGCGGCGGAGCCGGTGATCACCCAGGTCAATCCGCGCGGCGAGACCATGTACTGGATCGGCGCAGCCGGGCCCGCCAAGGACGATGCCGAGGGCACCGATTTTCATGCGACGCGCCAGGGCTATGCGTCGATCACGCCGCTGCAGATCGATCTGACCGACCACGGCCGGCTGGCCTACTGGGCGCAGACCGCCGCCGCTTTGTCCGCCGTGGCCGGCGCCGGGGGGCGGGGGGTGCCGGCTGGGGCCCACGCTCCCCATACCTCCGATCCCTCCCAGGCAGGCCATTCAGACCAGCGCCCATGGTAAAGCCGCGGCCCGACGCCCCCCCTGCGGCCGCGCCCGCGGCGGCGGGTGCGCGGCCGCGCTTCCCGGCGACGCTGGACCGGGTGGCGCCCGCGGCGGCCGGTGGGCGCCCCGGTGGTCCGGGCAGCGCAGCAACACGCCCGTCGGGGCGGGCAACCGCGCCCGCGCCACCGCCGGTGGCGGGCGTGGGGCTGGATTCCGCGGCCGTGCGGCGCGCGATGGTGGGGCGGCTGGCCGATTTGGGTCTGACACACCCCGCCGTGCTGCAGGCCTTCGAGCGGGTGGAGCGCCACCGTTTCGTCGATTCCGCGCTGGCGGCCCAGGCCTACGAGGACACCAGCCTGCCGATCGGCTGGGGGCAGACGATTTCCAAGCCGAGCGTCGTCGGGCGCATGCTGGAGCTGCTGTGCGCGGGGCGGTCGTTGCCGCTGGGCCGCGTGCTGGAGATCGGCACCGGCTGCGGCTACCAGGCGGCCCTGTTGTCCCATCTGTGCCACGAGGTCTACAGCATGGAGCGCCTGCGGGCGCTGCACGAAAAGGCGCGCGAGAACCTGCGGCCGCTGCGCATTCCAAACATCCATCTGATTTTTGGCGACGGCATGCCAGGGTTTGCGCAAGGGGGGCCGTATGCCGGGATCATCGCCGCGGCCGGCGGCGAGGACATTCCAACGGCGTGGCTGGAGCAGCTGGCGGTGGGTGCGCGGCTGGTGGCCCCGGCCGAACTCCAGCCCGGCCGGCAAAGCCTGGTGGTGGTGGAGCGCACGCCAAAGGGGTTCGAGCGCCAGGTGCTCGAGGGCGTGTGGTTCGTCCCCCTAAAATCCGGGGTTGCTTGACGGAGGACGTACGCACCCATGAATCGCCAACGACACGGGATCCTGGCCTCGACCACCCATGCGACCCGACTGTGGGGGGTGCTGCTGGGCGCCGCCCTGGTGTTGGCCGGCTGCGCTGCCCCCAAGCAGCCCGCGCGGCAGGCGCCGGTCGTCGATCGCTCGCCTGCACCCACACCAATGTCCCGCAGCGTTTCTGCGCCGGCTGCCCCCGTCGCCGCCCCGCCCGGCAGCGAAAATGCCGGCAAGCCGGGCTACTACACGGTTCGCCCCGGCGACACGCTCTACCGCATCGGCCTCGAGCAGGGGCAGAGCTGGCGCGACATCGCGGCCTGGAACGGTCTGACCAATCCCCACCTGATCGAGGTGGGCCAGGTGTTGCGCGTCGTGCCCCCGGGCGCGACTCCCGCCACGGCCGCCGTCACCACCCAGCCCGTCACCGGGGCCAGCGTCCAGGCGCGGCCGCTCGATGCCGCCAACAGCGCCAACACCGCCAGCGCTCCCGCGGCTGCGCCGGGCGCGGCGGCCGGATCGCGGCCGGCGACCGCGAGCGCCCCTGCTACCGCGGCCGCCCCGGCGGCTGCGCCCACGCCGGCCCCCGCGGCCAATGGCGATGCGATCGCCCTGGTCTGGCCGGCGCGCGGCCCGGTGCTCTACTCATTCGACGAAACCCGCAGCAAGGGGGTCGGCATCGGTGGCCGAGCCGGGGACCCCGTGCTGGCCGCAGCCGACGGGCGCGTGGTCTATGCCGGCTCGGATCTGCGCGGCTACGGCAACCTGATCATCTTGAAGCACAACAACACCTATCTGACGGCCTATGCCCACAACCAGACCCTGCTGGTGCGCGAGGACCAGACGGTTAGGCAAGGGCAGAAGATCGCCGAAATGGGCAGCAGCGACGCCGACCGGGTGAAGCTGCACTTCGAGGTGCGGCGGCAGGGCAAGCCCATCGATCCGCTGAGCCTGCTGCCGAGCCGCTGATGAGCCAGGCCCCCGATTGGAGCGCCGGCAGCCTGCCCGGCGACGCCTCCGCCACCGCCGCCACGCCCGCGACCGACTCCCCGCGCCCCCCGGGCATACCGGCCGACGCGCTGGGCATCCAGGCGCTGGACCTGGAGGCCCAAGGCATTGCGCGCCGGCCCGATGGCAAGGTGGTTTTCGTCGAGGGCGCGCTGCCCGGCGAATGGGTGGAGGTGCAGGTCACCCGCCGCAAGAACCAGTGGGAAGCCGCCGAGCTGCGCACCCTGCATCGCGCCTCGCCCCTGCGCGTCGTCCCGCGGTGCCCGCACTTTGGCCTGCACGCTGGGGCCTGCGGCGGCTGCAAGATGCAGCATCTGGAGCCGCTGGCGCAGGTGGCCATCAAGCAGCGCGTGCTGGAAGACAACCTGTGGCGGCTGGGCAAGGTGCGGCCGCAGCAGGTGCTGCGCCCGATTGCCGGGCCCGCCTGGGGGTACCGTTGGCGTGCCCGCCTGTCGGTGCGCTATGTCGCCAAAAAGGGCGAGGTGCTGATCGGTTTTCACGAGCGCAAGAGCCGCTACGTGGCGGACATGGACTCGTGCGCCGTCCTGCCCCCGCATGTGAGCGCCTTGCTGCGGCCCCTGCGCGGCCTGCTCATGGGCATGGACGCGCGCGAGACCTGTCCGCAAATCGAGCTGGCCTGCGGGGACGGCGTGACCGCGCTGGTGCTGCGCCACCTGGAGCCCCTGTCCGATGCGGACCGGCAGCGCCTGCGCGACTTTGCCCGCGAGCACGCCGATGCTGCCGTGCAATGGTGGCTGCAGCCCAAGGGACCGGACAGTGTGCACCGGCTGGACGCGGACGACGGCACGCCCGAGCTGTCGTATGGTCTGCCGGAGTTCGGTCTGGTCATGCCGTTTCGGCCCACCGATTTCACCCAGGTCAATCCGCACATCAACCGCGTGCTGGTCGCGCGTGCGCTGCGGCTGCTGCAGGCGGGCCGAGACGAGCGCGTCATCGACTGGTTCTGCGGGCTGGGCAACTTTACGCTGCCGCTGGCGACCCAGGCGGGCGCGGTGCTGGGCATCGAGGGCAGCGAGGCCCTGGTGGCGCGCTCGCGCGAAAACTGGCAGCGCAACCAGGCCCGGCGCGGGGGGCTGGCGCCGACCACGTTCGTCGCGCGCAACCTGTTCGAGATGACGCCGGCGCAACTGGTGGCCGACGGCGTGGCCGATCGCTGGCTGGTGGACCCGCCGCGCGAAGGCGCGTTTGCGCTGGCCAAGGCGCTGGCCGATCTGCACCAGGCCGCGCTGGCCGGAGCGCAGGTGACCCCCACCCCGACCGGTGAGCCGTGGCGTCCCCCGCGGCGCATCGTGTACGTCAGTTGCAATCCCGCCACCCTGGCCCGCGATGCGGGGTTGCTCGTGCATCAGGCGGGTTATCGGTGCACGGCGGCGGGCGTGGTCAACATGTTCCCCCACACGGCGCACGTCGAAAGCATCGCGGTCTTTGACCGGCCGGACGAGTGCTGAGGATGGATCGCTGTGGCCATGCGCGGCCACATGCGGGCCACGCGCCCGGTCAGCCGGTCAGCGATTGGCGGCAGGGGCAGCGGGGGCGGAGGGTGGCGCGGTGGCCGGAGCGGGGGGTGCGATGCGCGGCACGATGCTGCCGGTGGGCGGGGTCGCGGTTGGTGCCGACGGTTTGGCGGCAGAGGGGGCGACGACCTCCTCGCTCGGGCCGGTGGATTCGGCCGGTTTGACCGGGGCCGCCGGTGCGGAGGGCATCGCGGGGATGTTGTTTTCCCGCATGTACTCGTCCATCTCGCGCCAGCCGGCAAAGATCGCCGCCTTGGCCGCCCGCGGGTTGGCGGCGTAACAGTCTTCCAGGCTGCGCTGGGTGTGGCGGCAGCCCGCGCCGATCGCGCGTCCGTCGGCCTCGCGGCGCGCCGCCTGCTTGGCGGGGGTGTCGATGCCCAGCATGTCGCACCCCCCCAGCAGGGCCGAACAGGCGAGCAAGGCCGCCACGGCCCGCACCCGCCCGGACCGGGCGGGTGGCGCTGGGGGCGGCACGGGCGGCGTGGACGCGACGGTGAGCAAGCGCATGGTGGGGATTGTCGGCCACCGGGGAGTGGCTGGCTACCCCCATCCATGCACCAAAAAGCGGGCCAAAGCCGTCGCTTTTGACCCGCTTGGCCCGCTTGGCCCGCTTGGCCCGCTTGGCCCGCTTGGCCCGCTTGGCCCGCTTGGCGCGGTGGAGGCGGCCCGGCCCCGGGCCGATCCGTTCCGTCGATCAGTCCCGTTCGCCGCCAAAGATGCCCAGCAGGGCGAGCAGGCTTTGGAAGATATTGAACAGGCTCAGGTACAGCGCGAGCGTCGCGGTGATGTAGTTGGTCTCGCCGCCATCGACGATGCGCTTGAGGTCCACCAGTAAAAAGGCGCTGAAGATGCCGATGGCCATGATCGACAGGGCCGCCATGAACGCCGTGCTGCCGACGAAGACGTTGACGAGCCCGCCGATCAACAGCACGATGGCGCCGAAGAACAGCCATTTGGCCAGGCCGTCGAGGTCGCGCTTGACGATCGAGGCCAGGTTGGCCATCACGAAAAACACCCCGGCCGTGCCACCGAAGGCTGTCATGATGAGCTGTGCCCCGTTGCCGAAGCCCAGCACCGCAGCCAGCAGGCGCGACAGCATCAGCCCCATGAAGAAAGTGAAGGCCAACAGCACAGCCACGCCCGTGGCCGAATGTTTGGTGCGTTCGATGGCGAACATGAAGCCGAAGGCGCCCGCCAGGAACACCAGCACGCCGACGCCGCCGGACAGGGCTGCCGTGATGCCGGTACTCACCCCGATCCAGGCGCCCAGCACCGTGGGCACCAGGCTCAGCGCCAGCAGCCAGTAGGTGTTGCGCAGCACGCGCTGGCGCTCGCCGCCGGCGACGGCGGTGCCCGGGCGCGTGGAGACGGTGGTCAGACTCATGGATCGATCACTCCTGTGGTGAGAGGGACAAGGGGCAATGCGGTAAGCTTGCCAGCCTTTCGAATCTTTTGCTTAAGAGAAGTTCATGAAATCCCGCGCCGTGCTCGAACTCGCCGACGTCAAGGCCATCGCTGCCGCCGCCGAAGCGGAGGCCCTGAAAAACCACTGGGCGGTCACCATCGCCATCGTGGACGAGGGCGGCCATTTGCTGTGGCTGCAGCGCCTGGATGGTGCGGCGCCCATTTCGGCGCACATCGCACCGGCCAAGGCCCGCACGGCGGCCCTGGGGCGGCGTGAAAGCAAAGTCTACGAGGACGTCATCAACCAGGGGCGCACGTCGTTTTTGTCTGCGCCCACGCTGGAGGGCCTGCTGGAAGGCGGCGTGCCCATCATCCACGAGGGCGAGGTGATCGGCGCCGTCGGCGTCAGCGGGGTCAAGTCGAGCGAGGACGCCCAGATCGCCCGCGCCGGGATCGCCGCGCTCGGGCTGTGACCCCGCGCCGTGGCGCGCGCGGCGGGCGCCGCGTTCACGGCTGCTCGGTGACGAAGCCGATGCTGTGCAGCCCGGCGCGCTGGGCCGCTGCCAGCGCCTGCGCCACCCGCTCGTAGCGCACCGCGCGGTCCCCGTGCAGTTGCAGCGGGGGCTGCGGGTCCTGGGCGGCGGCTTCGGCCAGCCGCGTCGCCAGTTCCGCGTCGCTCACCGGCGCATCGTTCCACAGGTAGCGGCCGTCGGCGTCGATGGTCAGCCTCACGGCTTCGGGGACCGGGGCCTGCTGCTGCGCCGCCGCTTTCGGCAGGTCCACCTGTACCGCATGCTTCATCACCGGGATCGTGATCAGAAACACGATCAGCAGCACCAGCATCACATCGATCAGCGGAATCATGTTGATTTCGCTGAGCAGCTCGCCGTCGTCCGGGTCGTTGATCGAAAACGCCATGGTCGGTCTCCGTCGTGGGGGCGGTCAGCGGCCGTCGCTGCGCAGGGGGCGCACCTTGCCATCGTCCGCCGCGCCCCCGACCCGCGCCCCCGTCACGAAGTAGGCGTGCAGCTCATGCGCGAAGCGGTTGACCCGGTGCACCAAGGCCTTGTGGCCGCGCACGAGCGCGTTGTAGCCGAGCACGGCGGGGATGGCCACGGCCAGGCCCAGCGCGGTCATGATAAGCGCCTCGCCGATGGGGCCGGCCACCTGGTCCAGGGCCGCCGAGCCGCTGGTGCCGATGCCGATCAGTGCGTGGTAGATGCCCCAGACGGTCCCGAACAGCCCCACGAACGGGGCGGTCGAGCCCACCGACGCCAGAATCCACAGGCCCGCCTGCAGCCGGGCGACGAAGTCGTCGATGGCGTGGCGCAGGGCGCGCGTGACCCACTCGCTGACGTCGAAGCCGTCATGCAGTTGCGGGGCGCGCTCGCCGTCCAGCCCGCGGATGTGTGCTGCCGCCTCACGGCCCTGCGTGGCCAGCAGATAAAACGGGTTGTCGCCGCCATCGCCCAGCCGGGCCAGGCCGTCGGCGAAGTCGCGGCTGTGCCAGAAGGCCTCGACCTGCCGGGCCTGGGCGCGGTGCCGGCGCAGGTCCAGCGCCTTGAGCACGATGACGACCCAGGAGGCCACGGACATCAGCAACAGCAGCACCGCAATGGTGCGGATGACGCCATCGCCCTGGGCCCACAGGTGGGCCAGGCCAAAGGCGGCGGGGGTGGGGTTGGTTTCCATCGGGGGTCACTCCAGGACGAATTGAATCGGGATCAGATACCACATGGCTTCCGGCACGCCGTTGCGTTTGCCGGGGACATACTTCCAGCGCAGGACGGTTTGCAGCGCGGCCTGGTCCAGCCGCTCGAAGCCGCTGGAGGTGCGGACCTCGGCGGCCGATGCCGTGCCGTCGGCTTCGATGCGCACGCGCACGACCACCTTGCCCTGTTCGCCCAGGCGCCGGCTCAGCGGCGGATAGGGTGGGGGCGGATTGCTCAGGTAGGCCGCGCTGGCCGAGGGCAGATCGATCCGGGCGGGGGGCGCGGCGGCCGCCGGGGCCGTTGACCCGTCGGTTGCCGGCGCGGTGGACGCGGTGCCGGCGGACGGCACCGACGCCACCGAGGAAGGCGTGGGGGCGGCCGCCGTTGCGGGCGCCGGATCGGCCGGCCCGGGCGGGGATGCTGCCGGCACAACGGATGGCGGCGGCGCGTTCGGGGCGGGCATTGCGCTGGGCGCAGGGGCCGGCGCGCTGGGTGGGCGCTTGGCGGCGGCCAGAGGGCGGGGCCGCTGCGCCTGCGGCGGGGCTGGGGCCTCGACCGAGGGGGCTGGCGGCGCGGGGGCCACGGCAGAAGACGCGGGCAGCAGAGTGGCCTGCACCACGGTGGGCGCGGGTGGGGACGGGGAGCGTGCGCTCCAGGCCCCGTGCAAGGCCCACAAGGCCGCGGCATGCGCGGCCAGCACCCCCGCCACCGTGCCCGGCAGCCGGGCACGGTGGATCGTCGCGCGGCCCGGCGTTGGGGGGGCCGGCGCAGGGGCCGGGGGGACGAATGCGGCGCGCATCATGCCTTCAGAATCCATGTCGTCGCCAGCAGCACGAGGACCAGGCTGGCCAAGAGGACCGCAATCGGGATCATAGACACTCCAACGGGTGGAAAGCGCCGTGGCACAGCAGGGCCGGCGTCAGCGCGTCGATGGTCGCCGCCCCGCACAGCGCCATGGCGCCGCGCAGTTCGTCGTGCCAGCGCCGCCACAACGCGGCCACGCCAGGGGCGCCACCCTGGGCCAGGGCGGCCACCAGCGGCCGGCCGACCAGCACGGCGTTGGCACCCAGGGCGAGGGCCTTCAGGACATCCGTCGCCCGGCGCAGGCCGCCATCGACCAGCACGGGGCAGCGGCCCTGCACGGCCTCCACCACGGCCGGCAGCAGCGCGGCGGTCGGGGGCAGGCCGTCGAGCACGCGCCCGCCGTGGTTGGACACGACGAGCCCGTCGCACAGATCGGCCGCGCGGTCCGCGTCGGCCGGGTGGGTGATGCCCTTGAGCAGCAGTGGCAGCGGGCTGTGCGACCGCAGCCAGGCGACGTCGTCCCAGTCGGGCGCACGCGCCAGCAGGGCTTCCAGCGTGCCGGTTTCGGGGCGGGCGGGCAGGTTGGGTTGCGGCCAGTCCGCGGGCAGCGCAAAGCCGCTGGCGCGCTCGCGCTCGCCCGCCCACTGCACCGGGGCGTCCACGGTGAGCACGACCGCCTCGTAGCCCGCGCGGTGGGCCCGTTGCACGAGGCGCAGCCAGTCCTCCCGTTCGCCGTACGGGTAGAGCTGGAACCACAACGGCCCGCGCTGCGGCTCGGGCAACACCGCCCGGGCCACCGACTCCAGCGCCGTGCTCGCCTGGGTGGACAGCACCAGCCCCGCCCCTTGGGCGGCGCAGGCGAGGGCCAGGCCCCGTTCGGCGTCCGGATGGGCCAGCGCCAGGTGGGCCATGGGCGCGGCCAGCCAGGGGGTTGGCCAGCGCCGGCCCAGCAGCGTGACCTGGGTGTCCACCTGCCGGGGGGTGGCGAGCACCCGTGGACGCAGGCCGATCGCGCGCCAGGCCGCGGCGTTGGCGCGCAGCGTCACCTCGTCGCCCGCGCCGCCCTCGAAGTAGGCGCGGATGGCGGCCGCTGCCAGCGGCGCGGCGGGTGTGGTGTCGGGGGGGCTGGCGGTCATGGCGTGGCCCAGAGTCGCAGCAGGTTGTGATAAACCCCGCTGAGCGCCAGGGTCTCGCGCGTTTCGCCCAACTGCTGGCGCAGCCGCAGCAGGTTCATGTCCAGCTCGAAGAGCAAACGGCGTTGTTCGTCGCTGCGCACCATGCTCTCGATCCAGAAAAAACTGGCCAGGCGTGCGCCGCGCGTCACTGGCGTCACCTCGTGCACGCTGGTGCCGGGGTAGAGCACGGCGTCGCCGGCCGGTAGCTTGATGCGGTGCGTGCCGTAGGTGTCGTGGATGGTCAGCTCTCCGCCGTCGTAGTCCTGCGGATCGCTGAGGAACAGCGTGCACGACAGGTCGGTCCGCACCCAGGCGTCGTCGGCGTGCGAATGCAGCACCGCGCCGTCCACATGGGGGCCGTAGGCAGGGGCGTCGGGACGGTAGCGGTTGAACAGCGGGTTGTACAGGCGCCGCGGCAGCGCCGCCGAGAAGAACAGCGGATCGCGCCCGACCGCCGCCCGCACCAGGGCCTGCAGACGGCGGGCGGCCTCGCTGTCCTGCGCCAGTTGCTCGTTGCGTTTGACCGCCGAGGCCTGGGCGCCGGCGCTGGTGCGGCCGTCGAGCCAGAGGGCTTCGTCGGCCAGCAGCCCGCGCGCGGTGGCCAGCTCCTCGGGCGTCAGCACGCCTTTCAGGTGCAGCAGCATGGCAGGGCTCCGGCGGACTCAGAACACCGTTTTGACGCTCAGCATGACCTTGCGCGGCGCCCCGGGGGTGTAGAACCCGCGGTACAGCGCATCGGCATACCGCTTGTCGGTCAGGTTGGTGACGTTGAGCTTGACCGTGGTCCGCTCGTCGACCGTGTACTCCACCATGCCGTCCCAGACGGTGAAGGACGGCGCCACATAGGTGCGCTGGCCCTCGGGGTTTTGGGCGCCCCGGTGCGTCCACCCGATGCCGACGCGCCATTGGGGGGCGAGGCGATAGGTGGTCCAGGCGCTCAGGCTGTGCCGGGGGGTGAGGGCGGGGCGGTCGCCCTCGACCTGGGCGCCGGTGCCGTTGGCCGACAAGGCCTGGTTGCTGCGGTCGATGCGCGCGCTCGGAATCCAGGTGTGGTTGTAGAACACCTCCCACTTCGGGGTCAGGCGCCCCGCCGCGCTGATTTCCACCCCGGTGGCGTGGCGTTTGCCCGACAGCAGCATTTGCTGGGCGGCGCTGTCGGGGTCGGTGTTGCGCTCGTTGAACTTTTCGGCGCGGAACAGCGCGACGCCCAGGCTGGCGCGCTGCTGGAAGAGCTCCCACTTGGCGCCGATTTCGGCGTTGCGGCTCTTTTCGGGCGGGGTGTTGGCCAGCTTGGCGTTGCTGCCACCCGGGGCGAAGGTGCCCAGGGCAAACTGGTAGGTGTCCCCCGAGGTGTTGTACGACTGGCCCAGCGACACGTAGTAGGACGCCGTCTCGCTCGGTTGGTACAGCGCGCCGATGCGCGGGCTCCACAGGTTTTCGGTGACCGATCCGGTGTTGCCCGCGGTGTCGCGGTAGGTCGCGCGGAAGCGGTCGAAGCGCAGCCCGCCCACCAGCTTCCAGTGCGGCGTCAAGGCCACCACATCCTGGACATACAGACCCAGGCTGTCGGCGTCGAAGGTGTTGAGCGGGGGCGCCCCCCGGGTGTCGGCCCGCCAGGCGCCGTCGTTGGGCGTGCCCACCGTGGTGCCCAGGCCGGAGGCGGCACCGCCAAAGCTGTTGTTGCGCCGCGCGTCCTCGACGGTCAGATCGACCCCGGCCGTCAGGTGGTGGGCCAGCCCCCCAGCCTGGAAGCGGTGGCTGTAGTCGCTTTGGATCTGGGTGATGTCGCTTAGGCCATAGCGCCCTTTGGGATTGCGGTTGAGCCGCGTGGCGTCCGTGGGCGGGTTGGCAAGCGAGACCGCCTGTCCCCCTGGCTGCTGCGCGGCGGGGGCGAAGACGATGGCGCTTACCCACAGGTCGCGCTCGTAGCGGCCATGGCGCACGGTGGTGCGCAGCTCCTCCTGCGGGCCGAAGCGGTGGGTGTGGGTCAGGGTGAGCGCCGTTTGTTCGGTATTTTGGTAGTCGCTGGCCAAGCCATAGTAGTTCTTGGCGGGCAGCACCGGCACGATGGTTCGGGTGGGGTCGGTGGCGCTGCCCGTCAGCAGCCAGGGGTGGTTGTAGTTGGGGCGACCCTCGGTCTGCAGGTGGTACAGGTCGATCTGGAACTCGTCGCGTCCGCCGATGCCAGTGCGCCAACTGGCGGCAAGGCCGCGGCGGTCGTCCTTCGCCCCCCAGTTGTCGTTGTTTTGGGCCATGGCATTCAGGCGCACCGCGCTGTCGGGGCCGAGGGGCCGGTTCAGATCGGCCTGCACGCGGCGGTGGCCGCCGCTGCCGAGCGTGAGTTCTGCCTCGTACCGGTCCATCAGGAACGGCTGCTTGGTGACTTGGTTGACGACGCCGCCGGTCGAGCCCTTGCCGAACAGCATCGACGCCGACCCTTTGAGCACCTCGACCCGTTCGGTCGCGAAGGTGTCGCGGGTGATGAGCTGGCCCTCGCGCAGGCCGTCGCGGTAGATGTCGCCCGCTTGTCCGAGCGAGAAGCCGCGCAGGCGCATATCCTCCTCGCCGGTTTCGCCGGCCAGGAAGGTCACGCCGGCGGTCGCCTTGAGCACCTCGCGAAAGTCGTCGAGGTTGCGGTCGTCCAGCAGTTGCTCGGTCATCACCGTCACATGCTGAGGGATGTCGCGCAGGGCCTGCTGGCCTTTGCCCAGCCGGGTGTCGGTGGCGCGCAGGGTGCTTTTGGCGCGGATTTCGGTCGGGTCGCCCGCGTCGCGCACGGTGACGGTGTCCAGGCTGCCAGCCACGCCTTCGCCGGCGGGCATGGCGGTCTGGGCGGCGGCCTGCAGACCGCTGGCGAGCAGCAGCGCCCCCAGCGGCAGCGCGGCCGTGCTGCGCGCAGGGGTGGGCGGGGTGGCGCGGCGGGGAGCGGGCGAGGGGTGGGTGGGGC
>NZ_LZDH01000033.1:0-901 GCF_001675355.1 Tepidimonas fonticaldi | reverse complement strand
AGTTGGCCAGGCCACACTGAGTTTTCCATTTATCTACCAATTAAGAAATAGGAGATAACCATGACGCAGGGAAAAATTTGGGTGGTTGATGATGATAGTTCCATCCGTTGGGTACTTGAGCGTGCATTAGATAATGCAAAATTCGCTTGCACCTGCTTTGACAGTGCGGATGCTGTACTCGCCGCATTAGAAAATTCACTCCCTGATGTGTTGTTATCTGATATCCGTATGCCAGGCACAAATGGTATTGAGCTTCTGAATACCATCAAGCAATCCCACCCGCTTCTACCGATTATTATTACGACAGCACACTCTGACCTTGATGCTGCCGTAAATGCCTACCAAGCAGGGGCATTTGATTACTTACCCAAGCCTTTCGATATTGATGAAACCGTCGCATTAGTCGAACGTGCTCTGAATCATAGCCGTGAACACAACCATACTAGCCGTGAAGCTAAGCAGCCTGCCCCTACAGTCTCTTCGACCATGATCGGAGAAGCACCAGCGATGCAAGAGGTTTATCGCATTATTGGCCGTTTATCACGCTCATCAATTAGTGTGCTTATTAATGGCGAATCAGGAACGGGAAAAGAGCTGGTTGCCCACGCGTTGCATCAACACAGCCCTCGTGCCGACGCCCCTTTTATTGCATTAAATATGGCGGCTATTCCCAAAGACTTAATTGAATCTGAGCTATTTGGCCACGAAAAAGGCGCATTTACGGGTGCGACTCAAGTACGTCAGGGCCGATTTGAACAAGCTAACCATGGGTCATTGTTTTTAGATGAAATCGGCGATATGCCCCTTGATGTACAAACTCGCTTGTTACGTGTTCTGGCTGAAGGCCAATTCTATCGTATTGGGGGTTATACCCCAGTCAATGTAGATGTACGGATTATTG
>NZ_LZDH01000032.1:0-548 GCF_001675355.1 Tepidimonas fonticaldi | reverse complement strand
CATCACGTAAAAAACAAGTGGTTGGTGTCGATGTTAACCAACATGCCGTTGATACTATTAACCAGGGTAAAATCCACATCGTGGAGCCAGAACTGGATATCGTGGTCAAAAAGGCGGTTGAAGAAGGCCATCTGAAAGCTTTTACTAAGCCGCAACCTGCAGATGCTTATCTGATTGCTGTGCCTACGCCATTTAAAGGCGAGCACGAACCTGACCTCGCGTATGTACGTGCTGCAGCTGAGTCTGTGGCTCCGGTGCTGAAGAAAGGGGATTTAGTCATCCTTGAGTCTACATCGCCAGTAGGAACAGCAGAGCAAATGGCAGGGTGGATGGCAGCTGCTCGCCCTGATTTAACCTTCCCTCATCAAGCAGGGGAAGAGGCTGATAGCGATGTAGCGTACTGCCCTGAGCGTGTGTTACCAGGCCAAGTGATGGTCGAATTAATTAAAAATGACCGTGTTGTTGGTGGTATGACGCCAAAATCCTCTCTGCGTGCAAGTGAGCTATACAATATTTGCCTTGAAGGTGAGTGTGTAATTACTAACTCA
>NZ_LZDH01000031.1:0-1018 GCF_001675355.1 Tepidimonas fonticaldi | reverse complement strand
GTTAATGCGTGAGCAAGAAAGCGGCCGAATTGTCAATATTTCATCGGCGAGTTGGCTTGGGAATGTTGGGCAAGCCAACTATGCTGCATCCAAAGCCGGGGTTATTGGCCTGACTAAAACGGCTTGTCGTGAACTCGCCCGTAAAGGGGTCACAGTCAATGCGATTTGCCCAGGGTTTATTGATACGGATATGACCCGTGGTGTGCCTGAAAAAGTGTGGGACATCATGATGAGCAAGATACCTGCGGGTTTTGCAGGAGATCCGCGCGATGTTGGACAATGTGTTGCATTTTTAGCCTCTGATAAAGCGCGTTATATCAATGGCGAAGTAATCAATGTTGGCGGCGGAATGGTGTTATAGGGGGAAATAATGAAACAAGCGAATGATATTGTCATTGTGAGTGGTGTGAGAACGGCAATTGGCACGATGGGGGGAAGTTTTGCAAATACGCATCAACATGACCTCGGGGCGGTGGTTATCCGTGAAGCCGTGAAAAGAGCTGGAATTGCTCCCGAAGATGTTGATGAAGTCATTGTGGGTAATGTTGGGCAAATCGCAGAAAGTGGTTTTATCGCTCGTATTTGCCAACTGCGAGCAGGGTTACCAAAAGAAACCACCGCTTATTCTGTTAACCGCCAATGTGGTTCAGGGCTACAAGCGTTAGCCGATGGCATGATGTTGTTGCAGACCGGCCAATCAGATGTTGTGGTGGCGTGTGGTACTGAAAATATGACAATGCTGCCGTACTACTTACGCAAAGCGCGCTATGGCTACAGCATGGGAAATGATGTACTGGAAGATGGGTTAACGTCCATCCTAACTTGGCCAGAAGGCCCTTACCACAACGGAATGACGGCAGAAAATGTTGCAGGGCAGTTCAATATTACCCGTGAAGAAATGGATGATTTTGCATGGGATAGCCAGCAAAAAGCGTTAAAAGCGATTCAAGCCGGTTATTTTTCTGACCAAATATTACCAGTAGAAATACCCGAAGGCCGTAAAGGTACACGTATTTTT
>NZ_LZDH01000030.1:0-714 GCF_001675355.1 Tepidimonas fonticaldi | reverse complement strand
AATGCAGGTTATCGAGCTAAGATCAAATTGCAAACAGCGGATCACACTCAACTAACTTCTGCTATTTCAGGGCGCCCAGCGAGAGGGATTATTAATCAATTTATTCGAGCAGGTAACGGCTATGAGACAAGTCAATTACCTGATTATCCATTGGTTTATGATATTGGTAAGCAGCTCAATGCAGCAGCAATGAAGTTAGGTAGTGATGAGTTTGCGGCATATTGGGCGGGGCAGAATGTGGCGAAAGCTCGTGAGATGTCTGCGTCTTTATTGGTTAGAACGTTGGCAGAAGAAATGAAACGCTAGTTTTAAACAGTGGTAGGGCGGTTTGTCTTACCGCCCCAGTAAGTTGTTATTTAATTATTTCGTTATCCAATGAACCTTTTGGCTCATCAGTCGCTATCCAAGCTGCACAAAATAAGGTTAAACGCGCAAAGAAGTAAAAGAATGCCATTAGGCCAAGCACTGAACCAAACGCGGCTCCAGAAGGTGACGAGGCAAGGTTAGGTAAAATCCATGTCATGATGGCTTTAATGATTTCAAGCCCAATAGCTGCAAGCAATGTTCCTTTAAATAGTGACCTGCGGCGATGCTGCATACGCGGTAGGATCCAAAAAATCCATAAAAATAGTAGGAAATTAGCTGTAATTGATATTGTTAAACCAATCAGTGTCCAAGCAGGTTTAAGCCATTCTATACCATCTAACCCAAGCG
>NZ_LZDH01000029.1:0-2270 GCF_001675355.1 Tepidimonas fonticaldi | reverse complement strand
GTCCAGCGAAGAAAGGGAAAAACAGGGGGAGCCGAAACGAAATGACACGCCCCAGCGATGGCAAGTGAACCCCAGTGAACGTGTTTCGTTTTGGGGGCAAAGCCCCCCGTCAAGCGAAGCGTCTGACCACCACATTTTTGAGCGACCAAATACAGGGGCGAAAAAAGGGGGTGGTCAGACGAACGCAGTGAGTTTGACGGGCTTGGGGGAATGGTTTTTTTCGCAGGCGTCCAGCCGAAGAAAATAGCCAGAGGGCGGAGCCTTATGTCATTCATTTTCGTCCAGAAAATGAGTGGCATTGATACTGAAAGTATCATGGGGTGCAAGTTAGTAAAACTATGATTCTACCCATTATTTCACCCGTTATTCTGCCCGTTATACCTAAATTGGGTGCAATAACGGGTAAAGTAATAGGTAGAATAACAGGTGGATTAATGGGTAAGAAATAACACAACGTCATCTTGTGTCTATCTATTATTCTGTATCTTATTCTATGTATTATTCTACCTATTACAGACGAAATAGATAAAATAAGAGATAGAATAATAGATAGGATAATACATAAAATAATAGGTAAACCTAACGTCAGCGCACCTTTTCTTCGAGCTGTTTTAGCATCGAAATATCACCTAATAACCGTTGATTTTTACCTGTGAAAAAGATGATCGGACTGACATTTGCATTATCAATACTTCGGCTTAACTGAATTCCCATCGCCTGATAATCATCATCGTTTGTGCAATGGTATAACGCTAAAACAAGCTGACATTGTTCTGGAGTTCCGCATTCTATTGCCCAGCGGATCAACTCCGAAAAGGTCAATCCGTTCGGTTTCCAGTGTTTTTTATGCCGTGACGCTAACGCCTTAAATTTTTCACGCCCTTGATTATATTTTTCTGCCCCGATCACCGGATCTTCACAACGAACCCCTTGAACCGGTCGCTTATCAAATGACAATTCCCATAAATTTAATTCTTCGATGTATTCGTAATCTTCTGGCGATGCCAAACGAAATAATTGAGACATAGAGACACCCTCCGATCATGTGTGAACGGAGACAGTATAAGGCTTTCGAGAAATTCCGCTTCCTCGACGTGAAACAAGTTCACGCCTTGCGGCGAGCGTTGCGAATTGAATTTATGAGGTTTACCAAGCTCCAGATGTAACAAAGCCCCGTGACAGCATCACAGGGCTCTGGTACTCTAAATCTTGTGCATTCGTTGCTCAGATTAGACGTCGCAATCCAATCTTAGCAACGTGAGAGGCGCTTGTCACGTTCTCATTAAATACCAGCCAACGACATTAACCCAAATGCACCACTTGATTGACTCGGACTTAGCCCGGTCTCCGAAAGGATAAACAGGCAAATTGTGGTAGTAAAACGTACCGGAAAACGAAATTCCGGCTCTACCTCCGAATCACGCTGCGGTATCGAAAGATTACAGTGCGTACCTGATAAGAGCACCAATCAACGGACTAGGGATTTCTTGGATTGCGAAGTGTCGAAAGAAGCCCAACCTAACCAAACTTAGCCAGATTAACGAGCTAAGAGACCATGACCCAATAACTGATCATGGAGAAAAGCAAAGACAAGATGAAGATGTCGCTTCGCTCCGTTTTGATTAGTACCACATTGGGGCATTAGGCGTTTTTTACCTAGATTTTATCGGTGAACAATAACACCTAAACTCTCAACAAGCTGAAGCGCCTGCTCTCCATCCAACTTCACTCCATCTAAATTAATTCGCCTTGCATCAAGCTCGCCAAGCGCCCCACCCGTTAAATCACAACCAGTAAAATCAGCCAAAGACCAATCAAACGATGAAAACTCCCCACAAGAAAGATCGGAGCCACGAAACACGGCGCCAGTTATCACAGTGCCATTCCAGCGATTTTCCCACAGTTCGCACTTTTCTAATATGACTCTAGAAAAATTAGCGTAACTAAGATTTGTCTTGGTTATATAAGCACTACAAAACCATGACCTTGTAGTTATCATATTCATAAAATTAGCCCCTCGAAAATCAGCTCCTTGAGCTAAACACTCACTAATTTCAAGACCTAAGGCGCTAATGTTTTTAAAATTACTCATTGATAAATCGCAGCTTTTAAAGCTAGCGTTTTTTAGTTTGGCTCTATTAAAATCACACCCTTCCAAGCTATTCCTGTCGTAAAAACTACAATCAACAAATTCAGTATCAGTTAAATCAACCCCTGAACAATCACAGTTTGAAAAGGCAATATTTTTAACTCTATTCCCCGTAAATTGA
>NZ_LZDH01000028.1:0-1346 GCF_001675355.1 Tepidimonas fonticaldi | reverse complement strand
GATGCGAATAAAATTCACGCCAGACTAACTCATTTAACCACGTGAACGCCCCACTATCAGGGTGATCTAACACTTGGGGGTTCTCTGCTTGTAATCGGTTGAAGCATTGGCGAGGGGATAGCACCCCCACCGCGAGATAAGGTGATAATTGGCTGGTACCATCAATAGAGGGAATATCTCTATCGTTTTGATAATCGCCGACTTTCAGGGAACAAAACTGCCTGAGTCGCGTTAAAGCTGATTTTTCACCGGCAGGAAATTGCTGGAAGTCTTCAATGGGCTGATGCGGAAATAACGGTGAAGCCCTATCAATGTTGATAGGGGCAGCTCGTTTTTCTGGGGCTCGTAGTGAACGGCAATCTGTCACGGTAAGTTGGGTGAGGAAGGCTCGGCGAAAGGGAGTATAAACTTGATACATCTCCCCTTTTTGAGTCGTCACGGAGCCGGGTGGTAGTAATAAATAATCATCGAAAGCATGGATATGCAACCCATGAGGTTGATTGATTAACCACTCGTCTCGTTGTTTTTCGTTCCACTCATATTGCCGATTAAAAAACAAGGCATCCGCTTGCTGTGTCTTTGCGTAATCGAGTACCCATTGTGCCGCATCGGTGAAATGGTTAACGGTTTGGCAAACCAGTGGACTACCAAGCTCTGCGAGTGAATTCTGCAGTTCAACAAGATTCTGGTGAATGAATGAAATTTGCCGTTCAGCCATATCATGTTGTTGCCACTGCTTAGGGGTTGCCGTAAAAAGGGCGATTACCTTTGCATTTGGGTCTGCGCAGGCGGAGGAAAGTGCTTTGTTATCAGTGACCCGTAGATCATTACGAAACCAGATAAGATGACAAACTTGTTTGGCTGCCATCGCCTCCCTCCTTGGTTGAAGTTTTTGTTGAAATTAAAACAAAGAGTCGTTTTACCGGCTCTTCAGAGTGCTGACAAACATATTATGTTTGGCGGCAAGTCGAATAGGTTTTGAAAATAAATTAGGAAAATCAATTTATTGATTTTCGGCTGATAACACAAAGTGGGAAAAACCACGCTTTTATCCCACTTTGTCAACAACCTCTCTTACTTCTCATAAAATATCACGATTGCCGTGCGTGAATGGCCGTTAGCTCCGCAATACGCATAATCACACTAACAGCCTGCTCCATACCTTCTTGTGTTATAAATTCATGTTTACTATGGAAATTATAACCACCTGTGAAAATATTTGGACATGGTAAACCGCGATGTGAAAGCTGTGCACCGTCGGTACCACCACGGACAGGTTGAATAACTGGCTCAATACCACAATCAAGCATTGCTTGTTTCGCTAATTCAATAACATGTGGGTACTT
>NZ_LZDH01000027.1:0-1091 GCF_001675355.1 Tepidimonas fonticaldi | reverse complement strand
AAGTCGTAACAAGGTAACCGTAGGGGAACCTGCGGTTGGATCACCTCCTTACCATTGAAGTGTTTTTGTGAAGTGCTCACACAGATTGTCTGATAGAAAGTAGAGCAATAGGCTATACGTGGGAGACTTATTCGAGAGAATAGGGCTTACATGAAAAGCGCAAAAGTTTTTGTGATTTTCGTGTCCCCTTCGTCTAGAGGCCTAGGACACCGCCCTTTCACGGCGGTAACAGGGGTTCGAATCCCCTAGGGGACGCCAATTGCGCCGATATCGAGTGAAAGACGATGTCCCCAATAATGATTAAGCCAATTATATTGTAGTTGGTTTAACAATTATGCTCTTTAACAATCTGGAACAAGCTGAAAATTGAAAACAACGCACATTGTTTATCGCTTAAACAATGTGAGAGTCTCTCAAAATTTCAGACCTGAAATTTTCGGTCACTTTAGCGAGTGGCATGAGCGAGCAGTCAGTCCTTCGCGGCGGCCAGCGCACAGCAAGCGCAGCGTACTTAGGTACGTGAGCATTGCGAGCACTGCCCAACGAAGAAGTTCACCACGCACAGCCATGACAGTAATGTGAACGTTGAAACAATTTCGGGTTGTGAGGTTAAGCGACTAAGCGTACACGGTGGATGCCTAGGCAATCAGAGGCGATGAAGGACGTGCTAATCTGCGATAAGCGTCGGTAAGGTGATATGAACCGTTACAACCGACGATTTCCGAATGGGGAAACCCAGTGCAATTCGTTGCACTATCGTTTGATGAATACATAGTCAAACGAAGCGAACCGGGGGAACTGAAACATCTCAGTACCCCGAGGAAAAGAAATCAACCGAGATTCCCCTAGTAGCGGCGAGCGAACGGGGAGCAGCCCAGAGTCTTAATCAGCATTAGCATCAGGAGAACGGTCTGGAAAGTCCGGCAGTAAAGGGTGATAGCCCCGTATCCGAAGGTGTTAGTGTTGTGAACTCGACGAGTAGGGCGGGACACGTGTTATCCTGTCTGAATATGGGGGGACCATCCTCCAAGGCTAAATACTCCTGATTGACCGATAGTGAACCAGTACCGTGAGGGAAAGGCGAAAAGAAC
>NZ_LZDH01000026.1:0-684 GCF_001675355.1 Tepidimonas fonticaldi | reverse complement strand
CAGGGCTTGTAGCCAGGCGGGGCGGTATCGGCGCCTTCCTTGCCCTTGAGGTCGAGCTTGCCTTCGCTGGTGCAAAAGCGCATGCGGGTGAAGTAATTGGTGATAACCCGCAAGCGGGTGACGCCGCTGAGGTCCTTGCTCCACTTGTTTGGCTCGTTGCCGTACATGCCGTCGAGGTAGGGCTTTAAACGGTTGTCGTCGCGCAGCACTTCCTCCACTTCGCCTGCCAGCTCCAGGGCCTTGCCCAGAGTCTACTGCGGCGGGATGCCGGCGTGCACCAGCACTGCGCCGCGCTTCTCGTCGTAGTGCAGCAGCTTTTGCCGGCGCAGCCAGTCGAGCAGTTCACCGGCATCCGGGGCATCGAGGATTTCGCGCAGGGTGTCGCTTTTTTTCAAGCGCTCGATGTTGTGCCAGGGGGCCCGCAGGTGCAGGTCATGGTTGCCGAGTGCGGACACCAGCGGTTCGCGGATTGAATAAAGGAAGCGCAGGGTTTCCAGTGACTCCGGGGCGGGGTTGACCAGGTCATCGAGCAGCCACAGGCGATCGACCTTCGGGTTGGAGGCAACCCGCTCGAGCAGGCACTTGAGTGGCTGCAGGCAGCCTTGCAGATCGCCGACTGCGTATACCGCCATCAGTGCAGGGCTCCGGGGACGGCGAGGCGGAACCGCGCGATGATGGCGTCGG
>NZ_LZDH01000024.1:0-255 GCF_001675355.1 Tepidimonas fonticaldi | reverse complement strand
CCCCCCCCCGCCCCACGGCGCTCCCACACCTCCTGCCCCCCCCCCCACACCACCCCCCCGCCGCCCCACCCCCCCCCCCCCCTCCCAACCGGGCCGGACCTCCTGGGCGGCCCCCCCACCCCCGCCCCCCCCCCCCCCCCCCGCCGCCTGCCCGCCGCGCGGCTCCGGCGCCCCCCCGGGCGGTGCGCCGCCCCCGTCCGCCCACCCCCCCCCCCCCCCATCCCGCGCCGCGGGCGGCCCGCCCCCCCCCCCCCC
>NZ_LZDH01000023.1:0-114100 GCF_001675355.1 Tepidimonas fonticaldi | reverse complement strand
TGCCGAGACGGGTGTGGTGACGTTCGACCAGGCGGGCGCGATCAAGCACGCGGTGCCGGACGGGGTGGATGGTGGCCTGGACGAATTCCAGTCGCTGGCGGCGGGGGCGATCAGCGTGGTGGCCACGGCCACCGACGGGGATCTGGACACGGCGGAGAACGTCTTCGACCTGGGCGGTCGCCTGCGGTTTGGCGACGACGTGCCGACACTGGTGGCGAGCGAGACGTACAGCGACGCGCTGCAAACGGCTGACGGTGGGCTGGGGGGCGGCAACTTGGGCGGGCCAACGACCGACACGGGCAACTATGGTGCGGGCGCAGACACGACGTTTGCGTTCAAGGTCAGCTTTGGGGCGGACGGGCCGAAGCTGTCGCAGTTGGATGCGGATGCCGAGTTGGAAGCCGACGGCATGCGCTACGGGCTGGAGATCGATTCGACGGCGAACACCGGTCTGAAGACGGCGCAGGGCGACATTCGGCTGTTTGACAACGCAGGCGTGGTGGAAGCCTATGCCGTGGATGGTGGCGGCAACAAGGTGGGGGACAAGGTCTTCACCGTGAGCGTCGACCAGACCACCGGCGTGGTGACGTTGACCCAGTTGGGCGCGCTGTACCACGACAAGGCTCTGGGCGAAGACACGCTGGATCAACTGGCCAGTGGCGCGCTGAAAGTGACGGCCACAGCCACGGATGGAGACCTGGACACGGCGGCGCAGAAGCTCGACCTGGGCGGCAAGATCAGCTTTGTGGACGACGTACCCGAAGTTCTGGTCGCCGCACCGACCCAAGGTTTGGTGCCCACCTTCACCGTCGAATACAAGGGCGGCGAAGCCGGCTACAACAACAGCTTTGGCTGGTATATCAAGGATGCCAGCGGCAACCCAGTCTCGGGGGCGGTCATTTGGGACAACGTCAAGACCGGCGTTTCCACCGCGGTACCGCTGCCCACGGGGGTTTCGCCGGATCAGATCGGCTTCTTCCTGATCCCCAACGGCGACGGCAAGAACCCCGGCCTCACGGGCAGCACCGCCGTCACCTTCGAGCAGGTGGGGGGTGTCTGGGTGGCCAAGGTGGACGGGACTCCGCTCGCCGGCGAGGGCGCCCCGGTCTACTTCTCCGACCAAAAACTCAACACCGACGGCCAGTCGCACGTGCAGGCCACGCCGTCGGGTACCTCGGCGGGTCAGACCAGCAAGGGCAACTTCAACTGGGAAGATCTCAAGATCACCACGTCCACGTCTGACAAGGACTACGACGACGTCAACCTGACCATCCACTGGTCCGGCGTGCCGCTGCTGGTCAAGGATGCCGAGGCGGACACCGGCACCAGCACCGATACGGACAATGACGCAGGCGAAACCCAGCTGTCCAGCCGCTTCCAGTTCAATTTCGGGGCCGACGGCCCCGCCACGACGGGTTCCAAGGTCTTCGGCCTGTCGGTCCTGAACACGACGTCCTTGCTCAAGGACAGCGCCACGGGGCAGACCGTGGCCGTCAAGACGGGGGTGGGCGGCGAAGCGATCGGCTACGTCACCATCGGCAGCGACGAGATCCCGGTGTTCCAGCTCGCCGTCGATGCGTCGACCGGCGTGCTGACCGTGGATCTCTACCGGGCCGTGATGCACCCGACCAACGATCCGCACGAGATCGCCAACCTGGGTGACGGCGTGGTCGCCATCACCGCCACCGCCAAGGACGGCGACGCGGACACGGCGTCCAAACAGTTCGACATCGGCCGCGCGATCAACTTCCAGGACACCGGTCCGGTAGCGGCCAACGATACCCTGGCCCTGATCGCTACCAAGGCGAACGAGTCGGTTAACGTGCTCGGTAACGACCAGTACGAGGGCAAGGCCGACGGCGCACCGGCCGAGGTGGTCTGGAACCGCGCTGGCGGAGACCGCAGCGGCAACACCACCGACTTCTTCGACACGGTAGGCGAGACGACGCTCGATGCCAACGGCATCATCGGCAAGCTGGCCATCGAGAAGGATGGCGACGCCACCTACACGCTGGACACGGTCAAGGCCATGGCGCTGGCCGAAGGGACCAAGCTCAACGACACCTTCAATTACCAGATGAAGGACGCCGACGGCGACACCGACGTGGCCAATCTGACGGTCACGGTCACCGGTGTCAACGACCGGCCGGAGTTCGTCACGGGCAAGGACTCCACCCAAGAGATCTGGATCGACAAGGACGGCGACGGCAAGAAAGACCCGGGCGAGACCAGCCGGTACGCCGAGGCAACCGATGACACCTTGAGCCTGGCGGTGCAGGAGGATGCGCTGAGCAATGGCAACAAGGAAGGGTCTGGCCAGAGCGACCAGGACAGCGACGGCTTCGGCGTGGCCGATCCGGACATCGGGGATGTGCCGGTGGTCTATTTCTCGACCACAGGGCTGCCCAGCCTCACGTCGGGGGGGGCGGCCGTGGTGTGGTCGTGGTCCGGCGACACCCCGAACGCGATCGTCGGCAAGGTGGGCGACACGACCATCATCACCGTCAGCATTGGCGGCAACTACACCGATGGCTACAGCGCCAAGGTGGACATCGACGGCCCGATCGATCACGCCCGCCCGGGTTTTGGTGTCAGCACTGACGACGACACCGTGAATCTGGACTTCCAGGTCATCGCCAACGACCGCCCGAGTGCGCTGCCCACGGGGTTGACCGACGCCATGACCCTGAACGTCTCCGTCGAGGACGACGCGCCGGTGGTCAAGCTGGTGGACGGCCAGAACGTCACCATCGACGTGCGGCTGGAAGAAGAGTCGGTGCCCGGCCTGAACGGCAACCAGGAGACCGAATCCCCCGACCTGAGCTACACGACCGGCACCAAGACCATGACCGGCACGGTCAACTGGGGCGCGGACGGCTTCGGCAAGGTGACGGCCGTGACCTTTGGCAGTGCGAAGTTCGATGTGGACCCCACCACGGGCACCACGCTGTACTTCGACAAGGACGGCAAAGTCACCCTCGAGGCATCCAAGGCCGCGGCCACGATGCAAATCGCCCAGGACGGCAATTACACGGTGACGGTCACCGGTCCGATGGCGCACAAGGCGCAGGGCGAAGACTGGCTCAATCTGCAGCAGATCAACATCTGGGCCGAGGACAAGGACGGCGATACCGTCTCGGTGGCCTTGACCGCGCAGGTGCAGGACGACGTGGCTGTGGCCCACGGGGCGCAGAATGTGCTGATTGCCAACGGGGGCACGATCGCGCAGGATACGAACCTGATCGTGACCTTGGATATCACCGGCAGCATGGACGGGAATAAATTCACGCAGTCCATCGCTGCGCTTAAGCAGCTTGCGGGGGCATACGACAACCTGGGCGAAGTCAACATCCAGCTCACGACGTTCAAGAACGGCACGGCCCAGGCCAGCTCGGCATGGTTGACCAAGGGCGAGTTCGATAACTTGCTGGACAAGTTGACCACCGGTGGCACCACGAACTATGAGGCCGCCATCAACGAGACCGTGAAGGGCTACACCGGCAGTACACCGCCGGCAGCAGACAAGACGATCGCCTACTTCGTGTCTGATGGTGCGCCCAATACCGAGATCAATGACGGCAGCAAAGAAGAGCCCGGTTACGTCGACTCTCAGTACCTGGCCAAGTGGGCCAGCCTGATCGGCAGCAACGTCAATGACCTCTATGTCGTGGCGGTCGAAACCAGCGCCACTGACCCCGACCTCGTCAAGCTTGCGCAGGTCAAGGAAGTCGATGGCGATCTGGGCGAGACCATCGCCGTGACCAAGGTGTCGGACCTCGCCAGCAAGCTGGCGGACACGGTGGAGCCGACGGTTGTCAAGGCCACCGCCTCGCTGGGCATCGACCCAGGGGCCGACGGCTGGGGCAAGGATGCCGGCATCCAGGACGTGGCGACCAAGGATGACGGTAACCCCACCATCCGCTACGTCACGGCCGTGGCCGGCAACGGCGACGCGACCATCGTCACCTCGGGCGGCACCAAGCTGGTGTACGTGGATGACGGCTCGGGCGGTCTCAAGGCGGTCAAGGAAGGGACCGGCGAAGTCGTGTTCACGGTCTCGCTCAACCGCGACAGCGGCGGTCTGCCGACGGGCACCTATTCGGTGACCATGCTGGGTCAGGTGGATGCGTACACCAAGACCAGCGCCCAGACCGTGACCACCGTCGATACCACGACGGGGGACAAGGTCGAGTACGGCACCACTACCAAGACCGTCACCGACAGCGTGACGTTCACTGGCGACAGCAAGGGTGGTGGCAAAGGCGAGGTGCTGAACATCAGCCAGGCTGACAGCTCGTCCGGCATCACGTTCAACATCAAGGCCACGGGCAGCGATGGGGACGGCAAGACCGGCGAGAACGCGGATCAAGTCAACTGGTCCAGCCAAGGCATCGGGGTCGGCAACAACTTCATCGACAACCCGAGTGGCATCCTTGATCCGTCCGAGTCGCTGAAGCTCGAGATCACGGCGTCTGGTCTACCGACGGGCGTTTCCAATGTCACCATCACCAGCCTGGATCTGACGCTCGATCATTTCGGTGGGGGCGATCGGGCCATCTGGGATGTCGCCGGGGGTAGGACGAATGACGGATCGATCACGGCCCCGGGCTCCCAAGATGACAATGCCAGCACGGATACCCCGATCAAGGTGACGCTGGGCACGTCCGACACGGTCACGTTCACGGCCGGGGATGGTGATCGTTACCGGATCGATCCGGATGCGGGCGTGACGGTGAATTACACGTACGACAAATCGTACAAGACCACCACCACCACCGACGCCACGACAACGACGACGACGACCACCACCACCACCACGGCCTACGACCTGACCCTGGTCTTCGATGCCTGGGCGACGGACGGCGATGGCGACAAGGTGAATACGCAGTTCCACGTCACCATCGACGCCAACAAAGACGGGCGGCTGGACGCGATCAGTGCCGATACCGTGACCGGCGCCACGACGACCAAGACGGACGTGTCCACCACCACCACGACCACGGTGACCACCACGTACGTCGATGATGACGGCAAGACCGTGGTGCTGTCGAGCAACACCAACACCACCACTGGCGGGTCGTCCACCACGGTGTCTGGGGCGGTGGTCGAGGACGATGCGGCGCTGGATGGGGCCGTGGGCAAGCTGGGCAGCTTCACCGACCAGGACGTGGGGGTGGCCGGCGACGACCAGCCCTACACCTTGGTGGGCGGCGACGGCGACGACGTGCTGATCGGCGGCGACAAGAACGACACGTTGGTCGGCGGGGCCGGCAACGACACCCTGATCGGTGGCGGCGGCAGCGACACCTTCGATCTGGGCACGGGTCAGGATGTGGTGGTCATCAACCTGTCCGACACCAGCACGGGCGACAAGGATGTGGTCAAGAGCTTCGGCAGCGACGACAAGATCCTGATCCAGGACGTGCTGCCGGAGGACTCGGCGCCGCTGACGGTGACCGAGGCGACGACCGGATCGAACGTGACCCTGTCGGCGGACAGCAACGGCGCGAACGCGGGCGGCGTGCAGCAGCAGGTGGTCGTCGAGAGCGCCACCACGGCGGCGGTGCAAATCGCGATCGACACGTCGCTGACCCCGGACCTGGCCACCATCACCAAGACGGGCGATCCGACCTGATGCGGGCCGCGGCCGTGTCGCCTGGGTTTTCGGGGGACGACACGGTCGTGGGGTGGGTTCACGGGGCACCCCCGCCCAGCGGGGGTGCCCTTTTTGCTGGGAGAGGCGGGAATGTCCGATTGGTCCGAGGGTTACGTCACCGACATCGGTTACACGCATGGCTACTACCATGAGCTGAACCCCTTGCGGGCACGCTGGGCGCTGCTGCTCAAGGGGTGGGCGCCGCCCGACGTGCGCGAGGCGTGTGAACTCGGCTTCGGCCAGGGTGTCAGTCTCAACATCCACGCCGCGGCGTCCACCGTGGCCTGGTGGGGAACGGACTTCAACCCCATGCAGGTGGCCAATGCCCAGCGCCTGTCGCATGCGGCGGGCAGCCTCGTGCGGCTGTTCGACGACTCGTTCGCCCAGTTCTGCCAGCGCGACGATCTGCCGATGTTCGATTTCATCGGCCTGCACGGCATCTGGAGCTGGGTTTCGCGGCGCAACCGGGCCTTGATCGTCGAGTTCCTGCACCGGCGGCTGCGGGTCGGGGGGGTCGTCTATGTCAGCTACAACACCTTGCCGGGTTGGGCGGCATTTGCGCCCATCCGCCATCTGATGGCGCGGCACGCCGCGGTCATGACGGCACCGGGGGCGGGGTCCGCCGATCGGGTCGAGGCCGCCCTGGGGTTCGTCAACCGGGTCATGGATGCGGCGCCGCAGTACGCCAAGGTTGCCCCGACGGTGGCGGCGCGCGTGCAGCGTCTGCAGCAGCAGAGCCGTGCGTATCTGGCGCACGAGTACTTCAACCAGGATTGGGAGCCGATGTACTTCGCGGACGTCGCCGCACAGTTGACCGAGGCCAAGCTGACCTGGGCGGCCTCGGCCCACCTGACCGATCACGTCGACCCGCTGAACCTGACGGATGCCCAGCGCGCGCTGCTGCGCGACGTGCGCGACCCCGTGCAGCGCGAGACGGTGCGCGACGTGCTGGTCAACCAGCAGTTCCGGCGGGACTATTGGGTCAAGGGCGCTTCGTCGCTGGGGCCGGACGAGCGGCGCGCCTTGTTGCGCCAGCAGCGTGTCGTGCTGGTGGTGCCCCGCCAGGACGTGCGTCTGAAGGTTTCGGGGGTGTTGGGTGAGGCCGACATGGCCGGACCGATTTACCTCCCCCTGCTGGATGCCTTGGCCGATCATGCCGTGCGTTCGTTGCAGGAGCTGGAGGCGGTCGCCGCGAAGGCCGGGGTGGGGTTCGAGCAGGTGGTGCAGGCGGTGACCCTACTGGTCGCCACCGGGCAGGTGCACTTGGCCGCAGACCACGATCCGGGGGCGGTGTGTTCTCGGGTGATCGGCCTCAATCAGGCGTTGGCTCGCCGCGCCTTCGACAGCACCGACGGGGGCGGCTGGCTGGCCAGCGCGGTCACGGGCGGGGCGGTGTCGATGGGACGCTTCGAGCAGATGTTCTGGATGCTGGCCCGGCAGGGCGAGCCCGACCCCGCGCGCTGGGCAGCGGCCGTGTGCGACGTGCTGTTCAGCCACAACGAGCGCCTGGTCAAGGACGGCCAGCCGCTGCAGAGCCGCGAAGACCATTTGCGCGAGTTGACCGAACGCGCACAACGGTACGCGGCCACGCGTGAGCCGATGGTGGCTGCATTGGCGCTGGGGTGACGCCCACCGTGACGGCGCCCGATGCACGCATCTTCGTCTCGGTCGCCAACTACCGCGATGCCGAGACTGGCCCCACCGTCCGCGATGCGTTGGCGCAGGCCGCGCACCCGCATCGCGTGGTTTTCGGGGTGCTGTCCCAGGTGGTGCCGGGGGTGGACGCGGACTGTCTGGCGCCGGAGGGGTCGTCGGTGCGGCAGTTGTGCGTGCACGCGGGCAGCAGCCTGGGGGCGTGCTGGGCCCGCCATCGCATCCTGACGGAGCTGCGGCAGGACGAGCCGTTTGTGCTGCAGATCGACAGCCACACGCGCTTTGCCCCCGGGTGGGACGAGCGTTTTCTGTGCATGTGGTCGGGCTTGTGCAACCCGCGGGCCGTGCTGTCGTGCCACCCCGTGCCCTACACGCCGCCGCGGCAATTGGCCGATCCGGCCATCCCCCTGACGCGGCCCAAGGCGTTCAATGAGCAGGGCATCCTGGCGTTGCGGTCCCACTCGCTGGCATGGGCCGACCGGCCCGCGCAGCCGCCGCGTCTGGCGTTTGTGGGGGCGGGCTGCATTTTTGCGCCGGCGGCGGCGTTCGATCAGGTGCCCTACGATCCCCACCTCTATTTCCAGGGGGAAGAGTCCACACTCTCCGCCCGCCTGTTTACCCACGGGTGGGATGTGTACGCCCCCAACGATGTGCTGCTGTACCACGACTACACGCACGACCGCGGGCGCCCCAAGCACTGGCAGGACAATCGGGACTGGACGCGGCTCAACGCCCTGTCCTTCGCCCGGGTGCGCTACCTGCTGGCGGGCGAGGCCCCGGCCGACCCGGCTGCGCTGACGGCCATCGATCGCTATGGGCTGGGGACGGCCCGCCCGCTGGCCGAGTTCGAGGCGCTGGCCGGTGTGGACTTCAAGGCCCGCACGATCCAAGCCGCTTGAACCGCGCACGGGACGCGGCCGTGGGGTTCACCCCACCCCCGGCCCCGTCGCCCCGTCGAAGCCCAACTGCGCCAGCAGCGGCAGGTCGTCGCGGTTTTCCACGCCCAGGGCGATGACCGTGATGCCCAGTGCGTGGGCCATGGCGCACAGCCCGCGCAAAAACTCCTGATTGCCGGGGTTGTCGCGGATGCCGCGCACATAGCTGGGGTGAACCTTGATGTAGTCCAGCCCCAGGCTGGCGAGCTTGTCGCTTTCGGCAAAGCGCTGGCCAAAGTATTCGATGCCGACGCGGCAGCCCAGGGCCTTGAGGCTGCGCACCAGGTCGCGGAAGGCGTCGAACTGGCGGAACACGCCGTACTCCGGCACCTCGAACAGCAGCCGTCGGCACAGATCGGGGTAGCCTTGCAGCAGCGTCACCAACTGGTTGCGGAAGCCAAAGTCCGCAATCGTCTCCGCCGACAGGTTGACCGCCACGTCCCCCGCGCCTTTGCGCAGATGCTCGATGGCCAGCTTGACCACGCCCAGGTCGATGGGCGCGGTCAGATTGAGGTTGGCCGCCATGGGCATGAAGTCGCCCGCGGTGAGCAGCTGGCCGCTCGCGTCGACCTGCAGGCGGATCACCCCCTCCTGGTGCAGCGGACGCGACGGGTCGTTGCGGACCACGGGGAAGAACGCCAGGCTGAGCTGGCCGCCGCTGACCGCCTCGGTCAGCAGGGTGCGCCACTGCTCGGCGGGCAGCGTCAGGCCCCGAGCGGTGCTGTCTTCCACCGCATACCAGGAGTTGGGCCCCTTGGCCTGGGCTTGGGCCAGCGCCTGGTCCGCGCGCGACAGCAGGTCGCCCAGGCTTTGGTGGCGCACATAACCCACCCCCGCCAGGTGGAACAGGTCGGGGAACTCCGGCAGCCACTGCGGCGCCCAGTCGCGCATCAGCCGCTCGTGGACCTCGCGCGCCGCCTCCACCGGCGACGGTATCGTCGGGCACACCACGGCAAATTCACCCCCTTTGATGCGCCCCGCCCGCTGCCCCGGCCGGCCGTCGCCGCACGCGTAGAGCACTTGCGCCAGGCCCTTGAGCAGGGCGTCGGCGCGCTGGCGCCCGAGCTTGGCGTTCAGCTCGTTCAGGTAGGCCAGCCGCACCACGACCAGGCTGCCCTGGGAGCCAAAGTCCTCGCCCGACAGGATTTCGCGCAGATGGGACAGGAAGTACTCGCGGTTGGCAATGCCCGTGACCGGATCGGTGTTGACGCGTTTGCGCAGGGCCTCCAGCCGCGCCGACTCTTCGGCAAAGATGGCCTTGAGGCGCTCGACCATGTCGTTCATGGCGCGGGTGACCGAACGCAGCTCGGGGGTGCGCGGCTCGTCCACGGTGACGAATCGCCGCTCGGCAATCGCCTGCGCCTGCCCCACCACGTCGCGCAGCGGCTGCAGGATGATGCGGATGGCCAAGGTGCCCAGCGCGCCGGTGGCCAGCGCGCCGATCACGAACCAGGTCAGCAGCTCCAGCGTCCCCTCCCACAGGCTTTTGTAGACATACTGGTCGTGGCTGGCCAGGGTGACGGTGCCAAACTGCTTCCAGCCGTCCTGGATGAGCGCCTGCCCCGGCGTCGTGCGGATCGGGATCAGCCGGGCAAACCACTCCGGGGCGCCTTCCAGCCGGCCTTCGTACACCTTCTCGACCAGCGTCTCGCCCGTGGGCGAGGTGATGCGGATGAACTTGTAGTGCCCGACGTCGAACTGCGCGGCCACCTGCAGCTCGACCGTGACCGGGTCTTTGTCGAGCTGGGTCAGCGCCAGCGCCAGCGCCGTGGCGTTGTCCAGGTTTTTGACCTGCAGCTGCTGCTCCAGGTAGTGGCGTGCCGACAACACGCTGACCACCAGACTGCCACCGAACGCCACCGACATGACGACCAGGATGGCGAGCCAGAGTTGTTTGACGAGTGACATGGTCCTACCCCTTGGGTGGTTGCGAGCGGCCGTGCTTCACAGCCCCTCCTGCTTCATGCGGTCGAGCACCTCGCGCCAACGCGACAGCCGCGCCGTCGGGTCGGCCGACGACTGGCTTTGTCCGGCAACCCACAGCCCTTGGCTGTTGAAGCTGAACACCGGCGTCAGGTCCGGCCGCCGCGAGGCGGGCCGGATGCTGGTCACCAGGTTGTCCAGGATCAGCGGTTCGTCGGATGGATTTTCATAGTAGCCGAGCACCATGTGGGCCTCGGTCTTGGCGCCAGCGGTGCGCGCGCGCACATAAATCATGCGCAGCCGCTCGTTGGGCACGCCCAGCTCCAGCAGCGTCATGTACTTGGCGATCGCAAAATCCTCGCAGTCGCCCGCGGCGCGGCCCATGAACTCCATCGGCGTGGCCCAGTAGTCGTTCTGGTTCCAGACCACCGGGTCGAGCTCGTACAGGATGCGCCGGTTGAAAAAGGTGTTGACCGCGGCGAGCTGCTGCTCCACCGGCTGTCCGCGCTGCTCCGCCAGCAGGCGGCGCCAGGCGATGACCGTTTCCTCCGCCGTGGGGCCGTAGCGCTCGCGCGCGAGCTGCTGCATGCGGTCCAGGTTGGCGGCCGCCAGCGCCCACCCCAGGCCGGCCAGCCCCCCCAATACCAGGGCGAGCGCCAGCAGCCCCGAGGCCAACCACGACCCCCGGCCTGGGCGTGCGTTGCATCGGGTGGGGGGTATCGCCATGTAGGGGCCGCACGACAAAAACAGTCCAACGGCATCATCGCACGAAAGTCAACCCCGTCAAACCCTTGACGAAAGCCCCTAACCCCACCCAAAATCGACCGGCAAACTGATTCGGATGATACCGAACGCGGTTGTGCGTGTAAGTCCTGTGGGTCCGGAAGCCGGCACCCACCCAACCGAAAAGAGGTTCCCCATGAAAACCATCCCGATGATCACGGCCGTGGCAGCGGCCGTGATGGTGCTTGTCACACCCGTCCACGCGCAGACCTCGGCCCCCGCGCCGGCGTCGGCGCCGGCCGCGCAGGCGGCTGCGCTGCCCCCGGCCTTGGTGGAGGCGGTCAAGTCGGCCATCGTCAACAACCCGGAGGTGCAGGCACGCTGGCACGCCTTCACCGCCGCCGACGCGCAGAAAGACGTTGCGGCCGCCGGCTGGCGCCCCTCGGTGGACCTGAGCTATGGCATCGGCCGCGAGCATCGGGTCGATCCCCCCGGCACGCCGGAGCAGCGCTTCAACCGGTCGGCCGCCAGCCTGACGCTGACCCAGACGCTGTTCGACGGCTTCTTCACCCCCAGCGAGGTGCAGCGCCTGAGCTACGCCAAGCTGACCCGCTATTACGAGCTGCTGGAAGCGGCGGAAAACATCGCGCTGGAGGCGGTGCGCGCCTACGCCGACGTGGCGCGCTACTCGGCGCTGGTGCAGGAGGCCAAGGCCAACTACGTCGAACACAAGCTGACCGCCCAGCAGATCGAGGAGCGCGTCAAAGCCGGTGTCAGCCGCCGCGTCGACATGGACCAGGCCACCGGCCGTCTGGCGCTGGCCGAGTCCAACCTGTTGACCGAGATTTCCAACCTGCACGACGTCAGCGCCCGCTATCAGCGCATCCTGGGCGTCAAGCCGCCGGCGACCCTGCCCGCCATTCGCGACGGTCTGCGCTTTGCCGGCGTGCCCGCCAGCATGGGCGAGGCCATGCGCCAAGGCCTGCCCGCCAGCCCGACCATCAATGCCGCCTACGAGAATGTGCGCGCGCTGCGGCAGGAGATCGACTCGCGCAAAGCCGCCTACTGGCCGCGCGTGGACTTTCGCATCCGCCAGACATGGGGGCGTGACATCGACAACGTCAATGGCCGCACCCGCGATCTGACGGCCGAAATCCTGCTCAACTACAACCTGTACCGGGGTGGCGCCGACCAGGCGCGCGAGAAGCAGGCGGTCGAGCTGCACAAGCAGGCGCGCGATCTGCAGGAGAAGGCCTGCCGCGACGTGCGCCAGACGCTGGCCATCGCCTACAACGACGTGGTGCGCCTGCGCGAGCAACTGGGCTATCTGGACCAGCACCGCCTGTCGACCGAAGTGGCGCGCGAGGCGTATCGCCAGCAGTTCGACATCGGCCAGCGCACGCTGCTGGACCTGCTGGACACGCAGAACGAATACTTCGAGGCCAGCCGTGCCTATCTGAATGCGCAGTACAACGAGTTCGTGGCCCAGGCCCGCACGCTGGCCAGCATGGGCAAGCTGACCGCTGCGCTGGGCGTGGCGCGGCCGGACCAGCCCAGCGCCGCGGATGCCGGACAGGACCGCGGCGAGCTGGCGCCGGAGGAGCTGTGCCCCTTCGAAACCCCGGCGCTGTTCGAGATCGACAAGGCCAAGGCCGTGGCCGAGGCGCCCGTGCGGGCGCGTCCGGCTGCGCCGGCGGCGGCCCCCGCCCCGGCTGCCGCTCCCGCCGCGCCGCAGAAGATCACCTTGCAGGCGGATGCGCTGTTCGACTTCGACAAGGCCGTCATTACCGCGCAGGGCAAGACCAAGCTGGATGAGCTGGTCGCCAAGATCAAGGCATCCAATCTGGACGTCGCGATTGCGGTGGGCCACTCCGACAGCATCGGCTCCGATGCCTACAACGACCGCCTGTCGCTGCGCCGCGCCGAGGCGGTCAAGGCCTACTTGGTCAGCAAGGGCATTCCGGCCGACAAGGTGCGCACCGAAGGCCGCGGCAAGCGCGAGCCGATTGCCGACAACGCCACGGCCGAGGGACGCGCCAAGAACCGCCGGGTCGATGTGACCATCATCGAGACGGGGCGGCCCGCCAGCCGTTGATCTCCGGGGGCGTGGGGGTTTAGCCCCCCACGCCAGCGGCGTGGGCCTGCTGGTCGGCGTGGTAGCTGCTGCGCACCATGGCCCCCACGGCCGCGTGGGTGAAGCCCATCGCGTAAGCCTGGGCTTCGAACATTTTGAACGTGTCCGGGTGCACATAGCGCCGCACCGGCAGGTGGTGGCTGCTGGGGGCCAGATACTGGCCGATCGTCAGCATGTCGATGCCGTGCGCGCGCATGTCGCGCATGACCTCCAGAATTTCCTCGTCCGTCTCGCCCAGGCCGACCATCAGCCCGCTCTTGGTGGGCACATGGGGGAACAGGGCCTTGAATTTTTTGAGCAGGTTGAGGCTGAACGCGTAATCCGAGCCGGGGCGCGCCTGCTTGTAGAGTCGCGGCACCGTCTCCAGGTTGTGGTTCATCACATCCGGCGGGGCGGCCTTGAGGATTTCCAGCGCCCGATCGTCGCGGCCACGGAAGTCGGGCACCAGGATTTCGATGCGGGTAGCGGGTGAGAGCGCGCGCACGCGCTGGATGCAGGCCACGAAATGCCCCGCCCCGCCGTCGCGCAGGTCGTCGCGGTCCACGCTGGTGATGACGACGTACTGCAGCTTGAGCGCTGCGATGGTGCGTGCCAGATTCTCGGGCTCGTCGGGGTCGAGCGGGTCCGGGCGGCCATGGCCCACGTCGCAGAACGGGCAGCGCCGGGTGCACTTGTCGCCCATGATCATGAAGGTCGCCGTGCCCTTGCCAAAGCACTCGCCGATGTTGGGGCAGGACGCCTCCTCGCACACGGTGACCAGTTTGTTGGCGCGCAGGATGTCCTTGATCTCGTAAAACCGCGTGCTGGGGCTGCCGGCCTTGACCCGGATCCAGTCCGGCTTCTTGAGCGCGGGGGCGGACTCGACCTTGATGGGGATGCGGGCGGTCTTGGCCGCGCTCTTTTGCTTGGCGGTCGGGTCGTAGCCGGCGGTCGGGGGCGTGGAGGTTTCGGCGTTCATCGGGGATCCTGGCCGCGATGGTGCGGCGTCGGTGGCGGTGTCGTTGCCGGCGTCATGGGCGGCGGTGGGCAGCGTCATGGGCGGGGCGCGAGCAGCCGCAGAAGCTGCTGCGCCAGCTCGGCGCGCACATCGGCCAACGGCACGTCGACGCCGATGGTAGCAAGGTCCACCGTGCGCAGGCCGGCGTAGCCGCAGGGGTTGATACGGAAGAAGGGGCTCAGGTCCATCGCGACGTTGAGCGCCACGCCGTGGTAGGTGCAGTGCCGGTGTACCTTGATGCCAAGGGCGCTGATCTTGCCCAGCCCTGCGAACGGGTCGCCATCCGGGCGCGGCCCCGCCAGCGCGGCATGGGCATGGGGGTCGTCCAGCCGCACGTAGATGCCGGGGGCCCCGGCCACCCGGTGCCCCGTGACACCCCAGGTGGCCAGCGTGCGGATGACGGCTTCCTCCAGCCGGTACACATACTCCTTGACGAAGTAGCCGGCGCGGCGCAGGTCGATCAGCGGGTAGGCCACCACTTGGCCGGGGCCGTGGTAGGTGACCTGGCCGCCGCGGTTGGTGGCCACGACCGGGATGTCGCCCGGATGCAATAGATGCTCCGCGCGGCCCGCCAGCCCCTGGGTGAAGACGGAGGGGTGTTCGCAGAGCCAGATTTCGTCCGGGGTGTGCGGCCCGCGCCCCTCGGTGAAGGCGCGCATGGCCGCGTAGGTGGCGTCGTAGTCGGCCCGCCCCAGATCGCGCAGGACCGCGCTCACAGTACGACCCGTACCATCGGGTGGGTGGTCAGCGTGCGGTAGAGCTCGTCGAGCTGCTCGCGCGACGTCACCTGCACCGTGATGGTCAGGCCCAGGTAACGGCCGCCGCGGCTGACGCGCTGCTCGACGCCCGCTTCGTCGAAGTCGGGGTCGAACTGGCGCGCGACGTGCGCCACGGCGCTGACGAAGCCGTCGACGTGCGCACCCATCACCTTGATCGGGAAGCGGCACGGAAACTGGAGCAGGGGTTGGACGTCGGACATGCGCAACGGAACGATAATTGGGGTTTATCCGTATAATAAAGAGCTTTGCCAGCGCGGCCAAAAGCTGCGCAGGCGCCACGCTCGCTGTCAGGCGTGCGTCTTCGAGGTGTCGATAATCGCAGGTTTGGCGGTGTCAGCAGACCGGTCCGTTCCTCCCGCTGCATCCCGGCCGTCGTCGGTGGCGGAGCGCCCTCGTCCGCAGTTGGCCAAGGGGCCCGAAGGTGCCGAGGGGCGATGGGCCGATGGGGACGCAGTTGAGGGTGATGCCGCCGAATTCAAGCCCCTGACGCCCGAAGAGGTGCGTCTGTGGCGGCAGCGGCATCCGGCGCTGTCCGTGTGGCGGGTCGTGGCGTGGCAGGCGGCGCTGGCGCTGCTGGTGTGGGCGGTGGCGGCCGTGGGGGTGCTCGTCGCGGGCGATGGGCGCTGGTCCCGGGTGGCTTCGGTGGCGTATGGCGCGCTGTGTGCCGTGCTGCCGTCGACGGTCATGGCCTGGGGGATGACGTCGAGCGCGCTGGCGCGTTGGCTGGGTGCGGCATTCCCCGGGGTGGCGCGGGCGTCGCTGGCGGGTTGGTTGTGGTGGGAAGGGGTCAAGGTGCTGCTGGTGCTGGCGATGCTGGCGTCGGCGCCGCGCTGGATCCCGGATCTGAGCTGGCTGGGCCTCGTGGTCGGGCTGGTGGTGGTTCTCAAGTCGTACTGGCTGGCGTGGATCGTGCGGCCGACGGCGCGGGACCGATCGGTTTGTTCAAGAACGGGAATGGGTTGACGAATGGCAGCTGAAGGACAAGGACCGACCGCAGGTGAGTACATCCGGCATCACCTGGTGCACCTGACCAACAAGAAGCAGGAATTCATCGTCGACTTTTCGGTGATCAACATCGACTCGGTGGTGTTTTCCGTGCTGATGGGTCTGCTGGGCGTGTGGCTGCTGTGGCTGGGGGCGCGTCGCGCCACCGCCGGCGTGCCGGGGCGCTTTCAGGCCGCCGTCGAGATCCTGGTCGAGATGGTCGAAACCCAGGCCAAGGGCGTGATCCACAATGCCGCCAGCCGCAAGGTCATCGCGCCGATGGCGCTGACGGTGTTCGTGTGGATCTTCTTCATGAACGCCATGGACCTGCTGCCGGTGGATCTGCTGCCGGCGCTGTGGCACTCGGCCGGGCCGGCGCTGGGCTTCAAGGACTATCTGCGCGTGGTGCCGACGGCCGACCTCTCGACGACCCTGGGTCTGTCGGTGTCGGTGCTGCTGATGTGCCTGTTCTACAACATCAAGATCAAGGGCTTGGGCGGTTGGACGCACGAGCTGGTGACGGCGCCGTTTGGCACCAGCAAGAACCCGTTCTGGGCGCTGCTGTTGGGCGTGGTGAACTTCCTGATGCAAATGATCGAGTTCGTGGCGAAGACCGTCTCCCACGGCATGCGGTTGTTTGGCAACATGTTCGCGGGTGAGCTGGTCTTCATGCTGATCGCGCTGCTCGGCGGTTTCGCCGCGCTGTCGTTCAGCGGCGGGCTGCTCTTCGTCGGGCACCTGATCGCCGGTACGGTGTGGGCCATCTTCCACATCCTGGTGATCACCCTGCAGGCGTTCATTTTCATGATGCTGGCCCTGATCTACCTGGGGCAGGCACATGATGCGCACTGAGTTCGTTTCCCCCTAACCTTCCTCTCAACCTCAAAAGGAAACCATCATGGAAAACATTCTGGGTCTCGTTGCTCTGGCTTGCGGCATCATCGTCGGTCTGGGCGCCATCGGCGCGTCGATCGGCATCGCCCTCATGGGTGGCAAGTTCCTCGAGTCGTCCGCCCGTCAGCCCGAGCTGATGAACGACCTGCAGACCAAGATGTTCATTCTGGCCGGTCTGATCGACGCGGCCTTCCTGATCGGCGTGGCCATCGCGCTGCTGTTCGCGTTCGCCAACCCCTTCGCGATCTGATCGTCCTGCGGTGAGGAAGGGTGCGCCCGGGTGAACCCCGGGCGCACGCCGATCGAACCCGGCCCCCTCTCGCTCCACCCCCGCACACATTCAGAAAGGCGTTGCGATGAACATCAATGCAACCCTCTTTGCGCAGGCCATCGTCTTCGCGATCCTGGTGTGGTTCACGATGAAGTTCGTGTGGCCGCCGATCGCCAAGGCGCTGGATGAGCGTGCGCAGAAGATTTCCGAAGGTCTGGCCGCCGCCGAGAAGGCCAAGACCGAGCTCGCCGTGGCCAACAAGCGTGTCGAGGACGCGCTGGTGCAGTCGCGCAACGAATCCGCCGCCCGCCTGGCCGACGCCGAGCGCCGCGCGCAGGCCATGATCGAAGAGGCCAAGGCCCGCGCCGCCGAGGAAGCCGCCAAGATCATCGCCGCCGCCAAGGCCGAGGCCGAGCAGCAGGCCGTGCAGGCCCGCGAAGCCCTGCGCGAGCAGGTGGCCGTGCTGGCCGTCAAGGGCGCCGAGCAGATTCTGCAGCGCGAGGTCAACGCCGGCGTGCATGCCGAGCTGCTGCAGCGGCTCAAGACCGAACTCTAATTTCCGAACCGCGCGTCCGAAGGTTGAACCATGGCCGAACTAGCCACCATTGCACGACCCTACGCCGAAGCGCTGTTCAAGGCCGCCGCAGCGCAGGCGGCCGATGCCAGCGAATGGCTGGACGAGCTTGCCGCGATCGCCGGCCAGGAGCAGCTTCAGGCCTTCGCGGCCGACCCGAAGGTCCGCGCCGAGCAGGTGTTTGACGTCATCACCGGGGTGATGAAGGCGCCGTTGCCGGAGATCGGTCGCAACTTCCTGCGCACCGTCATCGACAACGACCGCGTGCCCGCTCTGCCCGAGATCGCGCGCCAGTTCCGCGAGCTGGTCAATGCGCAGCGGGGCGTGGCCGATGCGACCGTCGAGAGCGCCTTCCCGATCGAGGCGGCCCAGCTCGCCGACCTGCAGGGCGTCCTTGAAAAGCGTTTTGGCCGCCAGTTGCGCCTGCAGGTGCAGCTGCGCCCCGAACTGATTGGCGGCGTGCGCGTGGTGGTGGGCGACGAGGTGCTGGACACCTCGGTCAAGGCCCGTCTGGAACAAATGCGTGTGGCGCTGACGGCCTGACGGCTGGCCCCAACGCCCTGTCGAACATCCGAAAAGGAAAGCGTCATGCAACTCAATCCCGCTGAAATCTCCGAACTGATCAAGTCCCGCATCGAGGGGCTGGCCCCGTCGGCCGACGTGCGCAACCAGGGCACCGTGGTGTCGGTGACCGACGGCATCGTGCGCATCCACGGCCTGTCGGACGCGATGCAGGGCGAAATGCTCGAATTCCCCGCTGGCAAGGACGGGCAGCCGACGTTCGGTCTGGCGCTCAACCTGGAGCGCGACTCGGTCGGCGCCGTGATCCTGGGCGAGTACGAACACATCTCCGAAGGCGACACGGTCAAGTGCACCGGCCGCATTCTGGAAGTGCCGGTGGGCCCCGAGCTGATCGGCCGCGTGGTCGATGCGCTGGGCCGCCCGATCGACGGCAAGGGCCCGATCAACGCCAAGCTGACCGACGTGGTCGAGAAGGTCGCCCCGGGCGTGATCGCGCGCAAGAGCGTGGACCAGCCGGTGCAGACCGGCCTGAAGGCCATCGACTCGATGGTGCCGATCGGCCGCGGCCAGCGCGAGCTGATCATCGGTGACCGCCAGACCGGCAAGACCGCGGTGGCCATCGACACCATCATCAACCAAAAGGGCCAGAACATGGTCTGTATCTACGTCGCCATCGGTCAGAAGGCGTCGTCGATCAAGAGCGTGGTGCGGGCCCTGGAGCAGCACGGGGCGATGGACTACACCATCGTCGTGGCGGCTTCCGCCTCCGAGTCGGCGGCGATGCAGTTCCTGGCGCCGTACTCGGGCTGCACGATGGGTGAATACTTCCGCGACCGCGGCCAGGACGCGCTCATCATCTACGACGACCTGTCCAAGCAGGCCGTGGCCTACCGTCAGGTGTCGCTGCTGCTGCGCCGTCCGCCGGGGCGCGAGGCCTACCCGGGCGACATTTTCTACCTGCACTCGCGTCTGCTGGAGCGCGCCGCGCGCGTCAACGCGGACTACGTCGAGAAGTTCACCAACGGCGCCGTCAAGGGCAAGACCGGTTCGCTGACCGCGCTGCCGATCATCGAGACGCAAGCTGGCGACGTGTCGGCGTTCGTGCCCACCAACGTGATCTCGATCACCGACGGCCAGATCTTCCTGGAAACCAACCTGTTCAACGCCGGCATCCGCCCCGCGATCAACGCCGGTATCTCGGTGTCGCGCGTCGGGGGGGCGGCGCAGACCAAGCTGATCAAGGGCCTGTCGGGCGGCATCCGGACCGACTTGGCGCAGTACCGCGAGCTGGCGGCGTTCGCGCAGTTTGCCTCCGACCTGGACGAGGCGACCCGCAAGCAGCTCGACCGCGGTGCGCGCGTGACCGAGCTGCTCAAGCAGCCGCAGTACAGCCCGCTGCCGATCAGCCTGATGGCCGCGTCGCTGTACGCCGCCAACAAGGGCTATCTGGACGACATCGACGTCAAGAAGGTGCTGCCCTTCGAGAGCGGCCTGCACGCCTACCTGAAGGACAAGCACGCGGCGTTGCTGTCGAAGCTCGAGACGCAGAAGGCCATGGACAAGGACGCCGAGGCCGAACTCGACGCCGCCATCCGCGCCTTCAAGCAGACCGGCACCTACTGATCGGCCCGGCAGCGGACCGTTCCAAGGAGCAGCGATGGCAGCAGGCAAGGAAATACGCGGCAAGATCAAGTCGGTGGAAAACACCAAGAAGATCACCAAGGCCATGGAGATGGTCGCCGCCTCCAAGATGCGCAAGGCGCAGGAGCGCATGCGCACGGCCCGGCCGTACAGCGAGAAGGTGCGCCAGATCGCGGCGAACCTGAGCCGGGCCAACCCGGAGTACGTGCACCCCTTCATGGTGGCCCACCCCGATGCGACCGTCAGCGGGATGATCGTGGTGACCACCGACAAGGGCCTGTGCGGCGGCCTCAACACCAACCTGCTGCGCGCGGTGACCAACCAGTTCCGCGAGCTGCAGGCGCAGGGCAAGACGGCGCAGGTGGTCGCGATCGGCAACAAGGGCTTCGGCTTCATGAACCGCATCGGCGCCCAGGTCGTCTCGCACGTCACCGGGCTGGGCGACACGCCCCACCTGGAGCGCCTGATCGGGCCGGTCAAGGTGTTGCTCGACGCGTATGCCGAGGGCAAGCTCAACGCGGTGTACCTGTGCTACACGAAGTTCATCAACACGATGAAGCAAGAGCCGGTGGTGCAGCAGCTGCTGCCGCTGTCGGCGCAGGACCTGGAGCAGGGTGACGCGGGCTACGACTGGGACTACATCTACGAGCCCGACGCCCCCACCGTGATCGACGAGCTGCTCGTGCGCTACGTGGAGTCGCAGGTCTATCAGGCGGTGGCCGAGAACATGGCGTCCGAGCAGTCGGCGCGCATGGTGGCCATGAAGGCCGCCACGGACAACGCCGGCAACCTGATCAACGAGCTGAAGCTGATCTACAACAAGACGCGTCAGGCCGGCATCACCAAGGAGCTGTCCGAAATCGTCGCCGGCGCTGCCGCCGTCTGACGTCGCCGGGTTCTCGTCTATCTTTCATCGACAAGGTTTCAATCATGGCTCAAGTTCAAGGCAAGATCGTTCAGTGCATCGGCGCCGTGGTGGACGTGGAATTCCCGCGTGACCAAATGCCCAAGGTGTATGACGCGCTGAAGATGGAGGGGTCGCCCCTGACGCTGGAAGTGCAGCAGCAGCTCGGCGACGGCGTCGTGCGCACCATCGCGCTGGGTTCGTCCGACGGCCTGCGCCGCGGCATGACCGTCTACAACACCAACGCCCCGATCACCGTGCCGGTGGGCAAGGCGACGCTGGGCCGCATCATGGACGTGCTGGGTAACCCGATCGACGAGCGCGGCCCGATCGACCAGTCGCTGACCAGCTCCATCCACCGCAAGGCCCCGGCCTACGACGAGCTGTCGCCCTCCACCGAGCTGCTGGAAACGGGCATCAAGGTGATCGACTTGATCTGCCCGTTCGCCAAGGGCGGCAAGGTCGGCCTGTTCGGCGGCGCCGGTGTGGGCAAGACCGTCAACATGATGGAGCTCATCAACAACATCGCCAAGGCGCACTCGGGCCTGTCGGTGTTTGCCGGTGTGGGTGAGCGTACCCGCGAGGGCAACGACTTCTACCACGAGATGATGGAGTCCAAGGTGGTCGTCTCCGACAACCTGGGCGAGTCCAAGGTGGCGATGGTGTACGGCCAGATGAACGAGCCGCCGGGCAACCGTCTGCGCGTGGCGCTGACCGGTCTGACCATCGCCGAATCGTTCCGCGATGAAGGCCGTGACGTGCTGTTCTTCGTGGACAACATCTACCGCTACACGCTGGCCGGTACCGAGGTGTCCGCGCTGCTGGGCCGTATGCCCTCGGCGGTGGGCTACCAGCCGACGCTGGCCGAGGAGATGGGCAAGCTCCAGGAGCGCATCACCTCGACCAAGGTCGGCTCGATCACCTCCATCCAGGCCGTGTACGTGCCGGCGGACGACCTGACCGACCCGTCGCCGGCCACCACCTTCGCGCACCTGGATGCGACCGTCGTGTTGTCGCGTGACATCGCCGCGCTCGGTATCTACCCGGCCGTGGACCCGCTGGATTCCACCAGCCGCCAAGTCGACCCCAACATCGTCGGCGAAGAGCACTACAGCACCACGCGTGCCGTGCAGGCCGTGCTGCAGCGCTACAAGGAGCTGCGCGACATCATCGCGATTCTGGGTATGGACGAATTGTCGCCGGAAGACAAGCTGGCCGTGGCGCGTGCGCGCAAGATCCAGCGCTTCCTGTCGCAGCCGTTCCACGTGGCCGAGGTGTTCACCGGCGCGCCGGGCAAGTACGTGCCGCTGAAGGAGACCATCCGCGGCTTCAAGATGATCGTCAACGGCGAGTGCGACCACCTGCCCGAGCAGGCGTTCTACATGGTCGGCACGATCGACGACGCCTTCGAGAAGGCCAAGAAGCTGGCCGGCTGATGCCCGACCCCCGAAGCGCCTGCGGCGCCTCCCCCTCGAGGGGGCGCCTCCGGTGGTCCGGCATAGCCGGTTCGGTGGCGGCCCCCGATCGCCCGCGTCGCGCAAAGGAGATCTGAGATGAGTACCATTCAAGTGGAGGTGGTGAGCGCCGAGGAGTCCATCTTCAGCGGCCCCGCCAAGTTCGTGGCCCTGCCGGGCGAGGCGGGCGAGCTGGGCATCCTGCCCGGCCACGTGCCGCTGATCACCCGCATCAAGCCCGGTGCCGTGCGCATCGAAAAGGCCGATGGGGAGGAGGAGTTCGTGTTCGTGGCGGGCGGCATCCTCGAGGTGCAGCCCAAGGTGGTGACGGTGCTGTCCGACACGGCCATCCGCGGCAAGGACCTGGACGAGGCCAAGGCCAGCGAAGCGCGCAAGGCCGCCGAAGAGGCGCTCAAAAACGCCAAGAGCGAGGTGGACCTGGCCAAGGCGCAGTCGGAGCTGGCCGTCATGGCCGCCCAGATCGCCGCCCTGCGCAAATTCCGCCAGAAGCGCTGAACCCCGTTGGCCCCGGCGCGTCCGGGGCAACCGCGATGCGGCCCGTGCCCCCTGTCGCTTCCGACACCGCCCCCCGGGGCGGTGTCGTCTTTTCGGGCCTGCCGTCGGTACCCGGCGCGGCGGGCGATGGGTGGCCGCGTCCCCCTGGCTGGCAGCGCAACGGCCATTGGCAGACCATCGGCGCGGCGCTGTGGGCGCGCCGTGGGGTGGCGGCCGCGTTGGGGTGGCAGCGCGAGCGCTGGACCACGCCGGACGGCGACTTCATCGACGTCGATCACATCGTCCCGCCGGGGGCGGTGGCGATGCTGGTGCTGTTTCACGGGCTGGAAGGGTCGTCGGCCAGCCACTATGCGCAGGCCTTCGCCGCGGAGGCCCAGCGCCGCGGCTGGGCGATCGCCGTGCCGCATTTTCGTGGATGCTCGGGTGAGCCCAACCGTGCGCCGCGGGCCTACCACTCGGGGGATTTCGAGGAAATCGCCTGGATGCTGGCGCGCGTGGCGCAGCGCTGGCCCGACTGGCCGCGCGTCGCGGTGGGGGTGTCGCTGGGCGGCAATGCCCTGTTGCGCTGGCTGCAGGAGGCGGGCGCCGGTGCCGCGGCGTGCGTGCAGGCGGCGGCGGCCATTTCGGCGCCGCTGGATCTGGCGGCGGCCGGGGCGGCCATCGACCGCGGCCTCAACCGCGTGCTGTATGCACGCATGTTTTTGCGCACCATGCGGCGCAAGGCGCAGGAGAAGTGGGCGCGCTTCCCCGGCCTGTTCGATCTGGAGCGGGCGCTCGCGGCGCGGACGCTGCGCGCCTTTGACGATGCGTTTACCGCGCCGCTGCATGGGTTTCGCGGTGTGGAGGACTATTGGCGGCGCGCATCGAGCAGACCCCACCTGCACGCAGTGCGGGTGCCGACGCTGGTGCTCAATGCGCGCAACGACCCTTTTGTGCCTGGGCTGAGTCTGCCGGATGCGGCGCAAGCGGGGCCGTATGTCCAACTGTGGCAGCCTGCCCGGGGTGGGCATGTGGGCTTTGCCGAGCCGTGCGCTCCGTGGGATCTGCGGGGCGATGTCGCCGCGCTGCCAAAGCGGGTCATGCCGTGGCTGGCCGAGGCGGCGGGCTGGCCCGGGCGGTGACACAATAGCCCCACGCGGAACAGGAAGAGGTCCCGACATGGACGACATCGTCAAGGCGGCGATGGCCAAGTGGCCGAACGTGCCCGATTGTTACGGCTGGCTGGGGCTGGATGCGCGCGGGCGCTGGTGGATGCGGGACGACCGGGCCCAGGCGGCCGGTCCGTTCGCGGGGGACGGGGCCACCCCTGCCAGCCGGGGGGCGGAGCTGCGCCACGACAAGCTGATTGCCTTCATCGGCCGCAACTACGGGGTGGACGGGCAGGGGCAGTGGTTTTTTCAGAACGGGCCGCAGCGGGTGTATGTGGAGCTGGAACTGACGCCGTGGGTGTGGCGTTTGGCGCCCGATGGCGGGGTGTTCAGCCACACGGGAGTGCCGGTGCAGGTGGATGAAGCCTGGCTGGACGAGGCCGGGCGTCTGTACCTGGCGGGGCAAATGGGCCTCGGCGTGGTCCACACGCAGGACATGCACCTGGCGGCAGAGGCGGTGGAGTCGGGCCGCTGGGTGCCGCAGCCCTGCCAGGCGGCGGCGTTGCCGGCGCGTTACGGCTTCGTGCTCAGCCCCGCGGCAGCGCGGCGGGCCAGCGCATCGAGCGCGAGCCGATAACCCTCGGGCCCGAAGCCGATGATGCTGCCCGCGGCCACCGGCGCAATCCACGAGTGGTGCCGGAAGGCCTCCCGGGCATGCACATTGGAGAGGTGGACTTCGATCACGGGCATGGGCGCAACACCCTTGATGGCGTCGTGCAGCGCGATCGAGGTGTGGGTGTAGGCGCCGGGGTTGAACACCACGCCGATGGCCTGACCCGTGCGGTGCAGCGCACCCCAGGCGTGGAGGTGATCGATCAGCACCCCCTCGTGGTTGCTTTGCGCCGTCTCGACGGTCAGCCCCAGGTGTGCGCCGTGTTCACGGCAGCGGGCCTCCAGATCGGCCAGCGTATCGGCCCCATACACACCGGGCTCGCGCGTGCCCAGCAGGTTCAGGTTGGGGCCGTTGAGGACCAGGACGCGGGTCATGGCGGGGCGGGCGGCGATGACGGGCGCGTCGTTGGCGTTCTGGGGCGTTTACTTGGACTCGGCCGCGGGCGCTGCCGGCTCGGTGAAGTTGGCGCCGCCCTGGTTGGCCAGATAGGCCACGGCGCGGGCGATTTCGATGTCACGGAACGCGCCGCCACCCTGAGCACCCATCGCGCCCTTGCCCTTGAGGGCGGAGTTGACGAGCGTGTCATACCCCTGCGCGATGCGCGGGGCCCAGGCGGCCTTGTCGCCGTGCTTGGGGGCACCGACCAGACCAGCCTCGTGGCAGGCGGCGCACTGCGCCTTGTACACATCGGCGCCGGCGGCCAGCGGGCGGTTGGCGTCGCGCAGTTCGACCGTGCCGACCTTCTGGATGCGCTGGGCCGTAGCCAGTTCGGGGTTGACCGCGCCGACCTGGGGCTTGTCGGCTTTGGTCACGTAAAACACCAGCCCGATGATCAGGAACACCGGAACGACGAACGCGAAGAAGGCCGTCCACCACAGTTGCTTCGGGGTCTTGATCGGCCCGGTGTGATTGTCGTGCGCGTGCTCGCTCATGGTGTCCCTTTGGAGGCGTGTAGCGGAGATCCGGTTGCCCGCGGCGCGGGGCGCCGTGCGGGGCATGCGGGGGTTGCCAAACCCGAGCATTATATCGAGGGGTTCCCCGGGGCTGCCCGCGCGGCCACCGCGCGGGCAGCGGGCTGATAGAATGCGCGTCTGGACTGCGGCTGTAGCTCAGTGGATAGAGTATCGGCCTCCGAAGCCGAGGGTCGTGGGTTCGATCCCCGCCAGCCGCGCCAAGTCTCACAACCTCCTTTGATTGCGGCCGCCGCGCGCGGCCGGGGAGTCAGGCGCGTGGGGATCCGGTTTGCCACCGACCAGTTGGAGGCCCTGCTGCGCAGCCTGCCGGATCCGGCGTTCGTGCTGAGCGCCTCGGGGCGCTACGTCGCGGTGTTCGGTGGCACCGACACGCGCTATTACCATGACGGCAGCCCGCTGGTCGGCCGTACGCTGCACGAGGTGCTGGTGCTGGCGCGCGCCGACGGCTTTCTTGCCGATATCCGGGCCGCGCTGCACGACGGCGGCCTGCGCATCGTCGAGTACGAACTCAGCAACCGCGATGTGCTCGGCCTGTCGGACGCCGGGCCGGCCGAGCCGATCTGGTTCGAGGGCCGCATCACGCCGCTGCCCTTCACCGTGGATGGCGAGGCGGTGGTGCTGTGGGTGGCCAGCAACATCACGCACCGGCGCCAGTTGCAGGAGCGGCTGCGCGCGCTCAGCGAGACCGACGAGCTGACCGGGTTGGCCAACCGGCGCCGTTTCCTCGTCGAGCTGCAGGCGTGCTTCGACGCCTTTGCGCGCTACGGCCAACCGGGGGCGCTGCTGTACCTCGATCTGGACCGCTTCAAGGCGATCAACGACCAGCTGGGCCACGAGCGCGGTGACGCGGCGCTGTGCGCGGTGGCGGCGGTGCTGGACGGGCACCGCCGGCGCACCGATCTGGCGGCGCGGCTGGGCGGCGACGAGTTCGTGCTGCTGTGCCCGCACACCGGCTTGGACGAGGCCCGTGCGCTGGCCGAGCGGTTGGCCGCGCCGATGGTGCAGGCCTTGGCGCCCTTTGTGCTGGGTGGCGGTCTGCGCGCGTCGGTCAGCGTTGGCTGGGCGGCGTGCGAGCCGCAGGACGCCAGCGGCGCCGACCTGGTGCGCCGCGCGGACGCGGCGCTGTACCGCGTCAAGCGCGCCAGCCGCGCCGCAGTCGCCTGACCCGGACCCACCGTCGCGCGAACGCCGGTTTGCGGGGCGGGCTCAGACGCTCAGCAGCAAAAAGCGCCGCTCCCACGGGCTGATGACGTCGAAGTATTCGCGGTACTCGGCCTCTTTGATGGCGGCGTAGGTGCGCAGAAAGTGTTCGCCGAACAGTTCGGCCAGCGGCTCGCAGGCCAGCAGGCGGTCGATGGCGTCGTCCAGGTGCCGCGGCAGCTGGTGGGGGTGTTCGTAGGCGCTGCCGGTGAGGGGCTCGGTGGGCAGCAGGCGCTCGCGCATGCCCAGGTAGCCGCAGGCCAGGCTGGCCGCGATGGCCAGGTAGGGGTTGACGTCCACGCCGGCCAGTCGGTTTTCCACGCGCCGCGCCTGCGGCGGCGAGTGCGGCACGCGCAGGCCGCAGGTGCGGTTGTCGTAACCCCAGCTCAGGTTGATGGGGGCGGCGGTGTAGCGCGACAGGCGCCGGTAGCTGTTGATGTAGGGCGCAAAGAAGGCCATCGCCGCGGGCAAATAGGTCTGCAGCCCGCCGATGAAGTGCAAAAAGGCGGGGGACGGCGAGCCGTCGGCCTGGCTGAAGACGTTGTGCCCGCTGGCGCGGTCGATGACGCTTTGGTGGATGTGCATGGCGCTGCCCGGCTGTCCCTGCATGGGCTTGGCCATGAAGGTGGCGTACATGCGGTGGCGGATCGCCACTTCGCGCACGGTGCGCTTGAACAGGAACACCTGGTCGGCCAGGGCCAGCGGCTCGCCGTGGTCCAGATTGATTTCCATCTGGGCGGTGCCCATCTCGTGGATCAGGGTGTCGAGCTGCAGGCCCTGCGCCTCGCACCAGTCGTAGATGACGTCGAAGATGTCGTCGTATTCGTTGACGGCGTCGATGGAAAAGCTCTGCATCCCGGCCTCGGTGCGGCGGGTGCGGCCGATCGGGGGTTTGAGGGGGATGTCCTCGTCGGGCTCGACCTCGACCAGGTAGAACTCCATCTCGGGCGCCACGATGGGCTGCAGGTCCTCGCGCTCGTAAAACGAGAGGATGCGGCGCAGCACGTTGCGCGGTGCCAGTTCGGCCGCGGTGCCGTCGAAGTGCACGCAGTCGTGGATGATCTGGGCGGTGGGTTCCTTGGCCCAGGGGACGATGCGCAGGGTGGACGGGTCGGGCACCAGCCGCATGTCGGGGTCCGCGACGGGGGTGAAGTCCTGCTCCGGGTAGTCGCCGGTGACGGTCATGGTCAGCACGGCTTCCGGCAGGCGCAGGCCGACGGCGGGGTCGTATTTGTGGCGCGGCACGATCTTGCCGCGGGCCTGGCCGGTCATGTCCGGGATCAGGCACTCGACTTCGGTGATGCGGCGCTCGTCGAGCCACTGCTGGATGCGTTGGACGTCGTCGTTCATGGGCGGAGGGGGCGTCGGGGCGTGGCCGCCAGTATGCGGCGATGTCGGCGCGGGTGTGGTGCCAGCCACTGCGGTGGGGGCGGCTCCATTGCGCAGCGCCCGGCGACAATCGCAGGCTGATCGCGGGTATGTCGCGGGTATGTCACGGGCATCGCGCCCGTCTTGTTTTTGGAGGGGTTTGGCATGATCGGTTTGCCCGATATCGAAGCCGCGGCCGAGCGGCTGGCGGGCCAGGTGCTGGCCACGCCGTGCCTGGAGTCGCGCACCCTGTCGCAGATCACCGGGGCGCAGGTCTTCCTCAAGTTCGAGAATCTGCAGTACACCGCATCGTTCAAGGAGCGCGGGGCCTGCAACAAGCTGGCGCAGCTCACGCCGCAGGAGCGCGCGCGGGGCGTGATCGCCATGTCGGCCGGCAACCATGCGCAGGGGGTCGCCTACCACGCCCAGCGTCTGGGGTTGCGCGCGGTGATCGTGATGCCGCGCTTTACCCCCGGGGTGAAGGTGGAGCGCACGCGCGGCTTTGGCGCCGAGGTGGTGCTGCACGGCGACACGCTGGAGGAGGCGCGCGCCCATGCCCGGGCGCTGGCGGCCGAGCAGGGCCTGACCTTCGTGCACCCGTACGACGACGACGCCATCATCGCCGGCCAGGGGACGATCGGGCTGGAGATGCTGCGCGCCCAGCCGGATTTGGAGGTGCTGGCGATTGCCGTCGGCGGGGGCGGCCTGATCGGTGGCGTGGCGGTGGCGGCCAAGGCGCTCAAACCCGACATCGAGGTGATCGGCGTGCAGACGCGGCGCTTCCCGGCCATGGTCAACGCGGTGACCGGCAGCCACTGGCCGCAGGGCGCCAACACGATCGCCGAGGGCATTGCCGTGGGCAGCCCCGGGGAGCACAACCTGGCCTTGGCACGGCGCTACGTGGACGACTGGCTGTTGGTGGACGAGGAGGACATCGAGCAGGCCATCGTGATGCTGCTGGAGATCGAAAAAACCCTGGTCGAGGGGGCGGGCGCGGCCGGGCTGGCGGCGGTGCTGCGCCACCCGGCGCGGTTTGCGGGGCGCAAGGTGGGGCTGGTGCTGTGCGGCGGCAACATCGATCCGCTGTTGCTGGCCTCGATCATCGAGCGGGGCATGGTGCGCGCCGGGCGGCTGGTGCGGTTGGTGGTCAGCACGCGCGATTTGCCGGGCCAGTTGGCGCGCATCGCTGCGGTCGTGGCCGAGGCGGGGGCCAACATCGACCAGGTGCACCACCAGCGGGCCTTTACGCTGCTGGCCGCGCAAAACGTGGAAATCGAACTGGTGCTGCAGACGCGCGGTCCGCAGCATGTGGAGCAGGTGATGCAGGCACTGCGCGCTGCCGGCTACGAGGTGGCGCGCCACTGAGGCCGGCATCGGTGCCGGGTCAGGTGTCGGCCAGCGGAGCGGACGATGGCCGCGCCATGGACGGGCAATAGACCAGCGGGCCGCGGCCCTGCGCACGGCTGGCTACACTGCGCGCATGGCGCAGGGGCAGGCACTGGTGGCGGTGCGGCCGCAGGGGCTGTACTGCCCGGCAGGCGACTTCTACATCGATCCATGGCTGCCGGCTTTTGGTGCCTTCACCGGCGGATACGCGGTGCCGGCCGCTGCCGGTCAGGCGCGCTGCGCCATCGCCGACGACGCCGTGTGGCCGGTGGACGGCCCGCCGCCCGCGCCTTGGCAGATCGGCCCCGGTCGGTAAAATCCCGGGGTTTACCCTGACCCCCACGGGAACCCCTTCATGACCACTTCGCGCGTTTCCCCGGCCGCCATGGCCAATGCCATCCGGGCGTTGGCGATGGACGCCGTTCAGCAGGCCAACAGCGGCCACCCCGGCGCCCCGATGGGCATGGCCGAGATGGCCGTCGCGCTCTGGGGCCGCCACCTCAAGCACAACCCGGCCAACCCGGCCTGGGCCGACCGCGACCGCTTCGTGCTGTCCAACGGCCACGGCTCGATGCTGATCTACGCGCTGCTGCACCTGACCGGCTACGACTTGGCCGTAGAGGAGCTCAAGGCCTTTCGCCAGCTGCACAGCAAGACGCCGGGCCACCCGGAGGTCGGCATCACCCCCGGCGTGGAGACCACCAGCGGGCCGCTGGGGCAGGGCATCGCCAACGCGGTCGGCATGGCGCTGGCCGAAAAGCTGCTGGCCGCCGAGTTCAACCGCCCCGGCCACACCATCGTCGATCATTACACCTACGTGTTCCTCGGCGACGGCTGCATGATGGAGGGCATCAGCCACGAGGCGTGCGCCCTCGCCGGGGCGTGGCGCCTGTCCAAGCTGATCGCGCTGTACGACGACAACGGCATCTCCATCGACGGCCAGGTCCAGCCGTGGTTCGTGGACGATACGCCGGCGCGCTTCCGCGCCTACGGCTGGCAGGTGATCGGGCCGGTGGACGGCCACGACGTCGAGGCGGTGGATGCCGCCATCGCCGCCGCCAAGGCGCAGGGCGCGCGTGCCGATGGGCGGCCCACCCTGATCGTCTGTCGCACCCGCATCGGCCAGGGCAGTCCCAACCGCGCCGGCACCGCCAAGGCGCACGGCGAGCCCCTGGGGGCCGAGGAGGTGCAGCGCACCCGCGAGGCGATCGGCTGGCCGCACCCGCCGTTCGAGGTGCCGGCCGACATCCGCGCGGCCTGGGATGCGCGTCCGGCCGGCGCCCGGGCCGAGTCGGACTGGGCTCAGCGCTTCGCGGTCTATCGCCAGGCGCACCCGGCGCTGGCCGCCGAGCTGGAGCGCCGCCTGCGCGGCGAGCTGCCCGCCGACTTCCACCAGCGCATGGTGGACTTGATCGTCGGCCTGCACGGGCAGGCGCAGACCGTGGCCAGCCGCAAGGCCAGCCAGTTGGCGCTGGAGGCCCTGACCGCCGCGCTGCCGGAGCTGCTGGGCGGCTCGGCCGACCTGACTGGCTCCAACCTGACGCAGACGGCCGCCACGCCGGCGCTGCGCTTCGGGGCCGATGGCCAGCCCGTGGCGGACGAACAGGGCCGCCTGGGGCGGCACATCAACTACGGCGTGCGCGAATTCGGCATGGCCGCGGTCATGAACGGCATCGCGCTGCACGGTGGCTACATCCCCTACGGCGGCACGTTCCTGACCTTCAGCGACTACAGCCGCAACGCCATCCGCATGGCCGCGCTGATGAAGCAGCGCGTCATCCACGTCTTCACGCACGACTCCATCGGCCTGGGCGAGGACGGCCCCACCCACCAGCCGGTGGAGCACGCGGCCAGCCTGCGCCTGATCCCCAACCTGGATGTCTGGCGTCCGGCGGATACCGCCGAGACGGCCGTCGCCTGGGGCGTGGCGCTGCAGCAGCGCGAGCGGCCCACGGCGCTGCTGCTCAGCCGCCAGAACCTGCCGTATGCGGCCAAGCCGACGTCCGCGCTGGCCCCCGATGCGTCGGGGCTGGATGCGATCGCCCGCGGCGGATACATCCTGGCCGAGCCCGTGGCGGTCGGCTTCAAGCCCACCAAGAAGGCCAAGGCCGTCATCGTGGCCACCGGCTCCGAGGTGGCGCTGGCGCTGCAGGCGCAGCGGCTGCTCGCGGCCGAGGGCATCCCGGTGCGCGTGGTGTCGCTGCCCAGCACGACCGTGTTCGACCGCCAGCCGCTGGACTATCGCCTGACCGTGCTGCCGCCCAAGCTGCCGCGCATCGCCGTCGAGGCGGGGTGCAGCGACTTCTGGTGGAAATACGGCTGCGCCGCCGTGGTCGGACTGGACCGGTTTGGCGAGTCGGCGCCGGCGGGCCAGTTGTTCGACCTGTTCGGCTTCACCGCCGACAACGTGGCCGCGACCGTGCGTGCCGTGCTCGGGCGTTCGTGACGCGCACCTTCTCCGATCTCATCCACTCAGGGACCACACCATGACCATCCGCGTTGGCATCAACGGTTTTGGCCGCATTGGGCGCCTGTCGCTGCGCGCGGCGCTGCAAGGGGGCTTTGACGACATCGAAGTCGTCGGTATCAACGACCCCAAGGGCGCCGACTACCTGGCCTACATGCTGCAGTACGACAGCGTGCACGGGCGCTTTCGCGGCAGCGTCGCGCACGAGGGCGACGACGCGCTCATCGTCAACGGCCGGCGCATTGCGCTCACCCACGAGCGCGACAACCCCCGGCTGCGCTGGGGCGACATGGGCGTGAACGTGGTGCTGGAGTGCACCGGCCAGTTCCTGACCACCGAAAGCTGCCAGGTGCACCTCGATGCCGGCGCCAAGAAAGTCGTCATCTCCGCCCCCAGCAAAGACGACACCCCCATGTTCGTCTACGGCGTCAACCACGGCGGCTACGCGGGCGAGGCCGTCATCAGCAACGCCTCGTGCACCACCAACTGCCTGGCGCCCGTGGCCAAAGTGCTGCACGACCGTTGGGGTCTCAAGCGCGGGCTCATGACCACCGTGCACGCCGCCACCGCCAGCCAAAAGACCGTGGACGGCTCCTCGCGCAAGGACTGGCGCGGCGGGCGCGGCATCCTGGAAAACATCATCCCCAGCAGCACCGGGGCGGCCAAGGCCGTGGGCAAAGTCATCCCGGCGCTCAACAAAAAGCTCACCGGCATGTCGCTGCGCGTGCCCACCAGCGACGTCTCGGTGGTGGACCTCACCTGCGAGCTGGAGCGCCCGGCCAGCTACGCCGAGATCTGTGCCGAGATGCGCGCCATGAGCCAGCGGCCGGTGGCCGAAGGCGGCATGGCGGGCGTGCTGGGCTACACCGAAGACATGGTGGTGTCCACCGACTTTCGGGGCGAGAGCTGCACCAGCGTCTTCGATGCCAAGGCGGGCATGGCGCTGGACGAGACGTTCGTGAAGGTCGTGGCCTGGTACGACAACGAATGGGGCTACGCCGCCAAGTGCCTGGAGATGGCGCGCATCGTCGCGCGCGGTTGAGCCGGCGGCATTGGCCCTTGGCCGCTGGCCGTTAGCGCTGTCAGTCAGGGGCAGGCCTGCAGGCCCCGCCCCGCTCCGCCGAGCGCGGCCTGCAGGCGGCCGTGCTCGGCCTCGGTCAGGTCGGGCCAGCGCAGCGTGATCGTGCGGGTTTCGGGCCGCTCCTGCACCACGCGGGCGTCGCGCACGCCTTGGCGCTGCGCGTCCTGCAGCGCTTTGCGCGCGGCCTCCTCGCTGGAATAGGTGCCCAGCGCCAGCCCGGGCGCCAGAGCGGGAACGTTCACCTCGCGCTGGTCGATGCCGGCTTGGCGCAATTCGGCCCGGCGCCGTTGCAGCGCATCGGCACTCGGGAATTTGCCCAGATAGACGATCCAGCGTTCCGGCAGGGTGGTTGCGGTTTCGGTGCTGCGCCCGCGCAGCCCGGTTTCGGCATCGGCGCTGCGCCGCACGGCATCGGCCTGTGCCGGCGTCAGCGCCGCCAGTTGCCAGCAGCGGCGCGGCTCCGCCGGTGCGGGTGGTTCGGGCCGCGTTCCCGTAGCAGCACTGCCGGTACCGTCCGCCGTTTGCGCGATGTCGGCGGGCGGTGGGTCCGCCAGGGCGGCCAGGTTGGCCGGAGCACTGCCGGGGGCGTTGAGCAGGCGCAGCCGCTCCGGCACCACCTGCTGCGCCAGGCGCTGCGGCTCGCGTGCGGTGTCGGTTGTGCCGGGGCCGCCCGCCGGGCCGAGCCAGCCGCTCTGCCAGGCCCACAGGGCGCCGTTGGCCACCAGCAACAAAACGACGAGTGCCCTCAGCATGGCCGCACGCTCACTTCGCCCTGCTGCACGCGCTGCACTCCGGCGGCCGTGCGCAGCCGCAGGGCGCCATCGGGGTCCACACCCTCGGCCGTGCCTTCGGTGCCGTCGCTCAGGCGCACGGCGCGGCCGCGCAGCGCATCCCGCGCGGCGTAGCGCGCGGCGAGCGGCCCAAACCCCTCGCGCTCGAACGCCCGCGCGGCCTGCAGCACGGCTGCCCCCAGTGCGGTCAGCGCATGCCCCAAATCCCACGGTGTTTGTCCCTGCGCTTGCGCGATCGCATCCAGCCCCACCGGGGGCAGGGCATGGGGCGGGGCGTCGGGGGGCAGTGCCGGGGTGGCCAGGTTGACCCCGACGCCGATGACGCAGTGGCGCCCGGGCTCGGCCGCGGTGGCGTTGGCCGTCTCGATCAGAATGCCGCCGAGCTTGTGGCCGTCCCACCACAGGTCGTTGGGCCATTTGAGCCGCACGGCGGGATCCAGCGCCTCGGCCACGGCCAGCCCCACTGCGAGCGACAGGCCCGACCAGTCGGCCGGGGCCAGCCGCACACCGACCGAAAAGGCCAGCGACGCGCCGGGCAGCGTCACCCAGCTTCGCCCTAGGCGCCCGCGGCCGGCGGTTTGCTCCAGGGCGGCCAGCACGACGGGGCCGGCGACGGGATCGATATGCCCGGCGCGCGCGCGGCGCATCAGCTCGGCGTTGGTGGAGTCGATGGCCGGCACCACCTCCACCGACAGGCCCGGCCACGCTGGACTGGCGGCCTGCCACAGGGCCTCGGCGCCGGCGTGCAAGCGGGCCAACGCAGCGGTCGTTGCAGCGGATGTCGCGGGGGCGGGGGCGAGCGGGGTGGGGGCGGACATCGGGCGGTGCCGAAACGGCGGGCGGACGAAGACGGCGTGAAAGTTTGCTAAGGTAACTGCATGGGTGCGCATGCGTGCGCGTGCGCGAGGGAGGGCGATTCGACCCGTCCGCGACGCGCCACACCGCACCCGGAGCATTGTAGAGATGAATACCGCTGGTTCTGCCCAAGCCCCGGGGGGCCTCAAGACCCTGGTCATCGCCGAGAAGCCGTCCGTCGCGCTCGACATCGTGCGCGCGCTCACGCCCGTCTCCGGCAAGTTCGAGAAGCACGACGACTACCACGAGAACGACCACTACATCGTCACTTCCGCCGTCGGCCACCTGGTCGAGATCGCCGCCCCGGAAGCCTACGACGTCAAGCGTGGCAAGTGGAGTTTTGCCCACCTGCCGGTGATTCCGCCGCACTTCGAGCTCAAGCCCATCGACAAGACCAAGTCGCGGCTCAACGCCGTGGTCAAGCTGGCCCGCCGCAAGGACGTGGGCACCCTGGTCAACGCCTGCGACGCGGGGCGCGAGGGGGAGCTGATTTTTCGCCTGATCGAGCAGTATGCGGGCGGCACCGACAAGGCCGGCCACCCCAAGCCGCTGGGCAAGCCCGTGCGGCGGCTGTGGCTGCAGTCGATGACGCCGCAGGCGATCCGCGAGGGCTTCGAGCAGTTGCGCAGCGACGAGCAAATGCGCCCGCTGGCCGACGCCGCGCGCAGCCGCTCCGAAGCCGACTGGCTGGTGGGCATCAATGGCACGCGCGCCATGACGGCCTTCAATTCGCGCGACGGTGGGTTTTTCCTGACCACGGTGGGCCGTGTGCAGACGCCGACGCTGGCCATCGTGGTGGAGCGCGAGGAGCAGATTCGCGCCTTCCGCGCCCGCGACTACTGGGAGGTGCACGCCACCTTCGCGGCGCAGGCCGGCACCTACCCCGGGCGCTGGTTCGACCCGGCTTTTCGCAAACCCCAGGGCGATGCCGCCGACCCCGAGCGCAAGCCCGAGCGGCTGTGGAGCGAGGCCGAGGCGCAGGCCATCGCGCAGGCCGTGCGCGGCCAGCCCGCGCAGGTCAGCGAGGAATCCAAGCCCACCACCCAGGCCTGCGGCCTGCTGTACGACCTGACCAGCCTGCAGCGGGAGGCCAACGGGCGCTTTGGTTTTTCGGCCAAGACCACCCTGGCCCTGGCGCAAAGCCTGTACGAAAAGCACAAGGCCCTGACCTACCCCCGGACCGACTCGCGCGCGCTGCCCGAGGACTACCTGGGTACGGTCCGCCACACGCTGGAGGCCCTGGCCGGCAGCCCCCTGGCGCACCTGGCGCCGCATGCGCGGGTGGCGCTCGAGCAGGGCTATGTGCGGCCCACCAGGCGCGTGTTCGACAACGCCAAGGTCAGCGACCACTTTGCCATCATTCCCACCCCGCAGGTGCCGCACGGGCTGAGCGAGGCCGAGCAAAAGCTCTACGACCTGGTGGTGCGCCGCTTCATCGCGGTGTTTTATCCCGCGGCCGAGTTTCTGGTCACCACCCGCATCACCCAGGTGCCGGTCGAGGGGGCCACCCACCATTTCAAGACCGAGGGCAAGGTGCTCGTCAAGCCGGGCTGGATGGCGGTCTATGGCAAAGAAGCCGCCGAGGATGTGGAGGGCGCGCGTGCCGGCGACAAAGGCCAGAGCCTGGTGCCCGTGCAGCCGGGCGAGTCGGTGCGCACCGAGGCTGCGCGCGTGGATGCCAAGCAGACCCGCCCGCCCGCCCGCTACAACGAAGCCACCCTGCTCGCCGCGATGGAGGGCGCGGGCAAGATGGTCGACGACGAGGAATTGCGCAGTGCCATGGCCGACAAGGGGCTGGGCACCCCCGCCACGCGCGCGGCCATCATCGAAGGGCTGATCGCCGAGAAATACCTGCTGCGCGACGGCCGCGAGCTGATCCCCACCGCCAAGGCCTTCCAGCTCATGACCCTGCTGCGCGGCCTGGGCGTGGAGGAGCTGTCGCGCCCCGAGCTGACCGGCGAGTGGGAGCATAAGCTGTCGCTGATGGAGCGCGGACAGCTCAGCCGCGAGGCCTTCATGCGCGAGATCGCCTCCATGACCGAGCGCATCGTGCGCAAGGCCAAGGAATACGACCGCGACACGGTGCCCGGCGACTACGCCACCCTCACCGCCCCGTGCCCGCAATGCGGCGGCGTGGTCAAGGAGAGCTACCGCCGCTATGCCTGCACCGGCCCCGACGGAGCGGGGGCGGGCTGTGGCTTTTCCCTGCCCAAGTCGCCCGGCGGCCGCGTGTTCGAGCTGGACGAGGTGGAAACCCTGCTGCGCACGCACCGCATCGGCCCGCTGGAGGGCTTTCGTTCCAAGGCCGGCTGGCCGTTCAGCGCCGAGCTGACCGTGGTGCCTGACGCCAACGGGCAGTGGAAGCTGGAGTTCGACTTTGGCGACGACGAGAAAGCCGAGGACGGCACCCTGGCCGATCTGAGCGGCCGCGAACCGCTGGGGCCCTGCCCCAAGTGCGGGGCGCCCGTGGTCGAGCACGGCAGCCACTACGTCTGCAGCCGCGCCGTCCCGACCGTCGAGCAGCCCACGCCGTCCTGCGACTTCAAGAGCGCGACCACCATCCTGCAGCAGCCGATTGCGCCCGAGCAAATGGCCAAGCTGCTGGCCACCGGCAAAACCGACTGGCTGGAGGGCTTCGTCTCCAACCGCACCCGGCGCCCGTTCAAGGCCGCGCTGGTGTGGGATGCCGAGGCTGGCCGGGTCAACTTCGCCTTCGAGCCGCGCGAGGGCGGGCGCACTCCTGCCCGCCGCGGTGGAGCGCGCACCGCATCCCGCGCGACCGCCACCCGTCGCACCACACCCAAACGCTGATGTCCACCCCCGAGGAGACCCCCATGAGCCTGAAGCTGTACTACGCCCCCGGTGCCTGCTCGTTCGTGCCGCATGCCGCGCTCGAGCTGGCCGGCGCCGATTTCGAGCCCGTGCTCGTCAAACTGCACAAGGGCGAGCACCAGACGCCGGAGTTTCGCGCCCTCAACCCGCGCGGGCAGGTGCCGGTGCTGGTCGACGGGGATACGCCGGTGACGCAGATTGTCGCCATCTGCCTGCATCTGGATGCGCGCTTTCCGCAGGCGGGCCTGTTGCCGGCGCAGGGCATGGCCCGCACCCGGGCGCTGGAGACGCTGCTGTGGATGAACAACACGGTGCACCCCACGTTCACCCATGTGTTCATGCCCGCCAAGTTTGCCGACGAGGCCGAGGCGCAGGCGGCCGTCAAGGCCCGCGCGCTGGGGCAGTACCGCCAGCTCCTGGGGGAGCTGGAGGCGCTGGTGGCCGCCAAGCCCGGCGCGTGGCTGGGCGGCGCGCAGCCCGGGGTGCTCGACGCCTACGCCCTGACGCTGCTGCGCTGGGGGGGCTTTGCCGGCATCGATCCGACCACCTTGCCGCAGACCTGGGCGCTGTCCCAGGCCTTCGCGGCCCTGCCGGCGGTGGCGCGCGTCATCGAGCGCGAGCGCCTGCAACTCAACGTCTACCGCCCTGTGGCGGCCTGAAACCGCACCGACACCCGCAGGCCGCGCGCCTGCGGGCGCTGCGGGTCGGCGTCCTCCATCTCCAGCACCGCGCCGTGTTGCTGGACGATTTCGTGCACGATCGCCAGGCCCAGCCCGGAGCCGTCCACATTGGTCCCCAGCGCGCGGTAGAACGGGGCCAGCACCCGCTCGCGCTCGTCCGCCGGGATGCCGGGGCCGCTGTCCTCCACCTGCAGCACCTGCACCCCGCTGAACGGATCGGTCAGCACGCGCACCGTCACCACGCCCCCGCGCGGTGTGTAGCGCAGGGCGTTGTCGGCCAGGTTGCGCACCAGCTCCGCCAGCAGGGTGGGGTTGCCCAGCAGGCGGATGGGGGGGGCGGCGGGCGGGCGGTCCACCGGCCGGGTCTCGAAGCCCAGGTCGATCGCCTTGTCCAGCGCCAGCGGCACCAGCTCCTCGACCACCTCGCGCGCCACGGCCACCAGATCGACCGGCTCGCGCGGCAGGGCGCGGCCGGTGGCCTCGGCCCGCGCCAGGGCCAGCAACTGGTTGACCGTGTGCGTCGCGCGCACGCTGGAGGTGGCGATCTGGCGCAGCGACCGCTCGACCTCCTCCCCCACGCCCGGGGGGAGCTGCTTTTGCGCCATCTCGGCCTGCATGCGCAGCCCGGCCAGCGGGGTCTTGAGCTGGTGCGCTGCGTCGGCCAGAAAGCGCTTCTGGTTGGATAGCGTCGCCTTCAGGCGCTGCAGCAGATCGTTGATCGACGACACGAGCGGGGCGACCTCCTGCGGCACATGCTCGTCGTCGATGGGGCTGAGGTCGTCGGGGCGGCGGGCGCGGATGCGCTGCTCCAGCTCGGACAGCGGCCGGATGCCATGCACCAGCGCCAGCCAGACCAGCAGCACGGCCAGCGGCAGGATGATGAACTGCGGCACCATCACGCCCTTGATGATCTCGGTGGCGAGTTTGGAGCGCTTGCCGCGCGTCTCGGCCACCTGCATCAGCACGATGTGGTCGCGCGCCGGGCCGCGCGCCAGCCAGGTGTAGGCGATGCGCACATCCTCGTCGCGGATGACGCCGTCGCGCAGCCGGATGTCGCCGGGGCGGGGCGTGCGGGTATCGGGCGGCGCGGGGAACTCCGGATCGCCGCTGACCAGCCGGCCGTCGCGGTCCAGCACTTGGTAGAACACCAGATCGGTGTCGTCCGCCCGCAGCAGGTCGCGTGCCTGCGGGGTCAGCGCGAAGAGCGCCCGCCCCTCGTCCACGGTGACGAACTGCGTGAGCGCCTGCAGGTTGAACTCCAGCGCGCGGTCGTAGGGGCGGTCGGCGATGCCCTGCGCCACGAACCAGGTCAGGCCCAGCGACAGCGGCCACAGCAGCAGCAGGGGCGTGAGCATCCAGTCCAGGATCTCGCCAAACAGGCTGTGCTGCTCGCGCTGAAACAGCCCGCGCCAGCCGCGCCGCGGTGCGGGTGCGGACACGGGCTGCGGTGGATCGGGCAGCGGGGCGGGCTGCTGGGTGCGCGGCGGCGCGGCGGGCCGCCCGTCAGCCGGGGATTTTTTCAAGGCAGTACCCCAGTCCGCGCACGGTGGCGATGCGGATCGGGCCGCGCTCGATCTTTTTGCGCAGGCGGTGGATGTACACCTCGATGGCGTTGTTGCTGACCTCGTCGCCCCATTCGCACAGGCGCTCGACGAGCTGCTCTTTGCTGACCAGCCGCCCAGCGCGTTGCAGCAGCACCTCGAGCAGCCCCAGCTCGCGCGCGGACAGCTCGATCATCTTGCCGTCGATGGAGGCCACGCGGCCGGCCTGGTCGTAGACCAGCGGGCCATGCTGGATGACGCTGGAGACCGCCCCGTTGCCGCGCCGTACGAGCGCGCGCACGCGCGCCTCCAGCTCGGCCAGCGCAAACGGCTTGGCCATGTAGTCGTCGGCCCCCAGGTCGAGGCCGCGCACCCGGTCGTCCACGCTGTCCGCCGCGGTCAGGATCAGCACTGGCAGCTTGGCCCCGCGGGCGCGCAGGCGTTTGAGCACCTCCAGCCCGCTCAGCTTGGGTAGCCCCAAGTCCAGGATCAGCAGATCGAAGCCGTCGTGCATCAGCAGTGCCGCATCGGCTTCGTCACCGCTGGCGACGTGATCGACGGCGGCGCCAGCGGCGCGCAGCGTGCGCAGCAGTCCGTCGGCCAGCACCTGGTCGTCTTCGGCGATGAGGATGCGCATGGCGTGTCTCCGCCCGGGGCTGTCGTTAGGGCGTCCGCTCCCGGTGCGCGACATTGTAGGGGGCGGCCCGTGCGGCGCCATCCCCTTCGGCGTAGGCCTCCAGCCCCAGGGCGACGACGGCGGCCACCGCATCGCCGACGGCGGCGCGGAACTCCTGCTCGGCCTGCTCCACGGCGCGGCGAAAGGCCTGCAGCCAGTCCAGGCCCGTGGGGGTGAAGACGATGCAGCGCGCGCGCGCGTCGCGCGGGTCGGGCTCGCGCCGCACCAGCCCCCAGGCCACGCACTGATCGACCAGATCGCCCATGGCCTGCTTGCTCATGCCGGCGCTGTGCGCCAGTTCGGTCAGACGGGCGCCCCCGAGCGGCAGGTGGCGCGTGATGTGGACGATGGCCGCCCCCACCTGGGCGCGCGCGGCCAGGTTCGACAGCACCAGTGGCGCGTGCGGCGAATGCGCCATGAGCCACAGCACCCGCTCATCGAAGCGGCGCAACGCATGGCCCATCAGGCGCCCCAGGTGGGTGACGCGCCAGCGTTCTTCGGGGCCGAAAGAGGGCATCGACGGCATGGGCAAATGGTAAGGCAAACTGACCAAAAATCAGGAGAAAACCGATCAACACCCGTTTACACTGCCATCCAAGCACCGACCGCACAGCCCCTGCAGCGCCGGGGGACAGGGAGGGCGGTGTGGTCCAAGTCCTTGCCCATTCAGGAGAAAACCCATGAACGCCGTGACCCGCACCCCCGACCCCGAAAAAGCCAAGGCCCTGCAGGCCGCGCTGGCCCAGATCGAAAAGCAGTTTGGCAAGGGCACCATCATGCGCCTGGCCGAGGGCGAGAAGGTCGAGGACATCCAGGTCGTCTCCACCGGCTCGCTCGGGCTGGACCTGGCGCTGGGCGTCGGCGGCCTGCCGCGCGGCCGTGTGATCGAGATCTACGGCCCGGAGTCGTCGGGCAAGACGACGCTGACACTGCAGGTCATCGCCCAGATGCAAAAGCAGGGCGGCATCTGCGCCTTCGTCGATGCGGAGCACGCGCTGGACGTGCAGTACGCGCAAAAGCTGGGTGTGGATCTGTCCAACCTGCTGATCAGCCAGCCCGACACCGGCGAGCAGGCGCTGGAGATCGTCGACAGTCTGGTGCGCTCCGGCGCGGTCGATCTGATCGTGGTGGACTCGGTGGCCGCACTCACCCCCAAGGCGGAGATCGAAGGCGACATGGGGGATGCCCTGCCGGGTCTGCAGGCGCGCCTGATGAGCCAGGCGCTGCGCAAGCTCACCGCCACGATCAAGAAGACCAACTGCATGGTCATCTTCATCAACCAGATCCGCATGAAGATCGGCGTCATGTTCGGCAGCCCCGAGACCACCACCGGCGGCAACGCGCTGAAGTTCTACGCTTCGGTGCGCATCGACATCCGCCGCACCGGCTCGATCAAGAAGGGCGAGGAGGTCATCGGCAGCGAGACCAAGGTCAAGGTCGTCAAGAACAAGGTCGCCCCGCCGTTCAAGACCGCCGACTTCGACATCCTCTACGGCGAGGGCATCAGCCGCGAGGGCGAGATCGTCGACCTCGGCGTGCAGCACAAGGTGATCGAGAAGTCCGGCGCTTGGTACGCCTACGGGGGCGAGAAGATCGGCCAGGGGCGCGAGAACGCGCGCGAGTTCCTGAAGGAGAACCCCGACCTCGCACGCGAGATCGAGAACAAGATCCGCGCCGTCGTCGGCGTGGCGGCGCTGCCGTCGGTGGCGGCGGACGACGAGGTGGCGCCGGATCTGTCGGCGCTGGACGAGGTGTGAGGCTGCTGTGGCCGCCGCCGCCCCGACGCTGAAGGCGCGCGCGCTGCACCTGCTGGCGCGGCGCGACTACACGCGCCAGGAGCTCGCCCAGCGGCTGGCACCGCACGCCGCCGACGCCGCGGAGCTGGAAGCGGTGTTGGACGAATGCGTGCGGCGCGGCTGGCTGAATGAAGCGCGCGCGGTGGAGGCGCACCTGCGCCGCCGCGCCGCGCAGCGCGGCTCAGCACGCCTGCAGGCCGAGTTGCGCGAGCGCGGTGTGCGCGACGATGACCTGTTGGCCAGCGTTGCCCTGCAGCTGCGCGCCAGCGAAGCCGAGCGCGCGCAGGCCGCCTGGGCGCGCCGCTTCGGGGTGGCGCCGCGCGACGCGGCCGAGCGCGCGCGCCAACTGCGCTTTTTGCTGGCGCGCGGGTTTGCGCCGGAGCTGGCACGCCACGTGGTGCCGGCCGTGGCCGCCGACGGCCCGGCCGGCCACGGCGCGGACGAGGCAACGTAGGCAGGCCCGTCGCGCGCCGGGCCGGCGGCGGCCCGCCCGTGGCCATGCAAGCCATGTAAGATCGCGTCTGGACATAGCATGCCCGCGTGCGCCCCGGCCATGCAGGCAGAAACCGGCAGGTCCTCGCCTGCCCACCGTTGAAGGGATGCCACGATGCGCGTCAACCTGCCCGTCACGCAGAAAGCCTACGACTTTCCGGCCGACCAGACGCTGATCTCGGTCACCGACGTCAAGGGCCGCATCACCTACGCCAACAACAACTTCGTGGCGGTCAGCGGCTACACCCGCGAAGAGCTGCTGGGCCAGCCGCACAACATCGTGCGCCACCCGGACATGCCGGAGGAGGCCTTCCGCGACATGTGGCACACGATCCTGCAGGAAGGCCGGCCGTGGACCGGACTCGTGAAGAACCGGCGCAAGAACGGCGACCACTACTGGGTGCGCGCCAACGCCACGCCGGTGCGCGAGGGCGACCAGATCGTGGGCTTTCTGTCGGTGCGCACCAAGCCCACCGAGGCCGAGATCGCGCAGGCCGAGGCGCTGTACGCGCGCATGCGCGCCGAGGCCGAGCGCGGCCGGCTGCGCACGCGGCTGCGCGGTGGCGAGGTGGTGCGCGACGGCTGGCTGTTCGCGCTTGGGCGCGCGCTGCGTCCACAGCTGCGCGGCCAGGTGATGATCGGCGCTGGCGCAGCCGGCGCGCTGCCGTTGCTCGGCGCGCTGCTCGGACTGCCGTGGTGGGTGGACGTGCTGGCGCTGGTGGCCGTGGTTGCGGTGGTGGGGCTGATGATGGAGGGGTTGCTGCTGCGGCCGCTGCGGCGCATCGTGCGCCAGGCCGAGCACCTGGCCTCGGGCGACCTGGTCGAGCCGATCGTGATCGACACCCAGGCCGAGCTGCGCCGCATCCAGCTCGCGCTGCAGCAGGTGGAGGTCGGCGTGCGCACGGTGGTGCGCGACATCCGCCACGAGGTGGCCAACCTGCGCGGCGGCACGCAGGAGATCGCCACCGGCAACCAGGATCTGTCGCACCGCACCGAAAACGCCGCGGCGAGCCTGGAGCAGACGGCCGCCTCGATGGAGGAAATCCACGGCACCACACAGGAGACGGCGCGCCTGGCCGATGAAGGCGTGGCGCTGGCGCGCCAGACGCTGGAGCTGGCGCGCACCGGCAGCGAGGCGGTCGGGGCCCTCTCGGGCACGATGCGCGAGATCACCGAATCCTCGCAGCGCATCACCGACATCATCCAGGTCATCGAGGGCGTGGCGTTCCAGACCAACATCCTGGCGCTCAACGCCGCGGTGGAGGCCGCGCGCGCCGGCGAGGCGGGCCGCGGCTTTGCGGTGGTGGCTGGCGAGGTGCGCGCGCTGGCCCAGCGCACGGGCGAGGCGGCCAAGCAGATCCGCCAGCTGATCACCGAGTCGCGCGAGCGGGTGCTCGCGGGCGACGCCCGCACCGCCGAGGCCAACGAGCGCATGGCTGCGATGATGGAGGCCGTCGAGCGCGTGGCGCGCATGTTCGAGGACGTACACCACTCCGCCGGCGAGCAGACGCAGGGCGTGTCGCAGATTGCCGAGGCGATTGCCAGCCTGGACTCGATCACGCAGCAAAACGCCGCCATGGTGGAAGAGATGGCGGCGGCCTCTGTGTCGCTGGACGAGCAGGTGCAGGTCGTGCACGGCACGATCCGCGTCTTTCGCCTCACGCCCAAGGACGTGCTGCTGGTCAAGGACGATGCGGTCAAACTGCGCCAGGTGGCGCAGGCCAAGACCGATCCCGACCGGTTCGACTTCGACGCCGCGATCAAGGCGCACCAGCAGTGGCGCATCAAGCTGCGCAACGCCATCCTCAAGGGTGAAAAGCTTGACGTGGCCACGATCCGCCGCGACGACTGCTGTGCCGTGGGCAAATGGATCTACGGCGCGGGCGGGCGGCAGTGGGGCAACCTGCCCCTGTTTCCGACGCTGGTGGAGCAGCACAAGAAGTTCCACCAAGAGACCGGCCACGTCGCCGAACTGGTCAATGCCGGCAAGAAGGAGGAGGCCAACCGGCTGCTGCAGGGCGAGTCGGCCTTCATCCGCGCCGGGCGGGCGGTGGTGGACACCTTGCAAAAGCTCAAGGCGGCGGTGCATGGCGCGGCCAAGTCGGCGCAGATTCAGCAGCGCGCGCCGGCTGCCGCGCCCAAGGCCCTGCCGGCGGCAACCGCCAAAGGGGGCGGTGCGGCCGCGGCGGCTTCGGGGCCCCAGCCGGCTGCGGCGTCGTCCCGGCCGGCCAGCACCCCCGTCAAATCCGCCGCCGCAGCGGCGGGTGCCGACGACGGTGAGTGGGAAACCTTCTGACCGCCGCGCTCAGCCCAGCCAACGCCGCAGCCGCGCGATGGCCTCGTCCAGATCGGCGCGGGCCGTAGCGGTGGAAAAGCGCACGAAGCGGCCGCCGTCGGCGGTGCCGAAGTCCGGGCTGGGGGTGGCCACCACCTGGGTGCGCTCCATCATGGCGCGCACGAAGCCCTGGCTGTCGGTGACGCCGGCGCGCGCGAACAGCGGTTGGGCATCGGCCCAGACGTAGAACGCGCCGTCCGGCTCCACCGGCACGTCGAAGCCCAGCGCGCGCAGCGCGGGCACGAAAGCGTCGCGCCGCGCGGCATATTCGGCCCGCCGGCGCTCGTATTCCGCGATCGTGTCGGGCTCGAAGCACGCCAGCGCCGCCCGCTGCGCCACGGTGTTGGCGCAGATGTAGTGGTTTTGCGCCAGCCGCTCCACGACGGGCACCAGCGGCTCGGGCAGCACCAGCCAGCCCAGCCGCCAGCCCGTCATGCCAAAGTACTTGGAGAAGCTGTTGACGCTGATCACGTCATCGCCCAGCGCCAGCGCGGTCTGGCCGAAGCGCTCGTCGAACGACAGGCCCAGGTAGATCTCGTCGATGACCAGGGCGCCGCCGCGCCGGCGCACGGTGTCCAGCACGCCGCGCAGCGCCGCGGGGTCGATCGACGTGCCGGTCGGGTTGGCGGGCGAGGCCAGCATCACGCCGCGCGTGCGGGGGCCCCAGGCCGCGTCCAGTTGCGCGGGCGTCGGCTGGTAGCGCGTGGCCGGCCCCGTGGGCAGGGCGGTCGGCGTCACCCCGACGCTGGCCAGGATCTGCCGGTTGCACGGGTAGCAGGGGTCGGGCAGCAGCACCTCGTCCCCGGCGTCGAACAGTGCCAGCGCCGCCAGTTGCAGGCCGGCCGACGCCCCGGCCGTGATGGCGATGCGCCGCGCCGGCACCGCGACGCCAAAGCGCTGCGCATACCACGCCGACAGCCGCTCGCGCAGCGCATCCAGCCCCAGCGCGGCCGTGTATTGCGTGCGCCCGGCGCAGATGGCGGCCTCCGCCGCCGCCTGCACCGCCGCGGGGGCGGCAAAGTCCGGCTCGCCAATGTTCAGGTACAGCATGCGCGGCGCCCCGGGGGGCAGCGTGGCCGCGAGCGCCGCGGCCTCCTGGGCCACCTGCATGACGAGGAACGGCGCAATCGCCTGGGCGCGCGCGCTGGCGGACGGGGCGGGACAGGAGGGGGTCATTTGCCGATACAAAAACGCGAAAAGATGACGCCGAGCAGATCGTCGGCCCCGAAGGCGCCGGTGATCGTGCCCAGCGCCTCGTGGGCCAGGCGCAATTCCTCGGCCAGCAATTCCAGCGCCGGCGCGGGGCTGTCGAGCTGCGCCTGCGCGGCCTGCAGGTGCGCGCGCACCCGGTGCAGTGCATCCACATGGCGCTGGCGGGCGCTGAACAGGCCCTCGGGTGTGTGCCCGCTCCAGCCCACGGCGTGCAGCAGCCGCTCGCGCAGGGCCGGCAGCCCCGCGCCGGTGCGCGCCGACAGCGGCAGGTCGTCGGCGCCGGTGGGGATGGCAGCCGCCTCGGCGGCGTCGGCCTTGTTCCAGACGTCGATCACGGGCACCCGCGCCGGCAACCGGCTGGCCAGGCGCTCGCGGATCGCGGCATCGGCTTGCCGGTAGGCCGGATCCGCGGCGCGCGTCAGGTCATGCACGAAGAGCACGGCATCCGCGGCCTCGATGCGCTGCCACGCCCGCTCGATGCCGATGCGCTCCACCTCGTCCACCTCGGCGCCGTCGCGCAGACCGGCGGTGTCGATGATGTGCAGCGGCACACCCTCGATCTGGATGGCCTGCTGCACCACGTCGCGCGTGGTGCCTGCGATGGGTGTGACGATGGCCAGCTCCGCCCCGGCCAGCGCATTGAGCAGCGAGCTTTTGCCCGCGTTCGGCTGCCCGGCGATGACGACATGCATGCCCTCGCGCAGCAGCGCGCCCTGGCGGGTGCGTGCCAGCACCTCGTCCAGCCGCGCCTGCAGCCGCCGCAGTTGGCCGACGGCATCCGACTGCTGCAAAAAGTCGATGTCTTCCTCGGGGAAGTCCAGCGTCGCCTCCACCAGCATGCGCAGGTGGACCAGATCGTCGCGCAACGCCTCCACCGCCTGCGAGAACGCGCCCGAGAGCGAGCGGCTGGCGCTGCGGGCGGCCGCTTCGGTGCTGGCGTCGATCAGGTCGGCCACCGCCTCGGCCTGCGCCAAATCGAGCTTGCCATGGAGAAAGGCCCGCTCGGTGAATTCGCCCGGCTGCGCCAGCCGCAGGCCCGGCAGGCGCGGCCGGCCGGTGATGGGGTCGGTCTCGCCCGCGGCCTCCAGACAGCGCGCCAGCAGCAACTGCAGCAGCACCGGCCCGCCGTGGGCCTGCAGTTCCAGCACATCCTCGCCCGTGTAGGAGTGCGGGGCCGGAAACCACAGCGCCAGCCCGTGGTCCAGGGCGGTGCCGTCCGCGGCCAGAAACGGCCCGTAGTGGGCATGGCGGGGCCGCAGCTCGCGGCCGAGCAGCGCCGGCATCAGCGGGGCCAGCCCGCGCCCGGACAGCCGCACGATGCCCACCGCGCCGCGCCCGGGCGCGGTGGCGATGGCGGCAATCGGGTCCTGGTGCCGGGGCAGCATCCCCTTACTTGAATCGGGGCAGGTTGAACTTCAGCGGCACGCCCATCGAGTGGTTGATGTACGCCTGCTGCGCGATGGTCAGCACGTTGTTGACGATCCAGTACAGCACCAGGCCGGCCGGGAAGAAGAAGAACATCACGCTGAAGATGAGGGGCATCATCCACATCAGCTTGGCCTGCAGCGGATCGGGCGGCAGCGGGTTGAGCGCGGTCTGCACCAGGGTGCTCAGGGCCATGATGATGGGCAGCACGTAGTACGGGTCCGGCGAGGACAGATCGACGATCCAGCCGATCCAGGGGGCGTTGCGCATCTCCACGCTGGCCAGCAGCACCCAGTACAGCGCGATGAAGACGGGGATCTGGATCAGGATCGGGAAGCAGCCGCCCAGCGGGTTGACCTTCTCCTCGCGGTACAGCTTCATCATCTCCTGCTGCATGAGCTGGGGATTGTTCTTCAGGCGCTCGCGCATCTCCATGATGCGCGGGTTGATCGCCTTCATCTTGGCCATGCTGCGGTAGGCGCTGGCGTTGAGCCAGTAAAACGCCGCCTTGATCAGCACCACCAGCGCAACGATGGCCCAGCCCCAGTTGCCGACCAGGCCGTGGATCTTCTCCAGCAGCCAGTACAGCGGCTTGGCCAGGATGGTCAGCCAGCCGTAGTCCTTGACCAGCTCCAGGCCGGGCGCGACGGCTTCCAGGACTTTCTCCTCCTGCGGCCCGACGTAGAGCTGCGACGCCATCGTCTGGGTCGCTCCCGGTGCGACGGTCACATTCGGCCCGATCTGGCCGACCGCGTACAGGTTGTCCACTTTGCGCACGAAGTTCTCGCGCTCCACACCCGCGGGCATCAGCCACGCGCTGGTGAAGTAGTGCTGCACCATGGCCACGTAGCCGTCCGGCGCCTGGCGCTGGATGTCGATCTTGCCCTTGTCGATGTTGGCAAACTCGACCTTTTGGTACTTGGCGGCTTCGCTGTAGACCGCCGGGCCGGTGAAGGTGGAGTAGAAGGGCGTTTCGCTGCCGGCCTTGAGGCCATCGCGCACGAGCTGCTGGTACACCCGTGCCTGGACCGGGGCGTCGCCGACGTTGCGCACCTCGTGTTGCACGTCGATCAGGTAGCTGTGGCGGCGCAGGGTGTAGGTCTTGCTCAGCACCACGCCGCCTTGCGGCTCCGACTCGAAGCGCAGCACCAGCCGGTCCTGGCCGTCCGCCAGGGCGATGGGCCCGGTGCCGGCCGGCTCGACCAGCCGCATGGGGGTTTTGTGCGTCGGCAGGCCGCCTTGCCCGATCAGCCCGGTCTGGGCGACATAGGTGCGCCCCCCTTCGGTCGTCAGCAGCTCCAGCGGCGTGAAGGTTTTTTGCAGCGCTTTGCCCGTCTCGGCCGCGTGCTTGAGCAGCCGCGCCCCCACGAGCGACCCGCCTTCGCTGTCAAACGTCAGCTCGAACACATCGGTGCGCACCGTGTGGCGCTGGCGCACGACCGGGGCGGCGGCCGGGGCCGGCACGCCGGATGCCGCGGGGGTGGCGGCGGCCGTCGGTGTCGGCACCCCGGTGCCCGATGCGGCGGGCGCCGGCGCCGTGGCCTTGGGCGGGGTGCTCGACGGGAAGAAGGTGGCGGGCTGCCCGTTGTGGATCTGCCAGCGATCCCACAGCAGGATCATCGAGAAACCAAAGATCACCCACAGGATGGATCGGCGAATGTCGCTCATGACGGAGGGGTGTGTTGTTGGAGGGGGAACAGCCGGGGACGCTCGGCAGGGACCGGATCGTGCCCGCCGTCGCACCACGGGTGACAGCGGACCAGCCGGCGCAGGGTCAGGTAGCTGCCGGCACCGGCGCCGTGGCGCTGCAACGCCTCGAGCGCGTAGGCCGAGCAGGACGGGGTGAAGCGGCAACTGGACCCCAGCCAGGGGCTGAGCAGCAGCCGGTAGCCCTGCACCACGCCGATCAGCACCCGTTGCGGCAGGCGGGCGCACCAATGCCCCAGCCGGCGCACGGCGGGCGCGAGGGGGCCGGAGGCGGGCGTACGGCTCATGGAGTGTCGGGCCGGTGACCATCGACACCGGCGGCCAGGCGCTGTCGCAGGCGGGGGCCCAGCAGTTGCAGCAGCTCCAGCCGCGCGGCACGGCGCAGCGCTGCGGAGGTCGCGCTGGGGAACTCCGTGGTCGGGAAGGCCCGTTTCAGCCGCACGACCCAGGCGCCCGTGGGCAGCGGATGCTCGCGCTCGACCGCGTAGATCTGGCGTTTGAGCGTGTTGCGCGTGACCGCGCGCCGTGCCCAGCGCTTGGGCACGACCACCCCCAGCCATGCGCCGTCGCCGGGGAACAGCGGCGCGCCGCGCGGGCCGACCAGCGACGCGGCAGGAATGCCATGGAGCGCGAAATGCGCGGTATGCACCAGGGCAGGACTGGAGAGCACGGCCTGGAACTGCGCACGCTGGCGAAAGTGCCGTGCCGCTGCGCCCCGCGGCGGCGCCGGCAGGGACGACTCGGGCACCGAGGCGTCAGACGGCCAGGCGCTTGCGGCCCTTGGCGCGGCGCGCGTTGATCACGGCGCGACCGCCACGGGTCTTCATGCGGACCAGAAAGCCATGGGTGCGCGCGCGACGGATCTTGGAGGGTTGATAGGTGCGTTTCATGTGAGTCTGCCCGGTTCGATCGAGTAAACCCTAAATTATGGCAAAAACCGCCCGGCGTGCCAACGGCCGCGCGGGGCGGAGGATCGGTGCGGGCTGTCAAGCGGGGCCAACCCGCATGTGGATAAGTGGTTCGCGGCGGCTACAATGGACGACTTTGGCGGGGTGGCTGTCCACATGCCGGATTCCGGTCCCGGGCGGGACGGTCCGGGCCGCGACGATCCCATGCCTGCCATCGACCGAATCCCCCACCTATGAGTTCCCCGCGTTCCCTGTCCGATGCGAACGCCGCTGCCCAGCGGGCCGCCCCGGCCGCATCCGATTTGTGGTCGGCGTGCGTTGAGCGGTTGAGCCAGGAGCTGCCGGTCCAGCAGGTCAACACCTGGATCCGGCCGCTGGTCGCGCGCGTGGCCGACGACGGCTCGCGCGTGACGCTGGCGGTGGCCAACCGTTTCAAGATGGACTGGGTGCGCGCTCAATACGTCGGCAAGATCGGCGCGGCCTTGCAGGCCATCGCCGGCCAGCCGGTCGCCGTGGAGCTGGTGCTCGCCCCGCGCGAGGCCCCCAGCGCGCCGCGCCCCTCTACCCCCGGCGTGGCCGGGGGGGCGGTGCCGCGCGTCGCCGTGGCCCCCGCGCGCACCGATCCGGTGTTTGCCGAGTTGCCCGAGGCGCCGGCCGCGGCCGAGCCGCCGCTGCCCGACCACAAGCACCGGCTCAACCCGGCGCTGACCTTTGCCACGCTGGTGGAAGGCTCCGCCAACCGCATGGCGCGCGCCGCGGCCATGCACGTGGCCGCGAGCCCCGGGCAGTTGTACAACCCGCTGTTCATTTACGGCGGCGTCGGCCTGGGCAAGACGCACCTGGTGCACGCGATCGGCAACCAGCTGCTGGCCGACCGCCCCGACGCCAAGGTGCTCTACATCCACGCCGAGCAGTTCGTCTCGGACGTGGTCAAGTCGTACCAGCGCAAGACGTTCGACGCCTTCAAGCAGCGCTACCACAGCCTGGACCTGCTGCTGATCGACGATGTGCAGTTCTTTGCCAACAAGGACCGCACGCAGGAGGAATTCTTCAACGCCTTCGAGGCGCTGCTGGCCAAGAAGAGCCACATCGTGATGACCAGCGACACCTACCCCAAGGGGTTGACGGACATCCACGAGCGGCTGGTGTCGCGCTTCGACTCCGGGTTGACGGTGGCCATCGAGCCGCCGGAGCTGGAGATGCGCGTGGCCATCCTCATCAGCAAGGCGCAGGCCGAGGGCGCCACGATGCCGGAGGACGTGGCCTTCTTCGTCGCCAAGAATGTGCGCTCCAACGTTCGCGAGCTGGAGGGCGCGCTGCGCAAGATCCTGGCGTACTCGCGCTTCAACCAGAAAGAGGTGTCGATCGCGCTGGCGCGCGAGGCGCTCAAGGACCTGTTGAGCATCCAGAACCGCCAGATCAGCGTCGAGAACATCCAAAAGACGGTGGCCGACTTCTACAAGATCAAGGTCGCCGACATGTATTCCAAGAAGCGGCCGGCCAACATCGCGCGGCCGCGCCAGATCGCCATGTACCTGGCCAAGGAGCTGACGCAAAAGAGCCTGCCGGAGATCGGTGAGCTCTTTGGCGGGCGCGACCACACGACGGTGCTGCACGCGGTGCGCAAGATCGCCGCCGAGCGGCAGAACCAGCCCGAACTCAACCAGCAACTCCACGTGTTGGAGCAGACCCTGAAAGGCTGACACGCATGATCGTCTTGCAAGCGACCCAGGACCGGCTGCTGGCTGCCCTCCAGTCGGTGGCCGGCATCGTCGAGCGCCGCCACACCCTGCCGGTGCTCGCCAATGTGCTGATTCACCACGCGGGGGCCGCGACCCAGCTCACCACCTCCGACCTGGAAATCCAGATCCGCACCACGGCCGATCTGGGCGGCGACGACGGCCAGTTCGCCACCACGGTCGGGGCGCGCAAGCTGATCGACATTCTGCGCACGCTGCCCGCGGACCAGAAGGTGACGCTGGAGTCCGCCGGGGGGCGGCTGCTGCTCAAAGCGGGCAAGAGCCGCTTCACCCTGCAGACGCTGCCGGCCGAGGACTTTCCGCTGGTGCAGGAGTCGCCCACCTTTGGCCCGGCGTTCTCGGTGCCGCAAAAGGTGCTCAAGGCGCTGCTGGGGCAGGTGTCGTTCGCCATGGCGGTGCAGGACATTCGCTACTACCTCAACGGCATTCTGTTCGTCGCCGAGGGGCGCCAGCTCACCCTCGTGGCCACCGACGGCCACCGGCTGGCGCTGGCCAGCGCCGCGCTGGATGTGGACGTGCCCAAGCAGGAGGTGATCCTGCCGCGCAAGACGGTGCTGGAGCTGCAGCGGCTGCTGTCGGACCAGGACGGCGCGATCGAGATGCGCTTTGCCGCCAACCAAGCCAAGTTCAGCTTCGGCGGCATGGAGTTCGTCACCAAGCTGGTGGAGGGCAAGTTCCCCGACTACAACCGCGTGATCCCGCGCGCGCACCGCAATGTGATCGTGCTGGGCCGCGCGCCGCTGCTGGCCAGCCTGCAGCGCGCCGCCATCATGACCAGCGACAAATTCAAGGGCGTGCGCCTGCACCTGGAGCCCGGGCTGCTGCAGGTGGCGGCCAACAACGCCGATCAGGAGGAGGCGGTCGACGAGCTGGACATCGAGTACAGCGGCGACGTCATCGACATCGGCTTCAACGTCAGCTACCTGATCGAGGCGTTGGCCAACATGGGGCAGGACCTGGTGCGCATCGAGCTGCAGGACGGCAACTCCTCGGCCCTGGTCACGATCCCCGACGACGACCGCTTCAAGTACGTCGTCATGCCGATGCGCATCTGAAAGTCTCCATGAGCGAATCCCAGACCCCTCAAGCGCCCGGCACGGGCTACGGCGCCGACGCCATCCAGATCCTCGAAGGCCTGGAGGCGGTGCGCAAGCGCCCCGGCATGTACATCGGCGACACCTCCGACGGCACCGGCCTGCACCACCTGGTGTTCGAGGTGGTGGACAACTCCATCGACGAGGCGCTGGCCGGCCACTGCGACGACATTGTCGTCACCATCCACACCGACAATTCGATCAGCGTGGTGGACAACGGGCGCGGCATCCCCACCGGCATCAAGTGGGACGACAAGCACGAGCCCAAGCGCAGCGCCGCCGAAATCGCGCTGACCGAGCTGCACGCCGGCGGCAAGTTCAACCAGAACAGCTACAAGGTTTCCGGCGGTCTGCACGGGGTGGGGGTGAGCTGCGTCAACGCGCTGTCGCGCTGGCTGCGCCTGACGGTGCGCCGCGACGGCAAGGTGCACCTGCTGGAGTTTGCCCGCGGCGTGGTGCAAAACCGCCAGATCGAGCGCGCGGCGGGCCCCGACGGCCAGGTGGTGGAGGTCTCGCCGATGCGGGTGCTGGGTGCCACCGACAAGCGCGGCACCGAGGTGCACTTTTTGCCCGATACCGAGATCTTTCGCGAGAACCACGACTTTCACTACGAGATCCTGTCCAAGCGGCTGCGCGAGCTGAGCTTTCTGAACAACGGCGTGCGCATCCGCCTGATCGACGAGCGCACCGGCAAGAGCGACGACTTTTCCGGCGCCGGCGGGGTCAAGGGCTTCGTCGAGTTCATCAACGCCGGCAAAAAGGTGCTGCACCCCACGGTGTTCCACGCCACGGGCGCGCGGCCAGCCGACAGCTATGGCGGCATCCCCGGCACCGAGATCGGCGTCGAGGTGGCGATGCAGTGGAACGACGGCTACAACGAAAACGTCCTCTGCTTCACCAACAACATCCCGCAGCGCGACGGCGGCACCCACCTGACCGGCCTGCGCGCGGCGATGACGCGCGTCATCGGCAAGTACATCGAACAGAACGAGCTGGCCAAGAAGGCCAAGGTGGAGGTCAGCGGCGACGACATGCGCGAGGGGCTGTGCTGCGTGCTGTCGGTCAAGGTGCCGGAGCCGAAGTTTTCCAGCCAGACCAAGGACAAGCTGGTCAGCTCCGAGGTGCGCGCGCCGGTGGAGGACATCGTCGCCAAGGCGCTCACGGACTACCTGGAAGAGCGGCCCAACGACGCCAAGATCATCTGCGGCAAGATCGTCGAGGCCGCGCGCGCGCGCGAGGCGGCGCGCAAAGCGCGCGAGATGACGCGTCGCAAGGGCGTGCTCGACGGGCTGGGGCTGCCCGGCAAGCTGGCCGACTGCCAGGAGAAGGATCCGGCGCTGTCGGAGATCTACATCGTCGAGGGTGACTCGGCCGGCGGCAGCGCCAAGCAGGGGCGCGACCGCAAGTTCCAGGCCATCCTGCCGCTGCGCGGCAAGATCCTCAACGTCGAGAAGGCGCGCTACGAAAAGCTGCTGTCCAGCAACGAGATCCTGACCCTGATCACGGCGCTGGGCACGGGCATCGGCCGCGCCAGCGAAGACGACGCCGGGCGCGGCAAGAGCGGCGCGGACGATTTCGACATCGCCAAGCTGCGCTACCACCGCATCATCATCATGACTGATGCGGACGTGGACGGCGCCCACATCCGCACCCTGCTGCTGACCTTTTTCTACCGCCAGATGCCGGAGCTGGTGGAGCGCGGCCATATCTACATCGCGCAGCCGCCGCTGTACAAGGTCAAGGCCGGCAAGGAAGAGCTGTACCTGAAGGACGATGCCGCGCTGGACGCCTTTTTGTTGCGCGTCGCGCTCAAAGAGGCCAGCCTGCACACCGGCGGCGCTCAGGGCACGGTGCTGGCTGGCGAGACGCTGGCCGAACTGGCGCGCCAGCACCAGGCGGCTGAGGCGGTGATCGCCCGGCTGTCGGCCTTCATGGACGCCGAGGCGCTGCGCGCCGTGGCCGACGGCGTCGCGCTCGACCTGGACGACATGGAGGCCGCGGCCCGCAGCGCCGCCGCCCTGCAGGCCGCGCTGCGCGAGGGCAGTGCCACCGGGGTGCCGGCCGAGGTGAGCGCCGAGTTTGATGCACGCGCGGACAAGCCGCTGCTGCGCATCAGCCGACGCCACCACGGCAACGTGCGCTCCAGCGTCATCACGCAGGATTTCGTGCACGGGGCCGACTACGCCGTGCTGGCCGATGCGGCCCGCACCTTCCAGGGCTTGCTGGGCGAGGGCGCCAAGGTCGTGCGGGGCGAGGGCGAACGCGCCAAGGAAGCGCCGGTGGCCGATTTCCGCTCGGCGATGCGCTGGCTGCTCGCCGAGGCGGAGCGCACCACCAGCCGCCAGCGCTACAAGGGCCTGGGCGAGATGAATCCCGAACAGCTCTGGGAAACCACGATGAACCCCGAGGTGCGCCGGCTGCTGCAGGTGCGCATCGAGGACGCCATCGAGGCCGACAAGGTGTTCACGATGCTCATGGGCGACGAGGTCGAGCCGCGCCGCGTGTTCATCGAAACCAACGCGCTGCGGGCGGCGAATATCGATGTGTGAGTGAGCGGCGTCTGCCCCAACACCACCTGGGGTGCCCAAGGTGGTGGAGTGATACAATCACCTGACCGTATCGCATGTGAGAGACAAAATCGGGCCCAAGGAGGATTCGTTCATGGCCCAGACCTCGATGCTGCACGTTCGGGTGGAATCAAAGCCCGCCAGCAGTAAGCGGGCGCCGTTGCCGCGGGTGAGCGACTACACCAAGGCGTTCCTCAAAGACTGGGAGCGCCTTTCGCGCTCGGGGCCGCTACGACCTGAAGCGGCTGAAGGAGGCGATGTTGCTGCTGATTGGCAACGATGCGCCGTTGGGCGCCCGAATGGCTGGATCACCCGCTGAAGGGCGAGTGGGCGGATCATCGCGAATGCCACATCGGCGGCGACTTCCTGCTGATCTACCGCCTGGAGGGCAACGCCATCGTCTTCGTGCGGGCGGGCACGCACTCGGATTTGTTCGAGGAGTGATCCGTGTGTAAGGGTTTGGTGTGACACCCATGTGGAATCGCAGCGTATTTTCCGTACCGAAGATGGATTGCCCGTCCGAGGAAAACCTCATCCGCATGGCGTTGCGCGACCTGCCGGACGTGGTGTTGGCCTTCGACCTGGCGCAGCGCCGTCTGACGGTGCAGCACCCGGGGCCGGCCGAGGCGGTGCTGGCCCGGCTGGAGCGGCTGAACCTGGGCGCGCGTCTGGCGCACACCGAGCCGGTAGCGCAGCCGTCCGCCCCGCCGGCGTCGACCGACGCGACCGAGTCGCGCGTGCTGTGGATCCTGCTGGCCATCAACGGGGCTATGTTTTTGCTGGAAATCGGGGTGGGCATCGTGGCCCAGTCCACCGGTCTGTTGGCCGACGCGATGGACATGTTTGCCGATGCCGCGGTGTACGGCGTGGCGTTGTTTGCCGTCGGCCGCTCGGCCGCCCGCAAGGTGCAGGCGGCGCATCTGGCGGGGTGGTTGCAGCTGACGCTGGCCTTGCTCGCGCTGGCCGAGGTGGGGCGGCGCTGGGTGCAGGGCAGCGAGCCGGTGTCGGCGCTGATGATGGGCGTGGGGGTGGTGGCCCTGGTGGCCAATGTGGCCTGCCTGTGGCTGGCGGCGCGGCACCGGGGGCTGGGCGCCCACATGAAGGCGAGTTACATCTTCTCCGCCAACGACGTGCTCGCCAACCTGGGGGTCATCGTGGCGGGCCTGCTGGTGGCGTGGACCGGCTCGCGCGTGCCCGATCTGGTCATCGGGGGCGTGATCGGGTTGGTCGTGCTCGACGGGGCGCGGCGGATACTGGCGCTGCGCTGAATGCCCATGCCGCCCGCCCGTGACCCCGCCCCGGCGCCGTGCGTGCTGGCCACGGGTTTGGTCAAACGCTATGGCGACGCGGTGGTGTTTGCCGGTGTCGATCTGGCCGTCTCGCCCGGGGGTTCGTGGCCATTTTGGGCGAATCGGGCGTGGGCAAGTCCACGCTGCTCAACTGTCTGGCCGGGTTGGATGCGGTGGATGGCGGCCGGGTGTGCGTGCTGGGGCAGGACTGGGCGGCGCTGTCCGAGCCGCAGGCTGCCGCGTGGCGGCGCACCCAGCTGAGCTTCGTTTTCCAGGCCTTCCACATCCTGCCGCACCTGACGGTGGCGCAGAACGTGGGCTTGCCGCTGGTGCTGCTGGGCCGGCCCGATGCCGAGCGGGTGGGGCAGGTGCTGGACGCGGTCGGCCTGGGAGGCCTGGGCGAGCGCCTGCCTCAAACCCTGTCCGGCGGACAACTGCAACGGGTGGCGATTGCGCGGGCGCTGGCGCACCGGCCGCGCTTGATCCTGGCCGATGAGCCGACCGGCAACCTGGACCCGCGCACCGCGGCGCAGGTGCTGGCGCTGCTGCAGGCGCAGACCCGCGCGCACGGCGCCGCGCTGGTGCTGGTGACGCATTCCCACGCCGCGGCGGAGCAGGCCGACCGCCGCCTGGAGCTGACGTGCGAGGGCATGCGGCCGCTGTGATCGCGCCCCGCCCGCGCGGGTGGGACTTGTGGCGCGCGTTCTCGTGGCCGCAGTGGCGCCTGCACCCCTGGCGCCATGCGGTGGCGGTGCTGGCCATCATGCTGGGGGTGGGGCTGGCGCTGGCGGTGCACCTGATCAACGCGTCGGCGCTGGCGGAGTTTTCGGCCGCGGTGGGGAGGGTGAACGGCGAGCCGGATGTCCGCCTGCGTGGCCCCTTGGACCGGCTGGATGCGCGCTGGCTGGACCGCGCCCTGGCTCACCCCCAGGTGCGCGCCGCCATGCCGGTGATCGAAGCCCAGGGCGTGGCGGTGACGCCCGACGGCCACCGCGTGCCGGTGCGGTTGCTGGGGGTGGACGCCTTGGTCTGGCCGGCCCTGCAGCCCGACGCCGGGCTGCGGGTGCGCGAGGGCGGGGATCGGCTGGATGTGTTGGCCCCCGATGCGGTGTTTGGCAATCCCGCGGCGCAGGCGGCGCTGGGCACCGCGACCGATACCGTGGAGCTGCAGGTCGGACTGCAGGGGCACCGCTGGCGGGTGGCGGGGCAGGTGGCGCTGCCGGGCGGCCCCTTGCTGGTGGCGGGGCAGGTGGCGCTGCCGGGCGGCCCCTTGCTGGTGGCGGACGTGGCCGCGCTGCAGGACAGATTGGGCTGGGGCGACCAGGTGTCGAGCGCGCAGGCGATCCGGCAGGTATCGCTGAACATCTTCGATCGCAGCTTTGCGGTGACGTACTGGTTGCAGGCGGTCGCCATCGGCATGGGGCTGATGGGGGTGTCGGCCAGCTTCAGCGCCCAGGTGCTGGTGCGGCGGCGCGAGTTTGGGCTGCTGCGCCACCTGGGGCTGTTGCGGGCGCAGGTGCTGGGCCTGGTGGCGGCAGAAGGGGCGCTGTGGACCGTGCTGGGCGCCGTCGCCGGATTGGCGCTGGGCCTGGCGGTGAGTGCGGTGCTGGTGCACGTGGTCAATCCGCAGAGTTTTCACTGGACCATGGAGCTGGCCGTGCCCGTCGGTCGCCTGGCCGCGCTGGTTCTGGCCGTCGTCGCGGCGGGGACCCTGACCGCCTGGGCCAGCGGACGGCTGGCGGTGCGCCGTGAGGCGGTGCTGGCCGTGCGGGAGGAAGCGTGATGGACCCGCGCACCCCGCCACCGCGCCGACGCCTGCTGCAGGGACTGGCGGTGGGCGCGTGGGCAGGCCTGTGGGCTGGCGCATGGGTGGGCGGCTGGCCGCGGTGGGCGCAGGCCGCGCCTGGGGAGTTGGGGCGCCGGCCATTGGTGTTTCCGCGCGACCACGGCAGCCACCCCGATACACAGACCGAGTGGTGGTACCTGACGGGCTGGCTGCAGCGGCCGGACGGGGCGCTGTACGGGTTTCAGGTGACGTTCTTCCGCTCCCGCGTGACGGCGGCGCAGGGGCTGCGCAGCCGTCTGGCCGCGCGCCAGTTGCTGTTTGCCCACGCCGCGGTGACCGACGTGGCGGCCGGGCGGCTGCACCACCACCAGGTGACGGCGCGCTGGGAGGGGCGCGATCCCGAGCCGGGATCGGAGCCGGTGCCCGCCCTGGCGCACACGGCGGACACCGATGTGCGCATCCGCGGCTGGGGGCTGCGGCGCACCGCGGACGGCGGCTACCGCGCCCGCGTGCCGACGGGGGACTTCACGCTCGACCTGGCGGTAGTGCCCACCCAGCCCCTGCTGCTGCAGGGCGAGGCCGGGTGGTCCCGCAAGGGGCCCGAGCCCCATCAGGCGAGCTTCTATTACAGCCAGCCGCAGTTGCGCATGACCGGCCGGCTGGCGCTGGCCGGCCGCACCGCCGAGGTGACCGGGCGGGGCTGGCTGGACCACGAATGGAGCGAGGCGCTGCTGCACCCCGACGCCGTGGGGTGGGACTGGATGGGCATGAACCTGGACGACGGCGGCAGCCTGACCGCGTTCCGGCTGCGCCGCGCGGACGGCCGCGCGCTGTGGGCGGGCGGCTCCATGCGGACGGGGCCTGCCGCCCAGCCACCGCTGGCAACGCGGGCCTTCGCCCCGGGGGAGGTGACTTTCGAGCCGTTGCGGCACTGGACCAGCCCGCGCACTGCCGTGCGCTACCCGGTGCAATGGCGCGTGCATACCCCCGCAGGGGTGTTCGAGGTGCACGCCCTGGCGGACGACCAGGAGCTGGACAGCCGGGCCAGCACCGGCGCCCTCTACTGGGAGGGCTTGTGCGAGCTGCGCACCCTGGATGGTCGCCGCGTGGGACGCGGGTATCTGGAGCTGACCGGCTACGGGGGCGCCCTGCGGCTGTGAGCACAAGGCGGCCGCGGTGTTGGGGATAGGAGATGCCATCAATTCAATAGTTGAATATTTATTGAAATGTTTTATGATGGCTTTCATGCTGACCGAAGCCCAAACCGTCCAAGCCCTGGCCGCCCTGGCCCAGCCCGTGCGGCTGCGCGCGTTTCGCGCGCTGGTGGTGGCGGGCCCTGATGGGTTGACCCCGGGCACCCTGGCCGAGGCGCTGGGAGTCGCCCCCAGCGCGCTGTCTTTTCACCTCAAGGAATTGCTGCATGCCGGCCTGGTGACGCAGGAGCGGCAGGGCCGGCATCTGATTTACCGAGCCGCGTTCGATGCGATGCAGGCGCTGCTCGCCTACCTCACCGAAAACTGCTGCCGGGGCGACGCCTGCATCGCCCCGGACGCCCTGGCCTGCGATTGTTGATCCCTACCCGTCCGAAGGAGAACTCCGTGAAGCGCTTCCACGTCCATCTGCATGTCCAGGATCTGGACCAGAGCATTGCGTTTTACTCGCGCCTGTTCGCGGCTGCGCCGGTGCGCATTGAGCGTGATTACGCCAAGTGGATGCTCGACGATCCGCGGCTGAACTTCGCGATCTCCACGCGCGGCGCGGCACCGGGGGTGGACCACCTGGGCTTTCAGGTGGACGAGGCGTCGGAGCTGGGCGAGCTCAAGGCCCGCGCCCAGGCCGCGGACATGGCCCTGCTCGACGAAGGGGCCACCACCTGCTGCTACGCCCGCAGCGAAAAGCATTGGGTGACCGACCCCCAGGGCATCGCCTGGGAGCATTTCCACACCCTGGGCGACATTGCCGTCTTCCGCGAGGCGGATGCCGCCTCCGGCGCTTGCTGCGCGGCGGCCTGCTGCTGAGGATGAGGCCATGACCTCCCGCCCCCTGAACGTGCTGTTTTTGTGCACCCACAACTCCGCCCGCAGCATCCTGGCCGAGGCGCTGCTCAACGACCTGGGCCGCGGGCGTTTTCGGGCCTATTCGGCGGGCAGCAGCCCGCGCCCGAACCAGCAGCCCCACCCCCTGGCGCTGGCCGTGCTGCGCGAGGCGGGCATTGCCACCGATGGGCTGCGCAGCAAAAGCTGGGATGAGTTTGCCGGCCCCGACGCGCCCGAGATGGATCTGATCATCACCGTTTGTGACAACGCGGCGGGCGAGGTCTGCCCCGTGTGGCCCGGACACCCGGCCACGGCCCACTGGGGCTACGCCGATCCGTCCGCGGGTGACGAGCCGGGCGAGGTCAAGCACGAGGCCTTCCGCCGCACCATGCAGCTGATGAAGCGCCGGCTGGAGATGCTGACGCAATTGCCACCCGAGAAGCTGGCGCGCGCCCTGCTGCAGGACAGCGCGCGCGCCCTGGCCGGGAGCTGAGGCCGTGAGCGCGCAGTGTGACATTGCCGCCAAGCAGGCGGCTGGCGCGCCCATGAGCGCGTTCGAGCGTTACCTGACGCTCTGGGTGGCGGTTTGCATCGTGGTGGGCATCGCCCTCGGGCAATGGTTGCCGGGCCTGTTTCAGGCCATCGGGCGGCTGGAGGTGGCGCGCGTCAACCTGCCGGTGGGCCTGCTCATCTGGGTGATGATCATCCCGATGCTGGTGAAGGTGGACTTTGGCGCGCTGGGACAGGTGCGCCGCCATGTGCGCGGCATCGGGGTGACGCTGTTCGTCAACTGGCTGGTCAAGCCGTTTTTGATGGCGTTTCTGGCCTGGTTGTTCGTGCGCCAGTGGTTTGCGCCCTGGTTGCCCACGGAGCAGATCGACAGCTATGTGGCCGGCCTGATCTTGCTGGCGGCCGCGCCGTGCACGGCGATGGTGTTCGTCTGGAGCCGTCTGACCGGCGGCGACCCGCTGTTCACGCTGTCGCAGGTGGCCCTCAACGACACGATCATGGTGTTTGCCTTCGCGCCGCTGGTGGCCTTTTTGCTGGGCTTGTCGGCGATCACCGTGCCGTGGGACACCTTGCTCGTGTCGGTGGGGCTGTACATCGTGGTGCCCGTGCTGCTGGCCCAGGCGTGGCGGCGCCGGCTGCTCGCGCGCGGACCGCAGGTTCTGGATGCCACCATGCGCCGCACGGGGCCGTGGTCCATCGCGGCGCTGCTGGCGACGCTGGTGCTGCTGTTCGCCTTTCAGGGCGAGCAGATTCTGCGGCAGCCGCTCGTGATCGCTCTGCTGGCGGTGCCCATCCTCATCCAGGTGGCGTTCAACTCGTCGCTGGCGTATTGGCTCAACCGGCGCGTGGGCGAGTCGCACGCCGTCGCATGCCCGTCGGCGTTGATCGGTGCGTCCAATTTCTTCGAGCTGGCCGTGGCGGCGGCGATCAGCCTGTTCGGCTTCGAGTCCGGTGCCGCCTTGGCCACCGTGGTGGGGGTGCTGATCGAAGTGCCGGTCATGCTGGCGGTGGTGTCGATCGTCAACCGCAGCAAGGGATGGTACGAGTCGGGTATCCGCCCATCACGGGCGTGACGGGGTTGATGGGTCGTAAATCATCGTCTTCCATCGATGGTTTCCACCAAAAAAATCGATGGAACCGCATGCCTGAGCGCGGCTACAGTTGAACGTTTGACGTCGTTTGACTGAAGGTCCGCATGCAAAGTCTGCTCGATCCCGCCATCCTGTTCTTCGTTTTTGGTGTGCTGGCCGGCGCGGTACGCTCCAATCTGGAGATCCCGCCGGCCATCGCCAAGTTCCTGTCGCTGTACCTGTTGATGGCGCTGGGGCTCAAGGGCGGGTTCGCGCTGGCGCAGGCGGGCTTCAACCCCGAGATCCTGCTGGGCATCGGCGCGGCCATGGCCATGGCGGTGATCGTGCCGTTGATGGGTTACGCGTTTTTGCGCCGCCACGTCTCGCGCCTGGACGCGGCGGCCGTGGCGGCGTGCTACGGGTCGGTCAGCGCGGTGACGTTCGTCACGGCGACGCAGTTTTTGACCAGCGCCGGGCTGGCCCCCGGCGGCCACATGACCGTGGCGATGGTGCTGATGGAGTCGCCGGCCATCATCGTCGCCGTGCTGCTGGCCAACGCCATCCGCAAGGAGCGCGGGGTGGACGGCTCGCCCGATCTGCGCATCGGGCACATCCTGCACGAATCCTTCACCGACGGCGCACAGATGCTGCTGCTGGGGTCGATGGTGATCGGCTACCTGAGCGGCGAGACCGGCAAGGCGGTGATGCAGCCGTTCTCGGGCGATCTGTTCAAGGGCATGCTGGCGTTCTTTTTGCTGGACATGGGCCTGATGGTGGCGCGCAACTTCCGCGAGGCGCGCAAGGCGTCGCCGGTGCTGCTGGCCTATGCGGGGCTGGCGCCTCTGGTGCACGCCAGCATCGCGCTGGGGTTGGCCACCGTGCTGGGCATGCCGGTGGGCGACGCGGTGCTGCTGATGGTGCTGTCGGCCAGCGCCTCGTACATCGTGGTGCCGGCGGTGCTGCGCTACGCGATCCCGGAGGCCAACCCGGCGCTGTACTTCGGGCTGAGCCTGGGGGTGACGTTTCCGTTCAACATCCTGATCGGTATCCCGCTGTACACCCAGGTGGCGCGCGCGGTGCTCGGCTGATCGGCGTGCGCGGCAGGTGTACGGGGCCGATGTGGTCATCCCCGTGATGCACTGGGGTTGGGAATACGAACCGCGGGCGAGCGCCCGCCAGCGCGCTCTGGCCCGGTGGATGATCGATGTCGGCGCCGATGCCGTGATCGGGGGGGCATCCCCATGTGGCCCAGGACACCGAGGTCTACCAAGGTCGCCCGATCATCTACGGCCTGGGCAATTTCGTGTTCGACGGCTTTCGTGCCCCGGAGACGACGACCGGCTGGCTGGTGCGCCTGACCGTCGATCGCCAGGGTGCCGTTCGCTGGACGGCGATGGACGTGCGCCTGGACCGCCACGGGGCGCCACATCCCCAGGCCGATCGGCCCGGGTGGTGCTGGGCGCGCGGCAGCGCAGAGGCCGTGCGCTGCCCGGTGCCGATCCCGCCCCGCTGATCCGTGGCGCCATTGGTGCGTGACGCACCGGCCCGGTGTCAGTCGTCCTCGTCCTCGTCGTCGTGGTGCCGGCCCTTGGCCGATGCCCCCGGCGCCGCGAGCGTCCAGCCCGACGTGGCAGTGCCCCCCGGCGCCGTGCGGGTTGGGGCGTTGGACCACTCCCACGCCCAGTAGGCCAGCACCGCCAGCACCAGCAGCAGCGCCAGCGCGCCGTGGTTGCGCGTGACCAGATCCGGGCCACGGCCCGGGGTGCGGCCGGTCAGCATCGGCCGCGCCAGGTTCTGCCGCCGCCACACGCTCAGCGCGGCGAGCAGCCCTAGGTGCGCCAGCACCAGCGCCAGCATCCCGTTGCCGAAAAACTCGTGCACTTCCTCCAGCCACTCGCCGCCCCAGTCGTGGAAGGTGGCCACGCCGCTGGCCACCAGCGGCGGCACCGCCAGCAGCAGCGCGGCGATGACGCCGGCCAGCGCCAGGTTCTGGCCCTGCCGGCCAGCGCCGGCCAGCGCGTTCCAGTCCCCCGTGCGCAGCGCCTGCAGCGTGGCGCGCGCCCACCCGGGGGCGGCGGCGAGCTTGCGCGCCAGCGCCGCCAGCCGCACGTGGCGCGGGCCGACGAGGCCGTACAGCACGCGCCAGCCCAGCAGCCCGGCCATCGTGTAGCCGAGCACGACGTGCACCAGCCGCCAGCGCTCACCGTCGGCGGTGAGGTAGGCGCCGACGAAGCTGAGCGCGAACAGCCAGTGGAAGGCGCGCGTCGGCGCGTCGGTGACGCGCCGGCCGGGGGTCGGGGGGGTGGCCGCGGCGGCGCCGGGGGCGCGCTCGGGCACGTCGGGTCGGGTGGTGGCGAACATGGTGTCGGCTCCGGCAAAAAGGGATCAGTCGTCCAGGAAGGCGTGGCGGTAGCGCGCCGGCAGGCCGGCGGGCATGCGCAGGTCGTGTTCGTCGAAGCGGCCCTGCTCGGCGCCGCCGTGGCAGGCGGCGCAGTTGGCCGCGCTCTTGACGCTCGGCAGGCGCCAGACGGCCTCGTCGAGCTGGCGGTGCTTGCGCTCGAACCAGGCGCTGCGCGTGATGCGGTCCTGCGGGGGCGGCTCGGGGCCGACGCGCTTGCCCGTTCCGGCGTGCGCCTGCAGCCAGGTGGCAAGCTGCCGCACCGTGGCGAGGTCGAGCGAGGCGTCGGTGCCGTAGTGGCGCTCGAGGCTGCCCATCAGCCGCTGCCACGACGCCGCCGGCAGCAGCCCGGGCGGGTAGGCGACGTGGCAGGCGCCGCACTCGCTGCGGTAGGCCGGGGGCACCTGGGCCGGCAGGCGCACGCCGTCGGCCAGCGCCGGCCACGCTGGCAGGGCGGTCAGCAGGGCGGCGGCGAGGCGCCGCGCGCGCGATCGTGTCGAGGGGGTGGTCATCGTCGGGGCTCCTTCGGGCGTCCGGGCGGGGTCAGCGCAGGCGGGTCAGCCAGGCCAGCACGTCGGCCTTCTCGGCGGCGGTGCAGGCGCGGCCGAGCACGTCGCCGCAGTTGCGCCGCAGCCACTTGTCGACCTTGGCGCGCTCGGTCAGCGCGTCCGGGTTGGCGGCGGGGGCCAGCGGCGGGATCGTCTTGCCGGTGCTGGCGTGGCGGCCGGCGCGGGTCGGCGGCTCGCCGTGGCAGCTGCTGCACGACCACTCGCCGCCGTGGCGCTGCGTGAACAGGCGCTGGCCGGCGGCGGCGTCCCCGGCGCGGCCGGCCTCGGCCTCGAAGCGGGCCAGCTCCGCCGCCGGCGTGGTGTCGCCGGCGCGGGCCAGCACGGCGGTGACGGTCAGGATGGCCGCCAGCGCCGCGCGCGCGGCGGCCTGGCGGGTCGGTCGGGGGCATCGGATCGGGAGGGTCATGGTCGGCTCCGGGTATCGCAGTTCGGATGCGTGCAGGATGCGGGCAGGGGGCCGTCGCCAGCGTGAACGCGGCGTTCATCGGCGGTTAAGCTGGCGGGTGCAGCCTAGCGGCCAACCGGCCGCGGGGCCAGGGCACGGGGCGGTCGTCGGCCTCGGTGCAGGCCCTGCGCGAGGCTGTGCGGCAGGGTGACGCCGACGCGGTGCGCAAGGCGCTGGGTGGCCTGAAGGCGTCGTACGCGCGGCTGTTCGTCAAGTTCGGCTGACCCGCGGCGCGGTGGGGGCTCCGCCAGGGTGGCGTCCGGAGTGTCGCGGGGACGCGACGCGCACGGCAGGCCATTCATGCGGGGTTCAGGACGGCGCCCCTACCATCCTCGGCATGGCAGAACGTCCGAGCTCTCGCGGTGAGGGGCGCGGCGCGCCTCGTCGGCCGCGGCGCGGCGCGGCGTGGGCGCCGGCCCTGGTGCTGGCATGCGTGATCGGCTGGGCGCCGCCCGGCCACGCCGATGGGGGGGGCGATCAGCGGCGCGCGCGCGAAGCCGTGCTGGCCGGCGAGATTCGGCCGCTGGGCGAGATCCTGCAGCGGGTGCAGCCGCAGTTGGGCGGCGAGGTCATCGCCACCGAACTGGAGCGCGAGCACGGCCGCTGGGTGTACGAATTCAAGGTGCTGCGCCCCGACGGGCGGCTGGTCGAGTGGTATGTGGATGCGCGCGACGGCAGCGTGCTCAAGACCGAAGTGAAGAAAGGCAAGCGGTGAGGGTGCTGCTGGTGGAAGACGAGGCGGCGCTGGCGCAGCGGCTGGCGGCCAGCCTGCGCGCGGCCGGCTACACGGTGGACGTGGCCGCCGACGGCCGCCGCGCGTGGGAGCTGGGCGGCGTGGAGCCCTATGACGCCATCGTGCTGGACCTGGGGCTGCCGCAACTGGACGGCCTGACGGTGCTGCAGCGCTGGCGCGCGGAGGGGGTGACGGCGCCGGTGCTGATCCTGACCGCGCGCGACGCCTGGCAGGACAAGGTGGCCGGCATCGACGCCGGGGCGGACGACTACCTGACCAAGCCGTTCCACACCGAGGAGCTGCTGGCGCGCGTGCGCGCGCTGATCCGCCGCGCGCACGGCGCCGCGCACCCGGTGCTGCGCTGCGGCGCGCTGGAGCTGGACACGCGCCAGCAGCGCGCCAGCGTGGCGGGCCAGCCCCTCGTGCTGACGGCGCAGGAGCTGCGCGTGCTGTCGTACCTGATGCACCGCGCCGGCCAGGTGGTGCCGCGCACCGAGCTGGCCGAGCACCTGTACGGCAGCGACGCCGAGCGCGACTCCAACACCATCGAGGTGTTCGTGGCCCGGCTGCGGCGCAAGCTGCCGCCCGGCAGCATCGAGACGGTGCGGGGCCTGGGCTACCGGCTGGAGGCCGCCGGCGGATGAGGCGCTGGGCCGCCTCGCTGCGCTGGCGCCTGCTGCTGGCGGCGCTGCTGGCGGTGTCGCTGGCGCTGGTGCTGGCCGGGGTGGCGATCACGCGGCTGTTCGAGCGTCATGTCACGCAGCAGTTCGACCTGCGGCTGCAGGACCAGCTGACGCAACTGCTGGCGGCGCTGGAGCCGGACGCCGACGGGCAGCCGGTGCTGGCGCGGCCGCTGGCCGACCCGCGCTGGCAGCGCCCCTATGGCGGCCTGTACTGGCAGGTGCAGGCGGTGGGGCGCGCGGCAGCCGAGCCGGCGCTGCGCTCGCGCTCGCTGTGGGACGAGCGGCTGCCGCTGGCGGACGACACGCTGCCGGATGGCGCGCTGCACCGGCATGCGCTGCCCGGGCCGGCCGGGCAGCGGCTGCGGGCGCTGGAGCGTGCCGTGCAGTGGGGCGAGCACGGGCCGCGCTGGCGCGTCGTCGTCGCGGCCGACACGCGCGAGCTGGAGCAGGCGCTGGGCGCCTTCCACGGCGCGCTGGCGCTGTCGCTGACCGGGCTGGGCGCGGCGCTGCTGGCGGCGGTGGCGGCGCAGCTGTGGCTGGGCCTGCGGCCGCTGCGCGCGCTGCAGCAGGCGCTGCAGGCGGTGCGCACCGGCCGCCAGACGCGGCTGCAGGGGGCGTTCGCGGCCGAGGTGCAGCCGCTGGTGGACGACTTCAACCGCGTGCTGGCGCACGACGAGCAGGGCGTGGAGCGCGCGCGGCGGCTGGCCGGCAACCTGGCGCACGCGATCAAGACCCCGCTGGCGGTGATCGGCACGCTGGCCGAGGAGTTGCAGCCGCGCGAGCCGGCCATCGCCACCGCGCTGCAGGAGCAGGTGCAGCGCCTGCGCGAGCAGGTGGACTGGCACCTGCGCCGCGCCCGGGCGGCCAGTGCCGCCCACCCGGCGCGCCACACGCCGGTGCAGCCGGTGCTGGAGGGGCTGCTGCGCGTGATGCGCAAGGTGCACGCGGCGCGCGCCGACGGCGCCGGGGCGCTGGAGCTGGACTTGCAGGGCGAACCGGCGGCGGCGTTCGCCGGCGAGGCGCAGGACCTGCAGGAGATGGCCGGCAACCTGCTGGACAACGCCTGCAAATGGGCGCGCCGGCGCGTGCAGGTCACGGTGCGCCGTGCCGGCGACCGGCTGCAGCTGACCGTGGACGACGACGGCCCGGGCCTGACGCCCGAGCAGTGCCGGCAGGTGCTGGCGCGCGGGGTGCGGGCCGACGAGCGCGTGCCCGGCAGCGGCCTGGGTCTGGACATCGTGCGCGAGGTGGCCGCGCTCTATGGCGGCACGCTGACACTGGCGCGCGCGCCGCTGGGTGGCCTGCGCGCGGCGCTGGAGCTACCAGCGGTGTCGGACGCCTGAGGCCGGGCGCCGTGCCCTGTGTGCGCCCCCTGAACGGTGTCGGGAACTTTTTTTGCGGGCTGCGCTCTACTGTGGCAAGCACGCAATGGTTTCTGTGTGCCGCGAAGCCCGGTCGATGCGGTGGTTGCCCGTGTTGGCTGGAAAACTCGCCGAGGCGGTTCTCCTCCTCCCTCCCTCCTCCTGTTGTCTCGGGGAGTGCTTCGCGGTACTTTTTTATTCCGTTACGCGGGCGGCAAGGTGTCCTGAAAGCTGGGGCGCTGCGACAGCCGCTCGTGCAACCGGGCCAAATTGGGGTAGGCGCTGCGCCAATCCACGGCGGGGAAGCGAAAGTCCAAATACCCCAAGGCCACGCCGACCGCGATGTCGGCCAGCGTCAGGTGGATGCCGTGGCAGTGCGCCCGGTCGCCCAACCCCAGGCTCATGGCCTTGAGTGCGCGCTGCGCCGCGGCCATTTGCCGATCCACCCAGGCTTGGCTGCGCTCGTGCGGCGCGCGGCCGCTCCACACCTGCTCCATGCGCGCGCTCACCGCCGCATCCAGCACGCCGTCGGCCAGGGCCTCCCAGGTTTTGACCTCGGCGCGCTCGCGCCCGCTGGCCGGGATCAGCTTGCCCACGGGCGACAGCGTGTCCAGATACTCCACGATGACGCGCGAGTCGAACACCGCCTCGCCGCCTTCCATCACCAGACAGGGCACTTTGCCCAGCGGGTTGGCGTCCGGCACCGAGCTGTCGGCGGCCCAGGGGTCGGCCTGCTCGAACTGGAAGTCGAGCTTCTTCTCGGCCATGACGATGCGCACCTTGCGCACGTAGGGGCTGGTGAGGCTGCCGATGAGCTTGAGTTTCATGGTCATGAGGAGCGGGTCGTGGCGGTGCCGTCGCCCCCATGGGGCCCCGGCGCCGGGGTGCCGATTGTAGAGAGGCCGGGCGCCTACAATCGGGGCCACTATGCAAGCCCACGCTGACGCCTCCCTTGCCACGCCGGACGCCGCGCTGACCGCGCTGTCGCCGCTGGACGGCCGCTACGCCGCCAAGGTCGCCGCGCTGCGGCCGATCTTCAGCGAATACGGCTTCATGCACCGGCGCGTGCAGGTGGAGCTGACGTGGTTCGAGCGCCTGAGCGACCTGGGTCTGCCGGAATTCCCCCCGCTGTCGGCGGCAGCGCGCGCGCACCTGCGGCGCGTGGTGCGCGACTTTGCGCCGGCGGATGCGGCGGCGATCAAGGCGATCGAGAAGACCACCAACCACGACGTCAAGGCGGTGGAATACTGGATCCGCGGCCACGCCGAGCTGGGCGTGCCGGGGGTGTTCGCCGGCTGGCCGGAGCTGCAGCGCGCCGGCGAGTTCGTGCATTTCGCCTGCACGAGCGAAGACATCAACAACACCAGCCACGCTTTGCAGCTGCAGGCGGGGCGCGCGGCGCTGCTGCAGGGGCTGGAGGCGATCCTCGCGCGGCTGCGCGAGCTGGCGCACGCGTGGGCCGAGGCGCCGATGCTGTCGCGCACGCACGGCCAGACCGCCAGCCCCACCACCGTCGGCAAGGAGCTGGCCAACGTGGTGGCGCGGCTCGAGGCGGCGCGCGAGCGCATCGCCGCGGTGCCGCTGCGCGCCAAGATGAACGGGGCGGTCGGCAACTACAACGCGCACCTGGCGGCCTACCCGGAGGTGGACTGGGAGGCGTTCGCCCGCAGCGTGGTGGAGACGCCGGCGCCGGGGCCGGACACGCCGCCGGAGGCGCCGGTTGGCCTCGGGCTGACGTTTCAGCCCTACAGCATCCAGATCGAGCCGCACGACTACATGGCCGAGCTGTTCGACGCCGTGGCGCGCAGCAACACCATCCTCGTCGATCTGGCGCGCGATGTCTGGGGCTACATCAGCCTGGGCTACTTCAAGCAGAAGCTCAAGGCCGGCGAGATCGGCTCCTCCACGATGCCGCACAAGGTCAACCCGATCGACTTCGAGAACGCCGAGGGCAACCTGGGGCTGGCCAACGCGCTGCTGCGCCACCTGAGCGAGAAGCTGCCGGTCAGCCGCTGGCAGCGTGACCTGACCGACTCCACCGTGCTTCGCAACATGGGCGTGGCGCTGGGCTACGCGGTGCTGGCGCAGCAGTCGCTGCTGACGGGCCTGGGCAAGCTGGAGCTCAACGCCGCGGCCCTGGCGGCCGACCTGGACGCCGCGTGGGAGGTGCTGGCCGAGCCCATCCAGACCGTCATGCGCCGCTACGGCGTGCCGGGCGCCTACGAGCGGCTGAAGGCCGCCACGCGCGGCCAGCAGGTCACGCGCGAGGCGCTGCACGCGCTGATCGACGGCCTGCCGATTCCCGACGCGGAAAAGGCGCGCCTGCGCGCGCTCACCCCCGCCGGCTACACCGGCAAGGCCACCGAGCTGGCGCGGCGGATCTGACCGCACGCCCCGCAGCCGCCGCCGGGCGGCGGCACGGGCGTCACGGTGCCGGCCGGGCTTCCGTTGAAGGAGCGCCGGCGTGGGACGCGTCCGGCGCGGTCGCGCCCCGGCGCTCGACCGCCCGCTCGGCGTAGACGTTGAAGCGCCAGGCGCTGCCGTCGCGCGTGATGCGGCGCCAGACGGCGCGCTTCTCGCCGGGCGTCATCGCCGGCCAGTGCGTCACCTCGTCGTGCGTGCGGCCGCAGCCCTTGCAGACCGCATCGCCCTGGTTGGTGGAGCAGATGGCGATGCACGGCGTGTCCGGCGTGGTGTCGTACCACGCCTTCCAGGCCGCCCAGGCGGCGCGCGGCATGGTGCGTTCGTCGGCTTCGTCGGTGCGGTAATAGACCATCAGCGCGTAGACCTCGGCCAGCGCGCGCAGCTCGGGCCCCAGGGTCACGCCGTCGGGCGAAGGCTGGCGCGCGCGCCAGTGGTTGATCGCGGCCTCGATGTCGGTGATGTGAATGCCGGCCATGCGAATGTACGGGGTGAATGCCAAAAACGGGGGCTGCCCGGAATCGGGGCAATGATCTTAGCCGCAGCGGCGCGCGTGCGTCAGCGGCGTGGCGCCTGCTCGGCCAGCTGCTCGCGCAGCAGGCCCTCGGCGTAGCGGGCGCGGGCGTCCAGCACGGACAGTTCCATCAGATCGTCCACCCCGCGCTCGCGCGCCAGCCGCTGGGCGGCGCGGAAGCGGTCCAACGCACCCGCCGGGTCCAGCCAGGCCAGCCGCGCTTCGCCCTCGGCGCGGGTGGCGCGCACGGGCTGGCCCAGCGCATGCTGCACCGCTGCCAGGGCGCTCCAGGCCCCGGCGTCCTGCGGATGCTCCACGCACCACGCCTGCAGCCGGGTCACGGCCCGTTGGGCCACGGGGCCGGGCAGCGCGGTCGCCGCCCCGGCCGCCAGCAGCAGCCCGGCGCGGCCCCCCGTATCCAGCCCCCGCTCCGCCCAGGTGGGCAGGGCCTGCCCTTCGGCGGACGGCAGGCGCGGGTCGGTGCGCAGCATCGACAGCAGCTCCAGGCGCAGCAGATCGGCCGCCAGCCGGGCATCGTCCGCATCCGCCGCCTCGCGCACGGCGGGCAGCAGGCGCAGCGCGCCGGGGGCGTCGCGCAGCCAGGCGCAGGCCAGCGCGCCGGCATACAAGCGCCCGGGGTCGCGTGCCGCGCGTCCGTCGTGTCCATCGAGCGCTGCGCTCGCGTGTGCCTGCAGCCGGTCTGGGGCCGGATCGGCCAGCACCCGCGCGCGCGCCGCCATGAAGGCGTGGCCGGTGGGCGACACGGGGCCGGCCGCCGCACCCGGCGTGCGGGCCGCCGCCTCCAACGGCAGGCGTGCCCGCATGTCGGCCACGCGCTCGGTGGTCAGCGGGTGGCTGCGCAAGTAGGGGTAGCTGCCGTCGTCGTTCAGGCGGGCCGACTGTTGCAGCCGGTCGAACATGCCGATGAAGCCGTGGCCGTCGAAGCCCGCCGCCTGCAACACGGTCAGGCCGATGCGGTCGGCCTCGCGCTCCATGTCGCGCGAGAAGTTGAGCTGTCCCTGCATCGCCACCGCCTGGCCGCCCGCGATCGCCGCGCTGGCGATGTCGGCGTTGCGGGCCGCGCTGGCGGCCAGCGCCCCCAGCACCATCGCCGCCAGCACCAGGGGGGCCTGCTGGCTTTGCCGGCTCAGCAGCCGGGCGATGTGGCGCTGCGTGACGTGGCACAGCTCGTGCGCGAGGACCGAGGCCAGCTCGTCCGCGCTGCCGGTCACGCCGATCAGCCCCAGGTGCACGCCCAGGTAGCCCCCGGGCAGTGCAAAGGCGTTGACCGTGCGGTCGCGGGCCAGCAGCAATTGCCAGGCGTAGCGCTCGGCCAACTCGTCCGACAGCTCGCCCCGGCGCCGCGCGGCCTGGAACAGCGGCCCCCAGATGCGCTGCAGGTAGTCGCCCAACACCGGGTCGTCCAGGTAGGCGGGGTCGCGGTAGATGGCTCGCGCGATCTGGTCGCCGATGCGCCGCTCCTCCGACAGCGTCAGATCCCCGCCATCGCCCAGCGCCGGCAGACCCGTGGCTGCACCAGCGCCCACCGGTACGGCCGCGCCGGCCACGCCCAGCCAGGGCAGCAGCGCGCGGGCGGTGGCCCCGGCAAATGCGCCCCGCAGGGCACCCGCCAGCCAGTCGCGTCGCCGGCAACCCAGCGGCGCCAGGCGCGGCGGAGCGTCGTCATCGGGCATGGCTGGCGTCGTGCGGTGAAGGGACTCGCTCATCCCCGTATGATGCCGCGTCGGTGCCGTGAATTCCCTGCCAGCCATGACCGCCTCCTCCCTCGCCCCCGAGACCGCTTCGCCACTCACCCATTTCGACGCCCAGGGCCAGGCCCACATGGTGGACGTCGGCGCCAAAGCCGCCACCCACCGCACGGCCGTGGCCGAGGGGCGCATCCGCATGCAGCCGGCGACGCTGGCCCTCATCCAGCAAGGCAGCGCCAAGAAGGGCGACGTGTTGGGGGTGGCGCGCATCGCGGGCATCATGGCGGCCAAGCGCACCAGCGATCTGATTCCGCTGTGCCATCCGATCGCGCTGACGCGCGTGGCGCTCGAGTTCGCCGTCGAGCCCGACACCGCCGCCGTGCGCGTGCAGGCCACGGCGGAGACCGTCGGACCGACCGGGGTGGAGATGGAGGCCCTGACCGCCGTGCAGGTGGCGCTGCTGACCATTTACGACATGTGCAAGGCGGCCGATCGGGGCATGGTGATCACGGACGTTCGCCTGCTGGAAAAGCACGGCGGCAAGTCCGGCTCCTTCGTCAACCGGTGATGGCTGTGGCGGACCGTCCGATGAGGGTTGCAGGATGAAGCGAATCGTCCGATGGGGCCTGCCGCTGGCCGTGGTGGCGCTGATCGTGGGCCTGTCCGTGCGGGGGGTGATGCAGCGCCGCGCATCGACCGAGGTGGCGGTGTCCACCGCCCCTGCGGCGCTGGAGCTGGCCCCTGCCGATCTGGTGACGGCGCAGCGCCGGCCGGTGCTGCGCACGCTGCCGGTCAGCGGCACGGTGGAGGCGGTGCGCACCGCCCTGGTCAAGGCCAAGGTGGCGGCGGAGCTGCGCGAGCTGACGGTGCGCGAAGGCCAGGCCGTGCGGGCGGGGCAGGTGCTTGGGCGGCTGGATGCCACCGAGTTCGAGGCCCGCGTGCGCCAGGCGCGGCAGCAGGCGGAGTCGGCCCGCGCCCAGCTGGAGATTGCCGAGCGCACGCTGCAGAACAACCGGGCCTTGGTGGAGCAGGGCTTCATCTCGCGCAACGCGCTGGACACGGCGGTGTCGAATGCGGCCGGGGCGCGCGCCGGCCTGCTGGCGGCCGAGGCCGCGGCGGACGTGGCGCGCAAGGCGCTGGACGACACGGTGCTGCGCGCGCCCATCGACGGCTGGGTGTCGCAGCGCTTCGTGCAGCCCGGCGAGCGCGTGGCGGTGGATGCGCGGGTGCTGGAAATCGTGGACCTGAGCGCGCTGGAACTGCGCGCCGTGTTGCCGCCCGAACAGGTGGGGGCGGTGCGCGTGGGCGCCCCCGCGACGCTGCGGGTGGACGGTCTGCCCGAGCCGGTGCCCGCGCGCGTGGTGCGCCTCAACCCCAGCGTGCAGGCGGGCACCCGGGCGGTGCCGGTCTATCTGGCGCTCCAGGCGCGCGACGGCCTGCGCCACGGGCTGTTTGCCACCGGCCGCATCGAGGTGGCGCGCGAGACGGCCCTGGCGCTGCCCGAGTCGGCCGTCCGGCTGGATGCGCCCCAGCCCTATGTGTGGCTGCTGCAGACGGATCGCCTGGTGCGCCGCACGGTCGAGGTGGAGGCCAGCGCCGAAGCCGATGGGGAGCCGGTGCGCATCATCCGCAGCGGGCTGGCCGACGGTGACCGGGTGCTGGCGGGCACCATCGGGGGCGTGCGCGATGGCACGGCCGTGCGCCTGAGTGCGGCCCCCGCCGGCCAGTGAGGGCGCGCGTCCATGTGGTTCACCCGCGTCTCCATCGCCAACCCGGTGTTGGCCACGATGGTCATGCTGGCCTTCGTGGTGCTGGGGCTGTTTTCGCTGCAGCGGCTCAAGGTCGATCAGTTCCCGGACGTGGAGTTTCCCGTCGTCGTGGTGCAGGTCGAGTATCCCGGTGCCTCGCCCGAGATCGTCGAGACCGAAGTCACCAAGAAGATCGAGGAGGCGGTCAACTCGATCGCGGGCATCAACCAGCTTTTCTCGCGCAGCTACGACAGCCAGTCGGTCGTGATCGTGCAGTTCAATCTGGACGTCAACGGCCGCCAGGCCGCCGAGGATGTGCGCGAAAAGGTGGCCGGCATCCGCGCCCAGTTGCGCGACGAGGTCCGCGAGCCGCGGGTGCTGCGCTTCGACCCGGCCTCGCGGCCGATCTACACGCTGGCGCTGACCTCGCCCGACGGCAGCCGCAGCCCGGTGGAGCTGACCACCTACGCCGACCAGGTGGTCAAGAAGCGGCTGGAGAATGTGCGCGGCGTGGGCTCGGTGACGCTGGTGGGCGGGGTGGCGCGCGAGATCAACCTCTACCTCAAGCCCGAGGCGATGGAGGCCTACGGCATTGGCGTGGAGCAGGTGCTGCAGGCCGTGCGCACCGAAAACCAGGACCTGCCCGCCGGCTCGCTGCACTCTCGCGAGGCGGAACGGGTGGTGCAGGTCAAGGGGCGCTTGCCCGAGCCCGAGGCCTTTCGCGACCTGATCGTGGCGCGCCGGGGGACGGGCGGCAGCACGGTGCCGGTGCGGCTGGGGCAGATTGCCGATGTCGTCGATGGCCCGCAGGAGGTGGAGAGCCTGGCGCTGTTCGACGGCCGCCGCACGCTGGCGCTGGATGTGCAAAAGGCCCAGGGCGAAAACACCATCGACGTGGTGGACGGCCTCGACCGCGTGGCGTCGCAACTGCGCGCCGAACTGCCCGCCGGGATGGCCATCGACGTGGTGCGCGACAACGCCCGCCCCATCCGCGTGGCGGTCACCAACGTGCGCCAGACGCTCATCGAGGGCGCGGTGCTCACGGTGGCCATCGTGTTTTTGTTTCTCAACTCGTGGCGCTCGACGGTCATCACCGGGTTGACGCTGCCCATTGCGCTGATCGGCACCTTCTTGTTCATGTACGGGTTTGGCTTCTCGATCAACATGATCACGCTGATGGCGCTGAGCCTGTGCGTGGGCCTGCTGATCGACGACGCCATCGTCGTGCGCGAGAACATCGTGCGCCATGTGCAAATGGGCAAGGACGCGCACCGCGCCGCCCTCGACGGCACGCACGAAATCGGTCTGGCCGTGCTGGCCACGACGCTGTCCATCGTCGCGGTGTTCCTGCCCATCGGCTTCATGGGCGGCATCATCGGCAAGTTCTTCCACGAGTTCGGCATCACCATCGTGGCGGCGGTGCTGATCTCGATGTTCGTCAGCTTCACCCTCGACCCCATGCTCTCCAGCGTCTGGCACGACCCGGCCATCCACGCCGAGGGGCAGCCGGCGTCGCGCCGCACCCTGTACGACCGCACGCTGGGGCGGCTGACCGCGGCGGTCGAGCGTTTCACCCACCGGCTGGGGCAGGGGTACCAGGCCCTGCTGGCCTGGTCGCTGGCGCACCGGCGCACCACGCTGGCCGTGGCCGCCGGCAGTCTGGTGGCGAGTTTTGCGCTGGTGCCGGTGATGGGCACGGAGTTCGTGCCCAAGGCCGATTTTTCCGAGACGACGCTCAGCTTCTACACCCCCACCGGCTCGTCCATCGAGGTGACCGAGGCCAAGGCCCGGCAGGTGGACGCCATCCTGCGCGAATTTCCGGAGGTGCAATACACCCTGACCACGATCAACACCGGATCGGCCCAGGGGCGCAATGTGGCCACCGTCTATGTGCGCCTGGTCGACCGCAAGGCCCGCCAGCGCAGCGTGGACCAAATGTCGGCCGTGCTGCGCGAGCGGCTGGCGCGCGTGCCCGGCATCACCGTCACGCACGTGGGCCTGCTGGACCCGGTGGGGGGCAGCAAGCCGATTTCGGTGTCGCTGCAGGGCGCCGATTTGCAGGCGCTGCAGCGCCTGACCGATCAGGTCACCGAGCGGCTGCGGCACATTCCCGGGCTGGTCGATCTGGACACCAGCATGAAGCCGAACAAGCCCACGGTGGACATCGTGGTGCGGCGCGACGCCGCCTCCGACCTGGGGTTGAGCGTGGGCAGCGTCACCCAGGCGCTGCGCGGCCTGATCGCCGGCCAGACCGTGGGCAACTGGCGCGCGGCGGATGACCAGAACTACGACGTCAAGGTCCGCCTGGCGCCGCAGGCGCGCGAGTCGGTCGAGACGCTGCAGCGCCTGACGCTGACCGTCACCGGCCCCGACGGCACGCCGCGCGCCATCCGGCTGGCGCAGATCGCGGACATTCGGCCCTCGACCGGGCCCAACCAGATCAACCGGCGCGATCTGGCGCGCGAGGTGGAAATCACCGCCAACGTCGCCGGCCGCTCGCTCGGCGAGGTTTCGGCCGACATCCGGCGCGTGCTCGACAGCACCGACTTTCCGCCCGGCTACCGCGCCAAGTTCGGCGGCTCCACCAAGGACATGCAGGAGTCCTTTGGCTACGCGCTGTCGGCGCTGGCGCTGGCGGTGATCTTCATCTACATGATCCTGGCCTCGCAGTTCAAGAGCTTCCTGCAGCCGATCGCGCTGATGTCGTCGCTGCCGTTGACGCTGATCGGCGTGGTGCTTATCCTGCTGATGTTCGGCTCCACGCTCAACCTGTTTTCCATCATCGGCGTGATCATGCTGATGGGGCTGGTCACCAAGAACGCCATCCTGCTGGTGGACTTTGCCAACCGCGCGCGTGCCGGTGCCAGCGGCGAGGGGCTGGCCGGCGAGAAGCTGGACCGCGAAGCGGCCCTGCTGCTGGCGGCACGGGTGCGGCTGCGCCCCATCCTGATGACGACGCTGGCCATGGTGTTCGGCATGGTGCCGCTGGCGTTTGCGCTGTCGGAAGGCTCGGAGCAGCGCGCCCCCATGGGGCAGGCCGTCATCGGGGGTGTGGTGACCTCGTCGCTGCTGACGCTGGTGGTGGTACCGGTCATCTACTGCTATCTGGACGATTGGGCCGCGTGGTGGCGGCGTCGGCTGCGACGCGATGGGGGCCGCGATGCCAGCCCATCCTGACGGGCAGGCGCCGTCTCCAACCCCGACCCTAGGGCCGGCGGCGGGGGTGCGCCTGCCGTCGCTGCGGGCCAGTCTGTACGCGCTGGTGTGGGTGTGCGTGTTGCCGACCGTCGGGTTGGCGGCCTATCTGGCCGTCGCCAACTACCGGCTGGAGCGCGAGCGGGTCTACGCCCAGTCGCTGATGCTGGCACGCTAGGTGGCGGCCGATCTGGACCGCGAGCTGACGGCCATCGAGTCGGGGCTCAAGATTCTGTCCACCTCGCAGTTTCTCGAGCAGGGCGATTTGGCGCGCTTTCATGCCCAGGCCCGTCAGGCGGTGCCGACGCAGATCGTCTACAACTATGTCCTGACCGATGAGCAGGGGCGGCAGGTGCTCAACACCGTCGTGCCCTGGGGCACGCCCCTGCTATCGCGCGGCACCCCGCCGGAGATCGCGCGGGTGTTCCGTACCGGCGAGACGGTGCTGACCGATCTGTTCACCGGTTCCGTCGTGCGACGCCCCGTGCTGGCCATGGGGGTGCCGGTTTGGCAGGACGACCGGGTGCGCTACAGCCTCAACATCGGGCTGGATACCGACGCCCTCAACATGCTGCTGCAGCAACAGCCCCTGCCGTCGGGGTGGCTGATGGCGGTGCTGGACCGCAAAGGCACCATCATTGCGCATTCCCGGGCGGCCGACCAGTTCATGGGGCAGCCCGCCGTCCCCGCCGTTTTGGAGGCGATTCACCGCCTGCCCGAGGGCAGCATCGAGACCGTGACCAAGGAGGGTATCGCGGCGGTGTCATCGCACCACCGCATCCCCCGCTGGGGGTGGACGGTGGCCGTGGGGGTGCACCGCGACGTCATCGAGCAGCCCTTGCGGCGGGGGTTGGCGACCGTGCTGGCCGTCGGCGGCGGGGTGCTGGCGGTGGGACTGTGGCTGGCCTTTCGCATCACGCGGCGCGTGCTGGCCGCTGCTCAGGGGCTCAATGCCGCGGCCCAGGCCATCGAAAAAGGCCAGCCCGTGGCGTTGCCGCCCGTCGTTTTTCGCGAGGCGCAGGCGGTGGCCACGGCCCTGACGCGCGCGGCCGAGGCCATGGGGCAGGTGCAAAACGCCGCCTACCACGACGCCCTGACCGGCCTGCCCAACCGCCGCCTGTTCACCGAGATGGCGCAGCAACAACTGGCCCAGGCCCAGCGCAGCGGCGCTCGGGTGGCCCTGCTGGCGCTGGATCTGGACCACTTCAAGGCGGTCAACGACACGCACGGCCACGCCGCCGGCGATCAGTTGCTGCGCGAGGTGGCGGCACGCTTGCAGTCCTGCGTGCGCAGCGCCGATGTCGTTGCCCGCCTGGGAGGCGACGAGTTTTTGGTGCTGATGGGACCGGCCGACGTGGATGCGGCGCTGGACTTGGCGCAGCGCCTGATCGAGTCGCTCTCCGCCCCGTATCCCGGCGTGGAGCCGGCGGTTTCGACCAGCGTGGGCATCGCGCTGTATCCGGATTCGGCCCAGACGCTGGAAGCGCTGATGCAGGCCGCGGACGAGGCGCTGTACGACGCCAAACACGCCGGAGCCGGCCGCCCGCGGGTGGCGGCCGGCTCCGGCACCGGGGGTCAGTAGCGGTAGACGCCGCGCCCGGTCTTGCGGCCCAGGTAGCCGGCGGCCACCATCTCCTTGAGCAGCGGGCAGGGGCGGTACTTGCTGTCGTTGAACTCGGCAAAGTACACGTTCATCACCGCCAGGCAGACGTCCAGCCCGATCATGTCGGCCAGCGCCAGCGGCCCGATCGGGTGGTTGCAGCCGAGCTTCATGCCGGCGTCGATGTCCTCGGGGCTGGCCAGCCCCTCGGCCAGCACGAAGAAGGCCTCGTTGATCATCGGCACGAGGATGCGGTTGACGACGAAGCCGGGCGAGTTTTTCACCGTGATCGGCGTCTTGCCGAGCTGGAGCGCCAGGTCGCGCACGGCGTCGTGCGTGGTGTCGCTGGTCTGCAGGCCGCGGATGATTTCCACCAGCGCCATCATCGGCACCGGGTTGAAGAAGTGCATGCCGATGAAGCGGTCGGCGCGCCCGGTGACGGCGGCCAGTTGCGTGATGCTGATCGAGCTGGTGTTGGTGGCGACGATGGCCTCGGGCGCCAGCAGGCCGTCGAGCTGGCGCAGGATCTTGAGCTTGAGCTCCAGGTTCTCGGTGGCGGCCTCGATGACAAGCTGCGCGCCCTGGAGGTCGTCGTAGCGGGTCGAGGTGCGGATGCGCGCCAGCGCCGCGTCCTTGTCGGCGGTGGTGATTTTTTCTTTCTTGATCAGGCGGTCCAGGCTGCCGGCGATGGTGGCCAGGCCCTTGGCCAGCGCGGCGTCGCTGACGTCGATCATGACGACGTTCAGGCCGCTGGTCGCGCAAGCCTGCGCGATGCCGTTGCCCATGGTGCCGGCGCCGACGATGCCGATGGTGTCGATGGACATATCGATAGCTCCTCTCGGGGTGGAATGCAAAGCATCGATTATGCGGTGCCCCAAAACGAACACCCCGCGGCGCAGGCCGCGGGGTGTCGCGCAGACGAAGGGCCGGTTCCTTGGGAACGGGCCCCGGTCTCGATCAGGCCTTGGCCGCGCGCGGCGACTTGGTGGCGTTGACCGCGGTGGTGGCCACGGCCTTCAGGTTGGCTTCGGCCAGTTCGGTGGCTTGCTTGACGGCCTTTTGCACCGACTCCATCGCCGCGGCGGCGGTGGACACGGCGTTCTTGACGGCGGCCACGGCCGGTTCGCTGCCCTGCGGCGCGTTCTTGACGGCGCTGTCCAGCGCGCTGACGAACTGCTTTTGCGCTTCGGCGGCCTGGGCCTCGGCGACCTTGGCGAACTCGGCGCTCAGGCTGGAGGCGATGTCGTACACATGGCGGTTGTAGGCGGCGACCTTTTCGCCGACGGGCTGCAGCATGGCGTTTTGCAGGGCGACCAGATCCTGCATGTCCTTCACGCCCAGGACGGCCTGGGTGTGCTCGGCCGTTTCGGCCATCAGCGTCTTGGCGGTTTGCAGGTTCAGCTCGGTCAGCTTTTCGACGCCGGCCAGCGCCTTTTCGCCCAGGTCGAACGCGGTGGCGGCGTTCTTCTTGTGCAGGGCGACGATTTGTTCGATGGTCATCATGGTGGGACTCCTTTTGAGCGGGTGAATGGGCAATCGGCCATGGCGCGCAACCTGCCTGAAGGGCGTCCGTCCGGTGATGGGTGTCCGGCGGTTTATGCTGCGCTGCAACATGACCCTTAGTATAGGGGGGCGAGCCGGAAATGCAAGCGTTTTTGTTGCGCTGCAGCAAAAAAAGCGACGAGCGGTCACCCGACGCGCCCGCCGCTCACCGCTCACCGTTGCAGCGGCAGCTCCACATGCCGCAGGTCCGGGTCCTCCGGGTGGGGGGTGATGGCAAAGCCCAGTCGCTCCACCAGGCCGAGCATGCCCTTGTTCTCGCGCAGCACGGTGCCGACGATGCGGCGCGTACCGTGGCCGCGCAGGTAGCGGATCAGCCGCTCCATCAGCAGCCGCCCCAGGCCCATGCCCTTGAGGTCGGAGCGCACCAGGATGCCGTATTCGGCCGTGTCGTTGTCGGGGTCGCAGATGCCGCGCACCACGCCAATGGTCTCCGGCGTGCCGTCGGGCCCGACGCGGGTGGCGATGAAGGCCATCTCGCGGTCGTAGTCGATCTGGGTCAGGCGGGCAAGTTCGCTGTGCTCGATGCTGCGCCGGCTGTAGAAGATGCGCAGGCGGATGTCCTCGGGGTCCACCCGCTCCAGGAAGGCCAGGTGCTGGGCTTCGTCCTCGGGACGGATGGGGCGCACGGTCAGGGTCTGGCCGTGCCAGTCCAGGGTTTCGACCAGCTCTTGCGGGTAGGGGCGGATGGCAAAGCGCGCCGCGCCGGCGGGGCGCTCGGCGCTGATGCGCACCCGGGCATCCAGCGCGACCGCGCCGTCCGCGTCCACGACCAGCGGGTTGATGTCGATCTCGGCGATTTCCGGCACGTCGGCCAGCAGTTGCGAGACGGCCAGCAGCGCGGCGTGGATGGAGGGCCGGTGGGCCGGGGGCACGTCGCGGTAGCCGCGCAGCAGCCGCGCGACGCGGGTGCGCTCGATCAGGGATTCGGCCAGCGCGACGTTGAGCGGGGGCAGCGCCAGCGCGCGGTCGGCCAGTACCTCGACGGCCGTGCCGCCCTGGCCGAACAGAATCACCGGGCCGAACAGCGGGTCGATGCTGGCGCCGATGATCAGCTCGTGCGCATGGCGCCGCCGGACCATGGGTTGCACGGTGAAGCCCTCGATGCGGGCGTCGGGCCGGCGCTGGGCCACCCGCTCGAGCATGGCGCGGGCGGCCTCGAGCACCTCTTGCGCGTCGTGCAGATTGAGCCTCACCCCGCCGACGTCGGACTTGTGGGTGATGTCGGTGGACAGGATTTTGAGCACCACCGGGTAGCCGAGCGCATCGGCCGCGGCGACGGCGGCCTGGGGGTCGGCGGGGACGCTGCGCAGCGGGGTGACGGGCACGCCCGCGCGCCGCAGCAGCTCCTTGGCCTGGGGCTCGGTCAGCCACTCGCTGCCGGCGGCCAGCGCCTCGCGCACCAGTTGGCGGATGCCGTCCAGATCGGGCGCCAGCCCCTCGGGCAGGGCGGGCGGGGTTTCCATCAGCTCCGCCTGGTGGCGGTGGTACTGCCGCAGGAACGAGAAGGCGCGCACCGCCTCTTCGGGCGTGGGGTAGTCGGGGATGCCCGCGGCGCGAAAACGCGCCCGCGCCGCCGCCACGGCGCCGTGGCCCAGCCAGCAGCCCAGCACGCGCGGGGGGCGTTCGGTGGCCAGCGGCAGCAAGGCTTCGGCGATGGTGTCGCTGGGGACGATGGCGGTGGGGGCCTGGATGAACAGGATGGCGCTGTCGCGGTCCTCGCGCAGGATGCGCAGCGCATCCACATAGCGTTGGGCGGGCGCATCGCCGATGATGTCCACCGGGTTGGCGCGCGACCAGTTGCCGGGCAGCACGGCGTCCAGCCGCGCGACGGTGTCGGGGCTCAGGCTCGCCAGCTCCACGCCCATGTGCGCGGCGGCATCGGCCGCCATCACGCCCGCGCCGCCGCCGTTGGTCAGCACCAGCAGCCGCTCGCTGCGGTTGTCGCGGAAGCGCGCCAGCAGCTCCACCGCCAGAAAGAGCTGGTGCAGGGTGTTGACGCGCAGCATGCCCGCGCGCGAGATGGCGGCATCGAACACGTCGTCGGACCCCGCCAGCGCCCCGGTATGCGAGGCGGCCGCGCGGCTGCCCTGCGCCGAGCGGCCGGCCTTGACCAGGATCACCGGTTTGTTGCGGGCCGCGGCCCGGGCCGCGGACATGAACTTGCGCGGCGCCGTGACCGACTCCACATACATCAGAATGGCGCGGGTGCGCGCGTCGCTGCCCAGGTAGTCGAGCATGTCGCCGAAGTCCACATCGGCGTGCTCGCCCAGCGAGACGAAGTGCGAGAAGCCGATGCCCCGGTCGTTGGCCCAGTCCAACACCGCCGTGACCAGTGCGCCCGACTGCGAGACGAAGGCGATGTTGCCGGGCTGGGCATCGGCGTGGGCGAAGCTGGCGTTGAGCCCCAGGTGGGGCACCAGCATGCCGATGCAGTTGGACCCCAGGATGCGCAGCGTGTGGCGGCGCGCGGCGTCGAGCATGGCCTGTTTGTGCGCGGCATCCAGCCCGGCGGTGACCACCACCGCGGCCCGCGTGCCGCGCTCGCCCAGGCGGGCGATCAGGCCAGGGACGGTGGCGGGCGGGGTGCAGATGACGGCCAGGTCCGGGGCGACCGGCAGATCGGCCAGATCGCGCGCCACGGGTACGCCCAGGTCGGGCTGGCGCGGGTTGACCGCAAACAGCTCCCCCTGAAAACCGCGGGACAGGTTGCGCCAGACCGTGCCGCCGACGCTGTGCGGCCGGTCGGACGCACCGAACACCGCCACACGGCGGGGGGCGAACAAAAATTCGAGGTTGCGGATGCTCATCGCGGTGGGGGCTCCGTGGCGGTGGGGGTGGGCGCAGGGGCGCCGGTGCCGGGCCGGGGGGCGGCACCGGCGGCCATCCAGGCGATCAGGGAGGAGCGCATCGCCTCCTCCACGGACATGTCGATGGGCGTGATCCAGGTGCGCGGCACGAAGAGGGTGTAGCCCCCGATCATGTAGCCCATGGGCAGATAGACCGCGACCCGCTCGCCCGGCAGAAACCCCGGCGGCAGCCCCGCGAGGTGGTGGCGGGTGACCAGGCCGACCGCCTCCCATTCGGCGCCGGGGGGGCGCAGGATGACGACCTGCTGGCTCGTCTCCTCCCGCCGGTGGGGGGCGAAGTAGTCGGCAAAGCTCTTGAGGGAGGTGTAGATGCTCTTGACCACCGGCAGGTTGGTAAAGGGCAGTTCCACCCAGTTGAGCAGCCGGGCCGTGGCCTGGGTGGACACCAGAAAGCCCGCCAGCACGACCAGCGCCGCCGCCAGCAGCAGGCCCAGCCCGGGGACGTAGAAGTCTCCGATCAGCGGCCGCAGCAGCGTCAGCGCCAGTTGCTCGGACCACACCACCAGCGCGTACAGCAGGTACAGCGTGATGCCGGTGGGCAGCACGGCCAGCAGGCCGCGCAGAAAGTACTGGGACAGGCGTTTCATGGCGCAGGTGTAGCCGGGGCGGGTGTCAATCGTGCGACGGCGCGCACAGGGCCAGCGCGGCCTGGTACAGCGCCCCCTTGGGCAGCCCGGTGATGGCGCTGGCCAGCCGGGCCGCGGATTTGACAGGCAGCTCCTCGAGCAGCAGGCCCAGCACGCGCCGGGCCTCGGCGGGTAGCGCGTCGCCGGCCGCAGCGGCCTCGCCAGGGCCCCCGGGGGGCGGCGCGGTGGGGCGGGGGTGGATCACCAGCGTGAACTCGCCGCGCCGGCGGTGGGGGTCGGCGGCCAGCCAGCCGGCCACTGCCACGCAGGGCAGGGTGACGATGTCCTCGAACTGTTTGGTCAGCTCCCGCCCCAGGGTCACGGGCCGCTCGCCCAGGGCCGACAGCTCGGCCGCCAGTGCCTCGATGCGGTGGGGCGCCTCCAGCAGCACCAACCCGGTGTCGGCCTGGCGCCAGTGTTGCCACGCCCGCTCGCGGGCCGCGCCGCGCGCGGGCAAAAAACCCACGACCGTGACCGCCCCTTCGGCGATGCCGGCCACGCTGAGCAACGCGGTGACGCTGCTCGCCCCCGGCACGGGGATGAGCCGCAGGCCCGCAGCCCGCACCGCGGCGCACAGCCGCCCGCCCGGGTCGCTGATGCCAGGGGTGCCGGCGTCGCTGACGCAGGCAATGCGCTCGCCGCGCCGCAGGCGCTCGACGATGGTTTGGGCCATGCGGCTTTCGTTGTGCTCGTGCACGGCCAGCAGCTCGGCGTGCAGCCCATAGGCCTGCAACAGCCGCGCGGTGTGGCGGGTGTCCTCGCAGGCCACGGCATCGACCGTGCGCAGCACATGCAGCGCGCGCAGGGTGATGTCGGCCAGATTGCCGATCGGGGTGGCCACGACGTACAGCGCCCCGGCCGGATAATGCTGTCCGCCGGCCAGGCGTGCCGCCAGCCCCCCGTCGTCGGGGGCCCCAGGGGCAGCGCTGGCGGACAAGGGAGGCGTGTTCACGATGGCGATGGATGACAAAGCGAGCGGGCCCCGCGATCCGCGGCCGGGCACGAAGGCGCGCGGCGACGCGGCGGAGGCCTTGGCCCTGCAGTATCTGCAAGCCCGTGGCCTGCGCTTGGTGCGGCGCAATGTGCGCAGCCCCGGGCGCGGGGGTGGCGAGGTCGATTTGATTATGGCGGAGTCCGATGGCACGCTCGTCTTCGTGGAGGTGCGTCAGCGCAGCCGCGGCGAGCACGGCGGGGCGGCGGCCAGCATCGGCCGCACCAAGCAGCGCCGCATCGTGTTTGCGGCGCGGCACTTTCTGGCGCGGCTGCCGCAGGTGCCGCCCTGCCGTTTCGACGCCGTGGTGGTGGACGGGGAACTTGGGGCGACAGCGCCGCCTCGGATCGAGTGGCTGCGCGGCGCGTTCGAGGCCGGCGCCTGGGATTGACGAGCCGATAAGATTGCGCCCATGCTTTTGCACCGGATTCAGCAGCACTTCGTCGATGGCGCCGACCTGCAGTACCAGTGCGCCCAGGCCGTGGGGCCGGCGCTGGAGGCCGCGGTCGGCGCGATGCTGTCCGGGCTGACCGGCGGCGGCAAGGTGCTGGTCTGGGGCAGCGGGGTGTCGGCTGCGCTGGCGCAGTCGTTCGTGGCGCAACTGGTGGGCCGCTTCGAGCGCGAGCGCCCCGAGCTGGCTGCGCTGGCCCTGGGGATCAATCCCGCCATCACCACGGGCGCCTTGCCGGGCCTGGATGCGGCGACCTGGCCCATGGTGCGGCAGTTGCGCGCGCTGGGGCTGCCGGGGGATGTGCTGCTGCTCATGGCGGCCGCACCGCCCGGGGCGGATGCGCTGGCCGCCATCGCCGCCGCGCACGAGCGCGAGATGGTGGTGGTGGCCCTGACGGGCGCGCGCCCCGGCGAGCTGCCGGACGTGCTCAAGGACACCGACGTGCTGGTCGCCTTGCCCACCGAGCGGCCGGCGCGTGTGCACGAGGCCCAATTGGTCGCCCTGCATGCCATTTGCGATGCCATCGACGTGCAGTTGCTGGGCGAAGACACCGAAACGGAGATCATCGAACCATGACCCCCATCCCTTCCCTGACCGACCGGGGCACCCGGCGTGCTGGACGGCCCACCTGGGTGACGGCTGTCATGACGGCCGTCGCGGCGACCACGCTGATGACGTCCCTGAGCGGCTGCGCCCCCCTCGTGGCGGGTGCGGCCGTCGGCGGCACGATGCTCGTCGCCACCGACCGCCGCACGAGCGGCACCCAGCTCGAGGACCAGTCCATCGAGCTCAAGGTGTCGAACCGCGTGCGCGAACAGCTCGGCGCGCGCGCGCGCGTCAACCCCACGAGTTTCAACCGCAAGGTGCTGCTGACCGGCGAGGTCGCCTCCGAGGCCGACCGCCAGACCGTGCTGCGCATTGTGCAGGGCGTGGAAAACGTCGCCGGCGTGGTCGACGAGCTGGCGGTGATGGGCTCGCCGTCGCTGACGGCGCGCTCGTCGGATGCGCTGGTGACGGCGCGCGTCAAGGCCGCCTTCGTCGACGCCAAGGACCTGTCGGCCAACGCGATCAAGGTCACCACCGAGCGCGGCACGGTGTACCTGATGGGGCTGGTGACGGCGCGCGAGGCGCAGCGCGCCGCCGACATCGCGCGCACCGTGCCGGGCGTGCAGCGCGTCGTGCGCGTGTTCGAGATCATCAGCGAGGCGGATCTGGCGCGCCTGCAGCCGGCCCCGCCGAAGTCCGATCAGGCCGCGCCGGCCGGCGGCCGCTGAGGCCCCGCGCCGCCATCCATCGCGGGCCGGGACGGACGCTTCAGCGCAGGCGGCGGATCAGGCTGGAGGTGTCCCAGCGCCCGCCGCCCATGGCCTGCACGTCGGCGTAGAACTGGTCCACCAGCGCCGTCACCGGCAGGCGCGCGCCGTTGCGCCGCGCCTCCTGCAGCACCAGGCCCAGGTCCTTGCGCATCCAGTCCACCGCGAAGCCGAAGTCGAAGCGGTCCTCGACCATCGTCTTGCCGCGGTTGTCCATCTGCCAGCTCTGCGCCGCGCCCTTGCCGATCACGTCCAGCACCAGTTTCATGTCCAGCCCGGCGCGCTGGCCAAAGGCGATCGCCTCCGACAAGCCCTGCACCAAGCCGGCGATGCAGATCTGGTTGACCATTTTGGCCAACTGCCCGGCCCCACTGTCGCCCAGGCGGGTGACGGCGCGCGCGTAGGCGGCCATCACCGGCTGCGCGCGCGCGAACGGCACCTCGTCGCCGCCGCACATGATGGTGAGCTGGCCGTTTTCGGCACCGGCCTGCCCGCCGGAGACCGGCGCGTCGATGAAGTGGCAGCTCTGCTGCCGCGCGGCGGCGTAGAGCTCGCGCGCCACCTCGGCCGAGGTGGTGGTGTGGTCGACGAACACCGCATCGGCCGCCATGCCGGCCAGCGCCCCGTCCGGCCCGAGCACGACGCTGCGCAGGTCGTCGTCGTTGCCGACACAGGCCATGACGAACGCGGCGCCCTCGGCGGCGGCGCGCGGCGTGGCGGCAGCCTGCACGCGGTCGATGCCGCGCTCGGCCATGGCTTGCACCAGTGCTTGCGCCTTGGCGGTGGTGCGGTTGTAGACGGTGACGGTGTGGCCGGCCAGCGCCAGGTGCGCGGCCATCGGCCAGCCCATCACGCCCAGGCCCAAAAAGGCCACGCGCTGCGGGGAGGTGGGTTCGTACGACGCTTTGGGGTTGACTTGGGGCATGGGGCTCTAGGATCAGACGATTTGCAGGTGTTCGGTGCCGGCGGCCAGGTCGCTGTTGCGTGCGCGCTGGCTCTCGAGTTTGATGCGCAGCTTGATGTCGTTTTGCGAGTCGGCGTTGCGCACCGCGTCTTCGTAGGAGATCTGGCGCGCTTCGAAGGCGTCGAACAGCGCCTGGTCGAAGGTCTGCATGCCGATTTCGGTGCTGCGTTTCATGACCTCCTTGATCTCCTGGACCTCGCCCTTCATGATCAGGTCGGCGATCAGCGCGCTGTTGAGCAGCACCTCGACGATGGCCACGCGCCCCTTGCCGTCCTCGCGTGGCAGCAGGCGCTGCGCGACCATGCCGCGCAGATTGAGCGACACGTCCTTGAGCAACTGCGGATGCCGGTCGTGCGGGAAGAAGTTGATGATGCGCTCCATCGCCTGGTTGGCGCTGTTGGCGTGCAGCGTGGCCAGGCACAGGTGCCCGGTCTCGGAGAAGGCGATCGCGTGCTCCATCGTTTCGCGGTCGCGGATCTCGCCCATCAGGATGACGTTGGGCGCCTGGCGCAGCGAGTTTTTCAGCGCGATTTCCCAGTTGTCGGTGTCGATGCCGACCTCGCGCTGGGTGACGATGCAGTTTTTGTGCTGGTGCACGAACTCCACCGGGTCTTCGATGGTGACGATGTGGTCGTGCGTGTGCTCGTTGCGCCAGTCCACCATCGCGGCCAGTGTGGTCGACTTGCCGGTGCCGGTGCCGCCCACGACGATGCAGATGCCGCGCTTGGCCAGCGCCAACTGCTTGAGGATCTGCGGCAGCCCCAGCTCGTCGATGGTGGGGATTTTGGACGGAATGGTGCGCAGCACCAGGCCCACTTTGCCCATCTGCACAAAGGCGTTGACACGGAAGCGCCCGATGCCGGCAGGACTGATGGCGAAGTTGCACTCCTTGGTGCGCTCGAACTCGGCGGCCTGCTTGTCGTTCATGATCGCGCGCGCCAGCGCCTGGGTGTGCTGGCCGGTCAAGGGCTGCGGCGACACCTTGGTGATGACGCCATCGACCTTGATGGCGGGCGGAAAGTCGGCGGTGAGGAACAGGTCGCTGCCGTTGCGGCTGACCAGCAGTCGCAGCAGCTCGTGGATGAAGTTGCTGGCTTGATCGCGTTCCATCGCGCGCTCCTGCGGGGCAGCCCGCCGTCAGACGGGGAAGTTTTCGGGGATTTTGGCCTTGCTGCGCGCCTCGGCGGCCGTGACGGCGTTGCGCCGGACCAGATCGATCAGCGACTGGTCCAGCGTCTGCATGCCGTACTGCTGGCCGGTCTGGATCGCGGAGTACATCTGCGCGACCTTGTTCTCGCGGATCAGGTTGCGGATGGCCGGCGTGCCGATCATGATCTCGTGCGCGGCGACGCGCCCTTTGCCGTCGGCGGTCTTGAGCAGCGTCTGCGAGATCACGGCCACCAGCGACTCCGACAGCATGGCGCGGATCATCTCTTTTTCCTCGGTCGGGAAGACGTCCACGATGCGGTCGATGGTCTTGGCGGCACTCGACGTGTGCAGCGTGCCGAACACCAGGTGGCCGGTCTCGGCCGCGGTCATGGCGAGGCGAATGGTCTCCAGGTCCCGCATCTCGCCGACCAGGATCACGTCCGGGTCCTCGCGCAGCGCCGAGCGCAGCGCCGCGGCGAACGAGTGCGTCATCGGCCCGACCTCGCGCTGGTTGACCAGGCTCTTCTTGGACTCGTGCACGAACTCAATCGGGTCCTCGATGGTCAGGATGTGCCCGGCGTCGTTTTCGTTGCGGTGGTTGACCATCGCCGCCAGCGTCGTGGATTTGCCCGAGCCGGTGGGGCCGGTGACCAGCACCAGCCCGCGCGGCTTCATCGCCAGGTCGGCAAAGATGCGCGGGCAGGCCAGGTCCTCCAGCGTCAGCACCTTGGACGGGATGGTGCGAAACACCGCCGCCGACCCACGGTGCTGGGTGAAGGCGTTGACGCGAAAACGCGACAGACCGGTAATCTCGAACGAGAAGTCCACCTCCAGGAACTCCTCGTACGCCTTGCGCTGCGCGTCGGTCATGATGTCGTAGACCATCGCGTGGACCTGCTTGTGGTCCAGTGGCTCGACATTGATGCGTCGCACGTCACCATGCACCCGTATCATCGGCGGCAGCCCCGCCGACAGATGCAGGTCCGAAGCCTTGTTCTTGACCGCGAAGGCCAGCAGCTGTGTGACGTCCATTTCTGACCATTATGGCAACGATCGCGAACAATCTCCAAGGCGTTCGTGCGCGCATCCAACAAGTGTGCGCGCGCCACGGGCGCGACCCGGGCGCGGTGCGGCTGCTGGCGGTGTCCAAGACCTTCGGCCCGGTGGCGGTGGCCGAGGCCGCCGCGGCCGGCCAGTGCGCCTTCGGCGAGAACTACGTGCAGGAGGGCGTGGAGAAGATCGCCGCGCTGCGCGAGGCCGGCGTGGCCGGCCTGGAGTGGCACTGCATCGGGCCGCTGCAGAGCAACAAGACGCGGCTGGTGGCCGAGCACTTCGACTGGGTGCAGTCGGTCGACCGGCTCAAGATCGCGCAGCGCCTGAGCGAGCAGCGCCCGGCGCACCTGCCGCCGCTGCAGGTGTGCCTGCAGGTCAACGTCGATGGCGCGCCGACCAAGGCGGGCGTGGCACCGGCCGAGGCGCTGGCGCAGGCGCAGGCGGTGGCGGCGCTGCCGCGGCTGCGGCTGCGGGGGCTGATGTGCATCCCCGACCCGCAGCCGGACGCGGCGGCGATGCGGCGCGTGTTCGCGCAGGCCGCGCAGCTGTTCCACCAGCTGCGCGCGCAGCTCGGCGCACCCGAGGACTTCGATACCCTTTCGATGGGCATGAGCGACGACCTGGAGCTGGCCATCGCCGAGGGCAGCACGCTGGTGCGCGTGGGCAGCGCGATCTTCGGGCGGCGGGCGTATGCCGCCTCGGCTTAGTCCAGCACCATCAGCGTGGCGTTGCCGCCGGCGGCCGCGGTGTTGACGCTGACGCTGCGCTCGGTCAGCAGCCCCGCGGGCGGCTGCGCCGCGTCGGGCGCGCCGGTGACGACCGGCACCACCGGCCCGGGCCGGGCCGCCAGCGCCCGCTGCAGCGCCACGAGCTGCGCGGCGTCGCCGTCGAACCACGCCACCTCCGGCGCTGCCGGCAGGGCCGCGAGCGCCGCCTCGACCGGGGCGCCGTCGGCCAGTTCCAGCGGCTGCCCGCCCAGCGCCCGCACCACGTCGGCCATCGCGCGGCGCTTGGCGGCGTCGCGCGCCACGCACAGCACGTGGTGGCGCGGCCCCAGGGCCCAGGTGTCGCGCTGCCCCGTGGGGCCGCGCAGCACCACCGGCGCGCGCCAGTCCGCCGGCTCGGCCGCCCCCGCGAAGGCGCGCGCGCGCGCCACCGCGTCGGCGGGCGGGTCGGCCAGCAGGCGGTAGAGGTAGAGCGGCCCGCCGGCCTTCGGCCCGGTGCCCGACAGCCCCTCGCCGCCGAACGGCTGCACGCCGACGACCGCACCGATCATGTTGCGGTTGACGTAGTGGTTGCCGGCGCGCACCCGCTGCGTCAGGGCGTCGATGGTCTCGTCGATGCGGCTGTGTACGCCGAACGTCAGCCCGTAGCCGGTGGCGTGGATGGCCTCGATCAGCGCCGGCAGCTGCTCGCGCCGCCAGCGAACCACGTGCAGCACGGGGCCGAACACCTCGCGCTCCGGCAGGCGCAGACCGTCCAGCTCGATCAGCGTCGGCGGCACGAAGGTGCCGGCCTGCGCCTCCGGCGGCAGCGGCAGCTGCCAGACGGCGCAGCCGCGCGCGCGCATCGCCTCGATGTGCTCGACGATGCCGGCGCGCGCCGCCGCGTCGATCACCGGGCCGACGTCGGTGGCCAGCCGCGTCGGCGCGCCCAGGCGCAGCTCGCGCATCGCGCCGCGCAGCATGGCCAGCAGCCGCGGCGCGGCCTCCTCCTGCACGCACAGCACGCGCAGCGCCGAGCAGCGCTGCCCGGCGCTGTCGAAGGCCGAGGCGAGCACGTCCTGCACCACCTGCTCCGGCAGCGCCGAGGTGTCCACCACCATGGCGTTCTGGCCGCCGGTCTCGGCGATCAGCGGCACCGGCTGCGCATGGCCGTCGGTGCCAATGCGCGTGCGGCCCGCCAGCGCCCGCTGCAGCAGCCGCGCCACCTCGGTGGAGCCGGTGAACACCACGCCGGCGATGCGCGCGTCGGCCACCAGCGCCGCGCCGACCGTCTCGCCGGGGCCGGGCAGCAGCTGCAGCGCGTCGCGCGGCACGCCGGCCTCGTGCAGCAGCGCGGTCATGCGCGCGGCCACCAGCGGCGTCTGCTCCGCCGGCTTGGCCAGCACCGGGTTGCCGGCGGCCAGCGCGGCGGCGATCTGCCCGGTGAAGATGGCCAGCGGAAAGTTCCACGGGCTGATGCATGCCACCGGCCCGAGCGGCCGGGCCGCGCGCGGCCAGTGCGCGCCGGTGATCTGCGCGGCGTGGAAGCGCAGGAAGTCGATCGCCTCGCGCACCTCGGCCACCGCGTTGGCGGCGGTCTTGCCGGCCTCGCGCATCAGCAGCGCGACGAACGCCGGCAGCTGCGCCTGCAGCGCATCCGCCGCGCGGTGTAGGACGGCGGCGCGCGCCTCGGGCGGGGTGGCGGCCCAGCGCATGGCTGCGGCCTGCGCCGCCGTCACGGCGGCGGCCACGTCGTCGGGGCAGGCCTCCACCACCGTGCCGACCACGTCCCCATGATCAGCCGGGTTGACGATGGGCTGCGTCGCGCCGCCATTGGCGGGCGCGAGGCCCTCGGCCAGCCGCGGCGCCGCGTGCAGCGGCGCGGCGCGGCTCGCCTCCAGCGCGCGCTGCAGGGTCGCCAGCGTCCCCTCGTCGGTCAGATCCAGCCCGGCGCTGTTGACGCGGGCATCCCCATACAGCGCCGCCGGGGCCGGGATGCGCGGGTGCGGCAGGCCCAGCGCGCCTTCCGCGCGCGCCCAGCCCTCGACGGTGGCCACGGGGTCTTCCACCAGCGCTTCCAGCGGCACGCTGGCGTCGGCGATGCGGTGTACGAACGAGGTGTTGGCGCCGTTTTCCAGCAGGCGGCGCACCAGGTAGGCCAGCAGCGTCTCGTGCGTGCCGACCGGCGCGTAGATGCGGCAGGGGCGGCCAAGTCCCCCGGCTTCGACCGGCGCCACCACCTGTTCGTAGAGCGGCTCGCCCATGCCGTGCAGGCACTGAAACTCGTACTGATGCGGATGCCACGTGGCGGGGTCGGCCATCTCGTAAATCGCCGCCAGCGTCTGCGCGTTGTGGGTGGCAAACTGCGGGAACACCGCCTCCGGCGCAGCCAGCAGCCGCCGCGCGCAGGCCAGGTACGACACGTCGGTGTAAGCCTTGCGGGTGTAAACCGGGTAGTCCAGCCCGTCGAGCTGGGCGCGCTTGATCTCGCTGTCCCAGTAGGCGCCCTTGACCAGCCGCACCAGCAGCCGCCGCCCACTGCGCCGCGCCAGCGCGATCACATGGTCGACCACCGCCGGCGCGCGCTTTTGATACGCCTGGATGACGAAGCCCAGGCCCGCCCAGCCGGCCAGCGACGGCTCGTGCGCCAGGCGCTCCAGCAGGTCGAGCGACAGTTCCAGCCGCTCGCTCTCCTCGGCGTCGATGTGCAGGCCGATGTCGACTGCGCGGGCCGCCTCTGCCAGCGCGCGCAGCCGCGGGTAGAGCTCCTCCATCACGCGCGCGTACTGGGCGCGGCCGTAGCGCGGGTGCAGCGCCGACAGTTTGATCGACACGCCCGGACCGTCGATCACGCCGCGGCCGGCGTTGGCCGCGCCGATCGCCTCGATTGCGGTGCGGTAGGCGTCGAAGTAGCGCTGCGCGTCCTCCTCGGTCAGCGCCGCCTCGCCGAGCATGTCGTAGGAGTAGCGAAAGCCCTGCGCCTCGCGCGCGCGGGCGCGTTCGAGCGCCTCCGCGATCGTCTGGCCGGTGACGAACTGCTCGCCAAGCAGCCGCATCGCCATGTCCACCGCGCGGCGGATCAGCGGCTCGCCGCCCTTGCGCAGCAGGCCGGTCAGCGCCGCGCCCAGCCCCTCCTCGCTGTGGGTGGCGGTCAGGCGCCCGGTCAGCAGCAGGCCCCAGGTGGCGGCGTTGACGAAGGCCGACGGGCTGCGGCCCAGGTGGGCGCGCCAGTCGCCGCGGCCGATCTTGTCGCGGATCAGCGCGTCGCGCGTGGCGGCGTCCGGAATGCGCAGCAGCGCCTCGGCTAGGCACATCAGCGCCACGCCCTCCTGCGACGACAGGGCGTACTCCTGCAGCAGCGCCTGCACCAGCCCCTCGCGGCCACGCTGCGGCGCGCGTTGGCGCAGCGCCTCGGCCAGCCGCTGGGCCAGCGCGGCGACACGGGCGCGTGGTCCTTCCGGCAGGCGAGCCCGTTCCAGCAGGGCAGGCAGCAGTTCCGGCTCCGGCGCGCGCTGCAGCGCCGGCAGCGCCGTCATCGTGGCGGTGCGCGCGTGCGGAGCGTCCGCAAACGGCGCACGGGCGGTGGGGGCAGAGGCCTCGGCGGGCGGCCAGGGGGTGGGGAGTGGGGCGTTCATGACGCAGGCAGCCAAAAGCGATGTCGATTCGCGAAGTCTGTGGTCTTTTCAAGAAAATGAAATTCGGTTTTCATTCAAAAAAATAGTCAAAATATCTGCGTCAATGACGTTTTACAAACTGGGCCATGGACGACCTCGACCGCATCGACCTGCGCATCCTCGACGTGCTGCAGCGCGATGGACGCATCACCAACCTGAAGCTGGCCGAAGCGGTGGCCTTGTCCCCGACGGCGGTGCTGGCGCGGGTGCAGCGCCTGACGCGGGCGGGCTACATCCTGGGCTACGAGGCGCGGCTGAACCCCGCCAAGCTGGGCGGCGGGTTGCTGGTGTTCGTGGAGGTGCTGCTGGACCGCACCACGCCCAATGTGTTCGAGCAGTTCAAGGCCGCGGTGCAGGCCGCGCCGCAGGTGCTGGAGTGCCACATGGTGGCCGGCGGTTTTGACTACCTGGTCAAGACGCGCGTGGCCGACATGGCCGATTACCGGCGTTTTGCCGGTGATGTGCTGTGGCAGCTGCCGGGGGTGCGCGAGACGCGCACCTACGCCGTGATGGAAGAGGTCAAGCACACCCACCGCCTGCCCCTGTTTTGACGGGGCAGGCGGTGGTGCTGGCGGGTGGGGATCAGGCCGCGCGGCGCAGCGACGCGGCGCGCGGACGCAGCAGGCCGAACAGGTTCTTGGGGTCGTCCAGGTCCGGGATCAGGTCGAGCGCCTCCCCCAGGCCCAGTCGCTCGGCCGCGGCATGGACGAAGCGCAGCGCGGCGTAATCCTCCAGCGCGAAGCCGACCGAGTCGAACACCGTCACCTCGGCGTCGTCGCGGCGGCCGGGGGTTTGGCCGGTCAGCACCTGCCACAGCTCCGTCACCGGAAAGTCGGCCGGCAGTTGCTGGATGTCGCCCTCGATGCGGGTCTGGGGCTCGTACTCCACGAACACGCGCGCGGCACGCAGCACGTCCGCATGCAGCTCGGTCTTGCCGGGGCAGTCGCCGCCCACCGCATTGATGTGCATGCCCGGCGCGAGCATCTCGGGCGTCAGGATGGTGGCGTTGGTCTTGTCGGCGGTGACGGTGGTCACGATGTCCGCGCCGCGCACGGCCTCGGCGGTGCTGGCGCAGCGCGTCAGGGTCAAGCCGCTGTCGCGCAGGTTGGCCACGAGCTTGTCGGTCGCGGCGGGATCGGTGTCGAACAGGCGCAGTTCGCGAATACCGAGCAGGTGCGCAAAGGCCAGCGCCTGGAACTCCGCCTGCGCGCCGTTGCCGATCAGGGCCATGACGCGGCTGCCCGGGCAGGCCAGGGCCTGCGCGGCGACCGCCGACATGGCGGCCGTGCGCAGCGCGGTGGTCAACGTCAGTTCGCTGAGCAGCAGCGGGGTGCCCGTGTCCACGTCGGCCAGCACGCCGAACGCCATCACCGTGGGCAGCCCGACGCGGGTGTTCTTGGGGTGGCCGTTGACGTATTTGAAGCTGTAGAGCGTGTCGTCCGCGATGGGCATCAGCTCGATGACGCCGTCGCGCGAATGGTTGGCCACGCGCGCGCTTTTGTCGAAGTCGGGCCAGCGGCAGAAGTCCTCGCGGATGTGCTCGGCGATGCCGCGCAGGCAGGCCTCCACGCCCAGCGTCTGCACCAGGCGCACCAGGGTCGGCGCGCTCAGGTAACGGGTGGCGGTGCGGGGGCGGCGGGAAGTCGTCATGTCCAAGTCTCCGGTCTGGTCAATGTCAATGGCGAGAGCCGGAAGTGTGGACGCGGCGCGCGACAATGTAAAACGTCAAAATGTTGGCGATATGGGCAACGTCTGACGAAATGTCAGTGGTGGATGAACATATCGATAGGGGGCTCGGATGGACGAACTGGATCAGGCCCTGATAGCCTTGCTGCGGCGCAATGCGCGCCTGAGCGTCGCCGATGTGGCGCACAAGCTGAAGGTGTCGCGCGGCACGGTGACCAACCGCCTGCGCCGGCTGGAGGATGCGCAGGTGATTCTGGGCTATACCGTGCGGCTGCGCCCGGAGTCCGAGCCGGAGCGCATCCGGCTGATCAAGGGCATCCACAGCACCGAGACCAGCATCCACCTGCGCACCTACCGCTGAGCGTCCGTCAGACGGCGGCAGTGGCAACGATTTCGATCTTCCACTCCGGCCGCGCCAGCCGGGCCTGCACGGTGGCGCGCGGCGGTGTGTGGCCGGCCGGCACCCATGCGTCCCAGACCTCGTTCATGCCGTCGAAGTCGGCCAGATCGGCGAGGAAGATCTGCACCATCAGCAGCCGGGTCTTGTCGGTGCCGGCGCGCGCCAGCAGCGCGTCGATCATGCCGAGCACCTGGCGCGTCTGGCCCTCGATGTCCTGCGTGGCGTCGTCGGGCACCTGCCCGGCCAGGTAGACCGTGCCGTTGTGGATGGCCATCTCGGACAGGCGCGGTCCGACGTCGAAGCGTTGCACCATGATGCGTTCTCCTGAGTAAGCGGGGGAAAGGTCAGCCGGCCGCGGCGGCCAGCGCGCAGCGGGCTGCGGCCAGGTCCCAGCCGGCCCAGCCGCAGCTCTTGAACAACACCGGCCCGGCCGTGCGGCGGGTGCGCCGCCAGACCGGCGTGTCGCGCACCACGTCCGCCAGCGTCGGCAGCGCCGCCACGTCCAGCCCGGCCTGCAGCAGGTCGCCGGCCTCGTGGTCGGCGTCGCGGGTGTCCACCACCAGCGTACCGGTGTCGGCCAGATGCCGGCACACGTCAGGCGCCCACTCCACCATGTGGGGGGTGAAGGCACCCACCGCAGCGACGAAGGCGTCGTCCCGTGGCCGCGCGCGCAGCGCCACCGCCTGCGCGGGGGTGCAGCTGACCACCAGCGGGCAGTCGGCCAGCGCGGCGTTGGCGTCGTCCACGCGCTGCGCGTCCAGTCCCAGCCCGCGCGCGTGGGCCACGAGCGCGTCGGCGCTGGCGGCGCGGCGCGAGGCCACGCGCACCGCGCGCACGCCGAGCCCCGCCGCGAAGGCCTCCAGGTGCGCGCGGCCCTGCACGCCGGCGCCGACGATCAGCAGCGGCCCCTGCGGGCGTGGCGCCAGAAGCCGCGCCGCCAGCAGCGACACCGCCGCCGTGCGCCGCGCGGTGACGGTGGGGCCGTCCAGCACGGCGCGGCGCTCGCCGCTGCGCGCGTCGAAGACGACGACATCGCCCTGGATGGCGGGCCGGCCGTGGGCGGGGTTGTCCGGCACGAAGGTGATCAGCTTGGTGATGGCCACGGCCGCGTCGGCGGCGGGCATGACGAACAGGCTGCCGCCGCCCGGCAGCGGCTGCACCAGCCGCGGCGGCACGGTCACGGTGTCATTGCGCAGCAGCGCCTTGATGGCGTCGGCCAGCGCGGGGTAAGGCAGCGCGGCCGCGGTGGCAGCGGCGTCGAGCGCGGTGGGCGGGGGCATGGTGCGGCGAATGGGCGGGCGAGCGTTAGCGGGGGCGCGCGGATCAGGCGGCCGGCGGGGTGTCGGTGGCTGGCGCGTCAGGGGAGTCTCCCGGGCCGTGGTCGGGGGCCGCGGCGGGGCGCTGCAGCGGCAGGGCGAAGGCGAAGGTGGCCCCTTCGCCGGCGCGGCCATCGGCCCAGATGCGCCCGCCGTGGCGCTCGACGATGCGCCGGCACAGGGCCAGGCCAATGCCCGTGCCCTCGAAGTCCTGCGCGCGGTGCAGGCGCTGAAAGACGCCGAACAGCCGCTCGGCCCGCGCGGCGTCGAAGCCCACGCCGTTGTCGCGCACCCAGAACACGGCCTCCGGGGCGCCGTCCGGGCCGGGCCGCCGTTCGGCACCGATGGCGATGATGGCCGGCCGGCGCGGGCGGCTGTATTTGAAGGCGTTGCCCAACAGGTTGTCCCAGACCTGCGACAGCAGCAGCGGGTCGCCCTCCACCGTGGGCAGTGCGTCGGGCAGGTGCAGCTCGCACTCCCCCTCGGCGCGGCGCAGGGCCGGGTCGTGCTGCACGCGGTTGAGGCTGCTGCGCAGCAGGTCGAGCATGTCCACGGGCTGCCGTTGCACCTCGGCGCGGCCCAGCCGGGCAAAGGCCAGCAGCCCCTCGATCAGTCGCCCCATGTGCGCGGCGGCGTCCTCGATGGTGTGCAGGTCTTCCGCCACGTCGGGGGTGAGCGGCTGGCCCAGGTCCTCGCGCAGCAACTGCACATAGGCGGTGATGTGCCGCAGCGGGGCGCGCAGGTCGTGCGAGACCGAGTACGAAAACGCCTCCAGGTCCTGATTGGCCGCCTGCAACTGCCGGGTGCGCTCCTCCACCTTGCGCTCCAGCGCCTGGTTGAGGTCGCGCAGCAACTCTTCGAGCCGGTGGATTTCGGTCATGTCGCGCACCAGGCAGGCGGTGCCCAGCGCCTCGCCGTCCAGGCCCGTGAGCGTCGTGTATACCATGTGCGCCCACAGCCGCGAGCCATCGGCACGGCGTTGCCAGCCGGTCGATTCGCTCTGGCCCAGCAGGCTGGCGCGCTCCAGCGCCTGGGCCGCATCCGCGGGCAAGGGGTGCGGCCGCTGCGGGGTGTCGGGGCCGTGCGTGCCGATCACATCCTCGGCGGCGTAGCCCAGCAGCCGCTCGGCGCTGGCCGGCCAATCCTGGATGGCGCCGTGCGCATCCAAAAAGAAGATCGCCGCATCCCGCAGTCCGTCGGACAGCGCCTGCCAGCGGGCCTGCTGCAGCGCCAGGTGGGCGTCCTGCCGCTGCAGTCGCTGCTGCAGATCGTGCTGCTGGTCCTGCAGGGCGGCCTGACGCCGCTGCAGCGCCGTCTCGTCGCGCAGCAGCACGAACACGCCGACCACGCCCGCGTCGCCGTGGTCGGGCAGCAGCGTCAGCTCCCAGTGGGTGGTGCTGCCCTCGCGGTCGCGCTGCACGGCGATGCGCCCACCTTCGCCGCGCAGCGCCGGCGCCATCCAGGGCAACAGGGTGTCGATCCAGTCGTCGTCCACGGCCTCGTGCCAGGACAGGCCGTCGATCTGATCCCAGGTCAGGTGGGGGCGCAGCAGGGGCTGCGCGGCGGGGTTGGCGTGGCGGCAGCGCAGGTCGGCATCCAGGCTCAGCACGCCGTCGGGCAGGGCGTGCAGCAGGCGCAGTAGGGCATCCGACGGGGGCGGGGTACCGGCCTCGTCGTGCGCATCCGCATCGCTGGCCGAACCGGCCGCCAGCGCCGTGAAGAACGACGGCGGCAGGTGCGTGGGCCAAGGGTCGCGCGGCAGCGGCTGCATGACGTGAACTGTAGCGCAAGCCCCTGTGCCGCCGGAGCGCGTTCGGGCGCCCGGCCGGGCATGCCGGGCGCTCCCGTCCCGTGCGCGTTCAGAAGCGCGGCAGATCGGGATGCGACAGCCGTCCGCCGCGCACCAGCATCTTGCCGTATTCGGCGCAGCGCTGCAGGGTCGGGATGACCTTGCCGGGGTTGAGCAGTTCGTGGGGGTCGAACGCGCGCTTGATGGCGAACATCTGCTCGCGTTCTTCGGGGCTGAACTGCACGCACATGCTGTTGAGCTTTTCCACGCCGACGCCGTGCTCGCCGGTCACGGTGCCGCCCATGGCGACGCTGGTCTCCAGAATGTCGGCGCCGAACGCCTCGGCGCGGCGCAGCTGGTCGGGGTCGTTGGCGTCGAACAGGATCAGCGGGTGCAGGTTGCCGTCGCCGGCGTGGAACACGTTGACGCAGCGCAGCCCGTACTTGTCCTCCATGGCCGCGATCGCCTCCAGGATGTCCGCGAGGCGCTTGCGCGGGATGGTGGAGTCCATGCACATGTAGTCGGGGCTGATGCGCCCGCTGGCCGGAAAGGCGTTCTTGCGCCCGCTCCAGAAGCGCAGCCGCTCGGCCTCGTCGCGGCTGACGGCGATGCGGGTGGCGCCGGCTTCGCGCAGCACCGCGCTCATGCGCTCGATCTCCTCGGCCACCTCCTCGGGCGTGCCGTCGGACTCGCACAGCAGGATGGCCTCGGCGTCCAAGTCATACCCCGCGTGGACGAAGTCCTCCACCGCCGCGGTCATCGGCTTGTCCATCATTTCCAGCCCCGCCGGGATGATGCCGGCCGCGATCACCGCGGCCACCGCGTCGCCGGCCTTGCGCACGTCGTCGAAGCTGGCCATGATGCAGCGCGCGAGTTGCGGCGTCGGCGTCAGCCGCACCGTTACCTCCAGCGTGACGGCGAGCATCCCTTCCGAGCCCACGATCAGCGGCAGCAGATCGAGCCCCGGGGTGTCCAGCGCATCCGCGCCAAATGTGACCGGCTCGCCCTCGACGGTGTAGCCGCGCACCTTCAGCACGTTGTGCAGCGTCAGGCCGTACTTGAGGCAGTGCACGCCGCCGGAGTTTTCCGCCACGTTGCCGCCGATGGTGCAGGCGATCTGGCTGCTCGGGTCGGGGGCGTAGTACAGCCCGTGCGGCGCGGCGGCCTCGCTGATCGCCAGGTTGCGCACACCCGCCTGCACGACCGCGGTCTGCGACAGCGGGTCGATGGCCACAATGCGGTTGAACTTGGCCAGCGACAAGGTCACCCCCAGCGGGTGGGGCAGCGCGCCGCCGGACAGGCCGGTGCCGGCGCCGCGGGCCACCACCGGTACTTTGAGCAGGTGGCAGGTGCGCAGGACGGCCTGCACCTGCTCCTCGGTCTCGGGCAGCGCCACCGCCAGCGGCCGCTCGCGGTAGGCGGTCAGGCCGTCGCACTCGTAGGGCGTGGTGTCCTCGGGGGTCCACAGCAGCGCGTGGGGCGGCAGCACCAGCGACAGGGCGCGCACCACCTCGGCCTGGCGGTCGGCGCGCCGGACGGCGCGGGATTCGGGGGTGTCGTGGGCGGTCATGGCAGGGGGCGGCAAACGTGTCGCCGCAGTGTAGGTCAGGACACGCCGGCGCGGCTGAAAAATCCTTGAGCATCGCGTGAATCGGCCTGCGGCGGGGGGCTTGAAGTTCCGGCGCGCTGCCCCTATGTTTGGCGGTGTGAGCAATGGGCTTGCGCCGGCGGTGTGGAGGCGCTGGCGGGCCCGATGGATGTCGAAGCCCTCCACGGTCAAGGAGACAGCGCATGAGCAACCTGATTCCGCGCCGCATGAGCCTGTTCGACGAGTTTTTCCGGGACATGGCCCCGGCGTTTTATGTGCGACCGCTGCACGGCGAGCCGCTGCCGCAGCAGATCAAGGTGGATGTGAAGGAAAACGACCAGGCCTACGTCATCTCGGCCGAGATGCCCGGTGTCGGCAAGGACAACATCCATGTGTCCGTCGAGAACAACCTGGTCACCATCGCGGCAGAGGTCAAGCAAGAGGACGCCCGGCGCGACGGCGACAAGGTGCTGCACAGCGAGCGCTACTACGGAGCCGTCTCGCGCAGCTTTGCCCTGCCGGGCGATGTCGACGAGTCGACCGCCAGCGCCAAGTACGACAACGGCGTGCTGACGCTGACCCTGCCGAAGAAGGCGGCGGTGGCCGGCAAGCGCATCCGCATCGAGTGACGCGGCCCGGCGCGGCCGTCGCTGGATGGACCTGGGCGGGGGGTGGCCGTTAGGCCACCACCTGCTTGAGCCAGGCGGCAAACGTCGCGCACTCCCAGCGCTCCATCGCCCCTGCGCGCCAACACAGATAGTGCGCGTGGGGGCTGGGCACGTTGTGCGGATACAGCCGCACCAGCGTGCCGTTGTCCAGCCACGGCGCGCCGAGCTTCAGGCGCACCAGCGCCACCCCCATGCCGGCGGCGGCGCCGTCGCACATCAGCCCGATGTCGTTGAACTGCGAGCCATCGGTTGGCTCCGGCCAGTCCAGGTGGTGCGCGGCAAACCAGGTGCGCCACGGCTCCAGCGGGCTGCGCAGCAGGGGCACGCCTTCCAGATCCTCCGGCCGCTCGAACGGCCCGTGCTCGCGCGCGAACGCGGGCGATGCCAGGGGCGTGACCTCGTCCTTCAGGATGCAGGTGAACTCCACGTCCTGGTAGCGGCCGGTGCCGTAGCGGATGGTCAGGTCGGCGTCCTCCGCTACCACGTCCAGCAGCGGGATGCTGACCTGCAGCATCAGGTCGATTTCCGGATAGGCCTCGGCAAAGTGCTTGAGCCGCGGCATGACGATCGAACGGGCGAAGGTGGGCGTGACTGCCAACCGCAGCTTGCGCCGCCCGGGGGTGGCGTTGCGGCTGGGGAAACGCTGCAGCGCCGTCAGCCCCTCGCGCACCTGGGCCAGGTATTCGCTGCCCTCCGTGGTCAGGGAGAAGTCCGCCCGTCCGAACAGCTTGACGCCGAGCTGCTCTTCCAACTGCCGGATGCGGTGGCTGACCGCGCTGGGGGTCACGCACAGCTCGTCGGCCGCCTGCGTGACGCTGCGCAGGCGCGCCAGCGCCTCGAAGGTCAGCAGGCACTGGATGGGGGGAATGCGCGTGGACATCGCCCGTGCCTGCTCAGCGGAAGACCACCGTGCGCTGGCCGTTGAGCAGCACGCGGTGCTCGCTGTGCCACTTGACTGCGCGCGCCAGCACTTGGCTTTCGGTGTCGCGGCCGATGGCGGTCAGGTCTTCCACCGTCATCGCATGGTCCACGCGCGCCACGTCCTGCTCGATGATCGGGCCTTCGTCCAGATCGGCAGTGACGTAGTGCGCGGTGGCGCCGATCAGCTTGACGCCGCGCTCGTGCGCCTGGTAGTACGGCTTGGCGCCCTTGAAGCTGGGCAGGAAGCTGTGGTGGATGTTGATCGCGCGGCCGGCGAGCTGCTGGCACATGCCGTCCGACAGGATTTGCATGTAGCGCGCCAGCACGACGAGTTCGGCGCCTTCCTGCTCGATGATGTCGAGCTGGCGCGCCTCGGCCTGCGCCTTGGTGGCGGCCGTCACCGGGATGTGGTGGAACGGCACGTTGTAGCCGGCGGCCAGTTGGTAAAAGTCGCGGTGGTTGCTGACGATGGCGCGGATGTCCAGCCGCAGCAGGCCGCTCTTCCAGCGGAACAGCAGGTCATTCAGGCAGTGGCCCTGCTGGCTGACGAAGATGACGGTGCGCATCGGCTCGTGCCAGGGGTGCAGGCTGCACGCCATGCCGTGCTGCTGGCCGAATGCCTGCACCGCGCCGCGCAAGGTGGGTGCGTCGTGGCCCGGGCAGGTGAATTGCACGCGCATGAAAAAGCGGCCGCTGTCGCGGTCGTTGAACTGGGCCGCCTCCTCGATGTTGCCGCCCTGCTCCAGCAGAAAGCCCGAGACGGCGTGCACGATGCCGGGCTTGTCCTGACAGGACAGGGTGAGTACGTAGGTGTCTTGCATGGTCGCGGATTGTCGCAGTTTGGCCACCGTCGCCACGCGGGCGGGCCTGGGTGCTCAAGCGCCGCGTCCCTGCTCCAGCAGGTGCACCAGCGTTTGCAGCGCGTGGTTGACCGGTGCCTGCAGGCCGTGGGCGTGGGCACGCGCGACCACATGGCCATTGAGGTGGTCCACCTCGGTCGGGTGGCCGCGCAGCAGGTCGCGCGCGGTGGACGACATTTGGGTGGCCATGCTGTGCGCAATTCGCTCGACGTCCGCATCCAGGGCGGCCGCATCCAGCGCGATGCCATCGGCCGCCGCCACCGCCACGCATTCGCGCACCACTTGGCGCAGCATCTCTGGCACGCCCGCCTGCGCCCACAGCCACCCATAGGGCCGCGCGGTGATTGCGGACAGGGCATTGAAGGCGCAATTGACCACCAGCTTGGTCCACAGCGCCTGCGGTACCGCGTCGGAGACGGTGGTCGGCACCCCGGCCCGCGCCAGCGCCGCCTGCACGCGCGCGGCCTGCGGAAACGGCGCCAGCACCAGATCCCCGCGGCCGTGGTGGCGCACATGGCCCGGGCCTTCCAGCCCTGCGGCCACATACACCACCACCGGCACCACGGGCCGCCCCAGCACACGCGCCAGCCGCTCGGCGTTGTCCACGCCGTTTTGCAGGCTGAGCACCGCGGTTTGCGGGCCCAGGTGGGGGTGCAGCGCGGCCCCGGCCGCTTCGGTGTCGCCGGATTTGACGCACACCAACACCACGTCCGCGCCCGCCACAGCCGCAGCGTCCGTGTCGGCGTGCACGGCGATGCGCTCGTCGAAGTCGGCGGTCTGCAGCCGCAGGCCGTGCGCGCGCATGGCCTGGACGTGGGCCGGGCGGCCGATCAGCACCACCGGCACGCCCGCGCGCGCCAGCATGGCACCGTAGTAACTGCCAACGGCACCGGCGCCAAAGACGGCAAAGCGGGGAAGGGGCTCAGTGGGGGCTAGGGTCGTCATGGGGCATCGCACGGGTGGCCATGGGTGGGATGGGCGCCGTTGCGCGCGGCGCGGCGGCCGCCCGTAGCGTAGCACCGCGGGGGCGGATAATCGGCGCCCGACACCCCATGACCCTTCAGGAGGAACCCATGCACTGTCCCGTGGACGTCGTCATTCTGGCCGCTGGCAAGGGCACACGCATGAAGAGCGCCCTGCCCAAGGTGCTGCAGCGCTTGGCCGGCCGCCCGTTGCTGGCCCATGTGCTGGGGATGGCGCGGGGGCTGTCGGCGCGCCACACGGTGGTGGTGACCGGCCATGGGGCCGAGGCGGTCGACGCCGCCCTGCCCGCGCTGGCCGACGGGCAGCCGTGGCAGGCGGTGCGGCAGGAGCCGCAACGGGGCACCGGGCACGCCGTGCAGCAGGCCATCCCGCTGCTGGCGGACGACGGCGTCACGCTGGTGCTGTCCGGCGACGTGCCGCTGACGCATCCGGACACCCTGGCGGCACTGCTGGCGGCCCAGTGCGCGGGCGGCCCCGATGCGCTGGCGCTGCTCACGGTGGATCTGGCCGATCCGCACGGCTATGGCCGTGTCGTGCGCGACGAGTCGGGGGCCGTGCGCGCCATCGTCGAGGAAAAGGACGCCAGCGATGCGCAGCGCCGCATCACCGAGGTGTACAGCGGCATTCTGGCCGCACCGACGGCGCGCCTGCGCGCCTGGCTGGCCCGCCTGGACGACTGCAACGCCCAGGGCGAGTTCTACCTGACCGACGTGGTGCGCCACGCGGTGGCCGATGGCGTGCCCGTGGTGGCGCACCGCATCGACGACGCGCTGCAGGTGGCGGGCGTCAACAGCCCGGCCCAATTGGCGGCGCTGGAGCGCGCCCACCAGCACCGCGTGGCCCAGGCGCTGATGGCGCAGGGCGTGCGGCTGGCGGACCCGGCCCGGCTGGATGTGCGCGGCGAGCTGGTCTGTGGCCAGGATGTGGAGATCGACGTCAACTGCGTGTTCGAGGGCCGCGTCGTGCTGGGCGACGGGGTGCGGGTGGGTGCCAACTGCGTGATCGCCCACGCCACGGTGGACGCGGGTGCCGTCATCGAGCCCTTTACGCACATCGACGGCGCGGGCGCGGGTGTCGTGGTCGGGGCGCAGGCCCGGGTGGGGCCGTTTGCGCGGCTGCGTCCGGGCGCCTGGCTGGGGCCCGAGGTGCACATCGGCAACTTCGTGGAGGTGAAAAACTCCACCCTGGCCGCCGGCGCCAAGGCCAACCATCTGGCCTATCTGGGCGATGCGACGGTGGGCGAGCGGGTCAACTACGGGGCGGGCAGCATCACCGCCAACTACGACGGCGCGCGCAAACACCGCACGGTCATCGAGGCGGATGTGCACGTCGGCAGCAATTGCGTGCTGGTTGCCCCGGTCACGCTGGGGGCGGGTGGCACGGTGGGTGCGGGCAGCACGGTGACCAAGGACACGCCTGCGGGCGCGCTGACGGTGGTCCGCGCCAAGGCGGTGACGGTGCCCAACTGGCGGCGGCCGACCAAATCGGCCGACTGAAGGGGGCAACGGTGAAGGGCCCCCTGGCGGCTCACCAGCCCCAGAGGTGATCGCTCGCGGCCCAGACGGTGCCGCTGCCGTCCGGTGCGCGCAACTGCACCCAGTCGCCCTGTCGCCGGACGGTGGCCAGCACATCGCCGTAGCGCGCCGTGCCCACCACCTGCCACTCCAGCCCCGGGCCGCTGCGCAGGTTGAGGGTGCGGGCCCGAACCACGTGGTGGCGCTCGTCGCCGGTCACGCGCGCCGCCACCCAGCCTTCGTCGCCCTCGAAGTCGCGCACCCGGATCCAGTCGCCCTGGCGCTGCAGCACCTGCAGGGGGTAGCCGCGCCGCAGTTGCCAGAGGACTTCGCCCTCGGTGCTGGGGGTGGCGCGCAGATTGACCACCGGGCTGCGCACGCTGACCAGCTCCTGGGCCTGGGCACCCAGGGCGCAGGCCGCCAGAGTCAGCAGCGCCAGGACACGCGCGACGGCAGGGGGGACGGGGACCATGCGGCGGTTCCTCTCGTGACGAAGGGGCGACGAAAAAATCATACGCCAGCGGCCGGTGGCTTGTCTGCCCCCCTGTGGGGAGGCACGGTGGGCAGCGGCAGCCGCGGATCGAACTTGCTGCGTCGCACGCTGAAGTAGGCCTTGACCTGGCGCACATTGCCCTGCTCGGTGAACAGGCGCTGCACCAGCGCATGGTAGTCGGCCATGTCGCGCGCCGCCACCACCAGCACGAAGTCCGGGCCCGCGCTGACGCGGTAGCACTGTTGCACCGCGGGCTCGGCCACGGCGCGGGCCTCGAAGGCGCGCAGATGCTCATCGCCCTGGCGCTCCAGGCCGATTTCGACGATGGCGGTCAGGCCCTCGCCCAGCACGGCTGCCAGCCGCTCGGGCTGCAGGATGGCGACGCGGCGCTCGATCAGGCCCGCCGCCTCCAGCCGGCGCACGCGCCGCAGCACCGTGGGCGCGGAGACGCCGCAGCGCGCGGCCAGGGCGTTGAGGGGTTGCGCCGCGTCGGTTTGCAGCGCATCCAGCAGGTGCAGGTCCCGTTCGTCAATGGAAAAATTGGTCGAAAAAATGTTATTCATGGAAAATTATTCCATCAAGACCAAAGACTGCAAAAAAATTACTCTATTGAGTGAAAAATGTAAACCCGTGACTCGACCGAATCCGTACCCTACCGGCTTGGCATGACACGATGCGGAGGACTGATCGATGTGCGGAATCGTCGGGGCGGTGGGCACCACGGACGTGGTGGGGGTGCTGGTGCAAGGCCTGCAGCGGCTGGAGTACCGGGGGTATGACTCGTGCGGGCTGGCCGTGCACCAGGGGGCGCCGCTGGCCGACGCCGCGGGGCGGATGGCTCCGGTCGAGGCAGCGGCCCGCGGGCTGGCGCGCGCGCGCAGCACGGCACGCGTGGCCGAGCTGCGCGCGCAGGTGCAGGCGGAGGGGCTGCGCGCGGCCACGGGCATTGCCCACACGCGCTGGGCGACGCATGGTGCGCCCACCACGGCCAATGCCCATCCGCACGTCAGCCACGGGCCCGGGGTGCGCGCGGGCGAGCGGCCAGCGCGCGTGGCGCTGGTGCACAACGGCATCATCGAAAACCACGAAGCCCTGCGCGCCGAGCTGCAGGCACGCGGCTATGTGTTCGAGAGCCAGACCGACACCGAGGTCATCGCGCACCTGATCGACAGCCTGTACGACGGCGATTTGCTGGAGGCGGTGCGCGCGGCCACGGCCCGCCTGCACGGCGCGTATGCGATTGCGGTGCTGCACCACGACGAGCCGCAGCGCCTGGTGGGGGCACGCGCCGGCTCGCCGCTGGTGCTGGGGCTGGGCACCGCGGCGGATGGCCCGGCGGCCCATTACGTGGCCAGCGATGCGCTGGCGCTGGCGGGCGTCACCGACCGCATCGTGTTCTTGGCCGAGGGGGATCTGGTCGATGTGGCGCTGGGGCGCTACCGCATCGTGGGGGCGGACGGCCGCGCCCTGGACAGCGCCGCACGCCCGGTCAGGACCGTGCAGGTGGGCAGCCAGGACGTGGCGCTGGGCCCCTACCGCCACTACATGCAGAAGGAGATCTTCGAGCAGCCGCGTGCGCTGGCCGATACGCTGGAGGGCGTGGCGGGCATCGTGCCGGAGCTGTTCGACGACCACGGCATCCGCTCGCGCGCCGCCTGGCGCGTGTTTGCGGAGATCGACCGCGTGCTGATCCTGGCCTGCGGCACCAGCCACTACGCGGGCTGCGTGGCGCGCTACTGGCTGGAGGCGATCGCCGGCGTGCCGACGGTGGTGGAGATCGCCAGCGAATACCGCTACCGCACGAGCGTGGCCGACCCGCGCACGCTGGTGGTGGTGGTCAGCCAAAGCGGCGAGACCGCCGATACGCTCGCCGCGCTGCGCCACGCGCAGGCGCTGGGCATGCGCCAGACGCTGGCGATCTGCAACGTCGCCACCAGCGCCATGGTGCGCGAGTGCGAGCTGGCCTACGTCACGCGCGCCGGGGCGGAAATCGGCGTGGCCAGCACCAAGGCGTTCACGACGCAGCTGGCGGCGCTGTTCCTGCTGACGCTGGTGCTGGCGCAGGCCAAGGGGCGCCTGACGGCCGAGGACGAGGCGCGCCACCTGCGCGCGCTGCGCCACCTGCCGGCGGCGCTGCAGGCGGTGCTGGCGCTGGAGCCGCAGGTCATCCGCTGGGCCGAGGACTTCGCCGGCAAGGAGCACGCGCTGTTCCTCGGCCGCGGGCCGCACTACCCGATCGCGCTGGAGGGGGCGCTCAAGCTCAAGGAAATCAGCTACATCCATGCCGAAGGCTACCCGGCCGGCGAACTCAAGCACGGGCCGCTGGCGCTGGTGACCGGCGCGATGCCGGTGGTGACGGTGGCGCCCAACGACGCGCTGCTGGAAAAGCTCAAGAGCAACATGCAGGAGGTGCGCGCGCGCGGCGGGGTGCTCTATGTGCTGGCGGATGCCGACACGCGCATCGCCAGCGGCGAGGGCCTGCACGTCATCCGCATGCCGGAGCACTACGGGGACCTGAGCCCGATCCTGCACGCGGTGCCGCTGCAGCTGCTGGCCTACCACACCGCCTGCCTGCGCGGTACCGATGTGGACAAGCCGCGCAACCTGGCCAAGAGCGTGACGGTGGAGTGACCGGCGGGCGATGGGGGGTATTGATCGTCAGGAATAGATCCTGTCGGGCTTGGAATACTCCCTGTCGGGACGACCTGACTTTTTGACCCAAGCAGAACGCCTGACCGTCGGCGGTAGGCTGAAAGCGGACCTCAGGCTGCATCCGAGTCAAAGGCAGCTATCGACCCGAAGCGGTCACCGAATGGAATACCCTTAACACTTGCGTCTTGCAAATCGCCGCCAACAGAAATGTGGGCATTCATAGCCCGTGCCACCAGATCTGGGTCCGCCGATCAGAGCGTCGAACCCAGCCGAGCGAACACCGTGGCGAATCGGGCGGCGATCAAAGTGTCGTTTTGATCGCATCTGCGCTTCAGTGAATCGAGGAAAGAAACTGCTTTAACTCGGGTGTTTGCGGATGGGCGAACAACTGGTCGGGGGGGCCCATCTCATGCACGCGGCCCATGTGCATGAAGATGACTCGGTCGCTCACTTTGCGTGCGAAGTTCATTTCGTGCGTCACCATCAGCAGCGTCATGCCCTCCTGGGCCAGACTTTCAACAACCGCAAGCACCTCGCCCACCAGTTCCGGGTCGAGTGCCGAGGTGATCTCGTCGCACAAAAGGATGCTGGGCTGCATGGCCAGCGCACGCGCAATCGCAACGCGCTGTTGCTGCCCCCCAGACAACTGGTCGGGATAGGCTGCAAACTTGTCTGACAAGCCCACGCGTGCCAGCAAAGCATGCGCGCTTCTCTCCAACTCTTCTGTTGCAGTCTGTTTCACGAGGCCTGGGGCAAGCATTACGTTCTTGCCCACGCTGAGGTGGGGAAACAAATTAAAAGACTGAAAGATCATGCCCACCTTTTGACGCAAGGCTCGCATGGCTGCTGCGTCTTTGTAGACCAGCGGCTGCCCCTGCACATGCAGCGTTCCGTGTTGGAAGACCTCCAGGCCGTTGATGCATCGCAGCAGCGTACTCTTGCCCGATCCGCTTTTCCCGATGATGGCAATGACCTCGCCCGGTTGGACCTCCAGGTCGATTCCTTTGAGCACTTCGTTCTGTCCGAAGGACTTGCGCAAACCCTCAATCCGGACCGCAGGCGTAGATGCTGATTCAGTGTTTGACATTCAATTTTCTTTCCAGAACACGCGAGTACAGGCTGATGGGGTAGCAGATGGCGAAGTACAGAATGGCCACCATGCTGTAGACAAGGAAGGGTTGAAACGTCGCGTTGGTGATCATGGTGCCGGCCTTGGTCAGTTCGATGAAGCCGATCACCGAGGCCAACGCTGTACCCTTGACCACCTGCACCAGAAAACCAACCGTCGGCGCAACGGCAACCCGAGACGCCTGCGGCAGGATGACGTAGCGGAGTTGTTCACCAAAACTCAAGGCCAGACTTTGCGCAGCTTCCCACTGACCTTTGTGCACCGATCGAACGCAACCGTGCCAGATTTCCACCAGGAACGCGCTGCTGTATAAGGTCAGCGCTGCCGCCGCGGCGAACCACGCCGAGGTTTCGACCCCGAATAAGGCGAGTCCGAAATAGGCGAGGAATAACTGCATCAGCAGCGGCGTGCCCTGGAAAAGTTGTACATAGCCCGCGACCACACGTTGCAAGGCCACTGAGTGGGTCGTCCTCAAAATCAAGAGGATCAATCCCAGCAGCCCGCCGCCTACAAACGCAATCAACGACAGCGCAACAGTCCATCTGGCGGCCAGCAAGAGGTTGCGCAAAATGTCCCAAAGAGAGAAATCAACCACGGCGCCCCCCAAATAGCAGACGGTCACCAAGTCGATTGAGGACATGGCGAATCGCGATGGCCATTAACAGGTACATAACCGTGGCGACAATGAAAGCCTCAAACGCGCGGAAGTTCCGGCTCTGAATCAAGTTGGCGGCATAACTGAGTTCTTCGGTGGCAATTTGTCCACAGACGGCCGATCCCAGCATGACGATGATGATCTGGGAGACCAGCGCCGGCCAGACGCGACGCAGTGCTGGGGGCAGCACCACACGGATGAACGTCTGCAATGGTGTCAAGGCCAAGCTGATGGCTGCTTCAATCTGTCCTCGAGGCGTCGCCTGAACACCTGCGCGCACGATCTCAGCGGCATACGCACCGAGATTGACCACCATGGCAATCACGCTCGCCAGCTCGGGGGTGAGCCGAACACCCATCGCGGGCAATCCAAAAAAGATGAAAAACAGCTGAACGATGAAGGGTGTGTTCCGAATGAGCTCCACGTAGGCCCCGACCACCCATTTCAAGACGGTCGGGCCTTCGGTGCGAGCCCACGCACAGGCAATGCCGACCAGCACGCCGACGATGGCTGACACGGTCGTCAGTCCCAGCGTCCAGACCAAGCCCTTGAGCAGGAGTGGCCACTCGGCCAGCACCGCCCAGAAGTCGAGTTCGATCGACATCGCGTGTGGCCCCGGTTATTGCGGAAGATTGCCGGCGGGCCGCTTGAGCCACTTCATAGCCATCTTGTCGAGGTCGCCGTTCGACTTCGCCTGGGCGATGATGCCGTTGACCTTTTGACGCAAGGCATCTTCACCCTTGGCCACACCAATGAAGTTGGGGCTGTCCTTCAGCAGCAGCTTGTACTCGGTGCCCAACTGTGGGTTGCGTTGCATCATGTTCTCGGCGACCGACACACCAGTTGCAATCAGCTGCGTCTGGCGAGACACGAAAGCCGAGACCGTGGCGTTGTTGTCCTCAAAGCGCTTGATGTCCGCCCCAGCCGGTGCCACCTTGGTCAGTTCCTGGTCTTCTATGGCGCCACGCGTGACCGCTATGCTTTTACCAGACAAGTCTTGAAAGGACTTCAATTCGACGCCCTTCGGTCCGAAGATGGCCTGGAAGAACGGCGAGTAAGCGGCGGTGAAGTCGATCACCTTCTCTCGTTCCGGGTTCTTGCCCAGGGTTGAAATGACCAGGTCGGCCTTTTTGCTTTGCAAGTAGGGAATGCGGTTGGCACTGGTCACGGGCACAAGCTCCACTTTGACGCCCATCTTGTCGGCCAGGTAGTTCGCCATTTCCACATCGAGCCCTTGAGGCTTGAGGTCGATGCCAACGAATCCGTACGGCGGGAAATCGGTCGGAATTGCAATCTTGATGAGCTTGGTCTTTTCGATGTTCTCAAGTGCCGTTTGGGCATGTGATGCGCCGGTTATGGCCATCAGGGAGGCGCCCAGAGAAAGGGTGAGCAGGTGACGCTTGGCGATGTTCATAGAAGAGCTCCTAGGTAGGTTGCTGGCTGCGGGGAATCTGGTAGTACGGGCTTCTTGCGGCTGCGTGACGGAAGGCTGCTCGCGCCCTTCGCATCACCGATGACCGGTAAAAGGGCTTGCCTCAGTTCAGCCAAGGGATCGGCCTTGGCGCTGTCCAGGGTGAGTGCCTCCTGGACATCGCCAATGTGCTTGGCCATGAGCGCCTCAGCGTCTGCAATATCTCCTCGGGCCAGCGCATCTACGATGTCCACATGGTCCTGGCATGACTGCTCTGCGTCATGCGTGGATTGGTAGAGCATGGCAATCAAGGTGGTCCGTGCCGTGAGGTCGCGCAACGTGTCCGCGAGCAATTGGTTGCCAAGGCATTCTGCGAGACAGACGTGGAAGTCCCCCAGGAGGTAACTGCGGCGGCCCACGTCTCGGTCCTTGAGCGCTGCTTTTTCCTGCTGTATGTGGCGCTTGAGCTTGCCCAGCTTGACCTTGTCCATGGGCGCAGCCATCCGAATAAGACCGGTTTCGATGACACGGCGAGCCTCGAAAGCCTCTCTGGCCTCCACTTGGGAGGGTTGGACGACATACCAACCGCGCCGCGCGCTGACCGTGACAATGCCGCGGGCGGCCAACTGCATCATGGCTTCGCGTACTAGCGTACGACTGCAATCAAACAGCATGGACAAAGCCTGCTCACCCAAGCGAATACCTGGCGCAAGCTTTTGAGCCAGGATGGCTTCAACGATGCGGTCGGCAATGTCTTTGGATGTCATGGTGGCCCTCGACGTTGTCCAAGCCAGAATCGTGCCAATCGAACACAAGGCTTGTATGCAAGCCTTGAGCACCAAATATGGGTGCGGCCAAGCCGTCGTTTACCCTGACGCCCCAATCTGGACCGGGTTGCACCAATTTGGACGGTCTGGGTGCGGCGCTTGGCATGTCAGCCGTTCTTAAGGCTATCTCAACGGCATGGACTGTCACTGAACCGCCCCGGGAATCTGAGAGGCGATTGGGTTTGAGTATCAGGCGGTCTCCGGCTTGTGCTGGAGCTGCCGCCAGTAGTTTGCCTCAGCCTCGGCGGGCGGAATGTGGCCGATGGGTTCCAGCAATCGCTCGTGGTTAAACCAGTGCACCCACTGCAGCGTTTTGT
>NZ_LZDH01000022.1:0-610 GCF_001675355.1 Tepidimonas fonticaldi | reverse complement strand
GGCGGGGGCGCGGGGCGGGGCGGGGGCGGAGAGCGGGCGCGTTGCCGTCGGCGGGCTGGCCGCGCCGCACCGGGGGCGCTCGCGGGGGCCGGCGGCGCGCGGCTGGCGGGTGGCGCTGGCGGCGGCCATGGGCGGCGCGCTGCTGCTGGCCGCCGACACGCTGGCGCGCTGGTGGCTGGCGCCGCAGGAGCTGCCGGTGGGCGTGCTGACCGCGGTGCTGGGCGGCGGCTACCTGCTGTGGCTGATGCACCGGGGGGGGGGGGGGGGGGGGGGGGGGGGGGGGGGGGGGGGGGGGGGGGGGGGGGGGGGGGGGGGGGGGGGGGGGGGGGGGGGGGGGGGGGGGGGGGGGGGGGGGGGGGGGGGGGGGGGGGGGGGGGGGGGGGGGGGGGGGGGGGGGGGGGGGGGGGGGGGGGGGGGGGGGGGGGGGGGGGGGGGGGGGGGGGGGGGGGGGGGGGGGGGGGGGGGGGGGGGGGGGGGGGGGGGGGGGGGGGGGGGGGGGGGGGGGGGGGGGGGGGGGGGGGGGGGGGGGGGGGGGGGGGGGGGGGGGGGGGGGGGGGGGGGGGGGGGGGGGGGGGGGGGGGGGGGGGGGGGGGGGGGGGGGGGGGGGGGG
>NZ_LZDH01000021.1:0-1254 GCF_001675355.1 Tepidimonas fonticaldi | reverse complement strand
TAGAGAAGCTGCTGAGGATTCATTTTTTGCAGCAGTGGTTTGGTCTGTCGGACCCGGCGGTGGAGGAAGCCTTGTACGACACGCCGCTGCTGGCGAGCTTTGTTGGTCTGGACCTGGGGGTGGATGTCGTGCCGGATGAGAGCACCATCCTGCGCTTTCGCCACCTGCTGGAGCAACACGGCCTGAGCCAGCGTATCCTCGAGACGGTCAATCGCATCCTGACCGAGCGTGGCCTCATGCTCAAGAGCGGCACCATCGTGGATGCCACGCTCATTGCTGCTCCCAGCTCGACCAAGAACGCCCGCCGTGAGCGCGACCCTGAGATGCACCAGACGAAGAAGGGCAACCAGTGGTACTTCGGCATGAAAGCGCACGTTGGGGTCGACGCCGAGACAGGGCTTGGTACACACGGTGGTGGCCACCGCTGCCAACGTCTCGGATGTGACGCAGGCGCATCGGCTCTTGCACGGGCAAGAGACCGACGTCTTTGCCGATGCGGGCTATCAGGGAGTGGACAAGCGAGCGGAAAACCAGGGCAAGCAAGTCGCTTGGCACGTGGCCATGCGGCCGGGCAAGCGCCGGGCATTGGACAAGCGCACTTTTCTTGGCCAGGTGATGGATGCCTTGGAACGCACCAAGGCGCGCATTCGTGCCAAGGGTGAGCATCCGTTTCGGGTACTCAAATGCCAGTTTGGCTACCGCAAGACGCCCTATCGAGGCTTGGCCAAGAACGGCGCGCAGCTCAACGTCCTGTTTGCGCTGGTCAATCTGTGGCTGGCGCGCAAAGCCTTGCTGGCTGCGACGGGATAAGTGCGCCCGCAGTGGGCTCACTGGGGCCGGATGAGGCTGCAGAGGGCCCACGAAGGGGCTTGCTGGAGCCCAAGAACCGTTCAGCATCTGTTTCGATCCCATCCTACGAAACGATATTGACCCTGAACTCGTCGCCACGAACGAGTGGGCGGGGTAGTGCAGAGGTTCCCTAAAGTCGGGCTCAAGTTGGTCGATAACACGGATGAGCGCGGGGAGTGTGGCCCTTGCGCACAGACGAGTTGGGGGTTGCGCCATGTTGACCATTTCATCGATTGCCGTGGCACCGGCGCCGCAATCGACGCCGACCGTGCGGGCCCAGCCGGTGACCCCGGCGCGGCCCAGCAATGCCGTGGCCCGTGACAATGCGGCCGGCGCCGTCGTGGCGCCGCAAGGCGAGGCCGCGCGTGCGCAGGCGCTGGCCGCCCCTCCCGTGTTGGCGCCCGT
>NZ_LZDH01000020.1:0-1185 GCF_001675355.1 Tepidimonas fonticaldi | reverse complement strand
CGCCTGCGTGCTCAATGCGGGAATGACCCTCTTGAATGACGTGCCGATCTGCGTTGCTGGTCAGCCGATGGCGTTCAATCAGGACGTGAAGGCTGTCGCATCCCGGATGATCACATAATACCCAGCCGCCGTGGATACCTGCTGGCACGCAGCATCCTGCAAGAGCTGCTGCGAGGCGCGGGAGTCGGCGGCGAGGTGTCATCCGAAGGAGTGCGATCATGATCGTGCGACTGCACAAGTTGGCGCGCACCACCCCGGCGATCCGCGCCGAGATTGCCGCCAGCGACGAGTCGATCCAGACGCTGGCGCAGCGCTACGGTGTGTCGCCCATGACCGTCTTCAAGTGGAAGCACCGCACGAGCTTCGAAGACCGGCCGCACACGCCGCATCGGCTGCCGACCACCTTGACAGCGGCGCAGGAGATCATCGCGGTGCAACTGCGCAAGACCCTGCTGCTGTCGCTGGACGATCTGCTGGCGGTCATGCGCGAGTTCGTCAACCCAGATGTCTCGCGCTCTGGCCTGGATCGCTGCCTGCGCCGCCACGGGGTGAGCAACCTGCGGGCGCTGCAGCCGCAGGCGCGCAAGGCCACGCACGCCCCCTTTGCTGCCTACGAGCCGGGCTACGTACACATCGACGTGAAATACCTGCCCCAAATGGCCGATGAGGATAGGCGTCGCTACCTGTTCGTGGCCATCGACCGCGCCACGCGCTGGGTGTTCATCCAGCTCAAGAGCACCAAGAGCGCACGCGCCGCGCGCGCCTTTGTGGCCGCCCTGGCCAAGGCCTGCCCGGTGCGCATCCGCACGATCCTCACCGACAACGGCAAGGAATTCACCGACCGCTTCGTCACCACGGGTGAGCGCACCCCCACCGGGCAGCACGCCTTCGATGAGCTGTGCGCTGCGCTGGGCATCGAACATCGGCTTACCCGTCCACGGCGGCCCCAGACCAACGGCATGGTGGAGCGCTTCAACGGTCGTATCGAAGAGGTGCTGCGCAGCCATCACTTCCTCAGCGGCCAAGACCTGGAGCAAACCCTCTTGCGCTACGCTTGGCTCTACAACCACCATCTGCCTCAGACTGCCCTCGATGCCCGCACGCCCATGCAGGCCATGAAGGACTGGTATCGGCGAAGATCGGATTTGTTCCAAAAGCGACCCCATAATCATCCGGGACATGACA
>NZ_LZDH01000019.1:0-795 GCF_001675355.1 Tepidimonas fonticaldi | reverse complement strand
AGGATCAAACTCTATCATTCGATCTTCAAAGTCAAGCCAACTCAATCGGAATCTAAGTGAATCCTCACTTCGCTTACTGTCTGCGCGAGAAAGTTGTCGCAGCACTCGCTACCACCCGCCCAGACAGGGTCTCCCCCGCCCAGGCCAGCAGCGCACCGCGCTTGCCCACGCTTATCGGCTGTTGTTTGTTAAAGATCCCACCGAAACCCGCCGCGATCAGCAGAGCCTCGTATTATGACACACTTTTTGGCGTCTTGTCCAGGTGCGTCGCGCGCATCTCGTACATCGCGCCCGCTCTGACACAGCGCTCAGAGGTCAGACGAAACACACGGCACGACACCTGGGCAAGCCCCTGGCTGCCGCAGCAGCCAAGGCCCGCCGAAGACCGACACGCACGACGGCGCAGCCAGATCTTCTGGTGTAACAGCCTGACGATGACCTACTTTCACACGCGAGCTGCGCACTATCATCGGCGCGAAGGCGTTTCACTGTCCTGTTCGGGATGGGAAGGAGTGGGACCACCTTGCTATGGTCGTCAGGCATAACCGGTAGGGGCGGCGCAGCCGTCTTCCGTGCACGCTTGGCGCGGGAAGGGCTTGAGCCGCCTTCACAGAGTTCGAATCGTTGCAATCGTTTGAACCATTGCGTCGGGAATCATTGCGTTGGATTTGCGCCCCAGCACCGCCGGCGCTGCGCGGCTGCGCACACCAGGCTCGGGGTTGTCGGAGCTGAAGACAGGGCGAACAAGCGCACAGCGCGTGCTCACGTCTCTTGTCTCGACGCACATCAAGACTC
>NZ_LZDH01000018.1:0-4927 GCF_001675355.1 Tepidimonas fonticaldi | reverse complement strand
CGCGCCTCGCAGCAGCTCTTGCAGGATGCTGCGTGCCAGCAGGTATCCACGGCGGCTGGGTATTATGTGATCATCCGGGATGCGACACCTATCTGAAGCTGCGTTGGAGCAAGCGCTCCTGGACCAGCTGCACGGGCTCGGATACAGGATCGAACGCGAGGAGGACATCGGCCCCGACGGCCACCGGCCGGAGCGCGAGAGCCATGACGAGGTGGTGCTGCGCAGGCGGTTCGAGGACGCCGTCGAACGCCTGAACCCCGGCGTGCCGCCGGAGGCGCGGCAGGACGCGATCCGCAGGGTCGTACAGGCCGTGCGGGCCTCGCGGCTCGATGCGCATGATCCGCACGGCCTGATTTCCGGCGCGCTGGGCATCGCCGATGCCCAAGCCTTCCTCAAGGAACGTGACTTATGAACGAAGCTGGGCAACTCGTCATCTTCGAAGCTGAAAACGGTCCGGTCCAGGTGCGGCTGGAGGGAGAGACCGTGTGGCTGACGCAGGCGCAGATGGCCGAGCTGTTCGGCACTTCCAGTGACAACATCAGCCTGCACCTCAAGAACATTTACAAGGAGCGGGAGCTTCAGGAGGCGGCAACTACCGAGGATTTCTCGGTAGTTCGCCAGGAGGGCGCGCGGCAGGTACGGCGCCGACTCAAGCACTACAACCTCGACGCCATCATTTCCGTGGGGTATCGGGTCAGTTCCGCGAAAGCGACGCGCTTTCGCCAGTGGGCAACTACCGTACTGCGTGAGCACCTGACCCGTGGCTTCACCCTGAACCGCCAACGCTTCGAACGCAATGCCGCCGAGCTGGAAGCCGCGCTGCAGCTGGTGAGAAAGGCGGCTGCGGGCGAGGCGCTGACCGCCGAACAGGGCCGCGGGCTGGTGGATGTGATCGCGCGCTACACCCAGACCTTCCTGTGGCTGCAGCGCTATGACGAGGGGCTGCTGACTGCACCGGCGGGCAGTCCGGGCGGCGTGCTGCCGACACTGGACGAGGCCCGTGCCGCCATTGCGCGGCTGAAGGCTGACCTGATGGCGCGCGGCGAGGCTTCCGAGCTCTTCGGGCGCGAGCGCGGCGATGCCTTCGCGGCCCTGCTGGGTAACCTTGACCAGACCGTGTTCGGCGAGCCGGCCTATCCCACGGTGGAAACCAAGGCCGCGCACCTGCTGTATTTCGTCATCAAGAACCATCCGTTCGCGGACGGCAACAAGCGCAGCGGGGCCTTCCTGTTCGTGGATTTCCTGGCACGCAACGGGCGCCTGCTGCGCAACGGCGAACCGGTGATCAACGACGTGGGCCTGGCGGCGCTGGCGCTGCTGGTGGCGGAGTCCGACGCCAAGAACAAGGACGTGATGATCCGCCTGATCGAGAACATGCTCGCCCTGCCGAGCGGCCGGGAAGAGGGATAGACGCATGGCATTTCTGTCCGAGGCCGAGATCGAAAGCGCGTTGCTGGATCAGCTGCGCGCGCTTGGTTACAGCATCGAACGCGAGGAGAACATCGGCCCCGACGGGTATCGCCCCGAGCGCGAAAGCCACGACGAGGTGGTGCTGAAGCGGCGCCTTGAGGAAGCGGTGGCCCGCCTGAATCCCTCGCTGCCCGCTGAAGCCCGGCACGACGCGATCCGGCGCGTGACGCAGTCCGAGCTGCCGAACCTGCTGGAAGAGAACCGCCGGCTCCATCGTCTGCTGACCGAAGGCGTGGATGTGGAGTACTACGCGGATGATGGCGTGCTCACCGCTGGCAAGGCGCGGCTGATCGACTTCGATGACCCGGCCAACAACGACTGGCTGGCGGTGAACCAGTTCGTGGTCATCAACGGACAGTATCAGCGGCGGCCCGATGTGGTGCTGTTCGTCAACGGCCTGCCGCTCGCGGTGATCGAGCTCAAAGCGCCGGGAGACCACCAGGCCACCGTCGTGGCCGCGTTCAACCAGTTGCAGACCTACAAGCAGCAGATTCCGCAGCTCTTCCAGACGAACGCGCTGCTGGTGGCGTCCGATGGACTCGTGGCGCGGGTGGGCTCGCTCTCGGCCGATCTCGAACGCTTCATGCCGTGGCGCACCACCGACGGCCGGGAGGTGGCCCCCAAGGGAGCGCCGGAGCTGGAGACGCTGATCGCCGGCGTGTTCGAGCCTCGGCGCCTGCTGGACCTGCTGCGCGACTTCACGGTGTTCGGCGAGACGGGTACCCGCCTCGTCAAGATCATCGCCGGCTATCACCAGTTCCACGCGGTGAAGAAGGCGGTGGAGCAGACGGTGCGTGCCATGCCGCCTGCCCATGTCGCGAAGGAGGACCCGGCCGACTACGGCCTGCCCTCGGTCAAGAGCCAGCGCCCCGGCGACCGGCGTGCCGGCGTGATCTGGCACACGCAGGGATCGGGCAAGAGCCTGTTGATGGCCTTCTACGCGGGCCTCTTGGTCAAGCATCCTGCGATGGAAAACCCGACGCTGGTCGTGCTGACCGACCGCAACGACCTGGACGATCAGCTCTTCGCCACCTTCTCGATGTGCCGCGACCTGATCCGCCAGACGCCGGTGCAGGCCGAGGGGCGTGAGCACTTGAAGGAACTGCTCAACCGGGCATCGGGCGGGGTGATCTTCACCACACTGCAGAAGTTTGGCGAGGTCAACGGGCCGCTCACCCTGCGACGCAACGTCGTGGTCATCGCCGACGAGGCGCACCGCAGCCAGTACGGTTTCAAGGCCAAGGTGGATGCCAGGACCGGCGAGATTTCCTACGGCTTCGCCAAGTACATGCGCGATGCCCTGCCGAACGCCTCATTCATCGGCTTCACCGGCACGCCCATCGAGGCCGACGACGTGAACACCCCGGCGGTGTTCGGCCACTACATCGACATCTACGACATCAGCCGCGCGGTGGAGGACGGCGCCACGGTGCCGATCTACTACGAGTCGCGCCTGGCGCGCATCGAGCTGGACGAGGACGAGAAGCCCAGGATCGACGCCGAGGTGGAGGAGATCCTGGAAGGCGAGGAAGAATCCGCCCGCGAACGCACGAAGCAGAAGTGGGCCACGGTGGAGGCCCTGGTCGGCGCGGACAAGCGCTTGAGGTTGGTCGCGGAGGACATCGTCCGCCATTTCGAGGACCGGGTGGCGGCCCTGGACGGCAAGGCGATGGTCGTCTGCATGAGCCGGCGCATCTGCGTCAAGCTCTACGACGAGATCGTGAAGCTGCGTCCCGGATGGCACAGCGATGACGACCACGCCGGCAGCGTCAAGATCGTGATGACGGGCGCGGCCTCCGATCCGCCCGAGTGGCAACCGCACATCGGCAACAAGGCGCGGCGGGACCTGCTCGCCAAACGCGCCCGCGATCCGAACGACCCGCTCAAGCTCGTCATCGTGCGCGACATGTGGCTGACCGGCTTCGACGCCCCCTGCATGCATACGATGTACGTGGACAAGCCGATGCGCGGCCACGGCCTGATGCAGGCCATCGCGCGCGTCAACCGCGTGTTCCGCGACAAGCCGGCCGGGCTGATCGTGGACTACATCGGCATTGCGCAGAATCTGAAGAACGCGCTGGCCCAGTACTCACCGCGCGACCGCGAGAACACCGGTATCGACGAGGCCGAGGCGATTGCGGTCATGATGGAGAAGTACGAAGTCGTGCGTGACATGTTCCACGGCTTCGACTACCTCTCGGCCTTGAACGGTTCGCCGCAAGCGCGTCTGGGCATGATGGCTGGCGCCATCGAGTGGATTCTGGAGAGGCAGCAACAGTGGGCCGCCCAGGAAAGGACGCCCGAGGGCAAGAAGGCGGCGCACCGGCGCTACCAGGACGCCGTGCTGGCGCTGTCCAAGGCGTTCGCGCTGGCGGCATCCAGCGATGAGGCGCGGGAGATCCGCGAAGAGGTGGGCTTCTTCCAGGCCATTCGCGCGGCGCTGGTCAAGTCGAGCGTAGGCGCAGGCACCTCCGCCCAGGATCGGGAGCTTGCGATCCAGCAGATCGTCAGCCGCGCGGTGGTCTCGACCGAGATCGTGGACATCCTGGCGGCTGCCGGCATCAAGAGCCCGGACATCTCCATCCTGTCCGACGAGTTCCTGGCCGAAGTGCAGCAGATGGAGAAGAAGAACCTGGCGCTGGAAGCCCTGCGCAAGCTCCTCAATGACGGCATCCGCTCACGCGCCAAGGCCAACGTCGTGCAGACGAAGGCGTTTTCGGAGCGGCTGGAAGATGCCGTGGCCCGCTACCACGCCAACGCCATCAACACGGCCGAGGTACTGCAGGAACTCATCGAGCTGGCCAAGGACATCCGCGCGGCCCACCAGCGCGGTGAGGAGTCCGGCCTGTCGGACGAGGAATACGCCTTCTACATGGCGTTGGCCGAGAACAACAGTGCGGTTGAAGTAATGGGAAATGATCAGCTCATGGTGATCGCCCACGAGCTGCTGGTGAGCCTGCGCGAGAACGTGACGGTGGACTGGGCGCACCGGGAATCGGCCCGCGCCCGCATGCGGGTACTCGTCAAGCGCATCCTGCGCAAGTACGGCTATCCGCCGGATCTCCAGGACGCGGCGGTGCAGACGGTGCTCGCGCAGGCGGAGGCCTTGTCGGCCGGCTGGGCGGTGCGAGCACGTTGATTGGCACTGGGCGAGAAAAAGGGCCAACCGTTCCGGTTGGCCCTCGGGTGTTGGTGGCGGAACACGGAACCGAACCCGCGTCCGCATATGAGGTTCGTTAGCAAAGCACTGTTCTTGAGGGTGCCCGCCTGCACCAAGTGGCCGTTTTGCTACGTGAAAAGTCTCGGCTGGGTCGGCGTCGGGTTGCGATAGTCCGAGCAGCCTCGGGGAAATCGTCGGCTGGGCGCGCCCAGACGAGTTTCCGCCGAGGAACATGCGCACGAGCAAGGGGCTGCGGGCGCTCGGTTACAACGTGAGGATCGGTGTTTGATCTGCGGC
>NZ_LZDH01000017.1:0-1307 GCF_001675355.1 Tepidimonas fonticaldi | reverse complement strand
GAACTCTGCGCTCATGTTGGACAGCAAGGCATCCACCGAGCCCCGCAGCTCGCGCAGCGCGTGTCTAGCCGGTACCCGCTGTTCGAGGCTGATGTAGCTGAACATCGCCCCCTGGATGTTCTGTGTGCCTCTCATCTTCGGTGTCTGCTGTCTCGTCGTCGCCGCCGCTCACATGGTACCGGCCGCACGGGCAGCTGCGGGGGAGTTTTTCAACGGGTAATCCCCCCGCAAAACCAGTGCGCTGAGAAGTAGAGAGTCTCGAAGGAGAATCTCTACCATGAAGAAATCGCGTTTCACTGACAGCCAGATCATCGACGCGCTCAAGCGGGCGGAGGCTGGTCTGAGCGTGCCCGATCTGTGCCGCGAACTGGGCATCAGCTCGGCGACCTTCTACAAGTGGCGGGCCAAGTACGGCGGCATGGACGCCTCGCTCATGGCGCGCATGAAGGAGTTGGAGGAGGAGAACCGGCGGCTGCGCAAGATGTACGTCGAGGAAAAGCTCAAGGCCGAGGTCGTGGCGGAGGCTCTTGCAAAAAAGTGGTGAAGCCATCTCGCCGGCGCGAGATGGCACAACGAGCCGTGCAGCAGCGCGGGCTGTCGATCCGGGCGGCTTGTCAAGCCTTTCGGATCAGCCAGGCCTGCTACCGCTACGAGGCCCGGCGCGACACCGAAGACGAGGAGATCGCCCAGTGGCTGCTGCGGCTGACCGACAATAACCGCACCTGGGGCTTCGGGCTGTGTTTCCTGTACCTGCGCAACGTCAAAGGCTTTGCCTGGAACCACAAGCGGGTGTACCGGATATACCGGCAACTGGAGCTCAACCTGCGCATCAAGCCGCGCAAGCGGCTGGTGCGCGACAAGCCCGAGCCGCTGAGTGTGCCGCAGGCCATCAACGAAGTCTGGTCGATGGACTTCATGCACGACCAGCTGCAAGACGGACGCAGCATCCGGCTGCTCAACGTGATCGACGACTTCAACCGCGAGGCTCTGGGCATCGAAGTGGACCTCTCACTGCCCTCGCATCGTGTGATGCGCACGCTGCAGCAGATCATGGCCTGGCGCGGCAAGCCGCAAGTCATTCGCTGCGACAACGGGCCGGAGTACATCAGCGCCGCGCTGCTGAACTGGGCCAGTGCCCGCGGTATCCACATCGAGCACATCCAGCCCGGCAAGCCCCAACAGAACGCCTACGTGGAGCGCTTCAACAGGACTGTGCGCTATGAGTGGCTGTCGCAGTACCATTGGTGCGATCTTGATGAGGTCCGCGAGTTTGCCACGCAATGGATGTGGCGCTACAACCACGAGGA
>NZ_LZDH01000016.1:0-5606 GCF_001675355.1 Tepidimonas fonticaldi | reverse complement strand
GTGGTCCCACTCCTTCCCATCCCGAACAGGACAGTGAAACGCCTTCGCGCCGATGATAGTGCGCAGCTCGCGTGTGAAAGTAGGTCATCGTCAGGCTGTTACACCAGAAGATCTGGCTGCGCCGTCGTGCGTGTCGGTCTTCGGCGGGCCTTGGCTGCTGCGGCAGCCAGGGGCTTGCCCAGGTGTCGTGCCGTGTGTTTCGTCTGACCTCTGAGCGCTGTGTCAGAGCGGGCGCGATGTACGAGATGCGCGCGACGCACCTGGACAAGACGCCAAAAAGTGTGTCATAATACGAGGCTCTGCTGATCGCGGCGGGTTTCGGTGGGATCTTTAACAAACAACAGCCGATAAGCGTGGGCAAGCGCGGTGCGCTGCTGGCCTGGGCGGGGGAGACCCTGTCTGGGCGGGTGGTAGCGAGTGCTGCGACAACTTGCTCGCGCAGACAGTAAGCGAAGTGAGGATTCACTTCGATTCCGTTTGAGTGAGCTTGACTTTGAAGATCGAACGATAGAGTTTGATCCTGGCTCAGATTGAACGCTGGCGGCATGCTTTACACATGCAAGTCGAACGGTAACAGGCCTTCGGGTGCTGACGAGTGGCGAACGGGTGAGTAATGCATCGGAACGTGCCCAGAGGTGGGGGATAACGCAGCGAAAGCTGTGCTAATACCGCATGTGATCTGAGGATGAAAGCGGGGGACCAAGCAGCAATGTTTGGCCTCGCGCCTCTGGAGCGGCCGATGTCAGATTAGGTAGTTGGTGGGGTAAAGGCCTACCAAGCCGACGATCTGTAGCTGGTCTGAGAGGACGACCAGCCACACTGGGACTGAGACACGGCCCAGACTCCTACGGGAGGCAGCAGTGGGGAATTTTGGACAATGGGCGCAAGCCTGATCCAGCAATGCCGCGTGCGGGAAGAAGGCCTTCGGGTTGTAAACCGCTTTTGTACGGAACGAAAAGGCTCTGGCTAATACCTGGGGCTGATGACGGTACCGTAAGAATAAGCACCGGCTAACTACGTGCCAGCAGCCGCGGTAATACGTAGGGTGCGAGCGTTAATCGGAATTACTGGGCGTAAAGCGTGCGCAGGCGGTCTTGTAAGACAGAGGTGAAATCCCTGGGCTCAACCTAGGAATGGCCTTTGTGACTGCAAGGCTGGAGTGCGGCAGAGGGGGATGGAATTCCGCGTGTAGCAGTGAAATGCGTAGATATGCGGAGGAACACCGATGGCGAAGGCAGTCCCCTGGGCCTGCACTGACGCTCATGCACGAAAGCGTGGGGAGCAAACAGGATTAGATACCCTGGTAGTCCACGCCCTAAACGATGTCGACTGGTTGTTGGGCCTTAGGTGGCTCAGTAACGAAGCTAACGCGTGAAGTCGACCGCCTGGGGAGTACGGCCGCAAGGTTGAAACTCAAAGGAATTGACGGGGACCCGCACAAGCGGTGGATGATGTGGTTTAATTCGATGCAACGCGAAAAACCTTACCTACCCTTGACATGCCAGGAATCCTGCAGAGATGTGGGAGTGCTCGCAAGAGAGCCTGGACACAGGTGCTGCATGGCTGTCGTCAGCTCGTGTCGTGAGATGTTGGGTTAAGTCCCGCAACGAGCGCAACCCTTGCCATTAGTTGCTACGAAAGGGCACTCTAATGGGACTGCCGGTGACAAACCGGAGGAAGGTGGGGATGACGTCAAGTCCTCATGGCCCTTATGGGTAGGGCTACACACGTCATACAATGGCCGGTACAGAGGGCTGCCAACCCGCGAGGGGGAGCCAATCCCGTAAAACCGGTCGTAGTCCGGATTGCAGTCTGCAACTCGACTGCATGAAGTCGGAATCGCTAGTAATCGCGGATCAGCATGTCGCGGTGAATACGTTCCCGGGTCTTGTACACACCGCCCGTCACACCATGGGAGCGGGTTCTGCCAGAAGTAGTTAGCCTAACCGCAAGGGGGGCGATTACCACGGCAGGGTTCGTGACTGGGGTGAAGTCGTAACAAGGTAGCCGTACCGGAAGGTGCGGCTGGATCACCTCCTTTCTGGAAAATGCAGCAAGGCGCCGCCTGCAAGCGGTGGGGTGCCGATGCTTGTCCACACTTATCGGTTGTCGAGCAAGGGTTGTGGGTGTTGGTGAGAGCTGACGCGCCGCGGCCCGAGAGGTGGGTTTGGCGAAGCGGGTCTGTAGCTCAGTTGGTCAGAGCACCGTCTTGATAAGGCGGGGGTCGTTGGTTCGAGACCAACCAGACCCACCACGCACAGGATGCGACGGGGGATTAGCTCAGCTGGGAGAGCACCTGCTTTGCAAGCAGGGGGTCGTCGGTTCGATCCCGTCATCCTCCACCACCGATCTTGCCCGTCGAAGGCGGCTGCGGCAAAAGCGCACAGGCACAACAGGCCAGTGCTGGACACGCGGTGTCTAGTACTGCCCTGTTGGTCCTTCAAGACCTACGGCTGTTCTTTAACAATTCACAGAGTCGAATCAGCAGTGCCGCTCGGTGCTGAGGGGTTTGCGCCTTTGGGCGCGAGGCTTCCTTGGTGCGGTGCGGTGCATTGCGAAAGATTTGCGTCAAAGCACACATTCAACGGGTTTCGACCGCTGTGTCCGGCAAGGGCTCGGCGGTCACGAGTTGAAGACGGCGAACGCGTAAGCAGTGTTCACGGATCCGGGTGGCGATGTGCGGCCTGAACGAGATTCAGGCGGCAAAGCTATAGGGTCAAGTGAACAAGAGCATGTGGTGGATGCCTTGGCGATGATAGGCGACGAAGGACGTGATAGCCTGCGATAAGCCTCGGGGAGCTGGCAAATGAGCTGTGATCCGGGGATTTCCGAATGGGGAAACCCACCTGCAAAGGTATCGCTGCCTGAATACATAGGGCAGCGAGGCGAACCGGGCGAACTGAAACATCTCAGTAGCTCGAGGAAAAGACATCAACCGAGATTCCGAAAGTAGTGGCGAGCGAAATCGGAGGAGCCTGCACGATGTAGCCATCGACTTATCAGAACGGTCTGGAAAGGCCGGCCACAGAGGGTGATAGCCCCGTATGGAAAAAGTCGGTGGTGGAACTGGGCGTGCGACAAGTAGGGCGGGACACGTGAAATCCTGTCTGAAGATGGGGGGACCATCCTCCAAGGCTAAATACTCATCATCGACCGATAGTGAACCAGTACCGTGAGGGAAAGGCGAAAAGAACCCCGGGAGGGGAGTGAAATAGATCCTGAAACCGCATGCTTACAAAAAGTCGGAGCCCTTAGGGGTGACGGCGTACCTTTTGTATAATGGGTCAGCGACTTACATTCAGTGGCAAGCTTAACCGAGTAGGGAAGGCGCAGGGAAACCGAGTCCGAACAGGGCGAATAGAGTCGCTGGGTGTAGACCCGAAACCAGGTGATCTATCCATGGCCAGGATGAAGGTGCCGTAACAGGTACTGGAGGTCCGAACCCACTACTGTTGCAAAAGTAGGGGATGAGCTGTGGATAGGGGTGAAAGGCTAAACAAACCTGGAAATAGCTGGTTCTCTCCGAAAACTATTTAGGTAGTGCCTCACGTATTACCTTCGGGGGTAGAGCACTGTTTTGGCTAGGGGGTCATGGCGACTTACCAAACCAAGGCAAACTCCGAATACCGAAGAGTAGCAGCGTGGGAGACAGTGCACCGGGTGCTAACGTCCGGACACGAGAGGGAAACAACCCAGACCGCCAGCTAAGGTCCCTAAAACCGGCTAAGTGGGAAACGAAGTGGGAAGGCTAAAACAGTCAGGATGTTGGCTTAGAAGCAGCCATCATTTAAAGAAAGCGTAATAGCTCACTGATCGAGTCGTCCTGCGCGGAAGATGTAACGGGGCTCAAGCCGGTTACCGAAGCTGCGGATGCGTGGCAACACGCATGGTAGGAGAGCGTTCTGTAGGCCTGTGAAGGTGGCTCGTAAGGGTTGCTGGAGGTATCAGAAGTGCGAATGCTGACATGAGTAGCGTTAAAGCGGGTGAAAAGCCCGCTCGCCGTAAGCGCAAGGTTTCCTACGCAACGTTCATCGGCGTAGGGTGAGTCGGCCCCTAAGGCGAGGCAGAGATGCGTAGCTGATGGGAAGCAGGTCAACATTCCTGCACCGGCTGCAAGTGCGATGTGGGGACGGATCAAGCTAGGTCATCCGGCGGTTGGAAGTGCCGGTTGAGGCGGAAGTAGGCGACACGTAGGCAAATCCGCGTGTCACATACCGAGGCCGTCGCTCGAGCGAGCTTGCTCGCGAAGTGACCGAATGGGGTCCCAGGAAAAGCCACTAAGCTTCAGCTTGCAGCTGACCGTACCGCAAACCGACACTGGTGCGCGAGATGAGTATTCTCAGGCGCTTGAGAGAACTCGGGAGAAGGAACTCGGCAAATTGACACCGTAACTTCGGGATAAGGTGTGCCCTAGTAGCGTGTAGAGAACATCGAAGCGTGAATGGGTTGCAAAAAATAGGTGGCTGCGACTGTTTACTAAAAACACAGCACTCTGCAAACACGAAAGTGGACGTATAGGGTGTGACGCCTGCCCGGTGCCGGAAGATTAAGTGATGGGGTGCAAGCTCTTGATCGAAGTCCCGGTAAACGGCGGCCGTAACTATAACGGTCCTAAGGTAGCGAAATTCCTTGTCGGGTAAGTTCCGACCTGCACGAATGGCGTAACGATGGCCACACTGTCTCCTCCCGAGACTCAGCGAAGTTGAAATGTTTGTGATGATGCAATCTCCCCGCGGAAAGACGGAAAGACCCCATGAACCTTTACTGTAGCTTTGTATTGGACTTTGAACGGATCTGTGTAGGATAGGTGGGAGGCTTTGAAGCGGTGCCGCCAGGTGCCGTGGAGCCGACGTTGAAATACCACCCTGGTGCGTTTGAGGTTCTAACCTGGGCCCCTGAATCGGGGTTGGGGACAGTGCATGGTAGGCAGTTTGACTGGGGCGGTCTCCTCCCAAAGCGTAACGGAGGAGCACGAAGGTACGCTAGGCACGGTCGGACATCGTGCTGGTAGTGCATAGGCATAAGCGTGCTTGACTGCGAGACTGACAAGTCGAGCAGGTGCGAAAGCAGGTCTAAGTGATCCGGTGGTTCTGTATGGAAGGGCCATCGCTCAACGGATAAAAGGTACTCTGGGGATAACAGGCTGATACCGCCCAAGAGTTCATATCGACGGCGGTGTTTGGCACCTCGATGTCGGCTCATCTCATCCTGGGGCTGTAGCCGGTCCCAAGGGTATGGCTGTTCGCCATTTAAAGAGGTACGTGAGCTGGGTTTAAAACGTCGTGAGACAGTTTGGTCCCTATCTTCCGTGGGCGCTGCAGATTTGAGGGAGCCTGCTCCTAGTACGAGAGGACCGGAGTGGACGCACCTCTGGTGTACCGGTTGTCACGCCAGTGGCATCGCCGGGTAGCTATGTGCGGAAGAGATAACCGCTGAAAGCATCTAAGCGGGAAACTCGTCCCAAGATGAGATCTGCCTGGGGCCTTGAGCCCCCTGAAGGGTCGTCGTAGACCACGACGTTGATAGGCTGGGTGTGGAAGACGTGCAAGCGTTTGAGCTAACCAGTACTAATTGCCCGTGAGGCTTGACCCTATAGCTTTGCATGT
>NZ_LZDH01000015.1:0-25628 GCF_001675355.1 Tepidimonas fonticaldi | reverse complement strand
CTGGTTTAACCACGAGCGATTGCTGGAACCCATCGGCCACATTCCGCCCGCCGAGGCTGAGGCAAACTACTGGCGGCAGCTCCAGCACAAGCCGGAGACCGCCTGATACTCAAACCCAATCGCCTCTCAGATTCCCGGGGCGGTTCAATCACCGCCGCCGCCTCGAAGTACACCGCGACCCGTCCCATGGACACGAACGAGTCCGGGAACAGTTGTGGGGCCACGGTCGCCGCCACGCTGTAGACGAACGCCGCCCCGGTGCCCAGCCCGATCAGGGTCCACATGTTCGGGCTGCGATGGACCACGGACTGCCAGCCGCGCACGAAGAACGGCCGACCCGCCCACAGGACGATGGGCAGGGACAGAACGAGTTCGATCCAGGTCTGTGTGCGCGCCTCGAACCAATGCAACTGGTGGCCGAACATGGCAAGCACAGTGACCATGACGGTCAGCGGCAGGGTGCACCAGAAGCGGCGCTGGAAATCGCGCAGCTCGGGACTCTCTTCTCCTTCGAGATCCGGCAGCACCGGCTCCAGCGCCATGCCGCACTTCGGACAATAGCCGGGGTGATCCTGCCGGATCTCGGGGTGCATGGGGCAGGTGTAGATCGTGCCTGCCGCCAGCGCCGGCGCTTCGACAGACGAAGGCTCATGGCCGCTGTAGGCATAGCGCGCCGGCTCGGCGACGAACTTCGCCCGGCACTTGGCGCTGCAGAAGTAAAAGAGTCGGCCTGCGTGCTCGACGTGGTGCTCGGACTGCGCGGTAACGTCCATGCCGCAGACAGGGTCCTTCAGACCTTCGGCCCACTGCAGTGCGCTCGGGTGGTCATGGGCGTGTCGGCGGTGTTCGTGGTCTGATCGCAGGTCCATGACTTCACGCCTCCCTGTTGGCGGGTTTGTCGGGCGGCGCACCATGCCCGCCATCGCCACCGTGGCCATGCAGCAGGTGCATCAGCGGGCACGCCAGCAGCAACAGGTATACCCAATTGCCTGCGACATGGATCCAGTGCTCGCGCAGCAGATAGAAGCCGCCGATGAGGGCAACCATCAGCAACGCGATCCTGACACGCCGGCTCAGGCCGGACGAGCCACGCGTGTCGGGGTGGTGATCATGATGCGTCGCGCTCATCGCCGGGTGAGGGGTTTCTTCATGGATGGGAACTGAACACTTGTGCCGACCCGTCTTTCCCAACCAGCAAGACCTGGTAGGCATCACGTCGGCCGCCATACACCGGCCCGTCCATGCCGGGTGAACCAATGGGCATGCCCGGCACCGCCAAGCCCAGGGCTTGGGGCTTTTCCTTGAGCAGCCGCTGGATGTCCGTTGCGGGTACGTGGCCTTCGATCACATAGCCCTGGATCAGGGCCGTATGGCAGGAACCGAATTTCTGCGGCATCCCGAGGCGAGTGCGGGCTGCGCTGTTGCCCTGGTCGACGGCACTCACGCGGAATCCGCTTTTCTCCAGGTGGGCAATCCAGTCCTTGCAACACCCACAGTTCGGGTCCTTCCACACCTGCACGGCAAGCGTCTGCGGTGCGGCGGCTGGTGCCAGGGAGGGAAGACTCAGCGCAAGCACCGCCAGCAGCAGCCTGCGCCGCCGAGGGAACGGTTGATCAACGGTTTGGTGCATGACAAGGACCCCCGGTGACGCTGCTTATTCGACGACGATCTTGCCCACCATGCCCGCTTCCATATGGCCGGGGATGAGGCAGGCGAAGTCCACCGTACCGGGCTGATCGAACTGCCAAACCAGCCCGCCGCGCTGGCCAGGCTGGAGCGTCACCATGTTCGGCTCGGCATGCTGCATCTGGGGCATCTTGCGCATCATCTCAGCGTGTTCTTTGAGCTCCTGCAAGGAGCCGACCACCATTTCATGCGGCACCTTGCCCGCGTTTTTGACAAAGAAGCGGATCGTCTCGCCCTTTTTGACCGTGATGGTGGCGGGCGTGAACCGCATCGAGTCGTCCATGACCACCTCGATGGTGCGGTCGACCTTGGCGGGATCGCCTGGTTTGCCGACGTTGGAGTGTGATGCGCCACCGTGCATCGAACCGTGCATGCCTTGCATGTCGTGCCCGGCCATGCCATGGCCGCCCTGATGGCCGCCACCGGCCAGCGCCAACACAGGCAAGGCGGTCAGCATCAAAACGCTCAGGGTTTTCTTCATCATCGGTTTCTCCTTAGGGTTGGTGAATAAGATCGGAGTTGCGCGTGGCGGCTTCTAGAACCACAGCCGCACACCCGCCACATAACGCGTTTCCCGGGTACGCTGTCCTTCGGCGCGCGCAAAATCGGCGGTCTGTCCGAACTTGCGAGCCCATTCGACGCCGACGTAGGGCGCGAACTGGCGCGAGAATTCGTAACGCAGGCGCAGCCCTATGGTGGCATCGGCCAGCCCGCTGCCCAGGCCACGCGCTTCATCGCGCCGGCCATACAGATTGACTTCCATGCGGGGCTGCAGAATCAGGCGCTGGGTGAGCAGGAGTTCGTACTCGCCCGACAGGCGCAGTGCCGTGCGTCCCGAGCTGCCGACGTAGGCGGTGGCATCGACGTCGAACCAGTACGGGGCGAGCCCTTGGATGCCCACAGCGAGCCAAGTCCGGTCAGGCCCCGTGCCGCTGTCCAGCCGCACCCCGAGTTGGGTGTCCCAGTACGAGGCGATCGCATGGCCCCACAGGACCTCCGTGCGTGCCTCCTCCAGTTTGCCTTTGGCGACGTCACCCTCGGCCTTGAGGACCAGGCGGTCGTAGGTGCCGCCGAACCAGGCTTGCGCCTCATAGGCGGTGGCGTTGCCGTCCTTCGTGTCGACGCGCTCCAGGCGATCGAGGAGCACGCTGCCGAACGCATGTTCATCGGACAGCCGCAGTTGCCGTGGCCCAGGAAATGCGTACGGGCCCGACTCCAAGGTCAAGCCATTGGCATACGCGTGCGGATCGCGGGCATCGGCGGGGGCGGGGCCGCCTTGCATGCGCATGCTGCCGTGGTCCATGGTGGCGTTCGCGGACGATGGGGCGCGCGTTGGGGCGGCAGCCGCGCCCGAGTGCGCGGCATGGGCGCCGCCTTCCATCGTTGTTTGCGCCCAGACGGGCGCCGCACCGAGCAGCACCAGCGCCGCAGTGAAGAGAGAGCAGGGTTTCATGGCGAATCTACTTGGGATGAGTTTCATGACACGACCACCACGCGGAACATGCCCATGTCCATGTGCAACATCAGGTGGCAGTGCCAGGCCCAACGCCCCAGGGCGTCGGCGGTCACGAGGAAGCTGACGCGCTGCGCGGGCTGCACCGGGATGGTGTGGCGACGCACCAGGAACTGCCCGTCGGGCGTTTCCACCTCGCTCCACAGCCCATGCAAATGCATCGGGTGCGTCATCATCGTGTCGTTGTGCAGGATGACGCGCACCCGCTCGCCGTACTTCAGATGCACCGGCGTGCTCTTGCCGAACTCGAGGCCGTCGAGCGACCAGGTATAGCGCTCCATGTTGCCGGTGAGGTGCAGCTCGATCTCGCGCTCGGCCCCGCGAGGATCGAGAGGGCCGCCGATCGTTTTGAGGTCGGCCAGCGTCAGCACGCGCCGGCCGTTGTTGCGCAGGCCAATGCCCGGATCGTCAAGATTGGTGCGCGGCATGTCCACCCGCATATCCGTGCTTGGGCCGTATTCCGTGCGTGCGTGACGGACCGTGGCGCTGGGCTTGGCCATCGCGCCGCCTGTCATGCCATGCATCGCGTGCTGGCCGTGATCCATGGCCATCGCGCCATGGTTCATGCCGGACATGTCGTGCTTCATGCCCGGCATGTCGTGGCCCATCGCGCCGTGGTCCATCGCGCCCATGGCCGAGCCGCCATGCCCCATCGCGCCGTGGTCCATCGCGCCCATCATGTCGGCCATGGTGAGCCATTCGACGGGATCGAGAGCAGGCACGGCGGCGTTCAAGCCCTCGCGCACCGCGAGCGTGCCGCGGGCGAAGCCGGTTCGATCCATCGATTGCGCGAAGATCGTGTAGGCGTCCTCTCGGGGCGTGACGATCACGTCGTAGGTCTCGCCCGGCCCGAAGCGGAACTCATCGACGGTGACGGGCTCGACGTTCTGCCCGTCGCTTTGCACCACCGTCATCTTGAGCCCCGGGATGCGCACGTCGTAGAAGGTGTTGGCCGCGCCGTTGATGAACCGCAGACGCACGCGCTCGCCCGGCCGGAACAGGCCAGTCCAATTGCCGGCAGGGGTGACGCCGTTCATCAGGTAGGTCAATGTCGCCCCCGAGAGATCGGCCAGGTCGGTCGGGTTCATCCGCATCTGGTTCCACATCGCACGTTTGTCCAGTGCGCGGGAGAGCCCCATGTCGGCCACGTCACGGAAAAAATCGATCGCCGTCGGCTGATTGAAGTTGTAGTAGTCGCTTTGCGCCTTGAGCTTGGCGAGCACCCGCATGGGGTCTTCGTCGGTCCAGTCGGACAGCAGCACGACATGGTCGCGGTCGGCGCGGATGGGGTCTGCCTCACGCGGCTCGACGATCAAGGCCCCGTACATGCCGGTCTGCTCCTGCATGCCGGAGTGCGAGTGATACCAGTAGGTGCCGGTTTGTTCGAGGCGAAACTGGTAGGTGAAGGTTTCGCCAGGGGCGATGCCCGGGAAACTGACCCCAGGCACCCCGTCCATCTGGTAGGGCAGGATGATCCCGTGCCAGTGGATCGAGGTGGCCTCGCGCAGGCGGTTGGTGACGCGGATGGTGACCGTGTCGCCTTCCCGAAGTTTGAGCGTTGGCGCCGGGATGGAGCCGTTGATGGTGGTCGCCATCCTTGGCCTGCCGGTGAAGTTGACCGGCGACTCGGCAACCACCAGGTCGATGTTCGTGCCGCTGAGCACGGGCGCTGCACCCGTGCGCGTGTCGGCCAGCCCCTGTGCCGCAGCACGCACCCAGGGTGACAGGCCGACCATCACGCCGCCGGCGACCAAGCCGCGCACGAAACGCCGCCGCGAGGGCATCAACGGCAATGGCAAATGAAACGGACTCAAAGATGACATGGGCTTCTCGCGATGAGTTACTGAAGTCGTGGGTGAGATGCTATGGAGCCACCCCTGTCAGGATGCTGTTCGTCCGATTACATTTTTGTTATCTTCATGTCAGGTGCACCCAAAATCGTCACACTAGCGGCTATTCGATATGGCCGAGCACCCTCATGAAGATACTGATCGTTGAAGATGAGCCCAAAACGGGCGACTACCTGCGTCAAGGCTTGAGCGAAGCGGGTTTCGTGGTCGATCTGGCGCAAGACGGCGCCGATGGTCTGCACCTGGCCTTGCAGGGCGAGTACGACCTGGTCATCCTGGATGTGATGCTGCCCGGCCTCGACGGCTGGCAGGTACTGCAGTCCTTGCGCCATCGCGGCCTGCAGATGCCGGTGCTGTTCCTGACCGCACGCGATCAGGTGGAAGACCGGGTCAAAGGCCTTGAACTCGGTGCGGACGACTATCTGGTCAAGCCTTTCTCCTTTGCCGAATTGCTGGCCCGCGTGCGCACGATCCTGCGCCGGGGGCGCAGTGGCAACGAGAGCACCGTGCTGCGCGTGGCCGATCTCGAACTGGACCTGCTGCGCCGACGCGTTTCACGCGGCGGGCGACGAATCAGCCTGACGGCCAAAGAGTTCGGCTTGCTGGAACTGCTGATGCGCCGTCATGGCGAGGTCCTGCCCCGCTCGCTGATCGCCTCGCAGGTCTGGGACATAAATTTCGACAGCGATACCAATGTGATCGAGGTGGCCATCCGGCGCTTGCGCGCGAAGATTGATGAGGGTCATGAGGTCAAGCTGATCCACACCGTACGTGGCATGGGTTACGTATTGGAAGCACCGGAGGAGCGCTGAATGTTTCGCTCCCTGTCACTGACGACCCGGCTCACCCTCTTCTTTACGTTGGCGGCTGGGGCTGTGGTGTTTGGATTGGCCTTGTTGGTCATCGCTGCATCCGAGCGGCATTTCATCGAGCTGGATCACATGGCACTGCAGGACAAGCAGCACCTGATCGAGGATATTTTGGCGCGATCCAATTCGGCCGAGGACGCCAAGTGGCTGCTGCGTGAGGCATTGAGCCACCATCACGGGCTGTACGTCAGCGTCCATGATTCGAAAGGTGAAACGCTCTTCCAGTCCGAAGGATTTCGCCTCCCGCGCGAACTGTCACCGGCGGATGAAGGCAACGGCAACGACGCGCTGATCCATTGGGCCGACGAAGGGCAGGCGTTTCGCGGGATGCTTGTCCGGGTTATTCCAGCCTATGACGCAACGACGCGGCTGGACATCCTCGTTGCCATGGACACGGCGCATCACACACGGTTCATGCTGAAGTTGCGGCGCACCCTGATGACCTATGCCGTCGTGACGATCGTCATCTGTGGCTTGCTGAGCTGGTTTGCCGCGTACAAGGGGCTGGCGCCATTGCGTGCCATGAAATCCAGAGCCACCACGCTCACGAGCCAGCAGCTGCACCAGCGCATGCCCGTCGAGGCGGTACCCATCGAAATGGCCGATCTGGCTCACGAACTCAACAAGATGCTGGACCGGCTGGAAGACGCGTTCACGCGACTGTCGGAGTTCTCGTCGAATCTGGCGCATGAGCTGCGCACCCCCCTGAGCAACCTGCTGACCCAGACCCAGGTCGCGTTGGCTACCCGGCGGGATGCCGATACCTACCGGGAGATTCTGGCTTCCAATGCCGAGGAACTGCAGCGTCTGGGCCGCATGGTGTCCGATATGCTGTTCCTGGCCAAGGCCGAACGCGGGATGATGCTGCCGAACCGGGAACGTTTCTCGGCAGCCGAGGAAACGCACGCCCTGATCGAATTCTATGAGGCGGTCGCCGAGGAGAAGGGCGTCAGACTGGCTCAGCGTGGTGAGGGCGAGATCGTCGGTGATCGCTTGATGTTCCGCCGTGCCCTGAGCAATCTGCTTTCGAACGCGCTGCGCCACACCCCGCCACATGGCGAGGTCACGATCGAGATCAGCCAGTCTTCCCAAGCCACCCGGGTGAGCGTCGAGAACACCGGCGAGGACATCGACCCGAGGGTACTGCCGCGCCTGTTCGATCGGTTTTACCGTGCTGACCCATCGCGGTCACATCCGGAAACCGACGGCGCAGGGCTGGGATTGGCGATTACCCGCGCCATTATGCAAACCCATGGAGGATCGATCAGCGTGACGTCCGCGCAGGGCAGGACCCGGTTCTGCCTGGAGTTCCCAGGCGGAACCTGATGAGGTGAAGCAGTTGGGGCGAGCCAGCCCAAGTGCCTTTGGTCTGTGCGCTTTCGCAGAGGCAATGGCCCCGATCGCTGTTGAACCGACCGGGCTGACACCCGAGCAAGCGCCATGGGCAACTGCTCTGCGTGACGCAGGTGTAAGTCACGGTGGCGCAAGGCCGCTTGCGTGCGCTTGCGCCAAGAAGTTGGCGCAGGTTTCGAGAGAAGAGAGGGCAGATCGGAGTCGAACCTGCCCCATTCAGCCGCCCCCGGCAGTGGGGCGCGGCGCAGGCGGAACGGCCCGGAACCCCGCGCGGTGTCGGGGAACCCGGAAACGAAAACGCCCAACCGAGAACGGTTGGGCGCTGAATGGTGGTGGCCTGGGGCGGAATCGAACCACCGACACGCGGATTTTCAATCCGCTGCTCTACCAACTGAGCTACCGGGCCAACAGAACCCGCATTATAGCGGAAGATCGCGCCCTCACGCCCCGTTGCGCTTGGCGCGGGACAGATCCACCCCCAACTGCTTAAGCTTGCGGTACAGGTGGGTGCGCTCCAGCCCCGTTTTCTCGGCCACGCGGGTCATGGAGCCGTGCTCCTTGGCCAGGTGGAACTCGAAGTACGCCTTCTCGAACGCGTTGCGGGCCTCGCGCAGGGGAGCGTCGAGGTCGAGCGTCTGCAAACCGGCGCCCGCCGCCGGCACGGCCACCGCACCCGCTTGAGCGCCGGCCGCCGCCGTCCCCGTGGCGCCCCCCGGCGCTGCGGCCTGCCCATCCGCGGCCATGCCAGCGCCACCGGCAGTACCACCCACGCCCGACGGGGCGGCCCCATTGGGCACCCCGGCCGAGCGCGCTGCGCGCAACGGCCCGCGCGCCAGCCCCTTCTCGACCGCCTGCAACAGCTTTTGCAGGGTGATGGGCTTTTCTAGAAAGGCCATGGCGCCGATGCGCGTGGCCTCCACGGCCGTATCGATGGTCGCGTGCCCGCTCATCATGATGACGGGCATGGTCAGCAAACCGGAGGTGGCCCATTCCTTGAGCAGGGTGACGCCGTCGGTATCCGGCATCCAGATGTCGAGCAACACCAAGTCCGGGACGAAGCGATGGCGTTGCGCGCGCGCCTGCGCGGCGTTCTCGGCCAGCTCCACCGCGTGGCCTTCGTCATTGAGAATCTCGAACAGCAGCTCGCGGATACCGAGTTCGTCGTCGACGACCAGAATATTTGCCATCGTCTGCAGTCACCCGTTGGTGGGAGCCCCCTGTGGAATCTGTTGCATATTTGCAACCCTGAATGATAGCGAGACTTGTGCGCCCAGGGTTCGGTCGCCGTCGCGGCGGTTGAGCAGCTCGACGCGCCCGCCGTGCTCGTCCATGATTTTCTTGACCACCGCCAGGCCCAGCCCGGTGCCCTTGGGCTTCGTGGTGACGTAGGGCTCGAAGGCGCGCTGCAGAATCGCCTCGGCGAAGCCCGGTCCCTCGTCAATCACCTGCAGCCGCACCCATTGCCCGTTGTCGGAGACGCGCGTGCGCAGCGTGACGCCGCCACCACTGGCCGGGGTGGTGGCGTCCTGCGCGTTTTGCACCAGGTTGTGCACCACCTGGCGCACCTGCTGGGCGTCGGCCAGCACGGGGGGGCATGCGGGGTCCAGGTCCAGCCGCACCGGCACGGCAGAGGCCTCGTACATGGCCACGATTTCGCGCAGCAGCGGGGCCAGATCCAGCGGGGCCAGCTGCGCCGCCGGCAAGCGGGCGTAGTCGCGAAACTCGTTGACCAGGCGCTTCATGGCCTCGACCTGATCGACGATGGTCTTGACCGACTTCTGCAGCATGGCCAGATCGGGCCCCTGCAAGCGCGGCTCCAGCTTGAGGGCCAGCCGCTCCGCGGAAAGCTGGATGGGCGTCAGCGGATTTTTGATTTCGTGCGCCAGCCGCCGGGCCACCTCACCCCAGGCCTGGGCGCGCTGAGCCGAGATGATGTCGCTCACGTCATCCAACACCAGCAGATGGTCGCCACCGGGCAGCAGCGCCCCGCGGGCGATCAGGGTGCGGGCCGCCGCCGGGGCCTGGGCCGCATTCGGCGCATTCGGGGCCAGCAGCTCGTGCGGTTGTTGCCAGTGCGCTCCCTCGGTGGTACCTTCCGGGTCCGCGACGAAGCGTGCAAACTGCGCCCGCACCCAGGCGCCAAACGGCTGCAGCTCGGGGATCGATTCCAGTGGTTGCCCCAAATGGTCGCCCAAGGGCACGCGCAGGATGCGGGCCGCGCCGGGGTTGGCGCTGCGCAGGCGGCCGTCCGGCGCCATGACGATGACGCCCGAGGTGAGGTTGTCGAGCAGCGTCTGCAGGCTGGCGCGCGCGGCGTCCACCTGCTGCATGGAGGCCTGCACGGCCTGCCGGGCGTCCGCCAACTCCTGCGTCATGTGGGCAAAGGTGCGGGTCAGCCCCGCCAGTTCGTCGCGCGCGGGCAGGGCCACTTTGGGCCCCAGGTCGCCGCGGGCCACGTCGCGCATGCCCTCGGCCAGCAGCAGCAGCGGCCGCACGAGTTGGTTGCCCAGCAACACCGCCAGCAACACCGCCCCGGCCACGGCCAAAAACAGCGCCAGGGTCAGCGTGCCAATGTACATGCTGCGCAAGCCGTCGCGCACCAGCGCGCGTTCCTGGTACTCGCGGTTGGCGGCCTGCACGGCCAAGGCATTGGCCACCAGCGCAGGCGGCATGGCAGCGGTGACCTGCAGATAGCGGGGCTCCAGCCCAAAAGAAAAGCCCCCGGCGGGCACATAGGCCAGCACACGCACGCGGGGCAGCGCGGCGGCGGACAGGCTCATCACCTCCCGCGGATCGGACAGGGTTTCCAGCTCCTCCAAACCCTCGATCCAGGTCACCACCCGTTCCGAGCGGGCGCGACGCAACTGGGTCGGCGACGGCCGCTCCGGCGCGAGGCGGAAGCGCGACTCGCCGGCGCTCGCGATGGCACGGCCCTGCGCATTCCACAGCACGACGTCGGTGGCCCCGCTCTGATCGCGCCAGCCTTCCAAGGCCACCCCCGCAGCGCCGTCGCCGCTGTTGGCAATGGAGGCGGCCAGGCCGCGCGTCTTGGTGGCCCACTCGGCGCTCACGGTGTCCAGCGCGGTACGCCCCAGCTCCAGCCCGGCGCGCAGGGCGGTCTCCACCCGCGCGTCGAACCAAGTTTCGATGGCGCGGCTGACGAACTGGTACGAGACGACGTAGATCAAGGCCCCCGGCACCACCCCCACCAGACCGAAGATCGCCGCCAGCTTGAGCAAAAGCCCGCTGCCGAAACGGCCGCGCCGCAGCCGCACGATCAGGCGCGCGGCCAGCCACAGCAGCACACCGGCCAGGGTGGCCGCCACGCCCAGGTTGAGGATGAGCAGCCGGGTATAGGTTTCAGGCTTGACGGCGCGGTGATCGGTAGCCAGGGTGAGCAGATAGAACAGCACCAGTCCGACGCCCAGGATGAACAGCAGCCCCAGCGCCAGAAACCAGCGCAGGTTGCGCGCCCGCACCGCGTCCCGCTCGCGGGCATTGCTCATTCACGGGCCTCCGTGGGCTCCAGCACCTCGCCCCCGGGGGCGGCGGGCACCTTGAACACCGCGTGCCAGCCGAGGGGCGGCTCGCTCGCCCACCCGGGCAATATCTGCAGCGGGCGGGGAAGCTGCCCGGTGTCCAGGCGAAACTCCGCCTCCAGCCGCTCGTCCCCGCGCAGGCCGGCGGCCGACGCCACCCGCCAGCGCTGGACGGAGCGCGCCAGCGCCAGCGCCTCGCCCAGGGTGTCCAGGCTGCGATGCAGCGCACCCGCCGCCGCGGCGTCGTCGTGCGCCCCGCCTTCGTGCACGCTCAGCCGCCAGCGCTGGGTCAGGGGCTGATACACCAGCCGGACGGTGCGCACGACGCTGGCCAACTGCCGATCGGTCCAGTACCAGCGGGGTTGGCGCAGTTCGGCCCGCCAGACGAAGTGCAGCGGCACACCGCGGTGCAACGCATCGGTCAACTGCGCCGGCAGCTCCAGCGGCACGCGCGCCGACAGGTACAGGGCATCGGGCGTGCGCTCCAGCCGCCAGTGCGCCGCATCGCCTTCGGGCGCGGCCCAGCCCCGGCGCGGGGGCAGCGCGGTCGCCGCCAACGCCACCGCCCCGCCGGCGATGGCGCGCAGCGCGGCGCGGCGCCGCATCCCGACGGACGCGGCACCGGCGCAAAGCCCTTCACCCCTTGGCGAGCAAGGCGTAGAAAAATCCATCCATGCCACGCCGCGCATTGTCGCCCATGGCGTGCGCGGAGACGAAGCCGGCTGTGGTATCCGTCGCATCGGCCGCCAGCCCGCCGGGCAGCAAATGACCGGGGGCGGGCAGCGCCCGAGCCTGCGGATGGCGGGCCAGGAAGTCGGTCACGACATCCGCCCCCTCGGCCCGAAACACGGAACAGGTGGCGTAGAGCAGCCGCCCGCCGGGGGCCAGCAAGGGCCACAAGGCGGCCAGCAGGCGCCGCTGCTCGGCCGCCAGACGGTCGATGTCGCCAGGTCGGCGCAACCAGCGCACATCCGGGTGGCGCCGCACGATGCCCGAGGCGCTGCACGGCGCATCGAGCAAAATCGCATCGAACGGCCGACCGTCCCACCAATCGGCTGGCGTGCCGGCATCCGCCGTCAGCACACGCACCTGCCCCGCCGCAGGCAGGCGCAACCGGCGCAGCGTGTCGCGGATGCGCTCGGCGCGCGCGCCGTCCGCATCCAGCGCCCACAGGTCCAGATCGGCGCACTCCAGCAGGTGGGCCGTCTTGCCGCCGGGGGCGGCGCAGGCATCCAGCACCCGGGCGCCGGCGGGCAGACCGTCCCCCAGCAGCAGAGGCGCCGCGAGCTGCGCTGCGCCGTCCTGCACCGAAACGGCCCCCTCCCCCCACCCGGGCAGGCGCTCGACCGGCACCGGATCGGCCAGCACCAGCCCGTCGGCCCCGATGGGGTCGGCCGCCCAGCCAAGCGCCGCCAGCCGCGCCCGATACGCCTCGCGCGACGTCTGACGGCGGTTGACGCGCAACACCATCGGCGCGGGCCGATCATCGGCCGCCAACACCGCGGCCCACTGGTCGGGGTAGTCCTGCTGCAGGCGCTGCACCCACCAATCGGGGTGATTCCAGCGCCCCTCGGGCGTGGCTTGGGCGCGGGCCAGCAGGGCGTCGTGCTCGCGCAGAAAACGCCGCAGGCAGGCGTTGACGAAGCCGCGCAGCGCCGGCGCACGCAACCGCGGCAGGGCCTGCACGGCCTGATCGACCACGGTGTGCGCGGCATAGGCGGTGCCCTGCAGCAGCAGCGCCAGCGCCACCTCCAGCAGCGCGGCCACCGGGGGTGGCGGTTTCCGCTCGGCCAGGGCCCCGACCAATGCCCGCGCCGTACCCGCGCGCCGCAAGGTGTCGAACACCAGCGCCTGGGTGCCGGGGCGCAGCGGCGCCGGCACCGCGGGCAACAGATCGGCCAGCGAGCGGCCGGCGTGCACGCCGGCCACGCAGCGCGCGGCCGCGGCCATGAGGTCAGACAGGGGGGGCGTCAAGCCGTCTCGTCGTCGGCGTCGCCGCCGGCCATCGACAGCGCGTCGGCCTCGGCGATGGCGCGGCGCTCCTCCTCGTCCATGCGCTCCTTGGCGCGGCGCGCCTCGTGGAACGCCATGCCGGTGCCGGCCGGGATCAGGCGGCCGACGATGACGTTCTCCTTCAGGCCGCGCAGCTCGTCCTTCTTGCCCATGATGGCGGCTTCGGTGAGCACGCGCGTCGTCTCCTGGAACGATGCGGCCGAGATGAACGAGTCGGTCGACAGCGAGGCCTTGGTGATGCCCAGCAGCAGGTTGCGGAAGGTCGCCGGCGTCTTGCCCTCGGCGCGCAGTGCGTCGTTGGTGTTGAGGATCTCGGAGCGCTCGACCTGCTCGCCGGCGATGTAGTGGCTGTCGCCGGGGTTGTCCACCTCGACGCGGCGCAGCATCTGCCGCACGATCACTTCGATGTGCTTGTCGTTGATCTTCACGCCCTGCAGGCGGTAGACGTCCTGCACCTCATCGACGATGTAGCGCGACAGCTCCTCGATGCCCAGCAGGCGCAGAATGTCCTGCGGGTCGGCCGGGCCGTCGACGATGAGCTCGCCCTTGTTGACCACCTGGCCTTCGTGCACGAGGATGCTCTTTTCCTTGGGCACCAGCTCCTCCCAGACCTTGCCATCCGGGTCGGTGATCTGCAGGCGCACCTTGCCCTTGGTCTCCTTGCCGAACGACACCGTGCCGGTGATCTCGGCGAGGATCCCCTTGTCCTTCGGCGAGCGCGCCTCGAACAGCTCGGCCACACGCGGCAGACCGCCGGTGATGTCGCGCGTCTTCTGCCCTTCCACCGGGATGCGCGCCAGCACCTCGCCGGGGTGGATGCTCTGGCCGTCGCGCACCTGGATCAGCGCGCCGACCGGGAACGTCACCGTCACCGCGTGGTCGGTGCCGGGGATCTTGACCTCCTTGCCCTCGGCGTCGATCAGCTTGACCTGCGGGCGCACGACCTTGGTCGAGCCGCGCCGTTTGGGGTCGATGACCACCAGCGTGGACAGGCCCGTGACCTCGTCCACCTGCTTGGCCACCGTCAGGCCTTCCTCGACGTTTTCGAACTTCACCACCCCGGCGAACTCGGTGATGATGGGGCGCGTCAGCGGGTCCCAGTTGGCCAGGATGGTGCCGGCGGTGACGCGCTGATCCGCCTTGACCGCCAGGATCGCACCGTACGGCACCTTGTGGCGCTCGCGCTCGCGGCCGTTGTCGTCGTGGATGATGATTTCGCCCGAGCGCGCGATCACCACCAGCTCGCCCTTGGCGTTGGTGACGTAGCGCATCGTGCTGTTGAAGCCCACCACGCCGTTGGACTTGGCCTCGACGCTGGAGGCCACCGCCGCGCGCGACGCCGCACCGCCGATGTGGAAGGTGCGCATGGTCAGCTGCGTGCCCGGCTCGCCGATCGACTGCGCGGCGATGACGCCGATCGCTTCGCCGACGTTGACCAGCCCGCCGCGGCCCAGGTCGCGCCCGTAGCAGCGCGCGCACACGCCATAGCGCGTCTCGCAGGTCAGCACGGTGCGCACGCGCACCTCGTCCACACCGGCCTGCTCGATCAGGTCCACCGCATCCTCGTCCAGCATCTGGCCGGCGGCCACCAGCACGCGCTGCGTCTCGGGGTCGACGATGTCCTCGGCCGTGGTGCGGCCCAGGATGCGCTCGCGCAGGCTCTCGATGACCTCGCCGCCCTCGACGATGGCGCGCATCAGCGTGCCGTTGGCGGTGCCGCAGTCCTCCTCGGTGACGACCAGGTCCTGCGTCACGTCCACCAGACGGCGCGTGAGGTAACCCGAGTTGGCAGTCTTGAGCGCCGTGTCGGCCAGACCTTTACGCGCGCCGTGCGTCGAGATGAAGTACTGCAGAACGTTCAGGCCCTCGCGGAAGTTGGCGGTGATCGGCGTCTCGATGATCGAGCCGTCGGGCTTGGCCATCAGGCCGCGCATGCCCGCGAGCTGGCGGATCTGGGCCGCCGAGCCGCGCGCGCCGGAGTCGGCCATCATGTAGATGGAGTTGAACGACTCCTGCTCGACCTCGTTGCCATGGCGGTCGATGACCTTCTCCTTCTTCAGGTGCTCCATCATCACCTTGGAGATCTCGTCACCGGCCTTGCCCCAGATGTCCACCACCTTGTTGTAGCGCTCGCCTGCCGTCACCAAGCCCGAGGCGTACTGCTGCGCGATCTCCTTGACCTCGGCCTCGGCGCGCTCGATGATGGCTTGCTTCTCGGCCGGCACCAACATGTCGTCGATGCAAATCGAGATGCCGGCTTGCGTGGCCAGCCGGAAGCCGTTTTGCAGCAGCTTGTCGGCAAACACCACCGTCTCTTTCAGGCCGCACTTGCGGAACGAGGCGTTGATGAGCTTGGAGATCTCTTTTTTCTTGAGCGGCTTGTCGATGAGCTCGAACGGCAACCCCTTGGGCAGGATTTGCGACAGCAGCGCACGACCCACCGTCGTGTCGCGCAGCTTGGTCACCGGCTCCAGTTCGCCGGTTTCCTTGTTTTTGAGCCACTCGGTCAGGCGCACGCTGACCCGGCTGGTCAGCTCCACCACACCGGCGTCCAGCGCGCGCTGCACCTCGGCCACGTCGGCAAAGACCATGCCCTCGCCCTTGCCGTTGATGCGCTCGCGCGTGGCGTAGTACAGGCCCAGCACCACGTCCTGCGACGGCACGATGGAGGGCTCGCCGTTGGCCGGGAACAGCACGTTGTTCGACGACAGCATCAGCACGCGCGCTTCCATCTGCGCCTCGATGGACAGCGGCACGTGCACGGCCATCTGGTCGCCGTCGAAGTCGGCGTTGAACGCCGCGCACACCAGCGGGTGCAGCTGGATCGCCTTGCCCTCGATCAGCACCGGCTCGAACGCCTGGATGCCCAGACGGTGCAGCGTCGGTGCGCGGTTGAGCAGCACCGGGTGCTCCTTGATGACATCCTCCAGGATGTCCCACACCACCGGCGTGCCGGCCTCGACCTCTTTCTTGGCCGCCTTGATCGTCGTGGCGATGCCCATCTGCTCCAGCCGCGCGAAGATGAACGGCTTGAACAGTTCGAGGGCCATCAGCTTGGGCAGGCCGCACTGGTGGAGCTTCAGCGTCGGGCCGACCACGATCACCGAGCGGCCCGAGTAGTCCACGCGCTTGCCCAGCAGGTTCTGGCGGAAGCGGCCGCTCTTGCCCTTGATCATGTCCGCCAGCGACTTCAGCGCGCGCTTGTTGGCACCGGTCATCGCCTTGCCGCGGCGGCCGTTGTCGAGCAGGCTGTCCACGGCCTCCTGCAGCATGCGCTTTTCGTTGCGCGCGATGATCTCGGGGGCCTTGAGCTCCAGCAGGCGCTTGAGGCGGTTGTTGCGGTTGATGACGCGGCGGTACAGGTCGTTGAGGTCCGATGTGGCGAAGCGCCCGCCGTCCAGCGGCACCAGCGGCCGCAGGTCCGGCGGCAGCACCGGCAGCACCTCCAGAATCATCCACTCCGGCTTGATGCCGGACTTCTTGAACGCCTCCAGCACCTTCAGGCGCTTGGCGTTCTTCTTGACCTTCATCTCCGAGCCGGTCAGGTCGTTGCGCAGCTTCTCGATCTCGGTGTCCAGATCGATGCTTTGCAGCAGGTCCTTGATGCCCTCGGCGCCCATCTTGGCGACGAACTCGTCACCGTACTCTCGGCGCTTGGTGTCGTAGTCGTCCTCGGACATGATGCTGAACTTCTTCAGCGGCGTCATGCCGGGGTCCACGACCACATAGGCTTCGAAGTACAGCACGCGCTCGATGTCGCGCAGCGTCATGTCCAGCACCAGGCCCAGGCGGCTGGGCAGCGACTTCAGGAACCAGATGTGCGCGCACGGCGCGGCCAGCTCGATGTGGCCCATGCGCTCGCGGCGCACCTTGGTCTGGGTCACTTCGACGCCGCACTTCTCGCAGATGACGCCGCGGTGCTTGAGGCGCTTGTACTTGCCGCACAGGCACTCGTAGTCCTTGATCGGGCCGAAGATCTTGGCGCAGAACAGGCCGTCGCGCTCCGGCTTGAAGGTGCGGTAGTTGATGGTTTCGGGCTTCTTGACTTCGCCGAACGACCACGACCGGATCTTCTCCGGCGAGGCCAGACCGATCTTGATGGCGTCGAAGTGCTCGTCGGGCGTGAACTGCTTGAACAGGTCGAGCAAGGATTTCATGGCTTGCGTCCTCGGTTGGCTCTATCAGTTGCGTTCCAGCTCGATGTCGATACCGAGCGAGCGGATTTCCTTGACCAGCACGTTGAACGACTCCGGCATGCCGGCGTCGATGGCGTGCTCGCCCTTGACGATGCTCTCGTACACCTTGGTGCGGCCCTGCACGTCGTCGGACTTGACGGTGAGCATCTCCTGCAGCACGTAGGACGCGCCGTAGGCCTCCAGCGCCCAGACTTCCATCTCGCCGAAGCGCTGACCGCCGAACTGCGCCTTGCCGCCCAGCGGCTGCTGCGTGACCAGCGAGTACGGGCCGGTGGAGCGCGCGTGCATCTTGTCGTCCACCAGGTGGTGCAGCTTCAGGTAGTGCATATAGCCCACCGTCGTCTTGCGCTCCAGCGGATCGCCGGTGCGGCCGTCGTGCAACTGCACCTGGGTGCGGCTCTCGGTCAGACCCTTGGCGCGGGCCACCTCGTCCGGGTAAGCCAGCTTGAGCATCGCGCGGATTTGCGCTTCGCTCGCGCCGTCGAACACCGGCGAGGCGAACGGCACGCCCTTGGTCAGCTCGCGCGCCATCGCCAGGATCTCGTCGTCGGACAGCTCGTCCAGGCGCTCCGGGCGGCCCTCGCCGTTGTAGATGCGCTCCAGGAAGGCGCGAATCTCGGTCACCGCCGCCTGGCGCTCCAGCAGTTCGCCGATGCGCTCGCCCAGCCCCTTGGCGGCCCAGCCCAGGTGCACCTCCAGCACTTGCCCGATGTTCATGCGCGAGGGCACGCCCAGCGGGTTGAGCACGATGTCCACCGGCGTGCCATCGGCCATGTACGGCATGTCCTCCACCGGCACGATCTTGGACACGACGCCCTTGTTGCCGTGGCGGCCGGCCATCTTGTCGCCGGGCTGCAGGCGGCGCTTGACGGCCAGGTAGACCTTGACCATCTTCAGCACGCCCGCCGGCAGCTCGTCGCCCTGGGTCAGCTTGCGGCGTTTTTCCTCGAACGCGAGGTCGAAGCTGTGGCGCGTGGCCTCCAGCGCGTTCTTGATCGACTCCATCTGCGCGGCCAGATCGTCGTCGGCCACGCGGATGTCGAACCAGTGGTGCTTGTCCACCTCGGCCAGATAGGCCTTGGTCAGCACCGTGCCCTTGGCCAGCTTCTTCGGCCCGCCGTTGGCGGTCTTGCCGATCAGCAGCTTCTCCAGGCGGTCGTAGGCGTCGGCCTCGACGATGCGCAGCTGGTCGTTCAGGTCCAGGCGGTAGCGCTTGAGTTCATCGTCGATGATCTGCTGCGCGCGCTTGTCGCGCTGGATGCCCTCGCGGGTGAAGACCTGCACGTCGATCACCGTGCCCTGGCTGCCCTGCTCCACCCGCAGCGAGGTGTCCTTCACGTCGGAGGCCTTCTCGCCGAAGATCGCGCGCAGCAGCTTTTCCTCGGGCGTCAGCGTCGTTTCGCCCTTGGGCGTGACCTTGCCCACCAGCACGTCGCCAGGCTGCACCTCGGCGCCGACGTAGATGATGCCGGACTCGTCCAGCCGGTTGAGCTGCTGCTCCGACAGGTTGGGGATGTCGCGCGTGATTTCCTCGGGCCCCAGCTTGGTGTCGCGCGCCATCACCACCAGCTCCTCGATGTGGATGCTGGTGTAGCGCTCCTCGGCCACCACCTTCTCGGAGATCAGGATCGAGTCCTCGAAGTTGTAGCCATTCCAGGGCATGAACGCGATCAGCATGTTTTGGCCGATCGAGATCTCGCCCAGGTCGGTGGAGGCGCCGTCGGCGATCACCGCGCCCTTGTGGATGCGCTCGCCCTTCTTGACGATGGGGCGCTGGTGGATGTTGGTGTTCTGGTTGGAGCGCTGGTACTTGATCAGGTTGTAGATATCCACGCCCACTTCGCCGGCCACCGCCTCGTCGTCGTTGACGCGGATGACGATGCGGGTGGCGTCGACATAATCCACCACCCCGCCGCGCTTGGCGGTCACGACGGTGCCGGAGTCGATCGCGGCGACGCGCTCGATGCCCGTGCCGACCAGCGGTTTTTCGGGCCGCAGCACCGGCACCGCCTGGCGCGACATGTTGGCGCCCATCAGCGCGCGGTTGGCGTCGTCATGCTCCAGGAACGGCACCAGCGACGCCGCCACCGAGACGATCTGCGCCGGCGAGACGTCCATGTACTGCACGCGGTCGGGCGTCGTCAGCACCGACTCGCCCTTCTCGCGCGCCGACACCAGCTCGCCGACCAGCCGGCCTTCCTCGTCCAGCTCGGCGTTGGCCTGCGCGATGATGTACTTGCTTTCCTCGATGGCCGACAGGTAGTCGATCTGGTTGGTCACCTTGCCGTCCACCACGCGGCGGTACGGCGTTTCGATGAAGCCGTACTCGTTGAGGCGCGCGTACAGCGCCAGCGAGTTGATCAGGCCGATGTTCGGGCCTTCCGGCGTCTCGATCGGGCACACGCGGCCGTAGTGCGTGACGTGCACGTCGCGCACCTCGAAGCCGGCGCGCTCGCGGGTCAGACCGCCCGGGCCCAGGGCCGAGACACGACGCTTGTGCGTGATCTCCGCCAGCGGGTTGGTCTGGTCCATGAACTGGCTGAGCTGGCTGGCCCCGAAGAACTCCTTGAGCGCCGCGGAGATCGGCTTGGAGTTGATCAGGTCGTGCGGCATCAGCGGCTCTTGCTCGGCCTGGCCGAGCCGCTCCTTGACCGCCTTCTCGATGCGCGCCAGGCCGGTGCGGAACTGGTTCTCGGCCAGCTCGCCGACGCAGCGCACGCGCCGGTTGCCCAGGTGGTCGATGTCGTCCACCTCGCCCTTGCCGTTGCGCAGGTCCACCAGGATCTTGACCACGGCCATGATGTCCTCGTTGGTGAGGACCATCGGGCCTTCGGCCGTGTCGCGGCCGACGCGGGCGTTGAACTTCATGCGCCCGACGCGCGACAGGTCATAGGTCTCCGGGTTGTAGAACAGGCGGTGGAACAGCGCCTGCACCGCGTCCTCGGTCGGCGGCTCGCCGGGGCGCATCATGCGGTAGATCGCCACGCGGGCCGCGAACTCGTCGGCCGTCTCGTCCGTGCGCAGCGTCTGGCTGATGTAGGGACCCTGGTCCAGCTCGTTGGTGTAGATGCAGGGCAGGTCCTGGATGCCGGCGGCGCGCAGCTTTTTCAGCAGCGTCTCGGTCAGCTCGTCGTTGGCGCGCGCGATGATCTCGCCCGTGTCCGGATCGACGATGTTCTTGGCCACCACGCGGCCGATCAGGTAGTCCTCCGGCACGCTGATGTGGGTGGTGCCGGACTGCTCCAGCTCGCGCACATGGCGCGCGGTGATGCGCTTGTCCTTGGCCACCACCACCTTGCCGTTCTTGTCGGTGATGTCGAAGCGCGCCACCTCGCCCTTCAAGCGCTCCGGCACGAAGGCCATCAGCGCGCCGCTGTCCATCAGGCGGAAGTGGTCGTTGACGTAGAAGTTGGCAAGGATGCTCTCCGGCGTCAGGCCGATGGCCTTGAGCAGGATGGTCACCGGCATCTTGCGGCGACGGTCGACGCGGAAGTACAGCAGATCCTTCGGGTCGAACTCGAAGTCCAGCCACGAGCCGCGGTAGGGGATGATGCGGGCCGAAAACAGCAGCTTGCCCGAGCTGTGCGTCTTGCCCTTGTCGTGCTCGAAGAACACCCCCGGCGAGCGGTGCAACTGGCTGACGATGACGCGCTCGGTGCCGTTGATGATGAAGGAGCCCTTGTCGGTCATCAGGGGCACTTCGCCCATGTAGACCTCCTGCTCCTTGACCTCTTTGACCACCTTGGATTGCGGCGTGGAGGCCTCGCGGTCGTAGATGATGAGCTGCACGCGCGCGCGCACGGCCGACGCAAAGGTCAGACCGCGCGTCTGGCACTCGCGCACGTCGAACACCGGCTTGCCCAGCGTGTACTCGACGAACTTCATCTCCACGAAGCCGTTGTGCGACACGATCGGGAAGGCCGACTCGAACGCGGCCTGCAGGCCAACCGGCTTGCGCTCACGCGGGGGGACGTCCGCCTGCAGGAACGCGGTGTAGGCGTCCTTTTGCATCTGCAGCAGATAGGGGATTTCCAACACGCTGTCGCGGCTGCCAAAGCTCTTGCGGATGCGCTTGCGTTCGGTGTAGGAGTACTGGGCCATGAGATCTCCGGGCTTGAGGTCTGCGGCGACTGGGTGGAACGCACCGTCGGGGGCGCCCACGGGGAAATTCTTGGCGACCGGCCCCTACCGGTCTCTGGGCGGACGGCCCGCGCGTGGCGCGCAGGCCCGAACCAAGCGGTCTTGCTGCAGTCGGGGTCAGAAGACACGGCAAAGCGGTCGGGCGACCGTTTTGCCGTGCGCTCTGCAAGCGGCAAAGGCTGGAGGCCCCTGCGAGGCGCTCCAGCCCTTGGACGGCGAGCCGATTACTTGAGTTCGGCCTTCGCGCCGGCTTCTTCCAGCTTCTTCTTGGCGGCTTCGGCGTCGGCCTTGGGCATCGCCTCCTTGACGGTCTTGGGCGCGCCATCGACCAGGTCCTTGGCTTCCTTCAGGCCCAGGCCGGTGATCTCGCGCACGGCCTTGATCACGCCAACCTTGTTCGCGCCCGCTTCCTTCAGGATCAGGTCGAACTCGGTCTTCTCTTCGGCGGCCGGAGCGGCAGCGCCGCCACCCGCAGCGGCCGGAGCCGCCATCGCCGCGGCGCTCACGCCGAACTTCTCTTCGATCGCCTTGACCAGATCGTTGAGCTCCATCACCGTCATGGTGTCCAGAGCGGCCAGGAATGCGTCTTTGTCGAATGCCATGATGATTTCCTAAAAACGGTTGGATTGGGGACGACGGCCGGATCAGGCGGGCTGCGCCTCGCCCTTCTTCTCGGCCAGGGCCGCCACGACGCGCGCCAGGCGGGACACCGGCGACTGCATGAGGCCCAGCAACTGCGACAGCAGCACTTCCTTGGAAGGAATGCTCGCCAGCGACTTCACGCCGTTGACATCCAGCGACTTGCCGGCATAGACACCGCCGCGCAGGACCATCTTGTCGTTGGTCTTGGCGAACTCGACCACCACTTTCGCGGCGGCCACGGCGTCTTCCGAGAAGCCGTAGATGAGCGGACCGGTCATCTGCTCGACGGCGACCTCGAAGGGCGTACCGGCCACCGCGCGGCGGGCCAAGGTGTTCTTCAGCACGCTGACGGACACCCCTGCCTTGCGGGCTTCGACACGCAACTTCGTGAGGTCCGCCACCGTGATGCCGCGGTACTCGGCCATCACCAGCGTCTGCGCTTTGGCGGCGAGCGCCGACACCTCGTCGATGACGGCTTGCTTCTCACTGCGGTTCAGACTCAAGGTTGACTCCTTAAAAACACGGCCGCCGGGCGGAGGCCGTGCACCTGTTGCAGCGATCAACCGTTTTTGGAAACCGCACCGGCCGCAGCCGGCACCCGATTCCATCCGCGGCGGGATCGCCATCTGCGCTGGCCGCCGACCCGCAAGGGGCGGCATTTAGGCGGACGAGCGTCCGCACCAGCGGTCTTGGATGGCTTCGCCGCCCCGCAAAGACGGAAAGACGGCGAACCCACCACTGCGCCGCACCCCGGGCGAGCCCGCGGCGCGGCGCCGATTCCTGTCAGCCCGCGACCGTGATGGTCTGCGGATCGACGCGCACGCCCACGCCCATGGTCGAGGACACCGCGACCTTGCGCAGGTATTGCCCCTTGGCGGCGGCGGGCTTGGCCTTGTTCAGCGCATCGATCAGCGCGGCCAAGTTGCCCTGGAGCTTGTCGGCGTCGAACGAACGGCGGCCGATGGTGGTGTGCACGATACCGGCCTTGTCGACGCGGAACTGCACCTGGCCGGCCTTGGCGTTGCGCACCGCGGCGGCCACGTCCGGCGTCACCGTGCCGACCTTCGGGTTCGGCATCAGGCCGCGCGGACCCAGGATCTGGCCCAACTGGCCGACCACGCGCATCGCGTCCGGCGCGGCGATCACGACGTCGAAATCGATATTGCCGGCCTTGACCTGCGCAGCCAGATCGTCGAAACCGACGATGTCGGCCCCCGCCGCCTTGGCCTCTTCGGCCTTGGCGCCCTGGGCAAACACGGCGACGCGCTTGGTCTTGCCCGTACCGTTGGGCAGCACGACGGCGCCGCGCACGACTTGGTCCGACTTGCGCGGATCGACGCCGAGCTGCACGGCCACATCGACGGACTCGTCGAACTTGGCGGTCGCGCACTCCTTGACGATCGCCAGGGCCTCGGGCAGCGGGTACAGCTTGGTCGAATCGACCTTGCCCTGCAGGGCCTTTTGCTTCTTGGTCAGCTTCGCCATGTCACACGCCCTCCACGATCACACCCATCGAACGGGCGGAGCCGGCGATGGTCTTGACGGCAGCCTCCAGATCGGCCGCGGTCATGTCCTTCATCTTGGTCTTGGCGATTTCCTCGAGCTGGGCGCGCGTGATCTTGCCAACCTTCTGCGCGTGCGGCTTGGAGGAGCCCTTGTCCAGCTTGATCGCCTTCTTGATCAGCGTCGTGGCCGGCGGGGCCTTGATGATGAAGGTGAAGCTCTTGTCCGCGTAGGCGGTGATGACCACCGGCAGCGGCAGACCGGGCTCGACGCCCTGGGTCTGGGCGTTGAACGCCTTGCAGAACTCCATGATGTTCAGACCGCGCTGACCCAGCGCCGGACCGATCGGGGGAGAGGGGTTGGCTTTACCCGCTGGCACCTGCAGCTTGATGAAGCCGACAATCTTCTTGGCCATGAGTGATGTGCTCCTGCGAGTGCTGTCGGCGCGCGAACCGCCATGCGGCGGACGCAAGCACCTCCTCGCGCGAAGACCCGGTTTCGCCCCGTCGCAGCCAGCCCAAGCTGGCCGGACGGTCCGCCGTCGCCGAGCCGGTCTCAACAGCGGAAAGCCCGCGCCATATGCTTAACGTGGCGCGGGCCGGTGAACTTTATATTATAGCGCTTTTTGAACCTGTAGGCGTCAGGTCTTTTCGACCTGGTTGAACTCCAGCTCCACCGGCGTGGCCCGCCCGAAGATGGTGACCGACACCCGCAGCTTGTTCTTCTCGTAGTTGACCTCTTCGACCGAGCCGTTGAAGTCCGCAAACGGGCCTTCCTTGACGCGCACCAGCTCGCCCACCTCGAACTCGATCTTGTGGCGCGGACGGTCGGTGCCTTCCTGCATCTGGCCGATGATCTTTTGGACCTCTTCTTCGGAGATCGGCGTCGGGCGGTTGCGCGCGCCGCCGACGAAGCCCGTCACTTTGCTGGTGTTCTTGACCAGGTGCCAGGTGTCGTCGTCCATGACCATCTCGACCAGCACATAGCCGGGAAAGAACTTGCGCTCGGCCGTGCGCTTGACGCCGTTCTTGATCTCGACGACTTCTTCGGTGGGCACCAGGATGCGGCCGAACTTGTGCTGCATGCCCGCGCGCTGCACCCGCTCCAGAATGTTGCGCTCGGCAGCCTTCTCCATGCCGGAGTAGGCATGCACGACATACCACCGCATGCCTTCGGCGGGGGTGGCGCTCATCGCCGGCGCCGCGTTCGATTCGCTCATATTCACCTCCAACCCAGGATGAGGCCGTACAGCACCCACTCCAGGAGCTTGTCCGTCAGCCACAGGAACAACGCCATGACCACGACGAACGCGAAGACGTACGCGGTCATCTGCGTCGCCTCCTTGCGGGTCGGCCAGACGACCTTTTTGACTTCCTTGACCGAGTCGCGCCCAAAGCCGATGAGCCGCTGGCCCGGCGTGGCCGTGGCACCGATGCCCAGCGCCAGCGCGACCGCCACCAGCAACACCGCCCATTGCGCCCAAGCGCCCTGGGCCGCCAGCCAGTAAAAGCCCACGAACCCGAGCACCACACATAGAGCAGCCGCAGCCAGCTTCGCCTTGTCCGCGCCGCTGCTGACGGTTTCGACATCCGTTGAGGCCATCGCCCTCACACCTTCAGAAGCTTGAGCTGCGCAGCAAACGCCGCGCACCAGAAACACAAGCCCGCTGCGGTCCGAGGACACGGGCGGGCTTGAACAACATCGCCGGCGCTGTGGCGCTTGTCACCGGCTGGCAGGGGCAGAGGGAATCGAACCCCCAACCTTCGGTTTTGGAGACCGACGCTCTGCCAATTGAGCTATACCCCTTCAGCGACCGACCAGGGGGCTGATCGGCCACGCCAACACTATCACTCGATGATCTTGGCGACGACGCCGGCGCCGACGGTGCGGCCGCCCTCGCGGATCGCAAAGCGCAGGCCTTCTTCCATCGCGATCGGCGCAATCAGCTTGACCGTGATCGAGACGTTGTCGCCCGGCATCACCATCTCTTTGTCCTTGGGCAGCTCGATGGAGCCCGTGACGTCGGTGGTGCGGAAGTAGAACTGCGGCCGGTAGTTGTTGAAGAACGGGGTGTGGCGGCCGCCTTCTTCCTTGGACAGCACGTACACCTCGCCGGTGAAGTGGGTGTGCGGCGTGATGGAGCCGGGCTTGGCCAGCACTTGGCCGCGCTCGACTTCCTCGCGCTTGGTGCCGCGCAGCAGAATGCCGACGTTTGCGCTCGCCTGGCCCTGGTCGAGCCGCTTGCGGAACATTTCCACGCCGGTTACGATTGGTTTGGCGGTTCGGCTGACTCGCACCATTTCGGCTTCGTCCTCTACTTCCAT
>NZ_LZDH01000014.1:0-29656 GCF_001675355.1 Tepidimonas fonticaldi | reverse complement strand
CTTGGGACCCGCCTTCGGCGCATACGGCTCGATGAGTGCGACCAACTCTGCCCACGGCACCACACGGTCCATCTGCTCCAAAAACGCACGCTTGCGGGTGCGCTTGGCGCGCAGCTCAAAGCCCGTATACATCGGCGCCTCCAGACTCATCTGCTTCATGTCGCTATTGTCCCATCCCGGCAGTCTGGCAGGAAGGTTTTGCAGACCTTCCTTAGCCGACAAAGACCCATTTCCAACATACTTTTGTATGGCGGATCTCCGTCAATCGGATTTGCACCAACATCAACAACCTCCGTTAGTCTCGCAGGCAACAACAAATCAAATAGCGCTTTATTCACAGTAACCTCACCTCAGATTAAATCACCCCATACTGCTTCTGCACCCACTCCCGATACGCCCCGCTTTGCACGCGCTGCACCCAGTCGGGGTGGTCCAGGTACCACTGCACGGTTTTGCGGATGCCGGTCTCGAAGGTTTCGGCCGGCTTCCAGCCCAGCTCGCGCTCGATCTTGCGGGCGTCGATGGCGTAGCGCCGGTCGTGGCCCGGACGGTCGGGCACATGGGTGATCTGCTCGCGGTAGGAGCGGCCGTCGACCCGGGGGCGCAGCTCGTCGAGCAGCGCGCAGATGGTGTGCACGATCTCCAGATTGGGCTTTTCGTTCCAGCCGCCGATGTTGTAGGTCTGGCCGGGCTGGCCGGCCTCCAGCACGCGGCGGATGGCGCTGCAGTGGTCGCGCACATACAGCCAGTCGCGCACCTGCTGGCCGTCGCCGTACACCGGCAAGGGTTTGCCGGCCAGGGCGTTGACGATCATCAGCGGGATGAGTTTTTCCGGAAAGTGGTACGGCCCGTAGTTGTTGGAGCAGTTGGTGGTAAGCACCGGCAGGCCGTAGGTGTGGTGCCAGGCGCGCACCAGGTGGTCGCTGGCGGCCTTGCTAGCGCTGTAGGGGCTGTTGGGTTCGTAGCGGTTGGTCTCGGCAAACGGGGGATCGTTGGGCCCCAAGGTGCCGTAGACCTCGTCGGTGCTGACGTGCAGAAAACGAAACGCCGCGCGCTCGGCATCCGGCAGGGCACTCCAATAAGCGCGCACCGCCTCCAGCAGGCGAAAGCTGCCCACGACGTTGGTCTGGATGAAGTCTTCCGGCCCATGGATGGAGCGGTCCACATGGCTTTCGGCCGCAAAGTGGAGCACCGCGCGCGGACGGTGCTGCGCCAGCAGCCGATCGACCAGGGCCCGGTCGCCGATGTCGCCCTGCACGAAGTGGTGGCGAGGGTCGCCCTGCAGGCTGGCCAGGTTCTCGCGGTTACCGGCGTAGGTGAGCTTGTCCAGATTGACGATCGGCTCGTCCGACTGCGCCAGCCAGTCGAGCACGAAGTTGCTGCCGATGAAACCGGCACCGCCGGTGACAAGAAGGGTCATGTGCGCGCCATCCTCTGCGGGGTCGAATGCGGCGAGAGCCCGCGCCGCGGTCGCGATTGTGGCATGGCGCCACCCGGAGCCAGGGACGGCGCCGCGCAGCGCCGGCTGGGGCGGATTGCAAAAAAGAACGAACGTTCGTATGATGCAGCCATGAGCACCGCCCAAACCGCCTTCGAGTCCGCCCTGGAGCGCGTCAAGACCCTGACCCAGCGCCCCGACAACGCCACCCTGCTGCAGCTCTACGCGCTGTACAAGCAGGCCACCGAGGGGGACAACACCACCGCCAAGCCCAGCCTGACCGACTTGGTGGCCCGCGCCAAGTGGGATGCGTGGAACAAAATCAAGGGCCTGAGCCGCGACGAGGCGATGCAGCGCTACGCGGATCTGGTGGACAGCCTGGAGTGATCCGCGCCGGCGGTCATGCCGGCACCCGGCGCACCTGCACCAGACAGTCGTAGAAGGTGGGCGCGCGGCCCAGGTCGGTCAGGGCCTGGCTGGTCAGTTCGTTGACGTTGGTGCCGTCCGCCCCCATTTTGCGCCACCAGATGCCCAGCCCCACCACCACGCCGCGGCGGGCCCGGCCATTGAGCCGCGCGCGCGTGCGGTGCCGACCCCGGTCGTTGAACACCTCCACCCAATCGCCATCGGCGATGCCGCGCGCAGCGGCATCCTCCGGGTGCATCTCCAGCAGCGGCTCGCCCTCGGCGTCGCGCAGCGACACGACGTTGACGAAGGTGGAATTGAGAAAATGCCGCGCCGGCGGTGAGATCATGGCCAGCGGATGGCGCGGATCGGTGCCCGGCGCCTCGTGGTTGGGCAGCACGGCGGGCAGTGGATCCAGCCCCTGAGCCGCCAGCCGGGGACTGGCCAGCTCGCATTTGCCGGACGGGGTGGGAAAGCCGCCCTCGGCAAACGGGGCTTCGGGCAGCGCCAGGGTGACATGGCCACGGGCGAGCAGGAGGTCGAAATCCACGGCCTCCCCGAAGGCTTGGCGGCACAGCGCCTCGTCATCGTCGGCAAAACAGGGGTCGTCGAAGCCCAGGCGCCGCGCCAGCTCGCGGAACACCCAGGTGTTGGGCCGCGCCTGCCCCAGCGGCGCGATGGCGGGGCGATTGAGCAACACGTCCGTGTGGCCGTAGCTCAGGTGGATGTCCCAATGCTCCAGCTGCGTGGTGGCGGGCAGCACATAGTCGGCGTAGTCCGCCGTGTCGGTACAAAACTGCTCCAGCACCACGGTAAACAGGTCCTCGCGCGCGAAGCCGCGCACCACCTTGGCGGATTCGGGCGCGACCGCCACGGGGTTGCTGTTGTAGACGATGAGGGCCTCGATGGCCGGGCCAAAGTCCGGCGACGCTGGGCGCAGCAGGTCGTCACCGATGGTGCTCATGTTGATGACGCGCGGCTGCGGGCAGGGGCTGCGCTGCAGCAGGTCGGGGCGAAAGAGCGCCTCGCGCCGCACCGGGTAGCTGCCGGAGCTGGACAGCAGCAAGCCGCCCGCCCGGTGGCGCCAGGCGCCGATGACCGCGGGCAGACACGCCACCGCCCGCACCGCGTTGCCGCCCCCGCGCACGCGCTGCATGCCGTAGTTGAGGCGGATGGCCACCGGCTCGCGCCGCTGCACGCAGGTGCCGATGTCGCGCGCCAGGGCCACGATCTGTTCCACCGGCACCCCGCAGACGGCGGCCGCGCGCTGCGGCGGCCACTCCAAGGCGCGTGCGCGCAGCGCCTCCCAGCCCAGGGTGTGGCGCTGCACATAGTCATGGTCCACCCAGTCGTGGACGATGCACTGCTGCATCAGGGCGTAGGCCAGGGCCGCATCGGTACCGGGCCGCAGCGCAAGGTGCTCGTGGCATTTCTCGGCCGTCTCGGTGCGGCGCGGGTCGATGCACACCAGCCGCGCACCGGCGCGCTTGGCCTGCTGCGCATAGCGCCAGAAGTGCAGGTTGCTGCCGACGCTGTTGCTGCCCCAGATCAGGATCAGCCGGCTCTCGGCAAAGTGCTCGACGCGCATGCCGACCTTGCCACCCAGGGTGGCCTCCAGCCCGGCCGCCCCCGCCGAGGCGCAGATGGTGCGGTCCAGCAGCGACGCGCCCAGCTGGTGAAAAAAGCGCGCGGCCATGCCCTCGCCCTGCACCAGCCCCATGGTGCCGGCGTAGCTGTAGGGCAGGATGGCCTGCGGATCGCGCGCGGCCAGCGCGCGCAGCCGCGCGGCGATGTCGTCGAGGGCGGCCTCCCACGTGACGGGCTCGAACCGGCCGCTCCCCTTGGGCCCGACGCGGCGCAGGGGTTGCAGCAGCCGCTCCGGGTGATACACCCGCTCCAGATAGCGGCTGACCTTGGTGCACAGCACGCCGCCCGTTTGCGCGTGGTCGGGATTGCCCTGCAACCGCACGGCGCGGCCGTCGCGCACGGTGGTCACGAAGGCGCAGGTGTCCGGGCAGTCGTGCGGGCAGGCGCCGTAAACGACGTGTTCGGCGGTGGGTTCGGCGCCTGGGATGGCGGGGGAAGCGGCAATGGCAGACATGGCCGCATGGTACGCGACCCACGCCGGCGCCCACGGCGGCGCAAATCGCGCTAGGATGCCCCCATGAAGCTGATCGAGCCCATCGTCGAACAGGCCGCAGCGATTGCGGCCATCCGCCGCGACCTGCACGCCCACCCCGAGCTGTGCTTTCAAGAGGTGCGCACCGCCGACCGGGTCGCGGCGCTGCTGACGGAGTGGGGCATCCCCATCCACCGCGGGCTGGGCACGACTGGCGTGGTGGGCATCGTGCACGGGCGCGACGGTGGCGCCTGCGGACGGGCCGTGGGGCTGCGCGCCGACATGGACGCGCTGCCGATGACGGAGCTCAACACCTTCGACCACGCCAGCCGGCATCCCGGACGCATGCACGCCTGCGGACACGACGGCCACACGGCCATGCTGCTGGCCGCCGCGCAACACCTGGCGCGGCACCGCGACTTTGACGGCACGGTGTATCTGATCTTCCAGCCGGCGGAAGAAGGCGGCGGCGGCGCGCGCGAGATGATCGCCGACGGGCTGTTCGAGCGCTTTCCCATGCAGGCGGTGTTTGGCATGCACAACTGGCCGGGGCTGCCCGTGGGGCGCTTTGCGGTCAGCCCCGGGCCGGTGATGGCCTCGAGCAACGAGTTCGCCATCACCCTCCACGGCAAGGGAGGGCATGCCGCCCTGCCCCACAACACGGTGGACCCCGTGCCCATCGCCTGCCAACTGGTGCAGGCCTTTCAGACCATCCTGACGCGCAACCTGCGGCCGGTGGAGCCGGGTGTGATCTCGGTCACCATGATCCACGCGGGCGAGGCGACCAATGTCATCCCCGACCGTTGCGAAATCCAGGGTACCGTGCGCACCTTCACGGTGGAGGCGCTGGATCTGATCGAGCGGCGCATGCGCGAGTTGTCCGAGCAGCTGTGCGCAGCGTTTGGCGCCCGCGCGGACTTCCGTTTCCGGCGCAACTATCCGCCCACCGTCAACAGCGCGGCCGAAGCGGCCTTTGCGGCCGACGTGATGCGCGACATCGTCGGCCCGGACGGCGTGGTGGCCCAGGAGCCGACGCTGGGGGCGGAGGACTTTGCCTACATGCTGCAGGCCAAGCCGGGGGCGTATGTCTTCATCGGCAACGGGGATGGCGCCCACCGCGGCACCTATGGCCCGGGCCACGACGCCGGCCCCTGCACCCTGCACAACCCGCGCTACGACTTCAACGACGAGCTGATCCCGCTGGGCGCCACCTACTGGGTGACGCTGGCAACCCGCTGGCTGGCGCGGACCGCCTGACGCCGCGGGTGTGGCCGGTCACGGCCGCACATCGGCGGTCGCCCACGCCGGGCTGGCCGCCCCGAAGCGGTTGCGCGCGATGGCCAGCAGGCCGTCGAAGATCAGCCCCTCGACCAGCTCGAAGGGCACCGTCATGTGCGGCGCCATCTTCCAGCCGGCACCGCCGGTCATCAGGCAGACCGGCTCGTGGCCCGTGTGGGCGCGCAGGTTATCCACCATGCGTTGCACCGCCCCGGCAATGGCAAAGGTGCCGCCGCTGGTAAGCGCATCGCTGGTGTTGGTGGGAAAGGCCCGCACCTCGCCGGTGGGCACGTGCAGGCCGGCCGTGCCGGACTCCAGCGCCCGCAGCATGATGCCGTGGCCCGGCAGGATGATGCCGCCCAGGAAGCGCCCCTCGGCATCGATCGCCTCGACCGTGACGGCCGTGCCGACCATCACGACCACGCAGGGCCGCGGCTCGCCGCGGGCCAGCAGCCGCTGGCGCGCCCCGATCATGGCCACCCAGCGATCGGGGCCCAGCCGGGCCGGGTGGTCGTAGCCGTTGATCAGCCCGGCCTCGGCATTGCCCGGCACCACCCATTGCACCGGCGCATCCCACAGTTCGAGCTGCTCCTCCACCCGGTGGCGCACCCCGGCGCCGGCGACGATGCTGCCCAGCACCCAGCGCGGCGCGCGCAGCGGGCGCCAGTCGCCCTCGGCCAGGGTTTCGATGTTTTCCAGAAACTGCACCCCGTGCGCGAGCAGCCGCGCCCCGGGGGCCGGCGCCTCGTACAGCGCCCATTTGAGGCGGGTGTTGCCCACGTCCAGCGCAAGCAGCGCGGTCGATTCGGTGGCGGCGGTGTCCGGCGCAGTCATCAAAACATCATAACGGCGTGGCTGGTGGCCGAGCCGGGCTCAGTTTTGCCGCCAGGGCAGCCCCCGGTGGCGCCAGCCCCCGAGGTGCCCGCGCTGGCCGCGCTCGTCGGGATCGCCCTCGAAGCCTTCCAGCACGTTGTAGGCCGTGGCCCCCAGCTCGGTGGCGCGGCGCGCCGCGGCGATGGAGCGCGCCCCGCTGCGGCACAGCATCAGCAGCGGCTTGCCTTCGGCGGCCAGCTGGCGCACGCCATCGTCGAAGGCGGGATTGGGCTGCATGCCCGGCCACTGCTTCCACGCCAGCGCCTGCGCGCCGGGCACGTAGCCGACCCACTCGCGCTCGGCGTCGGTGCGCACGTCCACCAGCACGGCGCGGCCTTCCTGCACCCAGCGCCAGGCCAGCTCCGGCGCCACGTCGCCAGCGTAACCCTGCGCCGGGCGCGGCACCTCGCGCTCGGCGCCGTCCGCGTCGTGGCGGATGCCACCGCGCAGGTTGGCCGGCACCGCCTCGTCCATGCGGCGCGGCCGCGGCAGGCCCAGGTGCTCCATGATGGCCACGAACTCCGCCAGCGACTTGCCGGCCAGGCGCGGGTTGTGCGCCTTCTCGTGCCCGATGGTGGAGTGGGTGCGGCCGTGGTAGTCGTGCCCGGGCCAGACGATGGCCTCGTCCGGCAGCGTGAACAGGCGCTCGGTGATGCTGCGGTAGAGCGCCTCGGCGCTGCCGGACTGGAAGTCGGTGCGGCCGCAGCCGCCGATCAGCAGCGTGTCGCCGGTGAAGACGTGCGTCTGGCCATCCACCTGCCAGACGTAGCTCATGCTGCCGGCGGTGTGGCCGGGGGTGGCCAGCGCACGCAGCCGCTGCGCGCCGAAGGCGAGTTCGTCGCCGTCGTGCAGCGCGCGGTGCACGGTGGTGATGCCGCAGGCCGCCGGTGCCGCGGTGTGGGCGCCGGTGTGCTCCGCGAGCTTGAGCGCGCTGGTGATGTGGTCGGCGTGCGCGTGCGTCTCCACCACCCAGACGAGCCGCAGGCCGTATTCGCGCAGCACCTGCAGGTCGCGCTCGAGCTGCTCGTCCACCGGGTCGATGATGACCGCCTCGCGCGTGTCGGCGTCGAACAGGACGTAGGTGTAGGTGCAGGAATCGGGATCGAAGCGCTGGATCGGATGCATGGCGCCGATGGTAGCGGCTCGCGCCCGCAGACGCGATCCACGAGCCCCACAAACACGCCCCGGCGGGCGTCAGGCAAAGCGGACCAGCAGCTCCGCCACGTCATCCGGCGGGGTATCCCCCTGGGCCATGACGCAGCCCACCATCATGAAGAACGATTTGTCCAGCGCCTTGCGCGCCGCCGCCAGTTGCTGGGCGACTTTTTCGCAATCCGTGTCGGCCTCGATGAGGCGCTGGATGCCGCGCAACTGCCCCTCGACACGCTTGAGGCGCAGCAGCAGGGCTTTCTTGCGATCGGGGTCTTGGACGGATTGCATGGCAAACGGCGAAAGCGGCGATGGGCTCGGTCTTTATACTCCATATGGTATTCAAGCGTTGCCAAAAGTCAACGGATGCGCAGACTTTTCACACGGCGTGGGAAATTTTCGCGATTGCGGCTGCTGTAGGGCGCGGCCGTCGCCGCTGGCGCCATGGCTGCTCCGATGGTGGCCGTGGCGCAAACGACGTCGCTGCGCTTCCAGTCCACCTGAAGGACATCTTCCACGAGTACGCCAACGACTTCGCCAAGAAGGTCAACGACATGGCGGGCAACCGCCTGAAGATCGAGGTGCTGCCGGGCGGCGAGATCGTGCCGGCGCTGGACCGCGGCCTGATCGACGGCGCCGAGTTCAACAACGCCTCCTCCGACCGCATCCTGGGCTTTCCGGACGTGGTCAAGAACTGCATGCTGCAGAGCTTCCATCAAAGCGGCGAGCAGTTCGAGATTCTGTTCAACAGGACCAAGTACGACGCGCTGCCGGCGGAGCTGAAGTCCATCATCGACTATGCGGTGCAGGCCGCCAGCGCCGACAGGAGCTGCAAGGCCGCGCACCGCCACTCGCAGGACTACCTGGATGCTGGACAGCCAGCGCGCCTTTGTCGAACGCGCCGGCGGCTGGTGGAACGACGACACGGTCGACTTCAAGATGGCGTGGAACCACTACTTCCTCCGCCCGGCCGGCAAACAGGGCTGATGCGCCGCGAACCGTGGTTTGGTTTCAGCCTGATGGGCCTGATGATGCTGGCGCTGGTGGTGGTGGCCATCATGCGCGGCTTCCCGACAGCGTTCACGCTGATGGGCATGGGCATCATCTTCACCTTCTTTGCCTACCACTCCGGCGGGCAAAGCGCGGCCGGCGCGGTCAAACAGACGCTGGACCTGATGGTGCAGCGGGCGTTTTCGGCCATGAGCAACGACGTGCTCATTTCGATCCCGCTGTTCGTTCTTCATCGGCTATCTGGTCGAGCGCGCCAACCTGATCGAAAAGCTGTTCAAGAGCCTGCACCTGTCGATGGCGCGTGTACCGGGGTCGCTGGCGGTGGTGCAGTTGTACGCAGGGGCCTTCGTCCCCGGCCTGATGCTCGCCGGGCTGTACGTGGTGTGTATGTGATCGTGCTGGCCAAGCTGCGGCCGCACACCATGCCGCCGCTGCCGGCGGAGCAGCGCATCGTGCCGCTGCCCCCGCTGACCGCGCGGCTGGCGCATCCAGATCCTGGCCATCGTGCTGCTGTATCTGTTCCCGGACATCGGGCTGTGGCTGCCCAAGGTGCTGTACGGTTGAGCCCCGCCCCGGCGGGGCGGGTGGCGGTTGGTTCGGCGCGGGTTCTCGGCTAATATTGACGTTTACGTAAACGTCAATACCCACCCGCCCCCGGCCCGCAGGCGATTGCGCCGCGGCATGCGCCCTCCGAGGAGACCTCTGCATGACCAACCTGTCCGCCGAATTCCAGGCCCTGGCCCAGTACCGGCCCACGCACAAGGTGCGCTTCGTCACCGCCGCCAGCCTTTTTGACGGTCACGACGCGGCCATCAACATCATGCGCCGCATCCTGCAGAGCATGGGGGCGGAGGTGATCCACCTGGGCCACAACCGCAGCGTGGACGAGGTGGTCACCGCCGCCTTGCAGGAGGACGTGCAGGGCATCGCGGTCAGCTCGTACCAGGGCGGGCATGTGGAGTATTTCAAGTACATGGTGGATCTGCTGCGCCAGCGCGGCGGCGAGCACATCCAGGTGTTTGGGGGCGGCGGCGGCGTGATCGTGCCCAGCGAAATCCGCGAGCTGATGGACTACGGCGTGGGCCGCATCTACAGCCCCGAAGACGGCCAGCGCATGGGCCTGCAAGGCATGATCGGCGAGATGGTCATGCGCTGCGACCGCGACCTCTCGCCCTATGCGCCGCGCGACATCGCGGCCATCCAGGGGCACAGCGACGCCGCCTGGCGGGCGCTGGCGCAACTGATCACGGCGGTCGAGAACGGTCAGGCCGACCCCAACCTGCTGGCGAGCGTGCGCGCGGCCGCGGCTGACACACGGGTGCCGGTGCTGGGCATCACCGGCACGGGCGGCGCGGGCAAGAGCAGCCTGACCGACGAACTCATCCGCCGCCTGCGGCTGGACCAGGACGATGCGCTGCGCATCGCCGTCATCAGCATCGACCCGAGCCGGCGCAAGAGCGGCGGCGCCCTGCTGGGCGACCGCATCCGCATGAACGCCATCGGCCCGTGGCAGCAGGGCCCGCGCGTGTACATGCGCAGCCTGGCCACGCGCGACTTCGGCAGCGAAATCTCGGCCGCCCTGCCGGACGTGATCGCCGCCTGCAAGGTGGCGGGCTTCGACCTCGTGATCGTCGAGACCTCCGGTATCGGCCAGGGCGACGCCGCCATCGTGCCGCACGTCGACGTGCCGCTGTACGTGATGACGCCGGAATTCGGCGCGGCCAGCCAGCTCGAAAAAATCGACATGCTGGACTTCGCGGAGTTCGTCGCGATCAACAAGTTCGACCGCAAGGGCGCGCTGGACGCCCTGCGCGACGTGGCCAAGCAGGTGCAGCGCAACAAGGAGGCCTGGGGCAAGCGGCCGGAGGACATGCCGGTGTTTGGCACCATGGCCGCGCGCTTCAACGACGACGGCGTGACCGCGCTCTATCAGGCGCTCAAGGCCCGGCTGGCCGAGCTGGGGCTGAACCTGCCGCTGGGCGTCGAGGGCGGCCGGCTGCCGCGGGTGGACGTGCGCCACAGCAGCAACCAGACCCCCATCGTGCCGCCGGCGCGCACCCGCTACCTGGCCGAAATCGCCGAGACCGTGCGCAGCTACAAGCGCAAGGTCCATGAGCAAGCCCGGCTGGCGCGGGAGATTCAGCAACTCCACGCCACGGCCGCGATGCTGCGCATCGGCAAGGCCGGCCGCGCCAAGGCGGCCGAAGCCGTGGACGAGCTGGCCCAGCAACGGCAGGAGCGGCAGGACCCCGCCGCCCGCAAGCTGCTGGCGCAGTGGCCCGCCATGCAGCAGGCCTATGCGGGCGACGAGTATGTCGTCAAGATCCGCGACAAGGAAATCCGCACCCAGCTCACCCACACGACGCTCAGCGGCAACAAGATCCGCAAGGTCGTGCTGCCCAAGTACGAGGACCACGGCGAGCTGCTCAAGTGGCTGATGCTGGAAAACGTCCCCGGCAGCTTCCCGTACACCGCGGGCGTGTTCGCTTTCAAGCGCGAGGGCGAGGACCCGACGCGCATGTTTGCAGGCGAGGGCGACCCGTTCCGCACCAACCGGCGCTTCAAGCTGCTGTCGGAGGGGATGCCCGCCAAGCGGCTGTCCACCGCCTTCGACTCGGTCACGCTGTACGGCGCCGACCCCGACCCGCGGCCGGACATCTACGGCAAGGTCGGCAACTCCGGCGTGTCCATCGCCACGCTGGACGACATGAAGGTGCTCTACAGCGGCTTCGACCTGTGCGATCCGTCGACCAGCGTGTCCATGACCATCAATGGCCCGGCGCCCACCATCCTGGCCATGTTCATGAACACCGCCATCGACCAGCAGATGGACAAGTTCCGCGCCGACAACGGGCGCGACCCGACCGACACCGAAGCGGCCAAGATCAAGGAGTGGGTGCTGGCCAATGTGCGCGGCACGGTGCAGGCCGACATCCTCAAGGAAGACCAGGGCCAGAACACCTGCATCTTCTCGACCGAGTTCAGCCTCAAGGTGATGGGCGACATCCAGGAGTACTTCGTCCACCACAACGTGCGCAACTTCTACTCGGTGTCGATCTCCGGCTACCACATCGCCGAGGCGGGCGCCAACCCGATCTCGCAGCTGGCCTTCACGCTGGCCAACGGCTTTACGTTCGTCGAGGCGTACCTGGCGCGTGGGATGCACATCGACGACTTCGCGCCGAACCTGTCGTTCTTCTTCAGCAACGGGATGGACCCGGAGTACACGGTGCTGGGCCGTGTGGCGCGCCGCATCTGGGCGGTGGCGATGAAGGAAAAGTACGGGGCCAACGAGCGCAGCCAGAAGCTCAAGTACCACATCCAGACTTCCGGCCGCAGCCTGCACGCGCAGGAGATCGCGTTCAACGACATCCGCACCACGCTGCAGGCGCTGATCGCGATCTACGACAACTGCAATTCGCTGCACACCAACGCCTACGACGAGGCGATCACGACGCCCACCGAGGAGAGCGTGCGCCGCGCGATGGCGATCCAGCTCATCATCAACCGGGAATGGGGGCTCGCGAAGAACGAGAACCCGAATCAGGGTGCCTTCATCATCGACGAGCTGACCGAGCTGGTGGAGGAAACCGTGCTGGCGGAGTTCGAGCGCATCGCTGAGCGGGGCGGCGTGCTGGGCGCCATGGAGACCGGCTACCAGCGCGGCCGCATCCAGGACGAGAGCATGCACTACGAGATGCTCAAGCACACCGGTGAGCTGCCCATCATCGGCGTCAACACCTTCCGCAACCCGCATGGCGACCCGATCCCCGAGTCGCTGGAGCTGGCCCGCTCCACCGAGGCCGAAAAGCAGTCGCAACTGCAGCGCCTGCGCGACTTCCACGCCCGCCACGCGCACGAGGCGCCGGCGATGCTGCAGCGCCTGAAGGACGCCGTGATCGAGAACCGCAACGTCTTCGAGGTGCTGATGGACGCGGTGCGCTGCTGCTCGCTGGGGCAAATTACGCAGACGCTGTTCGAGGTGGGCGGCCAGTACCGGCGCAATATGTGACGCCCCTGCAGGCGCGGCGTGTGCGTGGGATACTCGCCGGATGCTCCTGTTGTGGCGTACCTCTCTGGCCGACTCTGGCAACCTGCGCAGCATCGCCGCCATGCTGGCGGCGGTGGCTTTTTTTGCGCTGATGGACACGGTGCTCAAGCACCTGACGGCGCACTATCCGCCGGCGCAGGTGGCGTCGATGCGCGGCTGGGTCGCGCTGCCGCTGGTCATGGCGTATCTGACCTGGCGGCGCGCCTGGCACCGGGTGTGGCGGGTGCGGTGGCCGCTGCACGCCATCCGAGGCGTGCTCGCGGTGGTCATGCTCACGGCGTTTGCCTACGGCGTGTCGTCGCTGCCGCTGGCCAACGCTTACACGCTGTTTTTCATCGCGCCGCTGCTGATCACACTGCTGGCCATCCCCATTCTGGGCGAGCGGGTGCGGCGCGCGCACCTGGCGGCCATCGCTGCGGGACTGGTCGGCGTGGTGATCGCGCTGCGACCGACGCCGGATGCCTTCCTGGGGTGGGCGGGGCTGGCCGTGCTGCTGGCCGCGGGGGCGTATGCGGCCTCTGCCGTGCTGGGGCGGCTGGCTTGCCGCACCGACGCCCCGGAGAGCCTGGTCTGGTGGTCGATGGTGGCGCTGGCCCTGGGGGCGGGCGCCCTGGCCGCGCCCCATTGGAAGCCCGTGGCCGCGGATCACCTGCCCGCGCTGGCGGCCTTGGCCGTCACGGGCTTTGCCGCCCAACTGGCCATCACCGAGGCTTTTCGCCACGGACAGGCCTCGGCCGTGGCGCCGTTTGAATACACGGCCCTGGCCTGGGGCGTCGCCTTGGACGCGGCGATTTGGGGGGTGTGGCCCGATGCGCCCACGCTGGTGGGGGCGTCGGTGGTCATCGCCGCGGGGCTGTACCTGATCCGCCACGAACGGCTGCACGCCCGGCGCGACCTGCACACCAACACGCCGCACCCCTGACGGCGCGCAGCCCGGCCGGGGCGGCACGGGCGCTCCGGGCACCCCGCCACCGGTCAATCGATCGGCCAGGCCACGCCCTGATCGGTCAGGATGGCGTCCAGCGGCACATCGTGCGGCTCCGGCGCCAACCACGGCAAAAAGCCGTGCGCATACGCCAGCCCGACCGTGAACGGGCGGGGGCGCAGCGCCGCCAGCGTGCGGTCGTAAAAGCCGCCCCCGTAGCCCAGGCGTGTGCCGCCCGGGCCATACCCCACGCAGGGCACGAACAGCAGCGTCGGCTCGACCACCTCGGTGTCCTTGGGCTTGGGGATGCCGTAGGCGTCCTCCTCCATCGGACAGCCGGGGTACCAGACATGAAAGCGCAGCGTCTGCGCCACCTTGTCGATCACTGGCAGGGCGATGCGGCGGCGCTGCCGGGCGCTGGAGGCGTCCTCGACGTTGGCGGCCTCCTGCCAACGGTGCAGCGCGGGCAGCGGGTCGAACTCGCCCTTGATCGGCCAGTAGGCCCCGATCACCGCATCGGGCCGCTCCACCATCCACACCCGCATGACGCGCTGCAAGGCCTCGTTGCGCGCCAGCCGGTCGGACAGGCGCAGCCGCTCGGCCACCAGCCGCTGGCGCCACTGCCGCTTGCGGGCTGCGGGATCGGTCTCCTCGCCCTGGCGTTCGGGGTCGATGTTCTCCATAATCGCCTTTATGGGTCTGGTACATGTGCGCCGCTGGGCGCTGGCTTGGGGCAACACCGTCGCGGGGGTCACGACAGAGGCCGCTGCCATCTTACCGTCCCGCCGCTGGGCGGCACTCGCCTGCGTCGCGGTGGCGCTGCTGGGCGCCCCCCCGCTGTGGGCGGCCAGCGACACGGCGGCGCGCGCGGCAGCCGCGGAGCGCGCGCTGACCGAGATGCGCGCCGCCTTCCAGAAAGGCGAGGCCAGCCGCCTGGCCAGCCTGCTGCCGCAGGTGCAAGGGCATCCGCTGGAGCCGCTGGCCGCCTACTGGGCGCTGCGGGTGCGGCTGGACGTCGCGAGTGCGGACGATATCCGCCTCTTTCTGACGCGCTGGCGCGGCACCTACTGGGAAGACCGGCTGCGCAACGACTGGCTGCTGCTGCTGGGCGCGCGCCGGGACTGGCCGACGCTGCTGCAGGAGGTGGCGGCCTTCCGCATGAACGACGACGCCGAAGTGCGCTGCTACACCGCGCTGGCGCGCCTGGAGACCGGCTTGGTCGCCCCGGGCGACATCGCGGCCGAGGTGCGCGACACCTGGCTGGCACAGCGCGCGGCCGCACCCGGCTGTGCCGCCGCCGCGGGGCGGCTGATCCAGGCCGGTGCGCTAACGCCGGATGTGGCCTGGCAGCGCGCGCGCCTGGGCGTGGAGGCGGGGCGGCTGGCCATCGCCACGCAGGCGGTCGGGCTGCTGAATCCCGAATGGGTGCCGCTGGTGGAGCGGGCCTACCAGTCCCCGCAGCGCTATCTGGACGACAAGGTGACCGCTTTGCGCCACCGGACCAAGGAAATCGTCACCCTGGCGCTGATCCGGCTGGCCACGCAGGACCCGTCCGCCGCCGCGGAGGAGGCCGCGCACCTGCGCTGGCGCGCCCAGCTCACCGCCGAGGAACGGGCCTGGATCTGGGGTGCCATCGGCAAACGGGCCGCTCTGCGGCTGTCGGACGATGCGGTGCGCCACTTTGCCCGGGCCGACGACGCCCTGCTGCCCGACGACTGGCGGGCGTGGAAGGTGCGCGCCGCCCTGCGCGCCGGTGACTGGGCCACCGTGCGCCGCACCATCGAGCACATGGGCGACAAACAGCGCCAGGACCCGACCTGGACCTACTGGCTGGCGCGCGCGTTGCACGCCAGCGGCCGGCCCGAAGACGCCGCCGCCGCCCGCGAGGCGTATGCCCGCATCGCCGGCAGCGCCGGTTTTTACGAAAAGCTGGCCGCCGAGGCGCTGGGGCAGCCCTTCACCCTGCCGCCCGCCCCGCCGCCGCCCACCCCGGCCGAGCGCGCGGCCATCCGGGCCAACGCCGGCCTGCAGCGGGCGCTGCTGGCCATCGAGCTGGGACTGCGCAGCGAGGGCGTGCGCGAGTGGCAGTACGAAATCGCGCTGCACACCCCCGGCGGGCTGAGCGAGCGCGAGCTGCTGGCCGCCGCGGAATGGGCGTGCGAGCGGGCCGTGTGGGACCGCTGCATCAACACCAGCAGCCGCACCCGCGACGCCATCGACATGGCGCAGCGCTTTCCCACGCCGCTGCGCGAGCTGGTCGTGCGCCGCGCGCGCGAGATCGGGCTCGACCCCGCCTATGTCTACGGCCTGATCCGGCAGGAAAGCCGCTTCGTCAGCGATGCGCGCTCCCACGTCGGGGCGTCGGGGCTGATGCAGGTGATGCCCGCCACGGCGCGCTGGACCGCGCGCAAGATCGGCCTCAACGGGTTCGAACCCAGCCAGATCACCGACCCCGAGGTCAATGTGCAGATCGGCACCGCCTACCTCAAGCTGGCGCTGGACGACTTCGAGGGGTCGATGGCGATGGCGGCGGCGGCCTACAATGCAGGGCCGGGACGCCCGCGCCAGTGGCGCCAAGGGCCGGAGCTGGAAGCCGCGGTGTGGATCGAGAATATTCCGTTCGACGAGACGCGCGACTACGTCAAGCGGGTGCTGTCGAACACCACGGTCTACGCCGCCATCCTGACCGGTCAGCCGCAGCGCCTGAGCAGCCGGCTGGGGCGCATCGGCCCCCGTCTGGCGACGGCCCGGGCGCCTGACACGGATCTGCCGTGACGGCGGCCGCAGCGCCCGATACGGCCCCTGCGTAACGAGGACACCATGAAACACGTGCTGGTACTGGGCGGCACCGGCTTTGTCGGCCGCCACGTCTGCGAACAACTCACCCGCCTGGGCGTGCGCGTCACCGTGCCGACCCGCCACCCCGAACACGCCAAGGCCGTGCAAATGCTGCCCATGGTGGATGTGGTCACGGCCGACGTGCACCACGACCGCGTGCTGGAGCGGCTGCTGCCCGGCCACGATGCGGTCGTCAACCTGATCGCGGTGCTGCAGGGCAACCGGCGCCGCTTCGAGCAGGTGCATGTGAGTTTTCCGCAGCGGCTGGGCGAGGCGATGCTGGCGGCCCATGTGCGCAGGCTGGTGCACGTCAGCGCGCTGGGCGCCGATCCCGCGGGGCCATCCCTTTACCAGCAAACCAAGGGCGAGGGCGAAGCCGTCCTGCAGCAGATCGCCACGGCCGGCCTGGCCCTGACCGTGCTGCGCCCCAGCGTCATCTTCGGTGCCGAGGACCGCTTCCTGAACCTGTTCGCGCGGCTGCAGCGCAGCCTGCCGGTGGTGCCGCTGGCCGGGGCGGATGCGCGCTTCCAGCCGGTGTGGGTGGGCGACGTGGCGCAGGCCATCGTCACCTGCCTGCAGCGCGACGACACCATCGGCCGCACCTTCGAGGCGGTCGGCCCGGAGGTGTGGACGCTGGCGGACCTGGTTCGGCTTGCCGGACGGCTGAGCGGCCACCCGCGGCCGGTGATCGGCCTGCCGCGGGCATTGGGCTACTTCCAGGCGCTGCTGATGGAACTGATGCCGGGCGAGCCGCTGCTGAGCATCGACAACCTGCGCTCGATGGAGGTGGACAACGTCGCCAGCGGCACCCTGCCGACCTTGACCGACCTGGGCCTGACCCCCAGCGCGGTGGAACCGGTGGCGGCCCGCTATCTGGACCTGGACGGCCCGGCCGATCCCCTGATCGCCATCCGCCGCACCGCGCATCAACGCCGGTAAAAAAGGGGCCGCCGCCCCGAGCGGCTGGCCGGCCATCACCTGGCTGAGGCTGCCGTTGGCGATCGCCGGCACGCCGCCGTACTTGCCGCGCGTGGCGTCCAGCGCCACCGTCAGCGCCGGGGTCAGCTGCACCGCCACGCCAACGCCGTAGTTCTCCGGGATGTCGAAGTCGCCGCCGCCGGCGAACAGCCCCTTGTACTTGTCGAAACGGCTCATGTCGGTCTTGGGCGAATAGGCCGCGCCGACCGTCACGCGGTCGCCGAGCTTGCCGAAATAGCCCAGGCGCACCCCGATGCCGGTGCTGGTGTCCTTGCCGCGGTTGGTGACGTCGCCAGGCGACTGCGACATCATCGAAAAGCCCTGCAGACCGTAGGCCTCGAAGCGCTGCAGCACCAGCAGCGGCGAGATGCCCAGCGCATGCCCGTCGGCCACCTGGTAGGCCAGCGTCGGCGCCACGATCAGCTGCATCAGGTCCACGCCCAACTTGCCCTGCCCGCCCATCAGGTTGACGCCATTGGGAAACGGCGCGTACGAGGTATTCATGCCGCCGTTGCCGTACACCGTCACGCCCAGCGCCAGCTTCTCGGACAGCTTGACGTTGGTGCCGAATGCCGGAATCGGGAACGCCGTGCGGCCGCTTTCCACCACCGGCGTCTGTCCGACGAACTGCGCGTCGCGGTAGGGGCGGAAGATCTCGGCGCCGGCGCCGGCGCCGTCCTCCAGCTTGCCGATCGTCGCGACGGTGCCGCAGCCGGTGGTGGCGCCCACGCTGACCACCAGCATCAGCGCGGCGGCTCCTCACCGCCAGGTTTGACGAAATGGGCTCATGTCCTCTCGCTCCTGCGCCCCTGGGGGGCTTTGATTTAAATCAAGACGGTGACGGCTTAGCGAGGCCGGCGGACCAACCGCATCGGCATTTACCCTAGAGGGTAGGGCTTCAAGTCGGTGACCACGCTCCACGCCGCGGCCGGCGTCCTGCCCAGCACGGCGGTTTTTTGGCACACTCGTGGTCCCACAGCGAATACCCGAAGGGCGTCGACATGAGTGACTCCACCGCAAGCGGCGACTGCCGCTCGGCCGAAGCAAACCGGCCCGACTCGCCGCCGTCGCGCTACCGCAACGAGCACCAGCGGGACGTGGTCAACCGCCTCAAGCGCATCGAGGGCCAGGTGCGCGCCCTGATCGAGATGGTGGAGTCCGGCCGCCCGTGCGAGGACGTCGCCCAGCAGATGTCGGCGGCGCGCAAGGCCATGGACAAGGCCTTCTTTCGCATGATGGCCTGCTCCGTGATGGAGTCGGTGGCCGTCTCCGACGACGAGACGATGCGCGAGGTCGAACGCTCCACGCGCATCCTGGAAAAGTACGCCTGACGACGGCCGCGGTGGAGATTTACCTGGTCGGCGGCGCAGTGCGCGACGGCTTGCTTGGGGCTTTTCACCTGGCGCACCAGCGGCCCGACGGCACCGCCCACGCCGACCGCGACTGGGTGGTGGTCGGCGCCACGCCCGAGGCGATGGTGGCGCAGGGCTTTCTGCCCGTGGGGCGGGACTTCCCCGTCTTTCTGCATCCGATCACGCGCGAAGAGTACGCGCTGGCGCGCACCGAGCGCAAGACCGCGCGCGGCTACCATGGCTTCGACTTCTTCGCCGACCCCGGCGTGACGCTGGAGCAGGACCTGGCGCGGCGCGACCTGACCATCAACGCCATGGCGCTGCCCGCCGCGGCGCTGGATGCGCACGGCCGTTTCGATCCGGCCGATCCACGCTTGATCGACCCCTATGGCGGCCAGCGCGATCTGCGCGAGAAGGTGTTGCGCCACGTCACACCGGCCTTTGCCGAGGACCCGGTGCGCATTCTGCGCATGGCGCGCTTCGCGGCGCGCTGGCCGGACTTTGCCGTGGCGCCGGAGACGATGGCGCTGATGCGCGCGATGGTGGAACACGGCGAGGTGGACCACTTGGTGCCCGAGCGGGTGTGGCAGGAGCTCTCGCGCGGGCTGATGGAGCAGCGCCCCTCGCGCATGCTGGCGGTGCTGCGCGAGTGCGGAGCCCTGCGCGTGCTGCTGCCCGAGGTGGACCGCCTGTGGGGTGTGCCGCAGCGCGCCGACTACCACCCGGAGGTGGACACCGGCGTGCATCTGGGGATGGTGCTGGACATGAGCGCCCGCCTGGGTGCCCCGCTGGCCACCCGCTATGCCTGCCTGTGCCACGACCTGGGCAAAGGCACGACGCCGCAGGACGTGTTGCCCCGCCACATCGGCCACGAGGAGCGCAGCGTCAAACTGCTGCGCGGGGTGAGCGAGCGCTGGCGCGTACCGCGCGACTGCCGCGAACTGGCCGAGGTGGTGGCGCGCGAGCATGGCCACATCCACCGCTGCGACACCCTGAGCGCCGCCGCCACCCTGCGCCTGCTGGAGCGGTGCGACGCGCTGCGCCGCCCCGAGCGGTTCGAACAGGTGCTGCTGGCCTGCGAATGCGATGTCCGCGGGCGCCTGCACCACGAAGCGCACCCCTACCCCCAGGCCACCCGCTTGCGGGCCGCCCTGCGCGCGGCGCTGGCGGTGGACACGGCCACCGTGGCGCAGCAGACGCAGGCCCGCCACCCCCATGCGCGCGACCTGGGCCTGCGCATCCGGGCGGCCATCGAACACGCGCGCCAGCACGCCGTCGCCGCGGCACTCGCGGCTTGAGTGCCGCCCAGCCAGGGCCGGGCGGCGGGGTTCACTGCGCGCGGGCCAGGGCGGCCCCCACCCACCGCACGATGTCGGCCTGCCCCATGGCGCCCGCCTGACGGGCGACCTCGCGACCGCCGATGAACAGGGCCAGCGTCGGGATGCTGCGGATGCCAAAGCGCGCCGCCAGACCCTGCTCGTCCTCGGTGTTGACCTTGGCCAGCCGCACGCGCGGCTCCAGTTGCCGCGCGGCTGCCTCGAAGGCCGGGGCCATCATGCGGCACGGGCCGCACCACGGGGCCCAAAAATCCACCAGCACCGGAATCTGGCTGCGCCCAACGTGGCGTTCGAAGGCCTCGGCATCCAGCGCGACGGGGTGCCCATCGAACAGCGGGCGGTGGCAACGGCCGCAATCCGGCGCCTGGTCGAGCTGGTCGGCCCGGACCCGGTTGGTGGTGTGGCAATGGGGACAGACGATGTGCAGCGGCTCGGCGGTCATGCAGCGCTCCAGGCAAAACGGTGATGCCCCTCAGATGGGGTGCAACGCGGCGGATTCAAGAGATACCCCCGCGGGTACACCACCCCCACCCCGCCCGAGCGCGTGGGCGTCAAATCCAGCGCGCGATCGCCGAGGCCAGCAGGCTCAGCACGATGGTGCTGGTCAGCGGGATGAACCACTCGCGCCCGAACAGGCGGAAGTGCAGATCCCCCGGCAGGCGCCCCAAGCCCAGGCGGCGTAGCAGCGGCGTCATCCAACTGATCAGCACCAGGGCCAGAAAAATGACGATCATCCAGCGGATCATGAGCAGCCTGCGTCACAGGGTGTGGGTGCGGTCACCGTGGGCAAAGCCCATCGGCACCCAGCCCCGGCTGCTGGCGCGCGGCGCCAGGCCGATGACCTTGAACAGCTCGCCCATCTCGTGCTCATGCACCAGCTTCAGGGTCGCGGCGCGCTCGGGCAGCGGCGCCTCGTCCAGGCCGTCGAGCACCCCGGCATTCAGCAGAAAACGCCCCTGGCTGGTGTAGCCCAGCACCTCCAGCCCCACCTGCTGCGCCGCCAGGGCGATGCCGGTGAAATTGACGTGCGCGGTGATGTCCTTGCTGCCCACGTCGCTCAGTGGATCGGCATCGGCGCGGTGCGCCCGGTGGCACATCAGCGTGCCCATCGCGCGTTGGGGGTGGTAGTACTCGTGCTCGGGAAACCCGTAGTCGATGAAGAAGGCCGCCCCGCGCCGCAGACGCTCGCCCACGGTGCGCACGAAGGCTTCGGCCTGCGGGTGCACTTCGGTCAGGTAGTCGTGCTCGCCCGGGATCTCCAGTGGCGGCCGGCGGTCGGTGGGTCGGTCCGCCCAGACCAGGCGCGCGGCGCTCGCATCCCACGCCACGCCGCGCTCGTGCCAGCGGCCGCCGACCCGGTGCAGCAGGGTCACGGGCATGGCGTCGAGCACCTCGTTGCCGATCAGCACCCCCTCCAGCGCGTCCGGCAGGCGGTCGTGCCAGGTCACGCGGTCGGCCCAGGGCGCCAGCCGCTCGGCCTGGCGTTCGCGCAGCGCGGCCGACAGCTCGACGATGTGGTAGCGCACGGCCTGAGCCCCCCCGGGGTCGGCCGCGGCCAGACCCGCCAGCACCTGGGCCGCCAGCGCGCCGTTGCCGGCGCCAAACTCCCACACCGCACGGGTGTCGGTCGCCCGCAGCGCCTGCGCCACCGCCCGCGCCAGCGTGGCGCCAAAGCGCGCGCTCAGCACGGGCGCGGTGACGAAGTCGCTGCCATCCCCAGGGCCGGTGCCAAAGACGGGCGCGCCGCGCGTGTAGTACCCCAGCCCCGGCGCGTACAAGGCCAGGGCCATGAAGCGCTCGAACGGCAGCCAGCCGCCGGCGGCGGCAATCTCGGCCACGATGCGCTCGCGCAGAATCCCCTGCGCCTGGGGGTCACCCGGTGCGGCTTGCATAATCGGCCCCAATTGTCGCCGTGATCGTGGCCGCGTTCATGGCCGCAGACGCCCCCGGACACCCCGCACCCGCACGTTCCGACCCCTCCCATGACCGTTGCCGTCCCCTCGACACCCCGCTGGGCTCTGGTCACCGGCGCCGCGCAGCGCCTGGGGCGCGAGATCGCCCTGGCCCTCGCCCGCCAGGGCTGGCACGTGGCGGTGCACTATCACCGCTCGGCCGACGCCGCGCAGCGCACGGTGGCCGAGCTGCAGGCCCTGGGGGTGAATGCGGTGGCCGTGGCGCAGGCGCTGGACGCCCCGGGCGCCGCAGACGCGTTGCTGGCCGCCGTGCGCACCGCCACGGGGGCCATCCCCCGGTGCGTGGTCAACAACGCCTCGACCTTCGAGCCCGACGCGGGCACCGACGTCACCGAGGAGGGGCTGCTGCGCCAGTTGCGCGTCAACACGGTGGTGCCGGTGCTGCTCGGCCGGGCGCTGTGGTCGGCACTGGACGGGGCGGACGCGCAGGCGATCGACGCCGCACCGGGGGCGTACAGCGTGGTCCATGTGCTGGACCAGAAGGTGCACAACCTGAACCCGGACTACTTCTCGTACACCATCAGCAAGCTGGCGCTGGAGCGCACGGTGGCATTGCAGGCGCAGGCGCTGGCGCCGCGGGTGCGGGTGTGCGGCGTCTCGCCCGGGCTGATCTACGTCAGCGGCCCGCAGTCGGAGGCCAATTTCCAGCGGGCGCGCTGCGTCAACCTGTTGCGCGCGCCCATCGACCCCGCGCGCGTGGCCCAGACCGTCGCCTTTCTGGCCGACAACCCCAGCCTCAACGGCGCCGTGGTGCCGGTGGACAACGGCCAGCATCTGGTGCCGCTGGCCCGCGATGTCATGTTCGTGGTGGGAGACGACGCGCCATGAGTTCCGCCCTGCTCGCCTTCGCCGCACTGGACCCGCGGCTGGCCACCGAATGCCGCGCCATGCGGCTGGTCCGCCACGAGCGGCCGGTGCGCATCGGCATCCACGACTTCGAACGCACCGGCGCGCAGCGGCTGTGGTTCGACGTCGATCTGTGCGTGCGGCTGGCGCATGCGCCGGCGGCGCGCGACCACATCGGCGAGACGCTGGATTACGACTTCATCCGCGAGGTGATCGCCGAGCTGGCCGAGCGCCAGCACTTCGAGCTGCAGGAGACGCTGTGCGACGCGATCGTGGCGCGGCTGGCGGCGCAGCCCGGTGTGCAGGCGGTGCGCGTGGCCACCCGCAAGCCCGACGTCTACCCCGACTGCGAGAGCGTCGGCGTCGAGCGCGTCCACCTCAACCCGTGGTGAGCCCGCCATGACCCGCCCCGACACCGCCGCGGCCGCCGACACCGCGCGCCAGAAAATCGGCCGCCAGGTGCTGGCGCTGACCGGCCTGCGCTTCAACGCCAACCTGGGCATCCTGGAGCACGAGCGCCAGGGGCCGCAGCCCATCCAGGTGGATGCCGAGCTGAATCAGGGCTTTCAGCCGCTGATGCCGCACGACGACGACATCCACCATGTGCTGGACTACCGCAAGGTGCGCCAGATCATCATCGACGAGTGCACCGCCGAGCACGTCAACCTGCTGGAGAGTCTGATCGGCAAACTCGCGCACCGGCTGATGCAACTGCCCGGTGTGATCGGCGTGCGCGTGCGCATCGCCAAACTGGAAATCTTCGACGACTGCGAGGTGGCGATCCGCATGGAATGCGGTCAGTGGTGAGCGCACGCGCGCCGTTTGCGGGACAATCGCCGACCGATTCCGCCACACATTCCGCCCCATGGACGTCGCGTTCGAGAACCGCAAGCTGGAAAAGCGCCTGTGCCGCTTGGTCGGCCAGGCCATCGACGACTACCGCATGATTGAGGACGGCGACCGCGTGATGGTCTGCCTCTCGGGCGGCAAAGACAGCTACTCGCTGCTGGACATCCTGATGCGGCTGCAGCGGCGCGCGCCGGCGCGCTTCGAGCTGATCGCCGTCAACCTCGACCAGAAGCAGCCCGGCTTTCCGGCCGAGGTGCTGCCCAACTACCTCAAGGGCCTGGGCATCCGCTTTCATATCGAGACGCAGGACACCTACTCCATCGTCAAGCAGGTCATCCCCGAAGGCAAGACGATGTGCAGCCTGTGCAGCCGGCTGCGCCGCGGCATCCTCTACCGCGTCGCGCGCGAACTGGGCGCCACCAAGATCGCGCTGGGCCACCACCGCGACGACATCCTGCAGACGCTGCTGCTCAACATGTTCTTCGGCGCCAAGCTCAAGGGCATGCCGCCCAAGCTGGTCAGCGACAACGGCGAGCACGTCGTCATCCGCCCGCTGGCCTACGTGCCGGAGAAGGACCTGATCCGCTGGGCGCAGGTGCGCCAGTTCCCCATCATCCCCTGCACCCTGTGCGGCAGCCAGGACAATCTGCAGCGCAAACAGGTCGGCGACCTGCTGCGCGAGTGGGACCGGCGCTTCCCCGGCCGCATCGACAACATGCTCAAGGCGCTGCAGAACGTGGTCCCCAGCCATTTGATGGACCGCGGGCTGTACGACTTTGCCGGCGTGCGCGCCACCGGCCGCCCGGATGCGGACGGCGACCATGCCTTCGATGCAGAGGAACTGCCGATGCCGCAGCCTTTTGCCGCCACGCCGGACGAGGACGATGCCCCGCCCGACACACCGGGCCCCGAACGCCGGGTGTTCGCCCTGACGCCGGAGGGCTGATGTGACACGCGCCCGGCGATGGGGGTGGCTGGGGGCGCTGCTGGCGGCCGCGGCCCTGCTGGGCGGCTGCGCCACGCCGCTGCGGCTGGAGCACACCGTGCGCAGCCAAGCGGCCTGGGCGCCGACCGCCCGCCCCGCCACCGGCGACCGCTACCTGTTCGAGCGCCTGCCATCGCAGCGCAGCGGCGACGCCATGCGCGAGCAGGACGCCCTGGAGTCGCTGGCCGAGCCGCTGCTGGCCGCCAAGGGTTTGCAGCGCGCCGAGGCCGCGCCCGGGGCGGGGGTCAGCGCCGTGCCGTGGGGCGTGCAGCTGGTCGCGCGCTCGGTCAAGTACCCCTACGCGCCGTGGGACGCCCCCGAGCCGCGCCCCGGCTGGATGCCGTATGGCCAGGTCATCGTCGGCCGCGGGGTCGTCACGTCGCTCGGCCTGCAGTGGCAGGTGCGCCCGCCCTACTATGTGCGTGAGCTGGCGCTGACGGTGCGCGACCGCCGCAGCGGCGAGGTGGTGTACGAAACCCGCGCCACGCAGGACGGCCCGTGGGCCGATGCGCCGACGCTCTGGCGCGCGCTGCTGGAAGCGGCGCTGGAGGGCTTTCCCGATCCGCCCCCCGGCCCGCGCCGCGTGGTGATCGAAGCGCCCCGGCCCTGAACCGTCCCGGGGGCTTATCCCCAGTGGTGGATCACGTCGACGCGGCCGCCTTGGCCAGCACCTGGCGCAGGGTCTCGGCCAGTTCCTTGGCCGCGAACTTGGCGACATAGCCGTCGGCGCCGGCGCGCTGCACATGCTGCTCGTTGGTGTCGCCGGTCAAGGACGAGTGGATGATGACCGGTATCGTGCGCAGCGCCGGGTCGCCCTTGATGCTGCGCGTGAGGGTGAAGCCGTCCATCTCGGGCATCTCCAGATCGCTGAGCACCACCGCCACACGGTCCGTGACGGGCACGCCCTTGGCCCGGCAATCGGCGGCCAGATCCTGCAGGGTGGACCAAGCCTCCTGCCCGTTCTTGGTCATGATGTAGGGCAGGTTCAGCGCCTTGAGCTCCTGCTCGATCATGGTGCGGGCGACGAAGGAATCGTCGGCCGCCAGCACCACCGCACCGGGCTTGAGGCGCGGCCCGGTGCCCACGTCCTCTTTCTTGACTTCCAGGGCCTCGCTGGGCATGACGCGCTGCAGGATGGACTCCACGTCCAGCACCTGCACCAGCTTGACGCCGCCCTGCCCGTCGTCGAGCCGCGCGATGCTCGTGACCAGCCCGCGCGCCACCGACGCCGTGTGGTCGGCCGGCAGGATCTTGCCCCAGTCCAGCCGCACGATGTCCTCCACCGACTCGGCCGCAAAGGCTTGGGTAGAACGGGCAAACTCCGTCACCAGCATGAGGTTTAGCCCCGTCTCGGGCGTGCAGCCGATGACCGCCGGCAAATCGATCACGGGGATGACCTGGCCGCGCAGGTTGACCATGCCCAGCACATGCTGCGGCGCGCCCGCCATGGCCGTCAGCGCCGGCATGGCCACGATCTCGCGCACCTTGAAGACGTTGATACCGAACAGCTCCGCGCGCTCGCCCCCGGGCGCCTTGCCGAGCCGGAACAACAGCATCTCGAACTTGTTGGAGCCGGTCAGATTGGTCCGTTCGTCGACTTCTTTCTGGAATGCGATGCCGCTCATGGAGACGCCTTTACGGGGTTGGGGGCTGGATCGGTCTGCCTGCCATCGGGGATCGGGGCTGACCGAGGCGGCTACCATTCTAGGCAGTTCCATCGGCCCTGAGCAAGGCAACCTTCATGCACGTCACCCGCATTCTGGCCATTCGTCACGGCGAGACCGCCTGGAACCGCGATGCGCGCATTCAGGGCCAGATCGACATTCCGCTCAACGACACGGGACACTGGCAGGCCGAACGCACCGCCGCCGCCCTGGCCGACGAGCCGATCGACGCCCTCTACAGCAGCGACCTGAGCCGCGCGCGGCAGACGGCAGAGGCCCTCGCGCGCCAGCGCGGACTGGCGGTGCAGACGCACCCCGGCCTGCGCGAGCGCCACTTCGGCGCCTTCCAGGGCCGCACCTGGGCCGAGCTGGAGCAGGAGCACCCCGACGTCGTGCACGCGTGGAAGACGCGCGTGCCGGACTTCGCCCCGCCCGGCGGCGAGTCGCTGCTGGCGCTGCGCGCGCGGGTGGAAGCGACGTTCGCGGAGCTGGCCGCGCGCCACCCGGGACAGGCGATCGCGGTGGTGGCGCACGGCGGCGTGCTGGACATCCTGTACCGCGCCGCGGCGCGCGTGGACCTGCAGGCGCCGCGCGCCTGGGCGATGGGCAACGCCGCCATCCACCGCCTGCTGTGGACCGCCGACAGCGGCTTTGCGCTGCTGTCGTGGGGCGACACGCGCCACCTGGAAGAGGCCGACGAGGCCGGCCCGCGCGACGAGCAGGCCGCGGCCTGACGCCGCGCCCGCGCGGCGGCGGCCGGCGCGCCGCTCAGGCGCCGTCGTCGAACAGCATGGCGCCGCCCTGCGCCGGCGGGGCCACGCCCAGGTGGCGGTACGCCGCCAGCGTCGCGCAGCGGCCGCGCGGCGTGCGCTGCAGGTAGCCCTGCTGGATCAGGTACGGCTCGATCACGTCCTCGATCGTGCCCGGCTCCTCGCCGATGCTGGCGGCGATGTTGTCCAGCCCCACCGGGCCGCCGTCGAACTTGTGGATCACCGCCTCCAGCAGCTTGCGGTCCATCAGGTCCAGCCCGATCGGGTCCACGTCCAGCATCGCCAGCGCGCGCTGCGCGATCTCGCGCGTGATGCGACCCTGGCCCTTGACCTCGGCGTAGTCGCGCACGCGGCGCAGCAGCCGGTTGGCGATGCGCGGCGTGCCGCGCGAGCGCCGCGCGATCTCCAGCGCCCCCTCCGGCTCGATCGGCGCACCCAGCAGCCCGGCCGAGCGCGTGACGATGCGAGAGAGCTCCTCCGGCGTGTAGAACTCCAGCCGCGCCACGATGCCGAAGCGATCGCGCAGCGGGTTGGTCAGCATGCCGGCGCGGGTGGTGGCCCCCACCAGCGTGAACGGCTGCAGGTCCAGCTTGATCGAGCGCGCCGCCGGCCCCTCGCCGATCATGATGTCGATCTGGTAGTCCTCCAGCGCCGGGTAGAGGATCTCCTCCACCACCGGCGAGAGCCGATGGATCTCGTCGATGAACAGCACGTCGTTGGGCTCGAGGTTGGTCAGCAGCGCCGCCAGGTCGCGCGGCTTTTCCAGCACCGGGCCGCTGGTCTGGCGCAGGTTGACGCCCAGCTCGTGCGCGATGATGTGCGACAGCGTCGTCTTGCCCAGCCCCGGCGGGCCGAACAGCAGCACGTGGTCCAGCGCCTCGCCGCGCTTCTTCGCCGCGCCGATGAAGATCTCCAGCTGCTCGCGCGCCTTGGCCTGGCCGACGTACTCGTCCAGACCCTTGGGCCGCAGCGCGCGCTCCAGCGCCTCCTCGCGGCTGGACTCGGGCGCTGCCGACACCAGCCGCTGCCGCGGCGCGAACGCGAAGTCATCGGTCTCGATCGTCATGCCTGCCGCCTTCGTCTGGAACCCTGCGTCACTTGGCCAGCGCCTTCAGCGCCAGCTTGATACCCTCAGCCACGCCGACGCCGGCCGGCAGCCCCTTGATCGCCGCGGCGGCCTCGCGCTCGCTGTAACCCAGCGCCAGCAGCGCCTGCTGGATGTCGGCCTGCGCATCGTCCAGCGGCGCGCCGGCCGCCACCGGCCCCAGGTCGGGCGCAAGGCGCCCGCGCAGCTCCAGCAGCAGGCGTTCCGCGGTCTTCTTGCCGATGCCGGGGATCTTGACGAGGCGGCCGGCCTCCTGCGCCGCCACGGCCTGCGCCAGCTCCGCCACGCTCAGGCCCGACAGCACCGCCAGCGCGATGCGCGGGCCGACGCCGCCGATCTTGATCAGCTCGCGGAACGCCGCGCGCTCCGCCGCGGTGGCAAAGCCATAGAGCAGCTGCGCGTCCTCGCGCACCACCAGGTGCGTCAGCAGCGCCACCGGCTGGCCCAGCGCCGGCAGGCCGTAGAAGGTGCTCATCGGCACCTCCACCTCGTAGCCGACGCCGCCGCAGTCCACCAGGATCTGCGGCGGCTGCTTGTCGATCAGGGTGCCCGTCAATTTGCCTATCATTGCCCCACCTTGCGCCGCTGCGCGCCCGACCGCCACCAGGGTGGCCGGGCGCGCCGGGCCGGCGCCCTCGCCAGCCCACCTCACCGGGGATTATCCGCCTTGATCCTGCGCCACGCCTTCACCCCCACCGACGCCAGCCGGCTGGCGCACGTCTGCGGCCCGCTGGACGCGCACCTGCGCACCATCGAGGCGGCGCTGCAGGTGCGCATCACGCACCGCTTCGGCCACTTCCGCGTCGAGGGGCGCAAGGCCGCCGCCACGCAGGCGCTGGAGGTGCTGCAGGCGCTGTACGAGATCGCGCGCGACCCGGTGCCGGCCGAGACGGTGCAGCTGATGCTCGCCGGCGACAGCCCGCCGCCGCAGGCCGACCCGGCCGCGCCGGTGCTGCAGACGCGCCGCGGCGAGATCCGCGGCCGCACCGCCAACCAGGCGCGCTACCTGGCCGCCATCGCCGGGCACGACATCACGTTCGGCATCGGCCCCGCGGGCACCGGCAAGACCTATCTGGCGGTGGCGTGCGCGGTCGACGCGCTGCAGCGCAGCGCGGTGCAGCGGCTGGTGCTGACGCGCCCGGCGGTGGAGGCCGGCGAGCGGCTGGGCTTCCTGCCCGGGGATCTGGCGGCCAAGGTGGACCCCTACCTGCGCCCGCTGTTCGACGCACTGTACGACCTGATGGGCTTCGAGGCGGTGCAGAAGGCGCTAGAGCGCCAGCAGATCGAGATCGCGCCGCTGGCCTTCATGCGCGGGCGCACGCTCAACCACGCCTTCGTGATCCTGGACGAGGCGCAGAACACCACGCCGGAGCAGATGAAGATGTTCCTGACGCGCATCGGCTTCGGCTCCAAGGCCGTGGTCACCGGCGACGTCAGCCAGATCGACCTGCCGCGCTCGCAGCTGTCGGGCCTGATCGACGCCGAGCGCGTGCTGCGGCGCGTGCCGGGCATCGCATTCGCGCGGCTGACCAGCGCCGACGTGGTGCGCCACCCGCTGGTGGCGCGCATCGTCGACGCCTACGAGGCGCGCCCCGCCCCCACCCACCCCCGAAAGCCCCGCCGATGCCCAAGCCCCTGCCCCCGCTGGCCCTGTCGCTGCAGTTCGCCCGCCTCGACGGCGTCGAGGCGCACCCCGCCGCCCTGCCGCGC